>NZ_JBIAYW010000031.1:0-95156 GCF_042898305.1 Dactylosporangium sp. NPDC000521
ATCGGGGACTGGCTCGGCATCGGCGTGGCCAACCTCATCAACTTGTTCAACCCGGCCATGGTGATCTTCGGCGGGATGCTGCGCGACGTCTACCCAGCCGCGTCGGCGCAGGTGCGTGCCCGGATCGCGATCAACGTTCTGCCGGTGGCCCGCGAGCGGGTACGACTGCGCACCTCGGGTCTGGCCGACGACGCGACCCTTGTCGGCGCCGCCGAACTCGGCTTTGCCCCACTACTGACCAACCCGCAGCACCTGCCCGCCTTCGATACGGCCGCAACACCGGCCCACACGGGCACACACGACAGTCAACTGCTTCGGGCAACCACCGAAGGAACCTGAATCAGACGACCGCCCACACACGCCGGTCGCCCGCCAGCCCATCCGCCGGCGGAGCCGCGCCCACCCTGTTCCACACAGCACGCGGGTCAAGCTCCGTCCAAGCCCCTCTCTGCCAAGATCATGAGAGGCAAGATCTACTCTTCAAATGTTGAGTTGAGGGCGAGCGAGGAGACCCGGCCCGGTGAGTTCCAGTAGCGAGGTACCCGATCCTGAGGTGCCGGCGAAGGCCCGGTCACGTACGTATTCGGCCGCCTACAAGGCTCGGATTCTGGAGGAGTACGAGTCGCTGAACAAGGCGGGTAAGGGTGCTCTGCTGCGGCGGGAGGGCTTATATACGTCGCTGATCGCGGCGTGTCGTTCCCAGCGTGATGCCGGGGCGCGGGAGGCCCTTGCGAAGCCGGTCGGGCGTCCGCCGGCCGATCCACGGGAGCGGGAGACCGCCCGGCTGCGCCGGGAGAACGAACGGCTGCAGGCCGAGCTTGCGAAGGCTCGGGCGGTGATCGAGGTGCAGGGAAAACTCTCCGCGCTGCTGGGTCAACTCGCGACCGGCAGCCCGAGCAGCGGGAGCGAGCCGACGCCATGATCGACGAGGCGATCGTCGAGCTGACCGGACTGCTCGGGTCGGTCCGGGCGGCGTGCGCGGCGGCCGGACGGCCGCAGGCCAACCACTACCGCCGGCACCGTCAGTCGCCGGCGCCGGTGCGCCCGCCACGGGAACGCAGACCGCAGCCGCGGGCGCTGTCCCGGGCCGAGCGGGACACGCTGCGGTCGCTGCTGAACCATCCCGAGCACGTCGACAAGTCCCCGGCGACCGTCTACCACGAACTGCTCGACGAGGGCGCCTACATCGCGTCGGTGTCGAGCATGTACCGGGTCCTGCGCGAGCACGGCGAGGTCCGCGAACGGCGCAGGCAGGCCACCCACCCGACGCGGGTCCGACCAGAACTGGTCGCCACCGGTCCGAACCGCGTCTGGTCCTGGGACATCACCAAGCTGGCCGGACCGGCGAAGTGGTCCTACTTCCACCTCTACGTGATCATCGACATCTACTCCCGCTACGTCGTCGGCTGGCTCCTGGCCGACCGCGAAAGCAGCGCCCTGGCCGAGCAACTCCTCGCCGACACGATCGCCAAGCAGCACATCGACCGCGACACGCTGACCATCCACGCCGACAACGGCACGTCGATGGCCTCCAAACCGGTCGCGTTCCTGCTCGCCGACCTCGGCGTCACCAAGAGCCACTCACGACCGCGGACCTCCAACGACAACCCGTACAGCGAAGCGCACTTCAAGACGTTGAAGTACCGGCCCGACTTCCCGGACCGCTTCGACACCATCGAGCAGGCCCGCGACTTCTGCCGCACCTTCTTCACCTGGTACAACACCGCGCACCGGCACTCCGGGATCGCCTGGCACACACCGCACGACGTCCACTATGGACACACCGACGCCGTCAACGCCGTCCGAGCCGAGGTCCTGACCGCCGCCTACCAGCGCAACCCCGAACGCTTCGTCCGCAAACACCCCGAACCCGCCGCCCTTCCCACCGCAGCCTGGATCAACCCACCCACCCCGACCAGCAAGAACACCGACTCAAAGAATCCCTGACCTACCTGCCTCAAAATCTTGACAGCTACCGCGCACCTGCTCAACCTCGAAGTCGACCTGCTGTTCTTCGACACCACCTCCACCTACTTCGAAACCGACGCCGACGACCCGATCGGCCGCGACGTCCACGGCCGGCCCACCAACGACACCGAACCGGCCGCCACCGGCGGGTTCCGCAGCTACGGCAAGTCCAAGGACCACCGCGACGACCTGCCCCAGGTCATCGTTGGCATGGCCGTGACCCGCGACGGCATTCCGGTGCGCTGCTGGTGCTGGCCGGGCAGTACCGCCGACTCCGCCCTGATCCGCCAGGTCAAGACCGACATGCGCGCCTGGAGCCTGGCCCGGGTGGTCTGGGTCGCCGACCGCGGGTTCGCGTCCGCGGCCAACCGCCGCTTCCTGCAACAAGGCGGCGGGCACTACATCCTCGGCGAGAAACTGCGCGGCGGCACCCCCGCCGCCGACGCCGCCCTGTCCCGGCAGGGCCGCTACCAGACCGTCCGCGACAACCTGCAGGTCAAAGAGGTGCGTCTCGGCCCGGACCTGGCCGACGACCGGTTCGTCGTGTGCTACAACCCCGCCGAGGCCGAACGCGACGCCGCCACCCGCGCCCGGCACGTTGCCGCGTTGACCGACCTGATCGACGGCACCGACACCCTGCCCCGATCCCGGCGCGACGAACTGGCCGGCGTGATCTCCACCAAGCCCCACCTGAAACGCTACCTGCGCCGCACCCCGGGCGGACTGCTGCGCGTCGACCAGGCCGCGATCGCCCGCGAAACCAACCTCGACGGCAAGTACCTGCTCCGCACCTCCGACCCCACACTGTCCACTGAGGACATCGCCCTGGGCTACAAGCAGTTGCTGGAGGTCGAACGCGGCTGGCGCACCATGAAACAGGTCATCGACCTGCGACCCGTCTATCACCGCAAGGAAGACCGCATCCGCGCCCACGTCACCCTGTGCTGGCTGGCCCTGCTGCTCATCCGCATCATCGAGACCACCACCAGCCGGGCCTGGCCCGCCATCCGCGACGAGCTGCAACGCCTGCACGCGGTCACCTACACCGGCCCGGCCGGCACCTTCCGGCAGACCACCACACTGACCAAGACCCAACGTGACATCCTCGCCGCCCTCGACATCGAGCCGCCCAAGGCGATCCTCGACCTAGCCACACGCGGTTGACCAGCACAAACGCCCCTGCCTAGTGACACGCCCCGTCACCGGGCCAACCGTCGTTTGCCCAGTTCAACGCCAATCTTCTGGGCCTAGAACTGCCACTCATCTGTGGAACCCGGGTCGTGGCGGCTTTCAGCATTACCTGCGCGAGGACGACCTGCTCGTCGGCGGCTTTCGCCTGGGCCGCGTTGATCTCGACCTGTATCTGCAACTCCGGCAGCTGCTTGGCAGCGGTCCGGGCCGCACCGCGCCCCGAGCGGGCGGCCGAGGCGGCGGCAACCGCCGCGGCGACCGCAGCTGTGGCTGCGATGATCTGAATCCACTCGGCCAACGTCAAACGACCGATGTTGGCTGCCAGCGCATCCCAATGGCCCGCACGGCCGCGACCTGCCCCGCTCGGGAAGGAATAAGCGCCTTACGCCGAGGTGTCGGCCATCGGCCCGCCGCGCTGGTGGTGGTCCGTGACGTGGCTGCTGGGCGGGGTGAGGATGAGCCGTGGGGTGGGTGGCGCGGCCGGGGTCAGAGCGTGTTGCGGTACGGCGGCATGAACCGCAGGCGGGGCATCTGGTCGGCGAGCACGCCGCCGTCGACGACGAGATGGGTGCCGGTGATGTACCGGCCGGCGTCGGAGGCCAGCAGGAGCAGCGCGCCGACGCAGTCCTCCGGGCGCCCGTAGCCGCCGCGGAGCGGGATCCGCTCGGCCCACGCCGCCTCGAAGGCCGCGCGGTCGAACGGGAACTCGCCGTCGATCGGGGTGGCGATCATGCCGGGCGCGATCGTGTTCACGGTGATCCCGTGCGGGCCCAGCTCGGCGGCGAGCGAGCGGGTGAGCAGCTCGACGGCGCCCTTCGAGGCGTTGTAGTGGGCCAGGCCGGCCTCGGCGACGAGGCCGTTCTTCGACGAGATGTTCACGATCCGGCCGGAGACCCCGTCGGCGATCATGTGCTCGGCGACGCGCTGCGCGAGGAAGAACACGGCCTCGACGTTGACGCGCATGACCGCCCGCCAGCCGGCGACGGTGATCTCGTTGAAGTGCTCCAGCGCGGCCACCCCGGCGTTGTTGACCAGGATGTGCAGCGGGCCGTGCGCGCGGCGCAGCTCGTCGGCCCAGGGCGCGATCGCCTCGGTCTCGGCCAGGTCGAACGCGTGCGGGTGGCAGGCCCGGCCGGCGGCGGTGACGGCGGCGACGGTCGATCCGAGGTCCGCGCCGGGCCGGTCGACCGCGATGACGTCGGCCCCGGCGCCGGCCAGACCGGCGGCGAACGCGGCGCCGAGGCCCCGGGCGGCACCGGTCACCAGGGCGGTCCGGCCGGTCAGGTCGAACGCGGTCACGACAGCCCCAGCAGGTCCAGCGACGGGCGGTGGATCAGCCGTTCGATCTGTTCGGGGTCGAGCGGGTCGAGGCCCGGGATGCCGGGGACCCGGCCGACCGCGCGCAGCCCCTCGATGGAGGCGTCGACGGTGGTGAACGGGTAGTCGCTGCCGAACAGCAGCTTGTCCCACACGCCGTAGTCCTGGACCAGCCGGAGGCTGTGCCAGAGCTGGAACGGCCGGTAGTGCAGCGCGGACACGTCGGCGTAGACGTGCGGGTGCTTGCGGATGACCGCGATGCACTCCCCTTCGTAGGGGTGGCCGAGGTGGGCGAGGACCATGCGCAGCTCGGGATGGCGGATCGCGACCTCGTCGAGGTGCACCGGCAGCGCGTACCGCAGCGGCGCCGCGGAAACGAACGTGGTCCCGGTGTGCACGAGCAGCGGCAGCCCGTGCCGGGCCGCGTAGGCGTACAGGTCGTCGTAGGCGGGGTCGGCTGGGTCGAACCCGGCGTACATCGGCATCAGCTTGATCCCGCGCAGGCCTAGGCCGGCGTGCCCGTGCTCCAGCTCGTCGCGCCAGCCCGGCTGGGTCGGGTCCAGCGCGAGGTAGCCGATCAGCCGGTCGGGCCGCTCGGCGACGTAGGCGGCCACGGCGGCGTCGTCGACCCACAGCCCGGACCGGCGTGCCTTGCCGCCGACCACGATGGTCCGGGTGTCCTCCGGCGCGGTGGCGGCGTAGTCGGCCCACCGCACCGTCAGGTCCACGTGGCCGCCGTGGGCCCGGGCCGCCTCGGCGGCGAACGGGTCGCCGACGTGGTCCGGGCAGTCGAACAGGTGTGAGTGGACGTCGACGATCATCGGCGGTCCCGCTTCTCCCAGCCCTCGGCGAACATGTTCCAGAAGCCGTGGCTCGGCGGGTGCTCGGCGAAGACCTCGTCGTCGAGCTCGATGCCGAGTCCGGGCGCGGTCGGCAGGTCGATGTGCCCGCCGGTCATCGGCAGCGCGCCGCGCACCGCGTCGAACACGTAGTCCTCCAGCATGCCGTCGAACGTCTCCAGGATCTTGAAGTTTGGCATCCCGAGGACGGCGTGCACGGAGGCGGTGGTGCACAGCGGCGAGTTGGAGTTGTGCGGCGCGACGACCATCGCGTGCTGGTCGGCGATGGCGGCGAGTTTGCGGATCTCGGTGAAGCCGCCGGCCATCGACAGGTCGGGCTGGATGATGTCGACCGCCTCGGTGGCGAACAGCCGGGCGTACTCGTAGCGGTTGTGGAAGTGCTCGCCGCCGGAGATCGGCATCGTCGCCCGGGCCCGCAGCTCGGCGTAGCGCTCGATGTGGGTCCACGGCAGCGGCTCCTCGAACCAGCCGAGGTCGAACGGCGCCAGCTCGTGGACGAGCCGCATGGCGGTGTGCATGGCGAAGCGGGCGTGTCCCTCGACGAAGAGCTCCACGTCGGGGCCGACCGCCTCGCGGACCGCGGCGACGATGGCCACGGACCGGTGCAGCTCCGTGCGGGACAGCTCGCCGAGCCCGGCGCCGAACGGGTCGAACTTGAGGGCGGTGTAGCCGCGGGCCACGGTGGCGACGGCCCGTTCGGCGAAGGTGACGGGCTCGCGGTCGCCGGTGTACCAGCCGTTGGCGTAGACCCGGACCCGGTCGCGGCAGGCCCCGCCGGTCAGCCGGTAGGCCGGGACGCCGAGTGCCTTGCCCATCAGGTCGTACAGCGCCTGGTCGACGCCGGAGAGCACGATCCCGCCGACGTCCCCGCCGCGCAGGAAGTCGCCCTGGTACAGCCGCAGCCAGATCTCCTCGACGTCGAACGGGTCGGCGCCGATGAGATGGCGGGCGGCCATCGCCTCGGCGAGCTGGCAGGTCTCGCGTCCGCGGTACGGATGGGTGATCTCGCCGACGCCGCTGAGCCCGGCGTCGGTGTGCACGCGCACGTAGGAGAAGTCGCGCCAGGCGGTGCCGAGGCTGAGCGTCTCGACGCGGGTGATCCGGCCGGCCGGCCCGGCCGGGCGGGTGGTGTTGACGGTCAGCATCGGCTCACCCGTTCCCCACGGCGCCGCCCATGGTGGCGGTGCCGGCCAGCTCGGTGACGCCGCCCGCGGCGAGCGTGTCGCGGACCGCCGACCGGGTGGCCTCCAGGAGGTGGTCGACGTCGGCGTCGGTGTGCGCGTAGGAGACGTGGTTGCGTTTGAGGTTGAGCGGCAGCTCGAAGACGCCGTGCTCGGGCATCCGGCGCCGGTAGCCGATGAACATGCCCGCATCGTTGCGCAAAAGGTCGTCGTATGTGCGGGGAACCGGCCCGTCCATGAAATAGCTGACGAAGACCGACCCGTGGCCGGTGACCACAGCGGGCACGCCGAGGTCGGCGAAGACCTCGGCGAGGCCGGCGCGGATCCGCTCGCCGAGGCGGTAGACGTGCTCGTGGACCGGCTCGGTGCGTAGCTTGCCGAGGGTGGCGAGCGCGGCGGCGACCACGGCCGGGTGGCCGTTGTAGGTGCCGGCGAAGAACGCCGGCGCGCCGGGGCGGGTGCTGAACAGGTCCATCAGGTCGGCCCGGCCACCCAGCGCGCCGATCGGGTAGCCGTTGCCGAGGGCCTTGCCGAGCGTGGTCAGGTCGGGGGTGACCCCACTGATGCGCTGCCAGCCGCCGAGGTCGTGCCGGAAGCCGGTGATCACCTCGTCGAAGACGAGGACGCTGCCGGCGCGGGTGCACTCGTCGCGCAGCGCCTGCAGGAACTCCGGATCGGGCAGCAGGCAGCCGACGTTGTGCGGCACCGGCTCGACGATGACCGCGGCGATCTGCTCGCCGTGCTCGGCGAACGCCGCGCGCACGGCCGGCGCGTCGTTGAAGCGCAGCACGAGGGTGGCGTCGAGGACCTCGGGCAGGATGCCGGTCGAGATCGGGTCCTGCACGCCGACCCGGTCGGGAGCGGAGATGACGTTGAGGCTGACCGCGTCGTGCCAGCCGTGGTAGCAGCCCTGGAACTTCACCACGAGGCGCCGGCCGGTGGCGGCGCGGGCGACCCGCAGCGCGTGGAACGTCGCCTCGCTGCCGGTGCTGGTGAGCAGTACCTGCTCGATGCTGGGCACCAGCTCGGCGAGGGTCTCGGCGAGCTGGATCTCGCCGTCGGTGACGGCCACGCCGCACAGGTCGAGGCGCCGGCCGGCCTCGGTGACGGCGGCGTTGACGTCAGGGTCGTTGTGGCCGAGCAGGGGCGGCCCGAAGGCCGCGTGATAGTCGGTGTACTCGCGGCCGTCGGTGTCCCAGAAGCGCGCACCCACGGCCCGGGCGATCACCAGCTCGGTGAGTCCGGGGATGCTGCGCTGCCCGCTGTTGACGCCGCCGGGGATGACCCGGCGGGCGCGCTCGGCGAGCGTGGTGCCGGATGGGGCCGTTCGTGGCTTCACACCTAACTCCTCATCGGTGCGGTGCCATGGCCCAGCCCGGTCATGGCGCCGCGATGTCTTCCGCCGCATGAGAATTTCTGAACACTGTTCGGTACTGCCAAACAGTGTTCAGCATCCTAGGCACGCCTGATCGACGGGGTCAACACGACGGGGGCGCGGTTTTCGAACAGCTTTGTTACGCTGTTCGGCCTGGGCGAACAGCAGCGCGCGAAATGAGGACCATGAGCACCGACGAATCCGACAACGCCAGATACCTGGTCCGCAGCGTCAGCCGCGCGGCCGAGGTGCTGGAGGCGCTCTCCGCCGCCGCCCCCGGTCGCGGGCTGAGCGTCACCGAGGTGGCCCAGGCGTGCGGCCTGTCCAAGAGCACCGTCTTCGCCACCCTCTACACGCTGGGCCAGCACGGGCTGGCGGCGGCCGACGGCGAGGGGCTGAACCGGCGCTACCGGCTCGGCATGGCCCTCGCCCGGCTCGGCGTGCGGGCCCAGGAGCAGCTCTCGCTGCGCGACATCGCCCGCCCGGTGCTGAGCACCCTGACCGTGCAGACCGGGCTCAGCTCCCGGCTCGCCGTGCCCGAGGGCGCCCACGCGGTCGTCATCGACCAGGTCAGCAACGGCGAGCGGATCCAGCTCGACCTGCGGATGGGCACCCGCGAGCTGCCGCACTGCACCGGCCTGGGCAAGGCGCTGCTGGCCGAGATGAGCCCCGCGCAGGTCGCCGAGCTCATCGGCCGGGTCGGGCTGCCGAAGCGCACCGACCACACGATCACCGACCTCGACTCGCTCCAGGCGCACCTGGACGATGTCCGCACCGCCGGCTACGCCCTGGACGACGAGGAGGACGCCGACGGCGTGTTCTGCATCGGCAGCGCGCTGCGCGACCACACCGGCGGCTGCTGCGGCGCGATCAGCGTGACCGGCCTCAAGCTCGGCCTGCCCACCTGGCGCTACCAGGAGGTGGGCCGGCAGGTGCGCCAGGCCGCCGACGAGATCTCGGCCCGCCTCGGCCACGTCGATCACCGCGACAACGCTTGACACCGAGTTCACGGGCTGTTTAAAGTCCCCGCCAACGTCACGACCAAGGTCGTGACCCTCTCGGGCGAACTAGCTGACTCCCGACGCGCCGCAGCCCCGGTGCCGGGACGTTCCGGTCAGCAGCTCCGCCGCCTGCGCGCCTCGCGCGTTTGCCCGACCTTCACCCCCAAAGAACCGCACCGCTGTGCGGCGGCGTCGCCGCACGGCTGGACCGCGAAGGTTGAGGCTTTCCATGGGTCAACCCGGCTCGCCCCCACCCGACCACGTCACGCCCGAGGACCGGATCCTCGCGGTGGACACGGTCGCCGCCCTCAACGCCATCCACCCGGCGCTGCTGACCGCCCGCACCATGGTCCGTGTCGCCGGCTACCACACTTCCGGCGACGGCGGCGGCACGCTGCTGCGCTGGAACCCGGCCAGCACGGCCGCCGGCAACGGCGGCACCGTCCACAATCCTTACGGCCGCCCGGCCGGCCGCTGGCTGGCCGTGCACGCGGGCGTCGGCGACTTCCGGATGTTCGGCGTCTTCGGCCGCGACACGCCGGCCGACGACGCCCTCGACGCCATGGTCGGCGATCCGTCGATCCAGCGCGTCGAGGCCCACACCGACCTGCGGTTCGTCAAGCGGCACACGTTCGGCCGCAGCGACATCGAGCTCGACTTCGGCGGCCACACCGTCCACACGGACGGCATCGAGCGCAACACCCACGACAACCCGTTCGGCGCGGTGCTGTACTTCCGCGGCACGCCGACCGGTGCCCCCGTCGTCCACACGCTCACCGAGACCGTGCCGGAGCTGTCCGACGTGTTCCAGGTGCCCGACGCGAAGCGGTTCGCGGTCGGCCAGTGGTGGACCGCGACCAGCAACCCGCTCACCGGCGCCGACGAGCGCGAGCTGCAGAAGATGGTGCAGGTCACCCAGATCGTCGACGCCACCCACATCCGGGTCGGCTACCTCAACGGCTGGCAGCTCGACCCCGGGCGTACGGTCACCTGGCAGCGGGTCGAGCCGGTCCGCCGGGCGCACGTGCGCAACATGGTCTTCCTCGGGTTCGTCGCGTTCACCGGCGAGTACCCGGGGTCCGGACCGGACGACCGGGAGTACAGCGGCTCCCACCCGGTCGCCTACGAGTACGCGGTGCGCTGCGACGTCGAGGGCATCCACGCCACCGGAACCTGGTGGCCGGTCATCATGCGCCGCTGGTGCACCCACTTCACCACCGCGAACTGCACCCTGAAGAACCCGCCGACGGTCATGTACGGCGGGGCCGGCTACCTCACGCAGCAGATCTACTGCCTCTACGGCCACGTCGTCGACTGCCGCAGCTCCAACGCCCGGCACCTCAACGACCTCACCGCCTCGGCGTACTGCACCGTGGAGAACTGCCATGGCGACGGCGACGACGCCGGCGGCAACCCGTTCACCACCCATGGGCAGTACGAGCACGACCTCGTCTTCACCGGCAACTCCGGCCTCATGGACATCGCCAACAGCGGCGGGCAGTGGGGCATCAGCGCCAAGCGGATCACGATCCGCCGGCACGTCTGCTCCTGGTTCGTCGCCGGCACCAAGATCACCGACCTGACGCTGGAGGACGTGCGGGTCATCGCCCGCTCCACGTTCGACCCGGCCGGCACGCTCCAGGTCAACGCCGACGGCATCCAGATGCGCGGCTGCTCGGCCCGGACGCTGAGCATCGCGCAGCGCTCGGCCCGCTCCCGCCGGCCCAACATCATCGCCGACTGCGAGTTCGACCAGCCCGCCGGCACCGTCGTCCACCAGACGCCGGTCAGCAACCCCGTGCACTTCGTCCGGACCACGTTCCGCGGCCTGAACGGCGCGATCCTGCGCGGCGCCGGCCCGGTGCACTTCACCGACTGCGTGCTGACCGGCTCGCCCGGCGCGGCGCCGCTGCAGATCGGCGCCGCCGAGGTCGTCGTGCACGGCGGGACCCTGACCGACACCGGCATCGAGCTGTCGGCCGTGCGGGACCAGCGCCTGGTCGTCGGCGGCGGCGCGACCGTCACCGGCACCAACGCCCGCGGCGCGCTGCTGACGCGGGCCGCCGGCACCGGGCAGGTTCGCATCGAGCTCGGCGACTACCGCAGCACCGCCACGGGCGCGGCCACCGCGCACGTCCGCGTCGACACCGGCGTCAACCGGTACCGGGCCGTCGGCGCCCGCTTCACCGGCGGCCGCCTCGTGCTCGCCGAGGCGGGCTTCGGCGGTACCTCCACGCTGCTGCACACCGGATGCGTCGAGGACGGGGTCGGCCGCGAGCTGCCCGCCGACTCCGCCCGGATCGTCACCACCGACAACCTCACCGTCTGACCGGCAGGAGACCCTTCCGATGGATCGCTCCGAATCGACGACCCGCCGCGCGCTGCTGCGCGCCTCCGGGCTCGGCGGCCTGGCCCTCGCCGGCACCGCCCTCGCGATCTCCCCAGCCTCGGCGGCTCACGCCACCCCCTACTCGCCGGGCGACGACGCCGACCGGCTCAGCCCGATGCGCGACGCCGTCTTCCACGTCGGCTCCGTCGCGGCGCTGCTCGCCCTGCAGTACCGCGCCCTCGTCCCCGGCCAGCTCGTGCACGTCGACGGCCACCTCGCGGCCGGCGACGGCGGCGCCCGGCTGATGCGCTGGGACCCGGCGAGCAGCGCGCCGGCCAACGGCGGCACCGTCCTCGACCCGCAGCGCGACCGGCCCGGCCCGGGCCGCTGGCTGCAGGTCCACGACGGCGTCGTCGAGTTCCGGCACTTCGGCGTCTTCGACGCGAAGACACCGGCCGACGCCGCGCTCGACGCGATGGTCGGCGACCCGTCGATCCACCGCATCGAGGCGCACACCGACCTGCACTTCGTGAAGCGCCACCGGTTCACCCGCAGCGACCTGGTGCTCGACTTCGGCGGGCACACCATGTCGACCGACGGGATCGAGGACGCCGGCCGCGACGACCCGTTCGCCGCCGTACTGTTCTTCCGCGGCACGGTCACCGACCAGGTCCACACCCACACCCTCACCGAGGCCGTGCTGGAGGGCTGGGACTCCTTCCAGGTCGGCGACTCCGCCGCGTTCGCGGTCGGTCAGTGGTACGCGGTCGAGGTCAACAAGCTCGCCGGCGCATGGGAACGCGAGCTGCAGAAGCTCGTGCAGGTCACCCAGATCATCGACGGCACACACATCCGCATCGGCTACAAGAACGGCTGGGAGCTCGCCGCCGGCCGGACGCTGACCTGGACGCGGGTCGAGCCGGTCAGCCGGGTCCACGTGCGTAACCTGGTCTTCACCGGCAACGGCGGCGACCAGTACACCGGATCGCACCCGATCGCCTACGAGTACGCCGTGCACTGCGACGTCGCCGACGTCGACGCCACCGGCTCGTTCTGGCCGGTCATCATGCGCCGCTGGTGCACCCACTTCCACACCGCCCGGTGCACGCTGAAGAACCCGACCTCGGTCACCTGGGGCGGCGCCGGCTACCTCACCCAGCAGATCTACTGCCTGTACGGGCACGTCGAGGACTGCCGCACGTCCAACGCCAGGCACCTCAACGACTGGACCGCCTCCGCCTACGGCTACGTCACCAACTGCCACGGCGACGGCGACGACCAGGGCCCGTTCGTCACCCACGGCCAGTACGAGCACGACCTGGTCTACACCGGCAACTCCGGGCTGATGACGTTCGCCAACTCCGGCGCCGCGTGGGGCTCGGCGGCCAAGCGGATCACCGTGCGCAAGCACGTCTGCTCGTGGTTCGTGGCCCGGGTGAAGGTCACCGACCTGACCCTCGAGGACGTCCAGGTGATCCGCAAGGCCGGCCTCGCCGGCTCCGGCATGCTGTGGGTCAACGCCGACGGCGTCCAGCTGCGCGGCTGCTCGGCCGACGACACGCTGATCATCTCGCAGCAGTCGAGCCGCTCCGGGCGGCCGAACGTCATCGAGGGCTGCGCGTTCCGGCTCGCCGCCCCCGGCACAGAGGTGGTGCAGGCCAGCGTCACCGCGCCGGTACACCTGGTGCGTACGAGCATCACCGGCCTCGACGGGCACGCGTTCAACGGGCCGGGACCGCTGTACCTGACCGGCACGACGCTGACCGGCGCGGCCACCGCAGCTCCGATCGCCGTCAAGTCGGCCGACGTCCGCGTCGACGGCGGCACGCTCACCGACACCGGGATCCGGCTCGCCGGCGCCGCAGACCAGCGCATCAGCGTCGGTGGCGGCGCGGTGTTCAGCGGTACCAACGCGGCCAAGGCCTTCCTGTCCCGCGCCGCGGCGACCGGCGCCGTCACCTGGGACCTCGGTGCCTACGTGAGCACGGCCGCCGACGGCGACACCGCCCACGTCGCCGTCGAGTCCGGCCGCAACCGGTACTCGGCCGTCGGTGCCCTGTTCACCCGGGGCCGGCTGCGGCTGGCCGAGGCGGGCTTCGGCGACGGCTCCTCCCTGCTGCACACCGCGTGCGTCGAGGAGGGCGTCGCCCGGTCGCTGCCGCCGGCCGGGGCGCGGGTCCGCGACACGGGCAACCTCAGCGTCTGACCACTGACCGGCAAGGAGAAGACGACGTGGAGCAGCAGGTGACGGTGGCGCTGGTGGGCGCCGGGAACCGGGGCCAGACGTACGCGCGCTGGGTGGCCGACCACCCGGAGCGGGCGCGGCTGGTCGCGGTCGCCGACCCGCGCCCGCACCAGCGCGGCCTCGTCGTGGCCGACAACCCCGGCGCCGCCCAGTTCACCGGCTGGGAGGAGCTGCTCGGCGCCGGGGTCGAGGCCGACGCGGTGATGATCGCGACCCAGGACCGGATGCACGTGGCGCCGGCCGTCGCGTTCGCGCGGGCCGGCCACCACCTGCTGGTGGAGAAGCCGCTCGCGCCGACCGAGGCGGAGTGCCGCGAGATCGTCGACGCGGTCCGCGCCACCGGCGTGCTGTTCGCGGTCTGCCACGTGCTGCGGTACACCCCGTACACCGACCTGGTGAAGCGGGTCGTCGACAGCGGCGTGCTCGGCGAGATCGTCAGCGTCCAGCACCTGGAGCCGGTCGGCTGGTGGCACTACGCCCACTCGTACGTGCGGGGACCGTGGCGGCGGGAGGACCTCGCGGCGCCGATGCTGCTGGCGAAGTCCAGCCACGACCTCGACTGGATCAGCTACGTCACCGGCCGGCGCATCGAGCAGGTCGCCAGCTTCGGCGGCCTGCGCCACTTCCGGCCCGACCAGCGCCCGGCCGGAGCCACTGAGCGGTGCCTCGACTGCCCGGTCGAGGCCGCCTGTCCTTACTCGGCACCGAAGCTGTACCTGCCGCGGCTGCGCGAACGGGGAGCGGTGTGGCCGGTCAGCGTCGTCACCGACGGCACCGACGAGGCCGCGCTCCTCGACGCGCTGCGGACCGGGCCCTACGGGCGCTGCGTGTACAACGGCGACAACGACGTCGTCGACCACCAGGTCGTGGCCATGGAGCTGACCGGCGGCGTCACCGCCACGTTCACCATGACCGCGTTCACCGAGCAGACCCACCGCCAGACCCAGCTGTTCGGCACCCACGGCATGCTCTCCGGCGACGGCGAGCGGGTCCGGGTGCACGACTTCCGCACCGACCGGATCGAGGTCCTGGAGACCGGCCCGGTCGGCGGGTCCACCGCCGCCGACGACCACGGCGGCGGTGACAGCGGCCTGATGGACGCCTTCATCCGCGCCGTCGCCACCGGCGACCGCAGCCACATCCGGTCCGGACTGGACCAGTCGCTCGCCAGTCACCTCGCGGTCTTCGCCGCCGAGACGGCCCGGCACACCGGCACGGTCGTGACCGTGCCCGCGCAGTGAACCATCACTCACGAGAGGAAACATCGATGCGAGTTCGCAGGTTCGCGCCGGTCGCGGTCGCCGCGCTGGTGGCCGGGCTGCTCGTCGCGTGCGGCGGCGGGTCCGGCGACAGCGGCGGCGGGTCCGACGAGAAGGCGTCGGTCACGATGTGGATCTACCCGGTCATCCCCGACCAGGCGGCCCACACCGCCTTCTGGAACGAGCAGGTCACCGCGTTCAAGACCAGCCACCCGAACATCGACGTGAAGGTCGAGATCTTCCCGTGGGCGAAGCGGGAGGAGTCCCTGACCACCGCGATCGCCGGCGGCAAGGGCCCCGACGTCGTCTACCTGATCCCCGACCAGCTCGGCAAGTTCAACAAGATGATCGAGCCGCTGGACAGCTACCTGCCGGCCGACGCCAAGGCCGACTACCTCGACAACGTCAAGGCCGCCGTCACCCTCGACGGCAAGATGCTCGGCGCGCCGATCCTGACCAGCAGCAACCCGCTGATGTGCAACGCCAAGGTGTTCGCCGAGGCCGGCATCACCGACTACCCGGAGACCTGGGACGACCTGCTCGCCCTGGCCCCGCAGTTCAAGGCCAAGGGCTTCGACGTCACCAACTACTACGCCGACCCGGCCGCCACCCTGAACCAGTCGTTCTACCCGCTGCTGTGGCAGGCCGGCGGCGACGTGTTCAGCAAGGACGGCAAGAAGGTCGCGTTCGACGGCCCCGAGGGCGTCAAGGCCCTGACCTTCCTCAAGCAGCTCGCCGACGGCGGCTACGTGCAGAAGGACCTGCTCACCAGCATCCCGGCCTTCGAGCAGACCAACGTCGCCAAGAACAAGGTCGCCTGCACCTGGCAGCACGTGCCGGCCGACGTCAAGACGTTCTGGGGCGCGGACAATATCAAGATCTTCCCGCCGCTGAAGGACGCCAAGAGCGTCGGCTACGGCACCGTCGGCAGCCTCGCCATGCTCAAGGGCAGCTCGGCGAAGAAGGCCGCCGGCGAGTGGATCACGTTCGCCAGCCAGCCGTCGGTGACCTCCGCCTACGAGACGAAGAGCGGCTACTTCCCGGCGAAGAAGTCGGCCGGCACGCTCTACGCGTCGGACCCGATCAACAGCGCGATGGAGAAGACCCTCGCCAGCACCACGGTCGGCGCGCTGAACGAGAAGAGCCGCGAGGTGATGGGCGTGCTCGCGCCCGAGATCCAGGCGGCGCTGATCGGCAAGAAGACCCCCGAGCAGGCGCTCGCCGACGCGGCCAAGGCCGCCAACGCGCTGCTCTGACCCTCCGGTCCGGCCCGCCGCGGCACCCTCGCGGCGGGCCGGCTCCCTTGCTCACGGAAAGGACGGCGGATGGCCGATACAGCACAGGTGGCCGAAATAGCACAGGTGCCGGCGCGGCGGACCCGGCGGGTGATGGCCCGGCGCGAGGCCCGGTGGGGCCTGCTCTTCGTCCTTCCCGCGTTCCTGCTGTTCCTCGTGTTCCGGTTCGGCCCGGCGATCGCGGGGCTGGTGCTCGGGTTCATGGAGTACTCCATCGGCGCCGACGCCGAGTGGACCGGGCTGGACAACGCCCGCCGCCTCGCCGACGACCCGGTGTTCTGGCAGGCGCTGCGGGTCACCGTCGTCTACACGCTGCTGTACGTGCCGCTGACCGTCGCCGTCTCGGTCGGGCTGGCCCTGCTGGTCCGGCGCGGCTTCCGCGGCGTCGGCTTCTTCCGCTCGGTGTTCTTCCTGCCGGTCGTCACCAGCCTCGTGCTCGTGGCCACGATCTTCGCCTGGGTCTTCTCCAGCGACGGCCCGTGGTCGCGGATCCTCGGCTGGTTCGGGCTGCCCGACGACTCGTGGCTCGCCTCCACCACCCTGGTCCTGCCGGCGCTCGCCCTCGTCGGCGTCTGGTCGCACTTCGGCTACGGCATGCTCATCGTCCTGGCCCGGTTGCAGGACCTGCCGCGCGAGCTGGAGGAGGCGGCGCTCACCGACGGGGCCGGGCCGTGGCAGCGGTTCCGCTGGATCGTCCTGCCGCAGCTGCGGCCGGTGCTGTTCTTCCTGCTGGTGATCGAGACGACCGCCTCGTTCCAGGTCTTCGACCTCGTCTACGCGATGACCGGCGGCGGACCGGCCCGAGCCAGCTACACGCTCGTCATGGCCCTGTACGAGCAGGGCTTCAAGTACTTCGACCTCGGCTACGCGAGTGCCATCGGCGTCGCGCTGTTCGTGCTCACGCTCTTCGTCGCGCTGATCCAGCGGCTGGCCCTCGGGAGGGACAAGTGACCGTCACGACCGCGCCCCGTCGGCCCCGCCGGCCCCGCGCCTACCGCGCCCTGCAGCCCGGCCCGGCCGGCAAGGTGCTGCGCACCGCCCTGCTGGCCGTGGCGAGCGTCGTCACGCTGTTCCCCTTCTACGCGATGGTGGTCCTGAGCCTCAAACCGGCGGCGGCCGTCGAGTTCCCGGGCAGCCTGCTGCCGTGGCCGATCGACACCGGCGCCTACGGCAAGGTCCTGGAGGCCCAGAGCATCCTGCGCTGGCTGCTGAACACCGCGATCTACTCGGTCGTCAGCGTCGTGCTGGTGCTGCTGCTCGCCGCGATGGCCGGCTACGCGTTCGCGAAAAAACGCTTCCCCGGCCGGGAGACGATGTTCTGGTCCTTCCTGGCGATGGTGATGGTGCCGTACCACGTCACGCTCATCCCGACGTTCATCCTCATCGCGAAGGCCGGCGGCGTCGACACCTACTGGGGCCTGATCCTGCCCACCCTCGCCAACGCCCAGGCCGTGTTCCTGATGCGCCAGTTCATCCAGGGCCTGCCCGACGAGCTGTTCGAGGCGGCCCGCATCGACGGCGCGTCGGAGTGGCGGATGTTCACCCGGATCGTCCTGCCGCTGTGCAAGCCGATCCTCGCCACGCTGGGCGTGTTCGTCTTCCTGTGGCACTGGAACGACCTGCTCTGGCCGCTGATCATCGGGCAGAGCGGGGACATGCGCACGCTCACCGTCGGCATCGCCTCGCTCCAGCAGGAACAGGTGCCGCTCAACGTCATGCTCGCCGGCTCGGTGATCGCGTTCGTGCCCATCTTCGCCGCCTACCTCGTCGGCCAGCGGTACTTCACCGAGGGCGTCACGATGTCCGGAATCAAAGGATGAGAACCGTGTTCAGCAGCGAATCCGAACTGGAGGACCGGCTCGCCCGGCCGTCGCCGGCGCTCGTCGCCGACCTCGCCGAGGGCGCCGGCGACCTCGTCGTCCTCGGCGCCGGCGGCAAGATGGGCCCGTCGCTGTGCCGGCTGGCCCGCCGCGGCCTCGACGCGGCCGGGCGCACCAGCGACCGGGTGTACGCCGTGTCGCGCTGGTCCGACGAGAAGGTCGCGGCGGCGCTGGCCGCCGACGGCGTCGAACCGGTGCCGTTCGACCTGCTCGGCGACCGCGACCTGCGGGAGCTGCCCGACGCGACCGACGTGGTGTTCATGGTCGGCGCGAAGTTCGGCACCTCGGCCGCCCCCTACCTGGCCTGGGTCGTCAACGCGGTGCTGCCCGCCGCCGTCGCCCGCCGCTACGCGGGCGCCCGGATCGCGGCGTTCTCCACCGGCAACGTCTACCCGCTCGTGCCGGTCGCCTCCGGCGGCTGCGCCGAGGACGACCCGACCGGCCCGGTCGGCGACTACGCGATGAGCTGCCTCGGCCGGGAGCAGGTGTTCGCCCACGCCGCCGCCACGAGGGGCACCCCGGTGACGGTCCTGCGGCTCAACTACGCGGTCGACCTGCGCTACGGGGTGCTCGCCGACGTCGGCCAGGCCGTCCTCGCCGGCACGCCGATCGACGTCACCACCGGCCACGTCAACGTGGTCTGGCAGGGCTACGCCAACGAGGTCGCCCTGCGCTCCCTGCGCCACGCCAGCACCGGCGTGTTCACCCTCAACGTGACCGGCCCGGAGACCGCCCCGGTGCGCCGCCTCGCCGCCAGGTTCGGCGAACGGCTCGGCCGGCCGGTGACCATCACCGGCACCGAGGCCCCCGCCGCGCTGCTCAACGACGCCACCCGCTGCCACGCACTGTTCGGCTATCCGGACGTGCCGCTCGGCACCCTCATCGACTGGCAGGCGGACTGGCTCGCCGCGGGCCTGCCCACCTCGGGCAAGCCGACCAAGTTCGCCGTCCGCGACGGGAGGTTCTGACCGTGGGCCTTGATCTGCTCCGGTCGGGCACCGTCATCCCGGCGCACCCCCTCGCCCTCACCGCTGGCCGGGCCCTCGACGAGCGGCGGCAGCGCGCGCTCACCCGCTACTACCTGGCCGCCGGCGCGGGCGGCGTCGCCGTCGGCGTGCACACCACCCAGTTCGAGATCCGCCAGGCCGGGCTGCTCGCGCCGGTGCTGGCTCTCGCCGCCGAGGTGGTCGACGCCGAGGCCGGCCGTCCGGTGGTGAAGATCGCCGGGGCGTGCGGCGACACGGCACAGGCGGTCGCCGAGGCCGAGCTCGCCGCCGGGCTCGGCTACGACGCCGTGCTGCTGTCGCCGGTCGTGCCGGGCGCCGACGAGGCCACCCTGCTGGAGCGCGCCCGGGCGGTGGGCATGGTGCTGCCGGTGGTCGGCTTCTACCTCCAGCCCGCCATCGGCGGCCCGCGCCTGTCCACGGCGTTCTGGCGGGCCTTCGCCGACCTGCCGGCGGTGGTGGCCGTGAAGCTCGCGCCGTTCGACCGGTACCGCACCCTGGAAGCCGTCCGCGGCATCGTGTCCGCCGACCGGGGCGAGGAGGTCGCCCTCTACACCGGCAACGACGACCACATCGTCGGCGACCTGCTCGGCCGGTTCGCCGGGCGGCGCTTCGCCGGCGGCCTGCTCGGCCAGTGGGCGGTCTGGACCAGCGCCGCGGTGGCCATGTTCGACCGGGTCCGCGCGGCCCGCGACGGCGACGCCGTCGCGCTCGCCGAGCTGACCGACCGCGCGGCGGCGGTCACGGACGCCAACGCCGCCGTGTTCGACGCCGCCAACGCCTTCCGCGGCTGCATCGCCGGCGTCCACGAGGTGCTGCGCCGGCAGGGGCTGCTCGCCGGCGTGTGGTGCCTCGACCCCGACGAGGGGCTCTCCGCCGGCCAGGCCGAGGAGCTGACCCGGGTCGCGGCCGCCTACCCGTGGCTGACGGACGACGACTTCGTCGAGGAGCACCGCGATGCCTGGCTCCGGTGACGCGCCACGGCGGCCGGTGACCGTCGTGTCGGTGCCGCCCGCCCTGCGCGCCCAGTTCTTCCCGGCCGAGGTCGGCGTCCGGCTGGCCGAGGTCGCCGACTGCGTCCTGGTGGACGACCACGCCGCGGCGGCGCAGTGGCTGCCCCGCGCCGAGGTGCTCGTCACCGCGTGGGGCTTCCCGCGGCTGGACGCCGGCCTGCTCGACCTGGCCCCGCGGCTGCGGCTCGTCGCCCACACCGGCGCGTCGGTCAAGCCGTTCGTCACCGGCGGGGTGTTCGACCGGGGCATCGCCGTCACTCAGGCGGGGCAGGGCATGGCCCGGTCGGTCGCGGAGGTCGCGCTGGCCTTCACGCTGGCGCTGCTGCACCGGCTGCCCCGCTTCGACCACGCCCTGCACGCGGGCACCGCGTGGGACGCCGCCGAGCAGGCGCCGCCGCGTGACGAGATCCTCGGCTGCCCGGTCGGTGTCGTCGCCGCGTCGCGC
This sequence comes from Dactylosporangium sp. NPDC000521, assembly GCF_042898305.1. NCBI lineage: Bacteria > Bacillati > Actinomycetota > Actinomycetes > Micromonosporales > Micromonosporaceae > Dactylosporangium > Dactylosporangium sp. NPDC000521. Next base: position 20,364 of record NZ_JBIAYW010000031.1, read on the forward strand.
ACCGGCCGCGCCTACGTCTCGCTGGTGCGCGCCCTGGGCGCCGAGGTGACGCTGGCCGACCCGACCCTCTCCGTGTCCGAGGCGGCCGCGCTCGGTGTGCGGCTGGCCGGGCTCGACGAGGTGCTCGCCGGCAGCCGGATCGTCGCACTGCACGCGCCGGTCCTGCCGGAGACCAGGCACCTGCTCGGCGCCCGCGAGCTGGCGCTCCTGCCCGACGGCGCCGGCCTGGTGAACACGGCCCGCTCCTGGCTGGTCGACGAGGCGGCGCTGGTCGCCGAGCTGTCCACCGGCCGCATCGACGCGGCCCTGGACGTGTTCGACGACGAGCCGCTGCCCACCGGGCACCCGCTGCGGGCGCTGCCGAACGTGCTGCTCACCCCGCACCAGGCCGCCGGCACGGTGCAGGGGCGGCGCCGTCAGGGCGCGATCGTGGTGGAGGAGATCACCCGGTACGCCGCGGGGCGGCCACTCGCCCACGCGGTGACCCGGCAGCTGCTCACCCGCATGGGCTGACCGTGCACCGCCCGGCCATCCCCGCCGACGAGCCGTCGCTGCGCGCCCTGTGGTCGGCGGCCTTTCCCGACACGGACGTCTTCCCGCTGTGGGCCGGCGACCCGGGGCGCTTCCCCCGCACGTTCGTCGCGGTGGACGCGGCGACCGTCCTGGCCGCCGTCTACTACCTTCCTCGTCGGCTGCGCGCCGCCGACGGCGGTGTGCACCTGGTCGGCGGGATCGCGAACGTGGCGACGCTCCCCGCGGCTCGCGGCCGCGGCCACGCCCGCCGCCTGCTCGACCTGGCCCTGGCCGCGATGACGGCCGACGGCTGTTCCTGGTCGCTGCTGTTCACCGGCACCCCGGACGTCTATCGCGGCAGCGGCTTCGAACCGTTCACGCTGCGCTACCCGACCGGCGCACCGGCCCCGGCCGGTGGCCCCGCCGGGCCGGCCTCACCGTCCTCCGGCTGGACGGTCGGTCCCGGCTCGCTGACCGAATGGAGCAGGCTCGCCGCAGCCCACCGGGCGTTCAACGCCCACCGCCCACTCACCACGGTCCGCACCGCCGACGACTGGAACCGCCGGGTGCCGGTCTGGTACGCGCCGCCGGCCGAGGTGCTCGTCGCCCACCGGCGCGGCCGCCTCGGCGGGTACATGGTCCTGCGCCGCACGGCCGGCGACGTACACGTCCTGGAGACCGCGTGCCGGCCTGGCCGGGAGGACGCCCTCGGCGCCCTGTTCGCCGCCGTCGCCGAGGACGCCCGTGCGGCGGGCGTGCGGCGCTGCACGGCCCGGCTGCCCGCCGACCCCGCGATCGACGCGGCGCTGCCCTGGCTGCTGCGCGACCCGGTGACCGAGACCGACACCACCGGGATGCTCCGGCCGCTGCACGCCGCTCCGGAGCTGATCGCCGCGATGACCGCCGCCCCGGGGGCGTTCCACTGGCCCGGCGACTACCTGTGACGTCTGGGCACAGGCGGAATCGCCCGGCGGGCCCCGCCGGGTAGTGCGGCGGGCGATGGTGAGAAGCGGGTGAGGCGCCCATGTAGCGGCGTCCTTCGGTCCATGACCTCCCGCGTCTCACCCGTGCGTGATTCGTTCCCACCAACTCGGTGGTTCGAGCGCGTGGGTGGCCTGCACGGCCGTGGTCGCGGCAGTGGCCAAGGCGGTGAACTTGAGCGTGCCGGCACCGGTGCCCGCCGCGATGCGGCTCGGCAAGGCGCCCACCGTGTCGATCCGGTACGTCAGGCCGGGCCAGCCGACCACGTCCACGTCGCCGGTCGCGGCGAGGGCGGTGCTCCTGCCCGTCGGTCCCCGGAGGGTCGCCACGACCTCGCCGGCGTGCACGACCTTGTACTTGTGCAGCAGGCCGCTGCTGGCCTGTATCAGGCGACGGCTGGCCTCGAAGGCGTCCGCCGGGCTCGGGCCGGGAGCGAGCACGGCGCCGATGACCCTGAACCGTTGCCCCTCCGCGGAGAACTCGGCCGCGAAGAGCAGGCAGCCGCCGGCCTCGTCGGTGAAGCCTGTCTTGATGCCCACGAGGCCGTCCTTGCCGAGTTGGGTGTTGACGTTCTCGACCTGCCCGACCACGGGCAGCGTGGCCTTCGGCATCGCCACGATCTGCGCCAGCACCGGCACCTGCATCGCCACCCGGGCCAGGGTGACCTGGTCGGCGGCGGTGCTGACGGTGGTCGGTGCGAGCCCGGACGGGTCGGTGTACTTCGTATCGGCCATCCCGAGCTGGGCCGCGGTCTGGTTCATCTTCGTGACGAACGCGTCGCTGCTGCCGGCGTCCCACCGGGCGAGGATGTGGGCGACGTTGTTGGCCGAGGGCAGAAGCAGAGCCTCGAGGGCCTGCCGCTCGGTGAGCACCTCACCGGCGACCACCTGGACCACCGACTGGCCGGAGGCGAGCTGGGACGGGTAGGCGGCGGCCTCCTCCGGCGAGACGATCAGCGTGGGGCCGTTCTCGTCGAGGCGCAGGGGATGATCCCGCAGGATCAGGTACGCGGTCATCACCTTGGTGACGCTGGCGATCGGCACGGGCCGCGACCCACCGGAGCTGCCCACCCGGCCGAGTCCGTCGATCTCGACCGTCGCCTGCCCGGCCTGCGGCCACGGCAACACCGGCGCAGCGCCCGGGATCGTGTACGTCTGCGGCAAGGTCTGCTTGATCTGCGGCGCCGGCACGGTACTGGTGAGCCTGAACGTGACGAACCCGCCGGCGGCGAGCGCGACGACCGCCGCGGCCACGGTCAGCCACAGCCGCAGCCCTTGACGACGAACCGGCGACGGCGCAACCACCGGCTCAACACTGATCTTGGTCAACCGAACCCCCACGGCGGATCGCTCGAAGGTCAAGCCGCGGCACGAACACGGCAAGCCGCCGCTACCCAGTGCGACCGCCGGCTAACGTCCGAAACGCTCGATCGACTCCAGGCGGCCGGGAAGCTGGCAGTGACCGCTCCGGCCCGGGCCGGAGGCAGGCGGAGGCGGCGTAGCCGTAGGGCTCCGCGGTCCTGGCGTGACGCCGCGCCTGACGGGGGCAGCGTGTCACCGGACGTTCGGCATGGAAGGCAACGCGTGCTGTTCTGACGGTGTGTGGACGGGACCACGCGTACTGTCGCCGGTCGCCACTGCCGCCAGCACCGCGAGGATCGTGCCGCCGGCCAGCACCGCCAGCAGCGGCGGCAGCACGCCGACCGGTGGCTGCCAGACGCCCGTGAACGGGTCGAGGCGCGCGCCCGGGCCGGACTGGAAACGCGTCATCACGAACGCCAGCAGGTACACGTGCAGGGCTGCGGCCGTGAAGGTCAGGACGGTGCAGTAGGGGCGTAGCCGGTGCCGCGCGGCGAGGCGGCGTTCGAACCGCGGGGCGCAGGCGGCGCACAGCACCACACCGGTGGCTGCCGGCATCGCGTACCGGCCTTGCGCGAACCAGCCGATGATCGGCAGATAGTGCAGTTCCAGGGTCAGGAGCAGGCCGAGGCAGGCGGCGCCGAGTGCGGCGGCGACGAGGGTGAGCCGGCGGCCGCCGTGGATCAGGCTCGGCACCACCACGGCGCCCAGCAGCAGGCACCACGCCGCGATGACCACCAGCGGTGGCTTGGTCTCGCCGTAGTCGAACTGGCCGACGACCTGCCTGAGATAGAACGGGATGCGCCGGGTGGCGAGGACCTGCGCGAGCTCCGACGGGGTGAGGTGCTGGGCGTCGCGGGCGACCGCAGCGACGCCGGCCACGCCGGAGTACGCCATCCAGCCGAGCGAACCGGCCAGACCGAGCGACCACGAGCCGGCAACGATCCAGCGCGTCTCGCGGCGCCGCCACAGCTGGGCGATGCGGCCGGGGCGGGCCAGCGCCACGCACGCCGTCACGATGAGCGTCAGCAGCGCGGGCCCGAGTTGGCGGACGGTGAGCAGCACCAGCGAACCGACCCCGACCAGCACGAGCAGGCGGCGCACGGCGCGGTCGCCGAGCAGTGCGTCGGGCGCGCGCAGCAGGGCGAGCAGCCCGCAGCAGACGGCGATGCCCGCGGCGATCTCGAGGCCGTTCGGGTTGACCGAGCCGGCCAGGTTCGCCGCCATTGGCGTCGCGGTGAGCACGACACCGAGCGCGAGCAACCGGCTGCCGAGCCGCAGCGCGGCACCGGCCGCTCCGGCCAGGAGCGCGGCCGCGGCCAGCGCCGACATGAGCCGGGCGAGCAGGATGCCGGTCCGGTCGGGCGCGATCACCAGCGGCGCACCGACGAGCAGGTAGTAGACCGGGCTGTACCTGGCCGCCCCGCTCGGGGTGAGGACGCGGGCCCGGTCGGTGGTCCAGCGCTGGCAGTCGGCCGGGCGCGCCGGGCGGGGCGCCCAGGCGCAGTCGACGTTGCTGTTGCTGGGCATCAGGCTCGCCGGCACCAGGAACGCGGGCTTGCGGTCGTCGCGCCGGTCGACGACCGTGCGGTGGGTGGTGAGCTGTCCGGTGGTCACGGCGTACGCACGGGCGATGTGGTCCTTCTCGTCGTACGTGCCGTTGACCGGCAGCGCGAGCGCCCACCCCGCTGCGATCAGGAAGAACGCCGGCAGGTAGAGCCACCACCGCGGCGCGACCCCGGCGACGCTACTGCGCCGCATGGAGGGCAGGAAGTACCGGCATGGGATCCCCGTGAGTGACGAACGCGTGTTGCGAGCGGCCCATTCGTACCCGGGCACCGGTTCGTAGGGGGTGAAAGACGGGGTTGATGTCGCAGGACGCCACGGCCGCCGGTCCACCTGGTCCATAGGTTTCTCCTGTCCGACGTACTCGTGAACAGGAGCCGGCCCGGTGACCTCTCCGGATGAACCGCACCGGTCCGGTGATCCGGTGAACGACCGGCCCGGCCGTGCGCGCGGCCGGGCAACCGTGCCGACCGGCCGGAACCAGCGCGCGTGCGGCCGGGCAACCGTGCCGAGCGACCGGAACCAGCGCGCACGGCCCAAGGCTCCGTTGTGGGCGCGGTGGTGCATCGTGCTCGGCACGACCCTGGTCGTGCTGGCCGGCGCGGTGCTCGTGGCGAAGGAGGCCCTGCTGTCGTACGCGACGCGCGGCGTCGTCGAGCAGAACCTGCTCGGCGACACCGGCAGCTGGGCCCAGCAGCCCGGCCACGCGTCCGTCACAGGGGCGAAGAACATCCTGCTCATCGGTGTCGACGCCCGCCCCGGCCAGGACCCTCGCGAACCCGTACGCTCCGACTCGATCATCATCCTGCACATCCCGGCGACGTATGACGCCGCGTTCATGGTCTCGATTCCCCGGGACACCTGGGTCGAGGTCCCGCCGTACGACAACGGGGCCAGGCAGTACCCGGGCGGCGACGACAAGGTCAACGCCGCGTTCGCCTACGGCGGCAACGGCCTCACCGGGCCGGCCGCCCGCCGCCATGCCGTCGAGCTACTCGCCCTGACGATCAAGAAGCTGTGCGGGGTGACGTTCGACGGTGCGGGGATCGTCGACTTCACCGGCTTCCAACAGGTCGTCAACGTGCTCGGTGGGGTCGACATGTACGTGGACCAGGAGACCACGTCCGTGAGCATCGGTCACAACAGCACGGGCGGGACCGAGGTCCCGTTCCGGCAGTACACCAGAGACGACGGCGGCCAGGGCCTGGACCCGGTTCCGGGCGTGACCCCGGTGGTCTACCACGTCGGCTACCAGCACCTCGAATCGTGGCAGGCCCTCGACTACGTCCGGCAACGCGAGACCCTGCCCAACGGCGACTACGACCGGCAACGCCACCAGCAACAGTTCATCAAGGCCGTCTTCAAGAAGATGCTCAGCAAGGACGTGCTCACCAACCCGGTGCGGTTCAACAAGGTCATCGAGGGCGCCGGCAAGGCGATCACCATCGACAGCGGTGGCATCGACCTGGCCGACTGGGCGTACGCCATGCACGGCGTGAGCAGCGACGACGTGGTCACCATCAAGACGAACGAGGGCACGTTCAACCGGTCGCCCGGCAACGGCACGGCCGAAGACCTCGACCAGACCAGCATCAACCTGCTCACCGCCGTCCGGACCGACCAGGTCAAGGGCTTCCTCGCCGCCCACCCCCAACTGGTCGCCTGACGCCGGTCGCGCAGCAGCGAAGCGAGGCGTTCTTCGAACTGATCGTGGAGGGGTGGACCGCGGGTTTCCACCGACTACGCGCTCACGTTGCCTCCGCCAATGCCTGAACCCTCAGCGCTCCACGCTTCCGCGACTGACAGGAGCGTCTGACGCCGGCGGGGCGGGGCACGGCGACAGCCGACACCGGTCACGAGGTCCGGCGAAACCGATGTGACACAACACCTGCACGGCAAGGCAACAATCGCCGGGTCTACTTCTGTTCAACTAGGGTTCCCCGTAGTGGACAGAGGTGGGTTGCCGTGGCGGACCGGTACGAAGCGCTGAAAGGCCTCACAGACCAGCATCAGACCCGATTCATCCTGGCGACCTTCGTCGACCTCGACGGCAAGCCGTGCGCCAAGCTGGTGCCGGTCGAGGCGCTGGAGGCGCTCGCCACCGAGGGTGTCGGTTTCGCAGGCTACGCCGCGGGCGCGCTCGGTCAGCAGCCCTGCGACCCCGACATCATGGCGATCCCCGACCCGGCCAGCTTCGCCGCGCTGCCGTTCCTGCGCGACGGGCTCGCCATGGTGCACTGCGACCCGCACGTCGAGGGCAGCCCGTGGCCGTACGCGCCACGCGTCATCCTCCAGGCCGTCCTCGCCGACCTGCGGGAGAAGGGCTACGACGCGCACGTCGGCGCCGAGATCGAGTACTTCCTGCTCAACCGGGACGTGAGCGGTGGTCTGCGCACCGCCGACGCCGACGACCGGGCCGCCCAGCCCTGCTACGACGCTCGCGGCGTGACCCGCATGTACGACCACCTCACCGCGGTCTCCACCGCCATGAACGGCCTCGGCTGGGGCAACTACGCCAACGACCACGAGGACGCGAACGGCCAGTTCGAGCAGAACTTCACGTTCGCCGACGCGCTCACCACCGCCGACCGGGTGATCACCGCCCGCTATCTGATCCAGATGCTGGCAGAGCAGCGCGGCATGCTCGCCACCTTCATGCCGAAGCCGTTCACCGACCGCACCGGCAACGGCCTGCACCTGCACATGTCACTGTGGTCCGGGGCCGAACCGCTCTTTCCGGACGACGCCGACCAGCGCGGTCTCGGCCTCTCCGAGCTGGCGTACTACTTCGTCGGCGGAGTCCTGGAACACGCGCCGGGCCTGCTGTCGGTGCTCGCACCGACCGTCAACTCCTACAAGCGGCGCGGCGCCGTCTCCACCAACTCCGGTGCCACCTGGGCGCCGAACCGGGCCAGCTACGGCGGGAACGATCGCACGCACCTGATCCGCGTCCCCGACCGCAACCGCATCGAGGTGCGCGGCGGCGACGGCTCCGCCAACCCGTACCTGGCCATCGCCGCCCTGCTCACCGCCGGCCTCGACGGCATGGAGCGCAAGGTCGATCCCGGCGACCCGTCCGGTCCCGGTCAGCACCCGGCCGGTGCCGTCCCGCTGCCGATCACGCTCCTGCACGCCGTCGACGCGCTGCACGCCGACCCGATCGTGCAGCGCGCCCTCGACGCCGCCGGTCCCGGCGTCGCCGGCTACTTCGCCGACCGCAAGCGCGACGAGTTCCTCGGCTGGCACAACACCGTCACCGGCTGGGAGACCAACCGGTACCTGACCGCCGTCTAGCACGCACCGAAGGAGGTACCGACATGTGCGGAATCGTCGGCCTGCACCTGCGCGACGACACGCTGCAGCCCCGGCTCGGCGCACTGCTGCGCGGCATGCTCCACCAGGTCTCGGAGCGCGGCCCCGACTCGGCCGGCATCGCCGTCTACGGCGACGACACCCTCGCCCCGCAGGGCCAGGCCACCGTCGCCCTGCTGGGCACGACGGTCGCGGAGGCGCAGGCGGCCGTCAAGGGCGTGACGGCGGTCGAACGCGGGGGAGTGGTGCTCCTCAGCGCCGCGATCCCGACGGCGCTGCTGGCCTCGCAGGTCCGGGCGGCCCTGCCGCACGCGCTGATCGCCGGTCGCGGCCCGGGTCTCGCCGTGCTCAAGGGCGTCGGTCATCCGATGGCCGTGGCCGATCGCTTCGGCCTGGACTCGATCACCGGCTACCAGGCCGTCGCCCACACCCGGATGGCGACCGAGTCCGCCGTCACGCCCGAGGGCTGCCACCCGTTCTCCGTCGAGGACGGCGTCTGCCTCGTGCACAACGGCTCGTTCGCCAACCACGCCACGATCCGTCGCGAGCTGATCGGCGACGGCGTCACCTTCGACAGCGACAACGACTCCGAGGTCGGCGCCCGGTTCCTCGCCCACCGGCTGAGCCGGGGCGACGACGTGGAGAAGGCGCTGCGACTGCTCTGCGAGCGCTTCGACGGCTTCTACACCCTGCTCGTCTCGACCGCCGACAGCTTCGCGGTGGTGCGCGACGCCGTCGCCTGCAAGCCGGCCCTGATCGCCGAGACCGACCGCTGGGTCGCGATGGCCTCCGAGTACCGCGCGCTCGCCGCGCTGCCCGGCATCGAAACCGCCCGCGTCTTCGAACCCCAGCCGGAGGAGGTCTACTCGTGGACACGCTGACCGTCGACCTCGACCGTTCGCCGGTACGGGAAGCGAACCGCGCCCTCCGCGAACTGCCGGACGGCGCCGCCATCTGGCTGGCGAACCCGATGGGCCGGCACAACCTCGCCGTCGGCCTCGACGCCGACGTCACCGTCACGATCGACGGCGCGGCCGGGTACTACGCCGGCGGCCTCGGCAAACGCGCCACGGTGATCGTCAACGGCCCGGCGGGCTGGGGCGCCGGCGAGAACCTGATGTCCGGTCTGGTGCACGTCAAGGGCGACGCCAGCCAGAGCGCCGCGTCCTGCGCACACGGCGGCACGGTCGTGGTCGACGGCGACGCCTCACTGCGTGCCGCGATCTCGCTCAAGGGCGGCACCCTCGCCGTCGGTGGCGACGTCGGGCCGTACTGCGCCTTCCTCGCCCAGGCCGGCACTGTCCTGATCGGCGGCGACGCCGGCGCCCACCTCGGCGACTCCCTCTACGAGGCGGTCATCTACGTGGCCGGGAAGATCCGCAGCCTCGGCACCGACGCCCGGGTCGAGGAGCTGACCGAGACCGACGTCGCCCGGGTGCGCGAACTGGCCGCCCGCTGCGGCTTCGACCACATCGATCCGGAGAACGTCACCCGGGTGGCGTCGGCCCGCCAGCTCTACCACTTCGACACCCATGCGCACGACGCGTACTGACCGGGAGGCCCCGTTGGACAACCACACCTTCTCCCCGGGCGTGCAGGCCGACATCCGGGAGCGGGCCCGCCTCGGCCGCTACGCGATCCGCGGGATGGGCGCCCGCCGCGCCGTGCCCAGCTTCGACGACCTGCTCCTGCTCACCGCGAGCGCCTCCCGCTACCCGCTGGAGGGCTACCGGGAGCGCTGCGAGACCCGCACCGTTCTCGGCGCCAGCAATGCCCGGGAGCCCGTCGTCCTCGACATTCCGATCACCATCGCCGGCATGTCCTTCGGCTCGCTCTCCGCGCAGGCGAAGGAGGCGCTCGGCCGGGCCGCCTCCGAGGTCGGCACCTCCACCACCACCGGGGACGGCGGCATGACCCCCGAGGAGCGCAAGAGCTCCAAGACCCTGGTGTACCAGTGCCTGCCGTCGCGGTACGGATTCAATCCGGACGACCTGCGGGCGGCGGACGCCGTCGAGATCGTCCTCGGGCAGGGCGCGAAGCCCGGCGGCGGGGGGATGCTCCTGGGCCAGAAGGTGGGCGAGCGGGTCGCCGCCATGCGTACCCTGCCGGAGGGCGTCGACCAGCGTTCGGCCAGCCGTCATCCGGACTGGACCGGCCCCGACGATCTGCGCATCAAGATCGAGGAGCTGCGCGAGGCGACCGACTGGCGGGTTCCGATCTACGTCAAGGTCGGCGCGACCCGGACCTTCCACGACGTCCGCCTGGCCGTCGCGGCCGGCGCCGACGTGGTGGTCGTCGACGGCATGCAGGGCGGCACCGGCGCCACCCAGGACGTCTTCATCGAGCACACCGGCATCCCGACGCTCGCCGCGGTCCGCCAGGCCTCCGACGCCATCGAGGGCAACCCGGACATCAAACTGATCGTCTCCGGCGGTATCCGCTCGGGCGCCGACGTCGCCAAGGCCCTCGCCCTCGGTGCCGACGCGGTGTCGATCGGGGTTGCCGCGCTCATCGCGCTGGGCTGCAACGACACCGAGTACGACGGCCGCGGCGGCACCCGGCTCGACGCCCGCCCCGGCTACCTGTCGCTGGCGACCGCCGCCGGATCGTGCACCGCCTGCCACACCGGTGGCTGCCCGGTCGGCATCGCCACCCAGGACCCGGCGCTGACGGAGCGCCTCGACCCGGTCGAGGGTGGCCGCCGCGTCGCCAACTACCTGCGCGCGTTGACCATGGAGACCACCATGCTGGCCCGTGCGTGCGGCAAGTCCGACGTACACCATCTGGAACCGGAAGACCTCGTGGCGCTCACCGTGGAGTCCGCCGCCATGGCCCGGGTGCCGCTGGCCGGCACCGACTGGATCCCCGGCCTCCCGGAAGGTCGGTGAGGCGCGGTGTCCGCTGTCGAGGTGGCGGTGATCGGCGCCGGGCTGATGGGGGCGGCGACGGCCTGGGCGTTGGGCCGGCGCGGAGTGCCGGCAGCGCTCTTCGAGGCGCGGGAGTTCGGGCACCTGGCGGGCAGCTCGCACGGTTCGGCGCGGATCTACCGGCGGGCCTACCCGGATCCGCTGTACCTCCGGATGACCGGGCTGGCGGGGGAGCTGTGGCGGGAGCTGGAGCTGGCCGCGGGGGCGTCCGTGCTGCGCACGACCGGTGGCCTGGACTTCGGGCGGCGCCGTGATCCGGCGGCGATCGCGGCGCGGCTCGCCGAGGCCGGTGTGCCGCACGAGCTGATGCCCGCATCGGAGGCGTCACGGCGCTGGCCCGGGTTCGCGTTCGACGGGCCGGTGACGTACCACCCGGAGGCGGGTGTCGTCGACGCCGATCTGGCGGTGCGTTCGATGCTGTCGGAGGCCGCGCGGGCCGGGGTGCCGGCGTCCGCGAGCACGCCGGTGCGGCGGATCGAGCCGCTGACGGGCGGTGGCGTGCGGCTGCACCTGGCCGCGGGCGGCAGCCAGGTCGCCGGGCGGGTGGTCGTGGCGGCCGGGGCCTGGATGTCCGACGTGCTCGGCGGGCTGGCGCCCCTGCCCGAGCTGACCGTGACGCAGCAGCAGGTCTTCCACTTCCCCCGGCGGGACCCGAACACGGAGTGGCCGATCTTCGTGTACAAGGGCGACGACACGGCCAGTTACGGGTTGCCGGGCGGGCGGGACGGCGGGCCGGGCGGGGCGATCAAGGTGGCCGAGCACGCGGAAGGGTCGGTGACCACCGGGGACTCGCGCGACGGCGTGGTCTCGCCGGCCAGTCGCGCGCGGGTGACCGACTACGTACGGCGCCGGTTGCCGGGGCTCGTACCGGAGCCGTTCGCGGAGGCCAGCTGCCTCTACACCAAGACGGCGAACGAGGACTTCGTGCTGGATCGGGTGGGTGATGTGGTCGTGTGCTCGCCGTGTTCGGGGCACGGGGCCAAGTTCGCGCCGCTGGTCGGGGAGATCGCGGCGGATCTGGCGATGGGGAAGGCGCCGTTCGACCCCAGGTTCACGCTGGCCGCGCACGGTGTGCCGGCGTCACTATCCTGATCACATGCGCGATACGGACGACGCGGATCCGGCAGCCTTCGCCGAGGGGGCGCTGGAGCGGACGATCGCGCTCCGGGTCCGCGAGTACCGGCAGGCGGCCGGACTGTCGATCGCCCAGCTCGCCGGCAAGATCGGACTCTCCAAGGCGATGCTGTCGAAGATCGAGAATGCGCAGACCTCATGCAGCCTGACCACCCTCGGCCGGCTCGCCGGCGGCCTGGGGATCCCGGTGACGGCACTCTTCCGGGGCGTCGACACCGAGCTGGAGGCGGTCTTCACCCCGGCCGGCAGCGGGGCCGAAATCGTCCGGCGCGGGACCCGGGTCGGGCATCACTACCTGCTGCTCGGCGGCCTGCGCGGGGTCCACAAGCGGATGGAGCCGGTGCTCGTCACGCTCACCGATTCCAGCGAGGTCTTCCCACTCTTCCAGCACCCGGGCACCGAGTTCCTCTACATGCTGGAAGGCGTGATGGTGTACGGCTACGGCGACACCCGGTACACGATGCGGCCGGGGGACGCGCTGCAGTTCGACGGGGCGGGGCCGCACGGGCCGTCGGGGCTGGTCGAGCTACCGGTCCGGTTCCTGTCGATCACCGGCTACGGGGATCAGGACCGCGCCGGCTGACCGGCCGACGCACGCGGCAGCGATTTTCGCAGTCCGATACCGCGGGAAATGGATCAGCAATATTGCGGGTCACCAGCCGAAACGAGGCTTGAGTGCACTGCTGGATGACAGCGGTTCATGCGATGATACTCAAGGAGCCTCTACAGTGGACACTGGTAGTACCGCCTGGTTGCTCGCGAGCACCGCGCTCGTCTTGCTGATGGTCCCGGGCCTCGCCCTCTTCTACGGCGGCATGGTCGGCGCCAAGCGAGTCGTCAACATGGTCATGATGACCTTCGGGGCCGTGGCCGTGGTCTGTTGCATCTGGGTCGTCTACGGCTACCAGTTCGCCTTCGGTGACTCCATCGGCGGTGCCGGCATCCTCGGCCTCGACACCGGCAACTTCGGCCTCGGTGGGCTGCTCAAGGGCGACGAGGCCGCCACCATCCCGCCGGCGCTGTTCGCCGTCTTCCAGATGCTCTTCGCCGCGCTGACCACCGCGCTGATCGCCGGGGGCGTCGCCGACCGGATGAAGTTCGGCGTCTGGCTGGCCTTCACCGCTGTCTGGGCGACCCTGGTCTACCTGCCGGTCGCGCACTGGGTCTTCGCGTTCTCCAGCGACACCGTCACCGGCGGCTGGATCGCCAACAAGATCCAGGCCATCGACTACGCCGGCGGCACCGCCGTGCACATCAACGCCGGTATCGCCGCCCTCGCCGTAGTGCTCGTCCTCGGCAAGCGCACCGGCTGGCCGAACACCCCGCACAAGCCGCACAACCTGCCGCTGACCGCGCTCGGCGCCGGCCTGCTCTGGTTCGGCTGGCTCGGCTTCAACGGCGGCTCCGCCCTGTCGTCCGGCAACGCCGCCGCCGTCGTCGTGCTGAACACCGTCGCCGCCGGCGCGGCCGCCGGCCTCGCCTGGATCGCCTTCGAGCGGCTCAAGGGCGGCGCCATGACCTCGCTCGGCAAGTCCTCCGGCATCGTCGCCGGTCTGGTCGCCATCACCCCGGCCTGCGGCGCGGTCAATCCGCTCGGCGCACTCATCATCGGCGTCATCGCCGGCGCGGCCTGCGCCTTCGCCGTGAACCTCAAGTACAGGTTCGGCTATGACGACTCGCTCGACGTGGTCGGCGTGCACCTCGTCGGCGGCGTCATCGGGACCCTGCTCATCGGCTTCCTCGCCACCGCTGACGCCCCGAACGGTCGCGACGGTCTCTTCTTCGGCGGCGGCCTCGGCCTCCTCGCCGACCAGGCCACCGCGGTCATCGCCGTCCTCGCCTACTCGTTCGTCCTCACGTGGGTCATCGCGAAGCTCTTCGACGTCGTCGTCGGCCTGCGCGTCCCGGCCGAGGTCGAGCGGGAGGGCATCGACAGTGTCCACCGAGAGTCGGGCTACGACCTCCTCGGCGCGGACCTGCCCGAGGTCGTCGAGGAGGAGCGCACCCCGGAGCCCGCGGCCGCCTAGCCTCACCTCAGATCGTGGTCCCGGCGCACCCCGCCCACTCCTCCCGGGTGGAGATCCATGCGCCGGGACCCGCTTCCCTCCCAGCCGCATGCAATACCCTGTCCGTCAGATCTGGTTCGTGCCTCCGTCGACGTAGAAGTTCGCGCCGACGACGTAGCTGCTCTGTTCCGAGGCCAGGAAGGCCACGACTGCGGCGGCCTCCTCAGGCTGACCCATGCGGCCCCTGGCCACGGTCGCGGCGACATTCTCCTTGACGGCCCGAGCGGTCTCCTCGTCGCCGAAAGCGGCGGTGCCGCCGGGAGTCTCGATCCATGCCGGCGAGACGACGTTGACCCGGATGCCACGGCCTTTGAGCTCGTTGGACCACGTCCGCGCGAAGGACCGCACGGCCGCCTTCGACGCCGCGTACGCGCCGAATGCCTCTACTCCACGGTCGCCGGCGGTCGAACCGAGCAGGACGATCGAGGCTCCCTCGTTGAGCAGCGGCAACGCCTTCTGCGCGGTGAACAGCGTGCCTCGGACGTTCACCGCGAAGGTCTGGTCGAAGTGCTCCTCGGTGGTCTGCTCCAGCGTCATGAATGCACCGACCGCGGCGTTCGCCACAAGCACGTCCAAACCCTTGCCCCGGGACCGGACCGCCTCGTAGAGCCGGTCCAGGTCCTCCGGCTTCGAGATGTCGCCGACGACCGCAGTGGCCCGGTCCGCTCCGATGGTCTTGACGGCGGCCTCCAGCTCGGCCTCGCGCCGCCCGGTGATGAACACGTACGCGCCCTCGTCCGCCAGCCGTACGGCGGTGGCCAGACCGATCCCGCTGCTTCCTCCGGTGACCACCGATGTCTTGCCATCCAGCTGTCCCATGTGGGTGTCTCCATCGCTCTGTCGATGCCGATCCGTTCGACATCGATCCTGCGGGAGATCGCGAGTACCATCCATAATGCAGAGTCCGGCCTTCTTTACGTATCGTCCAGGAGGTGCGGTCGGTGCTCGGCTTCCGGGATCCAGTGGCTGACGCCATCGGTCTGCTCCGGCCCCGCACGGTGGTCGGGCCCAGCGTCCGGGCCGCGGGAGCGTGGGCGTTGCGCTTCGACCCGTTCCTGCACGTGCGGATCGGCGGCCTCGTGCGCGGCACGTGCTGGTTGACCCTCGAAGGGCACGAGCCGGTGCTCCTGCAGGAGGGTGACACCTTCATGCTGGGCAACCCGCCGCCCTACGTACTGGCCAGCACGCTCGACGCGAGCCCGCGCCCGGCGGAGCCGGTGTGGGCGGGTGCCGAAGACGGGTTCGTGCGGATCGGCCCGGAGTCCGAGGAGGACCTCTACCTCTGCGTCGGGCACATCGCGTTCGACGACAGCAACGCGGCCCTCCTGACCGATCTTCTGCCGCCGCTCGTGATCGTCCGCGCGGCCGATCCTCACGGCAGTCGGCTCGCGCAGCTGATCGATCTCCTGGCCACCGAGGTCGGGGTCGCCGCCGCCGGCGGCCCGCTGGTGCAGAACCACCTCGCACAGATCCTGCTCGTGCACATGCTGCGCGCACACGCCGGTCGGACAGACCGGCCCACAGGCTGGCTGGGCGCCCTGAACGAGGACGGCATCGGTGCCGCCCTGCGCGCCGTGCACGCGGACGTGGCCCACCCCTGGAGCCTCAAGGAACTCGCCGAGATCAGCCACATGTCGCGTTCCGCGTTCGCCCAGACCTTCAAGAGCCACGTCGGGGTCCCGCCCCTGGAGTACCTGATCCAATGGCGCATGAGCCTCGCCCGCGACGCCCTCGCCCGCGACACTCTGTCGATCTCCGAGCTCGCACGGGCCACGGGCTACCTGTCCGAGAGCGCGTTCAGCACCGCGTTCCGCCGCGTGGTCGGCTCATCGCCCGCTCAGTTCCGCAACCAGGCACGGCAGCCACCGCGCCCGGCCGCGAACGGAAGCTGAAGGAGGAAGTCGGCGGCGGCGCGCCCACGCGGTGGGTGCCGGCACTCACCGGACCCGGGCTACGCTGCTGGCGTGCCGGGAGCCGAGCTGGAGGAACTGACCGTCGCCGACGCCGCCGCGCTGCGGGCGTGGCTGTCGGCCAACCATGCCACGTCGAGCGGTGTCTGGCTGGCCCTGACCAGGAAGGGCGGCGCGGTCACGACCCTGACCTGGCAGCAGGCGGTCGACGAGGCGCTGTGCTTCGGCTGGATCGACGGGCAGAGCCGCAAGGGCGACCAGGACGTCTCGTGGATCCGGTACACCCCGCGCACGCCCCGCAGCTCCTGGTCGCAGCGCAACGTCGGGCACGTGGCCAGGCTGGAGGAGCAGGGCCGGATGACGCCGGCGGGCCGCGCGGCGGTCGACGCGGCGAAGGCCGACGGGCGGTGGGCGGCCGCCTACGCGCCGCCGTCCGAGGCGGAGGTGCCGGCCGACCTCATCGCCGCGATCGCCGCCGACCCCGCCGCCCAGGCCATGTTCGACGTGCTCACCAAAACCAACCGGTTCGCGCTCATCCACCGGCTCAACGCCGTCAAGCGCGCGCAGACGCGGGAGCGGAAGGTCGGCGAGTTCGTCGCGATGCTGGCACGGCACGAGACCATCTACCCGCAGAAGGCCAGACCCGCCGCCCCGCCCGCCTGATCGGCGGCCGAGGGGCGGGACGGGGCCGCGATCGACGTCGTTCTCTCCTACAGTGGTCGGCACGGAGCCGCCGCCGACGGCGGCCTTCGACGGTGTCTGGAGTGCTGCGGGGGTGGCCGAGACAACCGGCCGGCGTCCCGTCGCCGATCGGCTCGGTCCTGGTATGGGAGTCGGGGGCCGATGCAGTTTTGCCTGCTGGGTGCGGTGGAGTTGTGGGACGGCGACGCGCGGGTCGACCTGGGCCCGATGAAGCAGCGCATGGTGCTGGCGGTGCTGCTGGCCGACGCAGGCCGCTCGGTCGGCCCGGACGTGCTGATCGACAGGGTGTGGAGCGACCGGCCACCAGCGCAGGTCCGCAACGCGCTGCACACGTACGTGGCCCGGCTGCGCAGCCTGCTCGGCCGGCTCGGCGAGGACCCGCCGCGGCTGGTGAAGCAGCCGGCCGGGTACCGACTGGACACCGGCGGCGCGACCGTCGACCTGCACCGCTTCCGTGCGCTGGTCGACGCGGCGGCCGGCGGCACCGCCGAGGAGCGGGTCCGGCTGCTCGGCGAGGCGGTCGAAGGGTGGGCCGGCGAGCCGCTGGACGGCATGGAGGGTGCGTGGGCGGACGAGTGCCGCACCCTGTGGCGGGCCGAGCACCGCGACGCCACCGTCCGCTGGGCCGCTCTGTCGCTCGGCCTGGGCCGCGGCGCGGCCACCATCGCCCCGCTGGAGCAGCTGGCCGAGCGGTTCCCCCTGGTCGAACCCGTCACCGACGCGCTCATGCGGGCGCTGCACGCGGCCGGACGCGACCCCGAGGCGCTGGAGCGCTACGAGCGGCTGCGCCGCCTGCTCGCCGACGAGCTCGGCACCGACCCCGGCGCCGGCCTGCAGCAGCTGCACCAGTCGATCCTGCGCGGCGAGCTCGGCGCCCCGGCGACCGACGTCGCCGCGCAGCTGCCTGTCGGGGTGACCGGGTTCGTCGGGCGGCAGGCGCAGCTCGACCGGCTCGACGAGCCGTCGGAGATCACCGTCCTGCACGGCGCGCCGGGCGTCGGCAAGACTGCGCTCGCGCTGCGGTGGGCGCACGCCCGCACCGATCGGTTCCCGGACGGGCAGCTGTACGTCGACCTGCACGGCTTCTCCGCCGGAGGTGCGGTGACCGAGCCGGGTGCCGCGTTGCGCGGGTTCCTGGAGGCGCTCGGGGTGCCGGCGCGACGCATCCCCCTCGACGTCGACGACCGGGCTGCCCTGTACCGCAGCCACCTCGCCGGACGTCGCGTGCTGGTGGTGCTCGACAACGCCCGCGACGCCGAACAGGTCCGTCCGCTGCTGCCCGGCACGCCCACCGCGCGGACCGTCGTGACCAGCCGCAACCGGCTCGCCGGGCTGCAGGTCGCGTACGCCGCCCGGACCGTCGCCCTGGACCTGCTCGACGAGCCCGAGGCGGTGCGGCTGGTCGCACACCGCATCGGCGTCGCCCGCGCGGCCGGCGAGCCGGCGGCGCTGCGGGAGATGGCCGGCCGCTGCGCCGGGCTGCCGCTCGCGCTGGCCGTCCTGGCCAGCCGCATCGTGATGCGGCCCGGCGTGCCGCTGGCCGTGCTCGCCGAGGAGCTGCGTGAGGACGGCAGCACGCTGGACGCTCTCGCCAGCGACGACCCTGCGATCGACGCGCGGACCGTGTTCTCCTGGTCGATGCACGGCCTCAGCCCGGCCGCGGCACGGCTGTTCCGGCTGCTGGGGCTGCAGTTCGGCAACGACATCAGCGTCCCGGCGGCGGCCAGCCTCGCCGCGCTGCCCGTCGCGCAGACCCGGCGGCTGATCCAGGAGCTGCTCGGCGCGCAGCTGCTGGCGGAGCGGCGGCCCGGCCGGTACGCCATGCACGACCTGCTCATGGAGTACGCCAGGGAACTCGCCGAGGCGCAGGACGCGGCCGCCCGGCACGCGGCGGAGGTGCGGCTGCTCGACCATTACCTGCACGTCAGCCACGCGGCCCGGCTGCAGCTGACGCCGATCTACGGCTACCTGACCCTGCCCGCGCCGGCGCAGGACGTGCAGGCCGTGCCGATCGCCGACTACGACGCCGCACGCATCTGGTTCACCACCGAGTATCCGGTGCTGGCCAACGCGGTCCGCCGCGCGCTCGCCCTCGGGCTGCCCGCCGTCGCCTGGCGGCTGAGCTGGGCGTTCGGCAAGTTCCAGCAGCAGAATCAGTACGGTGGGGACTGCATCGACGACGGTTGGCTGGTGCTCGACGCGGTCGTGCGCGCCGGTGACCGGGTCGGCGAGGCCTATCTGCGGCACAGCCTGGCGGTGGCGTACAACCGGGTGGGGCAGAGCGGGCGGGCCCGCGAGCTGGCCGAGGAGGCGTGCCGCATCCACGGGGAGATCGGCAACGTCGCCGGTGAGGCGCTGTCGCTGACGACGCTCGGCGTGATCGCCGACTACGCCGGCGAGCCGGCGCTGGCCCGCCGGTGCCACGAACGCGCGGTCGAGCTCAACCGGTTGGCCGGCAACCGCCTGGGCGAGGCCCACGCGCTCAACTCGATGGCCTGGCTGGCGTGCACCACCGGCGATCACCAGGAGGCCGTCGAGTGCGGCCTCGCCGCCCTGGAGGCAATGGCGGACCACGACGCGGTGACCTTCCGCGCCGCCACCTGGGACACCGTCGGCTTCGCGTACCACCACCTGGGGCAGCTCGACCGGGCCGCGAGCTGTTTCCGCAGGTCCATCCGCTACTACGAGCGCAGCGGCGACGTGTATCTGCTGTCGGAGGTGCACGAGCATCTCGGTGCGGTCCTGCTCGACCGTGGTGACCGGGATGGCGCGCGCGCCCAGTGGCAGCAGGCCGAGCGGTTGCTCGATGAGCTGCAGCACGGCCGGGTGATGCAGCTGCGCAGGCGGCTGGCGGACCTGGACGAGCCGGCCGGCACTGCCACGGCGTTACAGCTCAGCGACGCTGGATAGCCCGCACGGGCCGACCCGGTTCGCCGGGTCGGCCCGTGGCCGGGGTCGGTCAGCCGAGGGCGACCGGCCCGTGCCAACCGGTGGCGTTCCAGTACTTCTCGGTCAGCGTGCCACCGGTGGTGTAGTACACCTCCATGGCGCTGCCTGCCGGGTTGTAAACGGCGCTCGGTGCGCCGGTGACGCCGCTGGCGAGGTACACGGTGTTGCTCCAGCCCTGCGGCGTCCAGTACTTCTCGACAAGGTTGCCGCCGCTGTTGAAGTACACCTCCAGGGCGTTGTTGAGCGGGTTGGCGACGGCGACGGGGCTGCCGGTGATCGCGGCGCCGAGGCCGACGGGTCCCTGCCAGCCGTTGGCGTTCCAGTATTTTTCGGTGAGGGTGCCGCCGGCGTTGTAGTACACCTCCAGGGCGTTGCCGGCCGGGTTGTAGACGGCGCCGGGTGTGCCGGTGACGCCGCTGGCGAGGTACACGGTGTTGCTCCAGCCCTGCGGCGTCCAGTACTTCTCGACGAGGTTGCCGCCGCTGTTGAAGTACACCTCCAGGGCGTTGTTGAGCGGGTTGGCGACGGCGACGGGGCTGCCGGTGATCGCGGCGCCGAGGCCGACGGGTCCCTGCCAGCCGTTGGCGTTCCAGTATTTTTCGGTCAGCGTGCCGCCGGCGTTGTAGTACACCTCCATGGCCTTGCTGACCGGGTTGTAGACGGCGCCGGGTGTACCGGTGACGCCGCTGGCGAGGTACACGGTGTTGCTCCAGCCCTGCGGCGTCCAGTACTTCTCGACGAGGTTGCCGCCGGAGTTGAAGTACACCTCCAAGGCGTTGTTGAGCGGGTTGGCGACCGCGACCGGGGCACCGGTGATCGCCACGCCGAGGTTCACCGGACCGTGCCAGCCGGACGAGTCCCAGTACCGCTCGGTGAGCACACCACCGGCGTTGTAGTACACCTCGAGCGCCTGCGACGCCGGGTTGTATACCGCCGACGCCTGCTGCCCCACGGCGTCGTCATCGACGGCATTCTTGTAGCGGATCGGGGTGAACGTCCCCAGATCGCTCCACGAATTGAACCCCAGGTTGTTCCAGACGGGTGTCCGCGTGTACGGGTTCTGGACGCGTTCGGCGGGCTTGCCGTCCTTCGCCGCGTTGTTGAACGAGTAGACGTAGGCACCGTCGTGCGGGTTGCCCGGGTTCTTCCAGAACGCGAACAGCTCGATGTGCCCGTCCCGGACCATCGCGTCGCCGGGGAGGAACCGCTCGAGCCCGCCGGGCACCGACATCCACGGATGGTTCGGGTCGTTGCCGGTCAGTTGCTCCTGGAAGTCGTCGGTGACCGGGCTGTTCGTGGTGCCGGCGTGGGACAGGCGCAGCACCGGCAGGTGCCAGGCGTCGGCGACGAGGCCCGAGCAGTCACGCCGGTACGCCTCGCCGGTGCAGGGCTTGCCCGCCACCGTCTGGGTGACCGGGTTCCAGCAGCTTTCCTGGTCGTACGTGACGGGCTGGTCAGCCAGGGTCTGGGCCCGGGCCAGGATCTCGGAGCGGCTGATCTGGCTGCCGGGGGTCGACGCCGCGGCGGCCGGAAGGGCCGGGCCGGCGGCGAGCGTCCCCGCGGTGGCGACGATGCCGAGCGCGGCTGCGACGGCGAAGGAGAGGGAGGCGTGGCCGAGGCCTCGCACGAGACGGGATGCGGACATGGTGAAGCTCCTGATGAGGTGAGGGATGGTCGGATGGCTCAGTGCCTGGCGGCGAAGTCGAGGACCGCGCACGCCTGGGCGATCTCGGCGGTGCCGTCGCCGCAGCCGAGGCCCGCGCCGCGGGCGAGGGTGCGCCACTGCCCGTGGCTGTACTGCAGGAAGAACTGGTCGCCGTCCGGCCGTTCACCGGACGGCGCGGGACTGGCCTTGGCGTAGAGCCGGGCGTACCCGCCGACGCAGGCGTAGACCTTGACCTCGCCGAAGCCGGTGACCGGTCCGGGCTGCGTCCTGACGTACGCCAGCAGCGCCGCCGGGGCGCACGCCTCGGTGAAACCGGCCGGCGCGGCCGGCAACGCCGACAGCGACGGCTGCGGCGCGGGAGCGAGGGGGTCGCCCTGCGCCGGCGGCACGCCCTGCGCGGGTGCGCTTCGTGCCGGTGCGCTCTGTGCCGCCGGCGGGGTGCCGGTGGCGGGTTGCTGCGGTGCCGCCGCCGGCGTGGTCGGCGCGGCCGCGGCCATGGTCGTCACGGCGGCGGCCGGCCGGGTCGCCGCCGGATCGGAGTGGTGCGCCTGCGAGCACGCGCCGAGGGCGGTCAGGACCAGTCCCGCTGTGACGGTGCCGGCCAGCACACGGGCGGTGGTGAGCAGCGGGGTCATGACGGCGCCTCAGCCCGCCGCGCCGAGGGGGACCGGCCCGTGCCAGCCGGTGGCGTTCCAGTACTTTTCGGTGAGGGTGCCGCCGGCGTTGTAGTAGACCTCCATGGCGTTGCCGGCCGGGTTGTAGACGGCGCCGGGTGTACCGGTGACGCCGCTGGCGAGGTGGACGGTGTTGCTCCACCCCTGGGGGGTCCAGTACTTCTCGACGAGGTTGCCGCCGCTGTTGAAGTACACCTCCAGGGCGTTGTTGAGCGGGTTGGCGACGGCGACGGGGCTGCCGGTGATCGCGGCGCCGAGGCCGACGGGTCCCTGCCAGCCGTTGGCGTTCCAGTACTTTTCGGTGAGGGTGCCGCCGGCGTTGTAGTACACCTCCAGGGCGTTGCCAGCCGGGTTGTACACCGCGCTCGGTGTACCGGTGACACCGCTGGCGAGGTACACGGTGTTGCTCCAGCCCTGCGGCGTCCAGTACTTCTCGACGAGGTTGCCGCCGGAGTTGAAGTACACCTCCAGGGCGTTGTTCAGCGGGTTGGCGACGGCGACGGGGCTGCCGGTGATCGCGGCGCCGAGGCCGACGGGTCCCTGCCAGCCGTTGGCGTTCCAGTACTTTTCGGTCAGCGTGCCGCCGGCGTTGTAGTACACCTCCATGGCCTTGCTGGCCGGGTTGTAGACGGCGCCGGGTGTGCCGGTGACGCCGCTGGCGAGGTGGACGGTGGTGCTCCACCCTTGCGGCGTCCAGTACTTCTCGACGAGGTTGCCGCCGGAGTTGAAGTACACCTCCAGGGCGTTGTTGAGCGGGTTGGCGACCGCGACCGGGGCACCGGTGATCGCCACACCGAGGTTCACCGGACCGTGCCAGCCGGACGAGTCCCAGTACCGCTCGGTCAGCGTGCCGCCGGCGTTGTAGTACACCTCCAGGGCCTGGCTCACCGGGTTGTACACCGCCGCCGCCTGCTGCCCCGCGTCGGCACTGCGGGCGACCGCGTCGACGATCCGCTGCGCGTCCGCCGCCTGCGTGCCGTACCGGTCGGGGTACGCCGACACCTGCACCTTCTGGCAGACGGTGCCGATGTCCGCCGTCTGCCACGCGTTGTTCGGGTACAGCTGCAGCATCTTGTTCAGGAACGCGCTGGTCGCCCAGGCCGGGTCGAGCCGCTGGCTGATCGTGCCCCAGTTGTCCTGCTGCTGGAACAGCCCGACGCTGGTGTGGTCCACCTGGTTGGGGTTGTTGCGCAGCTCGCTCTCGACGATCGCCGTGGTGACGGCGATGACCGACGCGCGTGGCGCGAGACCACGGCGCTGCACCTCGTCGATGATCGCCTGGGCGCACGACACCCGATAGCCGTTCATCGCGTTGCGGAGCTTGCCGGCGAGCACCCCGTTGAGCTCGGCGGCGAGCTGGTTCTCGCGGCCGCCGACCGGGCCGCACGCGACGTCCGGCTGGGCCGCGGTGACGGCGGCTGACTCACCCGGGCTGAGCCTGTCGGGGGTCGCGGCGCGTGCCGGCGCCGCGAACACCGTCGACGCGGCGAGACCGACCGCCGCGGTGACGAGGGCGGCGCTGAGCCGGCCCAGGACTTGTGACATCGCTTCTCCTCGATTGGCACACCTTGTGCCGTGCGGAGAAGCATCGACCGGCGGTCATGAACGATTCTTAACTACGGACAGTGCTCTCGCGGGCGCCCAGGGTAGGGCTGCCGGACGCCGCGGTGGCGCGCCTGCGCGGTCCGAGCTGCACGGGCAGCCCGCGTCCCTTGACCTCGATCAATCCCATGCCGCAGATCGGGCAGTGCCTGTGGCGACGCCGCGACGGGAAGGTCTGGGCCCGCCGTGGTCATGGCTACGAGGAACGACGATCCGGGGGCACCGGATACGGCGACGGCCGACGACGCCGGGAGTCGGCTCAGCCGGTGAGTCCGGGCGGCAGCGTCGGCAGCAGCGGCGGCAGCGTCGGCAGCGGCAGACTCGGCCCGGGCAGCGGCGGCACCTGCGGTGTCGGCAGGCCGGGGACGAGGTCACCGGGACCGGTCGTGGGGTCCCCGCCGCCCGATCCGGGGGTGTGGCCAGGCGTGGTGACGCCCGGCGACGGCGCCGGGGTCGAGGGGGTGACCGGCGTGGTCGGCGTGCTGGCGGGTGCGGCCGGGCCGGTCGCCGCCGGCAGGGAGCGGCGGATCTCCTCGATCCGGTCTCGCAGCCGCTGCCGCGTCGCCGGGTCTTCGACCCGTTCCACGTCCGTCGCGGCGACGTCGAGCAGGCGGCGGGCGTCGTCGTGGCGTCCGGCCGCCACCGCGTCGCCGGCCAGCGCGATCGTGTGCTCCACCGCCAGGACGTCGGCCTGCTGCGGGTACAGCACCCGGGTGAGCGGCCAGAGCGGATTGTCCGGTCCCGAATGACGGGCGCCGAGCGCCGCGCCGCCGAGGAGCACGGCGGCCGCCACGGCACCGGCGAGCATCCTCCGGACGCCGGTGCGGCGGCGGGCGGGCAGCGGCACCGGGATGCCGGAGGGGGGGTCCGCGGGTAGGTCGGTGCCGAGGTCTGCCCTCCAGCCCGCCAGGAGGCCGGCGAGGTCGTCGTCGTCCGGTGCCGGTTCGCCGTGGCCGAGGGCGTCGAGCAGCGCGTCGTCGGCCTGGATCTCGGCCAGGTCGACGGGCGGCTCGCCACTGCGCTCCGTCACCACGTCACCTCGCTCCGCTCGACGGCGCGGTCACGCGCCGGCCCGTTCACGCCGCCACCTCGCCCAACGTGTCGCCTGCCAGCGTACGCAGGCGGGCCAGCGCGCGGGACTGCGCGACCCGTACCGCGGGCGCGGACATGCCGACGATCGCGCCGACCTCGTCGGCCGGCAGCCCCACCGCCACCCGCAGGACGAGGATCTCCCGCTGCGGCTCGGGCAGCTGGGCCAGCAGTCCGGACAGGCGCCGCGCCAGGTCGGTGCTGAGCGCCCGCTGCTCCGGGCCCGGCGCCGCGTCGGGCCGGTCAGCGAGCGTGTCGAGCGGGGCCGTCCCGGCGTCGCGGACGGCGGCGCGTTGCGCGTCGGCGACCTTGTGCGCCGCGATCCCGTAGACGAAGGCGGTGAACGGCCGCCCCTGGTCACGGTACTTGGGCATCGCCCGCAGCAGCGCGAGGCACACCTCCTGCGCGATGTCGTCGGCGGTCGTGTACGCGCCGCCCACCCGCCCGAGCCTGGCCCGGCAGTAGCGGACGATGCCGGGCCGCAGCCTGGCGAGCAGCGCCGCCGTGGCGTCCGGATCGGCCCGCATGGCGCGGTCCACGAGCTCTGGTTCGATCGTTGCCGTCATCGCGTTGGGTGTGCACCTTCGTGACCGGGGGGTTTCCGCACGGTAACCGGCGGCGGCCGATCCCACCAGCCGGACGGGCGGTCGCGAAAAAATTCCGGCCCGCGGTGTTACGCCGGGCGCCCCTGCCGCGATGTCACAGGCAACGGGTTCAGGCAGGAGGGCCGGATGGGCGTCGAGGTGCGTGTCGAGGCACTGGCGAAGTCCTTCGGTGCCCAGCCGGTGTGGTCCGACGTGAGCCTCACCCTGCCCGCCGGCGAGATCTCGGTCCTGCTCGGCCCGTCCGGCACCGGCAAATCGGTGTTCCTCAAGACGCTGGTCGGCCTGCTCAAGCCGGACCGGGGCGCCATCTGGATCGGTGAGCACGACCTGACCCGCCTCGGCGAGCGGGAGCTGTACGAGGTGCGGAAGCTCTTCGGCGTGCTGTTCCAGGACGGCGCGCTGTTCGGCTCGATGAACATCTACGACAACGTCGCGTTTCCGCTGCGGGAGCACACCCGCAAGCCGGAGCGGGAGATCCGGGCGATCGTCGCGGAGAAGCTGGAGATGGTCGGCCTCGTCGGCGCGGAGCGGAAGCTGCCCGGGGAGATCTCCGGCGGGATGCGCAAGCGCGCCGGCCTGGCCCGGGCGCTGGTCCTCGATCCGGAGATCGTCCTGTTCGACGAGCCGGACTCGGGTCTTGACCCGGTGCGCACCGCCTACCTGAACCAGCTGATCATCGACCTCAACCAGCAGATCGACGCGACGTTCCTGATCGTCACGCACGACATCAACACGGCCCGTACGGTGCCCGACAACATCGGGCTCATCTACCACGGCCACCTGGCGATGTTCGGCCCGCGCGAGATGCTGCTGTCGAGCACCGAGCCGGTGGTTCGGCAGTTCCTCAACGCGCAGCGGGTCGGGCCGATCGGCATGGCCGAGGAGAAGGACGCCGACGAGCTCAAGGCCGAGGCAGACGCCGGTGTCGAGCTTCCGCCCCTGCCGCCGATCCCGCTGCAACTGCAGCCGTCGGACGGCCTGCCGCGCCGGGCGGAGCGACCGCCCGGCGAATGGTGCTTCGAGCACGGCGTCATTCCGCCGCCGGGGTCCTTCCACACCGAACCGGGGCGGGTCCGATGACCGCGCCGCTGCGCCAGTCCGGGCTGTTCTTCGCGTTCTGCCTCGACGCGCTGCGGGGGCTCGGCCGACGGCCGTTCCAGGTGCGCGAGTTCCTGCAGCAGGCATGGTTCGTCAGTTCCGTGTCGATCCTGCCGGCGGCACTCGTCTCGGTCCCGTTCGGCGCGGTGATCGCGCTGCAGCTCGGCTCCCTGGTCCGCCAGCTCGGCGCGCAGTCGTTCACGGGCGCGGCGTCAGTGCTCGCGGTGGTTCGCGAGGCCGGCCCGATCGTCACCGCGCTCATCATCGCCGGCGCGGGCGGCTCGGCGATCTGCGCCGACCTCGGGGCGCGGAAGATCCGCGAGGAGCTGGACGCGATGGAGGTGCTGGGCATAGACCCGCTGCACCGCCTCGTCGCACCCCGGATCGCGGCCACGATGCTGGTCGCGGTCCTGCTCAACGGCCTGGTCAGCGTGGTGGGCGTGGCCGGCGGCTACTTCTTCAACGTCGTCATGCAGGGCGGCACGCCGGGCGCCTACCTGGCCAGCTTCCAGGCGCTGGGGCAGCTGCCGGACCTGGTCGTCGGCGAGATCAAGGCGCTGTGCTTCGGCGCGGTCGCCGCGCTCGTCGCCTCGTACAAGGGCATGACGGCACGCGGCGGGCCGAAGGGCGTCGGGGACGCGGTCAACCACAGCGTGGTCATCACGTTCATGTTGCTGTTCGCGCTGAACTTCGTCATCACCGCCGTGTACTTCCAGATCGTGCCGCAGAAGGGGAGCTGACATGCCGATCCTGCGACAGCTCGACAACCTCGGCGGGCAGCTGGCGTTCTACCTGCGGGCGTTCGCCTGGACGCCGCGGACGATCCGGCGGTACAAGCGGGAGGTCCTTCGCCTGCTCGCCGAGGTGAGCTTCGGCACCGGAGCGCTCGCCGTCGCCGGTGGCACGGTCGGCGTCATCTGCTTCCTCACCTTCTTCACCGGCACGGAGGTCGGGCTGCAGGGATACCAGGCCCTCGACCAGATCGGCAGCAGCGCCTTCACCGGGTTCATCTCCGCGTACTTCAACACCCGGGAGATCTCGCCGCTCGTCGCGGCGCTGGCCTTGTCGGCGACCGTCGGCTGCGGCTTCACCGCGCAGCTCGGCGCGATGCGCATCTCCGAAGAGGTGGACGCCCTCGAGGTGATGGCCGTGCCGGCGCTGCCATTCCTGGTCACCACCCGGATGATCGCCGGTTTCATCGCGGTCATCCCGCTGTACGTGCTGGGCCTGCTCTCGAGCTACCTCGCCACCCGGACGATGGCGATCGTCTACTTCGGCCAGTCGGCCGGCACGTACGACTACTACTTCCACCTGTTCCTCCCGCCGGAGGACGTGCTGTGGTCCTTCGGCAAGGTGCTGGTGTTCAGCGTCATCGTCGTGCTGGTGCATTGCTATTACGGCTACACCGCCAGCGGCGGCCCGGCCGGAGTGGGCATAGCGGTCGGCCGTGCGGTACGCCTGGCGATCGTCTCGGTGAACGTCGTGGACTTCTTCCTGTCGCTGGCCATCTGGGGCGCGACCACCACGGTGCGGATCGCTGGATGAACGCGCGGCACAGGTTCCTGGGCCTCGCCTTCGTGGCGCTGCTCGGCGCGGCGCTCAGCCTCGCCGTGCTGCAATACCGCAAGGCGTTCGACGACACGACCTGGGTGACGCTGCGGGCGAGCCGAACGGGCATGCAGCTGAGCCCCGGCGCGGAGGTCAAGCTGCACGGCGTGGTCGTCGGCGAGGTGCGCACAGTCTCCAGCGACGGCGCCGGCGCCCGGCTGCGGCTCGCGCTCGACCCGGCGCTCGTGCCGCAGATCCCCGCCGACGTCAGCGCCCGGCTGCTGCCCAAGACGCTGTTCGGGGAGCGGTACGTCGCGCTGGTGCCCCCCGCGCAGCGGACCGGCCGCCCGATCCGCGACGGGGACGTGATCCCGCAGGACCGCAGCGCGAGCGGCGTCGAGCTGGAGCGCGTGCTCGACGACGCGTTGCCGCTGCTGCAGTCGATCCAGCCGGACAAGCTCGCGGCGACCCTGGGCGCGATCGCCACGGCCCTCGACGGCAAGGGTGACCAGCTCGGCGAGCACCTGGTTTCCCTGGACGGCTACCTCGCCGTGCTGAACAAGGACATGCCGCTGATCGCCGAGGACGTGCGCAGGCTCGCCAACGTCCTGGACGTCTACGACGGCGCGATGCCGGACCTGCTTGCCATCCTGCGCGACGCGTCGGTGACCGCCAGGACCGTCACGGACCAACGTACCCAGCTCGCCGCGTTCCTCGCCGACAGCACGGAGGCCGCCGACGTGACCCGGTTCTTCCTCGAACGCCACGGCGACCAGCTCATCCAGGTCGGTGACGTGAGCCGGCCGGTCCTGGAGCTGCTGGCCGCGTACGCGCCGGAGTATCCCTGCCTGATGCATGGCCTGGTGGCGCTGCAGCCGCGGGTGGAGCAGGTGTTCGCCTCCGGGCGGATGCGCATCACGCTGGAGATCACCCGCGACAACGGCAGGTTCGTGCCGGGCAGGGACGAGCCGGTGTACGGCGCGAGGAACGGCCCCGGCTGCCGGGGCCTGCCGGACCCGCACGTCCCCGCGCCGGAGACCCCGATCAACGACGGGTACGACTACGGTGCCGCCCGGCCCGGACCGTCGAAGCTGCCCGTCGGGCTGATCCCGGGCGCGGTCCCTGCGGCGCCGCTGCCCACCGCCGACGCCAGCACCGCCGAGGAGCGCAAGCTGCTGGAGCCGTTGCTGGGCGCGACGATGGGCGTGCCGCCCGCCGAGGTGCCGGACATCGCGGTACTGCTGTGGGGCCCGCTGCTGCGCGGAGCGGTGGTGAACGCGCCATGAACCGGACTGTGCTCGCACCGCTGGTGAAGCTGACCGTCTTCGCGGCCGTGACCGTGCTGCTGACCGCCCTGCTCGCACAGACGCTGGGCGCGTTCTCGACGGGGGGCACCAGCTACCGGGCCCGCTTCACCGACGTCACCGGGCTGCTCGTCGGCGACGACGTGCGCATCTCCGGCGTAAAGGTGGGCGAGGTCCGCGACATCAAGGTCGCCGGCAACACCGTCGCGGAGATCGCCTTCACCGTGGCCGACGACATCCCGCTGACGACGAGCGTCCGAGCGAAGATCCGGTACCGCAACCTGGTCGGCCAGCGGTACGTGGCGCTGAGCGAGGGACCGGGCGACGGCGTGCCGCTGCGGCCGTCCCAGGTCATCCCCGAGTCGCAGACGACCCCGGCGCTGGACCTGACAGTGCTGTTCAACGGCTTCCGGCCGTTGTTCACCGCACTGACCCCGCAGGCCGTCAACCAGCTCGCCTTCGAGATCATCCAGGTTCTGCAGGGCGAGGGCGGCACGATGGCGAGCCTGCTGCAGCGGACCGCCTCGCTGACCAACACGCTCGCCGACCGGGACGCGGTGATCGGCCGGGTCGTCACCAACCTCAACGCGGTACTGTCCACACTGGACGACCACAGCGGCGATCTCGACGTGACGATCAGCCAGCTGCAGCAGTTCGTGTCGGGGCTCGCGGCCGACCGGTTGGCGATCGGCGACGCCCTGGTGAACCTCGGCCAGCTGACCGGGGCGACCGCCTCGCTGCTCGGTGACGCGCGGCCGGCGATCGCCGCCGACGTGAACGCGCTCGGCACCCTGTCGGGCACGCTCAACGACAACGCCGCGGTCATCGACCGGACGCTCGGCGGGCTGCCGCAGCGGTATACCGCGCTGACCCGCGTTGCGTCCTACGGCTCGTGGTTCAACTTCTTCCTCTGCGACTTCGACGGCAACGTGAGCGTGGCCGGGGGCGGCGACCTCAACCCGGCCACCTTCAGCTCCCAGGCGGCGCGTTGCCGGCAACCGGGGGGTGGCGCGTGAAACCGTTCCGGGAACGCAATCCGGTCGTGGTCGGCGCGGTCAGCCTGGCCGTCCTGGCGGCGCTGATGCTCGGCGCGTTCCAGCTCGACGCGCTCGCGGCGCTGACCGCTCAGGGTTCGTACCGCGCGGCGTTCCGCGACGCCAGCGGGCTGGTCCCCGGCAACGAGGTCCGCGTCGCCGGGGTCCGCGTCGGCAAGGTCACCGGCGTCGACCTGGCGCAGGGCAACACCGGACCGTACGTGCGTGTGCGGTTCCGGCTGGAGGACCACGACGTGCGGCTGGGCACCCGCACCGGCGCGACGATCCGGATCAAGACCGTGCTGGGGCAGAAGTACCTGGCGCTCGCACCCGACGGGCCGGGCCGGCTCGCCGACGACGCCGAGATCCCGCTGGAGCGCACCGCCGGCCCGTTCGACGTGGTCCAGGCGGTGACCGGCCTGGCCGACACGCTCGGCTCGATCGACACCACCCAGCTGGCGAACGCGTTCACCACGCTGGCGCAGACATTCGCCGATACCCCGGCGAGTGTGCAGCTGTCGCTGGACGGGCTGTCGCGGCTGTCCAAGACGGTCGGCGACCGCGACGCCGAGCTGCGCGAGCTGCTTGCCCGCGCGCACAACGTCACCGGGGTGCTCGCCGCGCGCGACGAGGAGTTCCGCAAGCTCGTCACCGACGGAAACGCGTTGCTGGCCGAGGTCAGCCGCCGCAGGGACGCCATCCACGACCTGCTGGTCGGCACCAATGCGCTCGCGACGCAGCTGTCCGGCCTGATCGCCGACAACCGGCAGCAGCTGGAGCCGGCCCTGCGGCAGCTGCGCGGCGTGGTGGTCATGTTGCAACGCAACCGCGACAACCTCGAGCAGACCATCCAGAGGATGGGGCCGTTCGTCGACGCGTTCGCCAACGTGGTCGGCAACGGCCGCTGGTTCGACTCCTACGTCAGCGGGCTGCTCCAGCCGTACCAGCCGACGACGGGAGGCCGCTGAGATGCGCAGGCGTCGTCTCATCGCGGCGGGTGTGGTGCTCGCCGTCGCCGCGGCAGCAGCCGTCGTGTTCCCGGCCGGGCGGCCGCAACGGCGTCTCGTCGCGCATTTCAGCCGCACGGTCGGCATCCACGAGGGCTCATCGGTCAGGGTGCTCGGGGTGCGCATCGGCGAGGTGGTCTCGGTGACTCCGCAGGGCCGCACCGTCCGCGTGGAGATGCGGTACGACGCCGACCGGCGGATCCCGGCCGGCGCCCAGGCGCTGATCATCCCGCCCAGCGTCGTCAGCGACCGGTACGTGCAGCTCACCCCCGCGTACAGTGGTGGCGAGGCCCTGAGCGACGGCGCCGACGTGCCGGTGGAGCGCACGGCCGCGCCGATGGAGATCGACGACATCTACCGCGCGCTCGACGACTTCAACCGGGCGCTCGGGCCGGGCGGCGCCAACGCCGACGGCGCGCTCAAGGACCTCGTCGCTGCCGGTCGGGCGAATCTCGAGGGCAATGGCGACAACCTGCACGCCACGCTCGACGGGCTCGACCGCGCACTGTCCACTGTGGCCGACGGGCGGCAGGACCTCTTCGGCACGGTCGTCAACCTCCAGCTGTTCACCACCGCTCTCGCTGAGAGCGACCAGCAGGTGCGGGGGTTCAACCAGCAGCTCGCCGCAGTGGCCGGGCAGCTCGCCGGCGAGCGCGACGAGCTGGCCGCCGCCCTGCGCAGCCTCGCGGCGGCGCTGGGCGACGTCACCACGTTCATCCGGGAGAACCGCGACGCGCTGAAGTCCGATGTGGACGCCCTGGCCGACGTGACGGGCATCCTGGTACGGCAGCAGAAGGCGATCATCGAGATCCTCGACGTCACCCCGCTGGCTTTGTCGAACCTCAACCTGGCCTACAACGCCAGGTCGGGGACGCTCGACACGCGGGACAACGCGCTCGGGCCGTACGACCCGGCGAGCTACGTGTGCTCGGTCATGGTCGACCTCGTGCCGACGGCGCAGATCCCCAAGGAGTGCTTCGCACTCGCCCAGACCCTCAACGCCCGGGGACTGCCGATGACCGACCAGCTGCGCAAGCTTCTCGGCCTGCCGGCCGCCGCGAACGGCGCCGCGACGTCCGCCCAGCCGGCCGCGCCCGGACTGCCGGCACCACCTGGACTGCCCGAGCTGCCCGGTGTCACGCGGGACCTCACCCTCGGTGGCATCCTGGGAGGCACGCCGTGAAGCGCGCCGGACGGCACCTGGTCGCGGTGCTCGCCGGCGCGCTCCTCGTGGGTGGCTGCGGGCTGCCAGACGTCGCCGGGCTCCCGCTGCCGGGCGGGGCACCCGGCGGCGACGGGTACCACGTGACGGCCGAGTTCGCCGACGTCCTCGACCTGGTGCCGCAGGCTGCGGTGAAGGTCGACGACGTGACCGTCGGCAGCGTGGAGAAGATCTCGCTGTCCGGCTGGACGGCCCGCGTCCGGCTGCGGATCGCCCGGGACGTGCAGCTGCCCGCGAACGCGACCGCGGCGGTGCGCCAGACCAGCCTGCTCGGCGAGAAGTACGTGGCGCTCGACCCGCCGGCGACCGAGCCGCCGCGGGGCCGGTTGACCGACGGCGCGGTCGTGCCGCTGGACCGGACCCGGCGGGCGGCCGAGGTCGAGGAGGTGCTCGCCGCGCTGGGCATGCTGCTCAACGGCGGCGGCCTGGCGCAGCTCAAGACGATCAACGAGGAGCTGGCCAAGGCTCTCGACGGGCGCGAGCCGGCGGCGAAGGACGTGCTGCACCAGCTCGACACCTTCGTCGGCGGCCTGGACCAGCAGAAGGCCGACATCGTGCGCGCGGTCGACTCGCTCGACCGCCTGACCGGGCAGCTGTCCCGGCAGCGGGACGTCATCGGCACGGCGCTGGTCTCCCTCGCCCCGGGCCTGACCGTTCTCGAGGAGCAGCGGGAGCAGCTCACCCTCGCGCTGACCGCCCTGGGCGAGCTGGGCCGGGTCGGCACCCAGGTGGTCAACCAGAGCCGCGACGACACCCTGGCTTCCCTGCGCGCGCTCCAGCCGATCCTCGAACAGCTGGCGAAGGCGGGCGACGCGCTGCCGAAGTCCCTGGACTTCATGCTGACGTTCCCGTTCCCGCCCAACGTGACCGGCGCGATCGTCGGGGACTTCGTCAACCTCGGCGCGACCGCGGACCTCGACGCCCCGACGATCCTTTCGAACCTGCTCGTCGCGACCGCGCCGGCCGGTCCGGCGCCGGCGGCGACCGGTGGCGCACAACCGGGGAAGTCCAACCCGGCGACGGGTGGGAAGAGCCCGAAGCCGCCGGTCACCACGCCGCCGCTGCCGGGCGTACTGCCGCTGCCGTGCCTGCCGATCGGCGGGGTACTGCCGCCCGGTTGGCAGCCCCCGTCCGGCTGCGACCTGCCGAAGGACTGCACCCTGCTGCCGCCCGGCAGCGTCCCGCCGCCCGGCAGCCTGCTCCCGCCCGGCGGCATCGTGCCGCCCGGCACCGTCTTCCCGCCCGGAACGGTGCTGCCGCCCGGCACCGCACTGTCGCCCGGCTGCCTGCTGCCACCCGCGACCGGCGCCGTCACCGGGCGGCAGGGCGGGCTGCCCGACGTTCTCGGAGGAGGGCTGCTGCCATGATCCGACGCTCCGCCAAGCTGCAGGTCCTGGCGTTTCTCGTGATCGGGCTGGTCGGCGTCGTCTATGTCGGCGTCACGTACGTCGGGCTCGGCGACCGGCTCCTCGGCCGCGGGTACGTCGTCTATGCCGACTTCGCCGAGGCGGGCGGCCTCTTCGCCAACGCGCCGGTCACCTACCGCGGGGTGCCGGTCGGCCGGGTCGAGGCCGTCACGCTGCACGACGGCAATGCCCGGGCACGGCTGCGGCTGGACGGCGGCGTCCGGGTCGCGAGCGACACCCGGGCCGTCGTCGGACAGCGCTCCGCCGTCGGCGAGCAGTTCCTGGACCTTCGCCCGGCCACCGATGCCGGCCCGTACCTCCGGGACGGCTCGGTCATCCCGCGCAGCCGCACCGGCGTCCCACTGGCCCCCGAGACGCTGCTGGCCAACCTCGACGCGCTCGTGCGCTCCGTCGACCCGGCCGCCCTGTCCATCGTCATCGACGAGTTCGGCACCGCCTTCGAGGGCAACGAGCAGGCGCTGCGCCGCATCCTCGACGCCGGCGACCTGATCCTGCGGGAGGCGTCGGCGAGCCTGCCGCAGACGCTCACCCTGCTGCGCGACGGCCGCACCGTGCTCACCACCCAGGAGGAGTCCGCAGCGGCGATCCGGCAATGGGCGAGCGGACTGGCGCAGATCGCCGCGACACTGCGCTCGTCCGACCCCGACCTGCGGCGGCTCATCACCGATGCGCCACCCGCCGCCCGAGAACTCGTGACGCTGCTGGACGCGCTCGACCCCACGATCGGCACGCTGCTGGGCAACCTCGTGTCGGTCAACGGCGTCGCGGCGCGCCGCCTGCCCGGCATCGAGCAGATCCTCGTCGTGTATCCGATGGTGGTCGCCGGCGGCTTCACCGTCACGCCCGGGGACGGCACCGCCCACCTCGGTCTGGTGCTCAACGTCGACGACCCACCGCCCTGCAAGTACGGGCAGGGCACCCGCTGCGGCGCCGCCGACCAGGCCCAGGGCTCGAGCGTCCGGGGCACGAACAACGCACCGCGCCCGGGCGGCAGCGACCCACCACCGCCCGGCCCATCGGGCGGCACCGGCGGGTACGACCCGGCGTCCGGGTTGGCGTTGAGCACGGACGGCCACCCGCTGCTGTTCGGCACGACCGGCGGGCAGTACGAACTCGCCGGGGACCAGTCCTGGAAACAGCTCCTGCTCGCCGGGCTCACCCCGTAGCGCACCTTCGGATGGAGGCAGTTGTGTCCGCACCTGAGCACCCGACCCTGAAGCTCGTGCACGGCGGCGCGGCCGGGACAGAGCTCCCGCCGCGCAGCGTCCGGCGCCGCACGGCCACCCGCCGCACGCGGCGGCAGCGTGACCCGATCACCGCCGTCCTGCGACATCTCGACGAGGAGCCCGTCCTGTCCGACGACTCCCCGGCCCCACCGGACGCGCCCGAGTCCACGACCGAGTCCAGGACCGAGGCCACGACCGAGTCCACGGCGGAGCGGAAGCGCGCGCCGGAACCGGGTAAGCGTGTCAGGCCGCGACCGCACCGCCGCACGGTGCAGCGTCGCGAGCCGGCACCGCGCAGCCGGATCCGGTTCTCCCGGCCCG
This sequence comes from Dactylosporangium sp. NPDC000521, assembly GCF_042898305.1. NCBI lineage: Bacteria > Bacillati > Actinomycetota > Actinomycetes > Micromonosporales > Micromonosporaceae > Dactylosporangium > Dactylosporangium sp. NPDC000521. Next base: position 55,605 of record NZ_JBIAYW010000031.1, read on the forward strand.
CGCTCAGCACCGTCGTCTTGGTGGTCGTCATGTGTGCGGCCGTCACAGGGGCGGGCGTCTTCGGCAGCCGCTGGTACGACGACCGGATGCTCGACCGCGCCCACCAGGAGGCCCTCGCCGCGGCGAAACAGACGACTGTCAACTTCGTCTCGGTCAGCGCCGCCAGCGTCGACCGCGACCTGCAGCGGATCGTCGCCGGCGCCACCGGCGACTTCCGCGACGAGTTCACCCGCGGCCAGACGCAGGTGCGGGCCGCGGTCGTGGAGAACAACGTCGAGTCGCGCGGGACGGTGCTCCGCGCAGCACTGGTCTCCGGCGACCGCAGCACCGCCGTCGTGCTGGTCGCCGTCGACGCGACCGTCCGCAACGCCAAGTCGCCGGAAGGGCGCGCCTCGCACTACCGCATCCAGGTCGACGTCGCCCACGACCGCGGATCGGGCCGCTGGCTCGTGTCCCGACTGCAGTTCGTCGGCTGAAGCAGGAGGTCCGTCATGCCGATGTTTCTGAAGGGGTACCGCAAGGGCGTCGTCGCGCTCGCCCTTGCCATCGCGCTGGGTCTGGGTGTCGCCGGCGCGGGCTGGTACCAGCACCAGCAGGCGCACCAGCGGGACGTGGCGGTCCGCCAGTCGCTCGCCGCCGCAACCGCCGCCGCGCAGGCGATCTTCTCGTACGACTACCGCAGCTTCGACACCAGCGTCGCGAACGCGCAGACGTTTGTGACCGGCCAGTTCGCCGACGAGTACGGCCGGACGACCGCCGCGCTCAAACCCAACGCAGTGTCGGAACAGGCAATCGTCCGCGCGGCCGTGTCCGCCTCCGGCGTCGTCAGCGCCGGCCCGGAACGCGTCGAGTTGTTGCTCTACCTCAACCAGTACCGTCGCAACACGAATATCACGGGTGAGAAGGTCGACCAGAACCGCGTGGTACTCACCATGGTGCCCGTCGACGGGGCGTGGAAGGTCTCGAACGCCATCGCCATCTGAGCGTCCGACCCACCGCCGGGCCGCTTCCCGTGCGGGCGTGCCGTTCGCTGGCGTGCCGTTCGCCGGTATGCCGTTCGCCGGTATGCCGTTCGCCGGTATGCCGTTCGCCGGTGTGCCGTTCGCCGGTGTGCCGTTCGCAGACGTGCCGTTCGCAGGCGTGCCGGACGGTGGACTGCCGAGCGCTGGCACCTACTGCCGGTCGCTTTGACGCCACGACCCCGGTGCAGCTCGGCGAGGAGCAAGGAAGCCCTGTCATCAGCTGATCTCCACGCTCTGGGCGATCTGGAGCAGGTCGGCATCGGTCAGCGGCGCGGACCTCGGATGGCGCTGCGGCGTCGGCATCTCAAGCAACAGGTACCCGGTGACATACACGGTTGCCACCGATTCGGTGCGCTGGAGCACGCCCGGGTGCCCGCGGACGATCACCGGCGTGCCGTCGACCCCCTCGCTGACGGGGTCGCGCCGCGCCGTCAGGCACCCCTGCATCTGCTGGTCGCGGGGCGGGCACCACGTCTCCACCCTCGTCCCGGTGCCGGTCATCGTGTATCCCTGCGGGACCAGTCCGATGCGCACCGTCCGCGGCAGTGTCATCGGCTTGCGCTGCAGGTGAGCCGCGACCTGAAGGGCGACCGCGCACGATGGCGTGGTGCCGACGTCGTCGGTGATGATGTTCAGCCATCGTGCGCCGTCCTGCCACGCCAGCAGGCACACGCGGATGCCCTCCTGTGGATACACGGCGGTGCGCCGCCGCCCCGGGATGCCGTTCACGTCGATGTCGGTCCATGACGGGTCGGTCGGGGGCGGGACCAGGTCGGGCACCGCGTCGGAGGCACTGATGGTGACCGAGCGGACGCGACCCCCGTCGGCGAACTGGTACGTCACGCTGGACTGGCCGGGGCGGATGCCCGAATCGATCTTCTTCGGCTGCGCCGGCAGCCAGCCGGGGCTGACCGCGAGGGTCAGGTCAATGTCGCCCGACGCCGGGACCAGCGCGACCGGAACCGCGCTCGGGCTGCCGCTCGGGCTGCCGCTCGGATCCACCACAGATGGACTGTCACGGTCGGGCCGGTTGAGCGAGAGCGGGACGGCGGCCGCCACCCCGAGGACAGCCAGCGCGCACAGGACCGCGCCGGTCGCCCGGCGCCTGCGGCGTCGCCGTGGGATCCCTTCGGAAATCATGGCGGCGGTACGCTCGGGCGGCGGGACGAATACCTCCCGCTCGGCGAACATCGCCCGCAGATCGTCGTCAATCATCAAGCACCACCCTTCCTGCCGGTCGACATCACGGAGTCGGTTGTGCGGCGCAGCTCCTCGATCGCCCGGAAGACCAGCGAGCGCACGGTGCTCAACGAGCAGCCCAGGATATCGGCGATGGACGCGTCGTCGAGATCTTCGTAGTAGCGCAGGACGACGGCGGCGCGCTGCCGGGCGGGCAGCTTCCCGAGACGGGCCCACAGCTCCGGACACGGTCGCCGACCCCTCGGCGACCACCACGACCCATCATGGGTGCTGCGGTCCGGGTGCTCCGAGTGACCGGCTGGTGTGGTGATTTGTGGTTTTCGGGTGATTAATCGGGTATATGCGTTAGCCCAGTTACTGGCCACAACCGAGGAGTCATGATGTCCGGATACCTCGCCGTGCGGAGCGTGGACATCAGCAACCCGCTGAGCAACATGCTCCGATCCGCGGCTGCCTTCCTTCCTCGGGCGATCGCGTTCATCGTCATCCTGATCGTCGGGTACCTGGTGGCTCGCCTGCTGCGCACGGCGGTCGACAAACTGCTGGAGCGCGCCGGCTTCGACCGGCTGGTGGAACGCGGCGGTCTCAAGACAGCCCTGGCGCGCTCCCGCTACGACGCCTCCGGCATCGTCGCGCAGCTCGTCTTCTACGCGGTGCTGCTGATCACCCTGCGGATAGCGTTCGACATCTGGGGCCCGAATGCGGTTTCCACGCTCATCTCGGCTGTGATCGCCTGGCTGCCGCGGCTCTTCGTCGCGATCCTGATCGTCGTGGTCGCCGCGGCGATCGCCTCCGCGGTGAGAGACATCGCGTCCACAGCGTTGGGCGGATTCTCCTACGGCCGCGCCGTGGCGAACATCGCCTCCGTGTTCATCCTCGGTATCGGCGTCATCGCCGCGCTCAACCAGATCGGGGTGGCGACCACTGTCACGACCCCGGTCCTGATCGCGGTTCTCGCCACCGTAGCCGGCATCTTGATCGTCGGCGTCGGCGGCGGGCTGGTGAAGCCGATGCAGGCGCGCTGGGACCGATGGCTGGACCGGGCGGAGACAGAGTCGGCCCGCCGCTCCGAACCCTCGACGGCATACACAGCGGGCCAGAGCGACGCCGAGCGGCTGATGGCAGAAAAGCCGCGGCCCGCCGCCACGCCGGTCGCCGCCGGCCAGCAGGCATCTTCGGCGTACCGCGACCAGTCCGGCCAGCGTGCCACCCGCCCGCCGTCGCCACCGTCCGCGCCGGACGACGCCACGCGGGCCGTGCCGCCACAGACCGGTCAACGGCCCCCAACGGCCCGGTAGCGCGGGTGCTCGACCGCGGCGGTGGTTGCGGCCCTCCCGAGCCGTGCCACCGCCGTTCGTGTGAGCGTCAACCCGGCAGGCCTGCGGGACTGCCGGGGTTGCCGGGTCCGGCGGATCGTCCCGGACTCGCCCGGTCGGCCAGTCGGTCGGTAGCCGAACGGTCATGATGCCGGTAAAGGACCAGTTGCGGCCTTTTCGCCCCGGTACGGCCGCTCTATGGTCGTACTTCATGAGTATCCCCACCTCGAACCTGGGCGCCGACCACGCGACCGTGCAGCTGCTGCTCGACCGCCTCCACCGACGGATCGGCGCCGCCGGCCTCGCGGCAGCAGCTGCGATTCCCGGCCTGTCGGCGCAGGTCGACCAGCACGCAGCCGAGGTGCGGGACCTGCTCGGCATCCGCGGCCGTCGGCCGACGCTCGCAGCACTGGCCAGCTACGCCGACGGACTACTGGACGGGGCGATCGACCGCGGATGGCAGCCGCCGCAGCACGATCTGGCCGGTTGGGTCGGCGCGGACGGTGTGACGGTCCGGCTTGTCGCGCTGTGCGCCTTGGCCCGCAGCGCCATGGCCTAACGGCAGAAGCAGCGCGTCTACACCCGTCCGGCCGCGCCGCCTCTGCGACGCCGGCCTCGCGCACCCCGATGTGTTGCGCTTCGTGGCCTGGCGCCAGCTCGAGCGCGGCGACCCGGCCGCCCGGCGAGCTTCCACCACCGCTGCGATGGCCGAGAAGGTCGCCCTGATCGCGCGTCCCCACTCACCACCGCCTTTGCGCCAGAGCCGAATTGGTCCTGCTGGCACGGCCTGCCCGGCCGTTTCCACCGAGCGGGAATCGTTGCGTGGCTTCCCTCACAGCCGGGCCTACCGTCTGCCCACAGGCATCTCGAACGGGCCCCGCTCGAGACGCATGATCGACCGGCTTTGGGGGGCGCGGTCCTGGAGAAGTGGAGAGCCCAACGTGAAGCGACAAGAACTCAAGATTCTCGGCGCCTCGGCCGTCGGCACGGCCTTCGAGTGGTACGACTTCTTCTTGTACGGGGCACTCGTACCGATCATCGGTGCGAAGTTCTTCGGGCAGTACGGCACCGCGGCGCAGACCGTATTCGCGCTGCTGACGTTCGCCGTCGGGTTTGTCTTCCGACCTGTTGGCGCGCTCATCTTCGCCCGGCTCACCGACCTCATCGGCCGCAAGGTCGTCTTCATGATCACGCTTGTACTGATGGGAGTGTCGACGCTGGTGGTCGGCCTGCTGCCCACGTCGGAGCAGATCGGCGTCCTGGCGCCGATCCTGTTGCTGACGTGCCGGATCCTGCAGGGCCTCGCCGTCAGTGGCGAGTTCGGCGCGGCTGTCACGTACGTATCGGAGTACGCGCCGAGGAGCCAGCGTGGGTTCTTCGTCGGCTGGCTGACCGGGACGACCGCGCTGGCCTTGAGCTTGTCACTCGCGGTGCAGATCGGCGTCGAGGCGATCGTCGGCTCCGCGGCGTACAGCGAATGGGGCTGGCGGGTGCCGTTCCTCATCTCCGCCGTCCCGCTGGCGCTGTCGGTGTGGATCCGCTCGAAGCTGGACGAGAGTCCGTTGTTCACGCAGATGAAGGCGGACGGCACACGATCCAAGGCACCCCTGCGTGAGGCCTTCGGCTCATGGCAACGGGTCCGGATGATCGCGATCGTGTTCGTGATGGCGTCGGCCCAGTCATTCATCGGCTACCTCTCGACGGTGTACCTGCTCACCACGATGAAGGTCAACCTGAAGGTCGACTCGTTCACGGTGAACTGCATCTTCATGGGCGCCATGCTGATCGGCTTCTTCTTCTGCGTGTTTGCCAGCTGGCTTTCTGACCGGGTCGGCCGCCGCCCCGTCCTGTTCGCGGGGCTCGGCCTGGCCGCGCTGACGGTGTTCCCCATCACCAGCGCGATCACCGGTGCCACCAACCCGGCGCTCGAGCACGCCCGGAGCAACGTCACGGTCGTGATCCACGCCAACCCGCAGGACTGCTCGTTCCAGTTCGACCCGACCGGCACGACGAAGTTCACCAGCGACTGCGACCGCGCCCGCAAGGTGCTGCAGGCGTACTCGGTGGAGTTCAGCCGCGCCGACGTCGACGGGCCGACCAGCGTGCTCGTCGACCAGACCGAGGTGGCGGGCGGCCCGACGCTGGAGAAAGACCTGGTCAAGGCGATCGGCGCGGCCGGCTATCCGATCGACGGTTCGGCCACCACGATCAGGGTCAGCAGCGTGCTCGACTACTTCAGCTGGCCCGTGGTCAAGGTGTCCCTCCTGCTGCTGGTCCTGGTCGCCTGTGCGCAGTTGGCGCAGGGACCCGCGTCCGTCGCGATGGCCGAGGTGTTTCCGACCCGGATTCGCGCCACCGCTCTGGCGGTCCCGTACCAGCTCGGCGTCGGTGTCTTCGGCGGCCTGCTGCCGGCGACGATGGTGGCGATCGGCTCGCAGTCCGGCAGTCTCACCACCGCGCTGTGGTACCCGGTGGTCGCCATGGGCATCGGCCTGGTGATCCTGCTGTTCACGCTGCCCGAGACCAAGGGTGTCGCGCTCAGCGAGGTCAAGCTGGACGAGCCCGATCGGGCCGGCGACGTACCGGCAACCCGGCACTGACGGGGGTCCGGTGCCGATCATCGACGTGTCGTTGCTGCGCGGCCGCTCGGACGCGCAGCTTCGGCAGCTCATCCAAGCACTGCACGACGCGGTCGTGGACACGCTGGCGGTCCCGCCCGACTCGGTCCGCATCCTGGTGCGCGAGGTCGACCCGCGGATGTGGGGATCCGGCGGTACGACCATCGCCGAGCGGAGGGCGAACCCGGGTCAGTGACCACGGCTCAGTCCCGGAACCGCGTGGTGCTCCAGCCGCCGCAGACCGGGATCGTGACGCCGGTGACGAACGCGGCGTCGTCGGAGGCGAGGAACGCGATCACATGCGCCACGTCGGCGGGCACACCAACGCGTGGCAGTGGTCGCGACCTCGTCACCAGATCATCGAAGAGACCGTCGGTGATCTTGCCTCGGGTCGCCGGTGTGGCGATCAGGCCCGGCGCCACCGCGTTCACCCTGACGTTGTGCCGGCCGCCGTCCGCCGCCATCTGCCGGGTCAGACTGCTCACGGCACCCTTCGCCGCCGAGTACGGCGCCGAGCCCCGCACGCCGACCAGGGCGAATGTCGAGGAGGTGTTGACGATCGAGCCGCCCGCGTCGCCGAACACCGACATCGCCTGCCGGCTCATCGTGAACGTCGTCGTCAGGTTCATCCGCAGGAAGAACTCGAAGTCGTCGTCGGTGGTCGCGGTCGCCGACGCGTCACCGCCCTTGCCGGCGACGTTGGCGAGCACGCTGGGCGGCCCGAGCTCGCCGGCGCAGTGCGCGAACACCCGCTCCGCCGCACCCGAGACGGTCAGGTCCTGCGCGAACACCCGGATGTCCAGGTCGCGCGATCCCGCCTCGGCGCGCAACGACGCCAGCCCGGCGCCGTCGAGGTCGACGGCGAGCACGGCGGCGCCGCGGGCGGCGAACACCAACGCGGTCTCCCGGCCGATACCCGAGGCGGCCCCGGTCACGATCGCCGTCTTGCCCGCAAGTTGCTGACTGCTCATGGTTGCTCCCATCGCTGCGAGTGCGGTGTGCACGAAACGCAGCATGCGGCCGCGGTGACCAAGAGGACAGGACCGGTTCCCATTGTCCGAGAACGAGCGATGGTCTCACCCCGGTCGACGGTGGCACGGTGAGGCGTGACCGATGAGGGAGGAATCAGCATGGACCGGTCCATCGACCCCGGCGTGGCAGGCCTGCGCGTGTCGGTTCCGGCGGCGGGCGTGGCGATGGTCGAGCTGGACCGGCCGGCGCGCCGCAACGCCCTGGACCGCGCGATGCTCGACGGGCTGCCACTCGTACTGCGCGGGCTGGACGCCGACGACGAGGTCCGGGTGATCGTGCTCACCGGCGCGGGAGGCTCGTTCTGTGCGGGCGGCGACCTGGACGTCATCGGCGACCTGGTCGGGGAGTCACCACAGCAGGCCAGGCAGCGCATGGCGCGTGAGTTCTCCTCGACGAACGTGCTCGCGTCGTCGGACAAGCCGACGATCGCCGCGATCGAGGGTGCCGCGGTGGGCGCCGGGATGGGCCTCGCACTGGCTTGTGACGTGCGGCTGGGCAGCGAGACCGCCCGCTTCTCCAGCCCCTTCGTCAAGATGGCGCTCGTCCCCGACTTCGGGGTCTCGTGGCTGCTGGCGCAGGCGGTGGGCGCCGGGCGCGCGGCCGAGATCGCCCTGACCGGACGGACGATCCTCGCCGCGGAGGCGCTGCGCATCGGACTGCTCGATTCGATCGTCGACGACCCCGTGGCCGCCGCGGTCGCGAAGGGAGAGCTGCTCGCGGCCGCCCCGCCGCAGGTGTGCAGGGCGACCAAGCGGCTCATCCGCGCAGCCGGGGGCCGCAGCCTGGACGAGGCCATCGAACTCGAGATCGACGAGCAGATCCTCGCCCTCCGTCACGAGGAGTTCGACCGCCGGTGGCGCGCCTGGTCCGAGCAGATCCGCCGCCGGTGACCAGGCGAATCAGGCGACCCGGGCGATCCGGGCGATCCGGGTGATACGGTCAGGCGGCGGTGAGGGTGACCGATCCCAGCCGGCCGAACTCGGCCACCACGTGGTCGCCGGCGTGCAACTCGACGGCGTCGGTGAGACCACCGGTGTAGACCAGCCAGCCCGGCTGCAGCGCGATGCCACGCTCGGCCAAGGCGTTGGCGGCGAGCGCGAGCGCCTCGGCCGGGTGGCCCTGTACGGCGGCGCCGGTGGCGGTATGCACGATTTCTCCGTTGACGTGCAGGACGCACGGCTCTACGGCGAGGTCGAGGGCCGACGGCGGGATGCCGAGCGCGCCGGTGACGAGCCTTCCGGACGACGCGTTGTCCGCCACGACGTCGCCGAGGCGGAAGTCGAAGTTCCGGAAGCGGCTGTCGATCACCTCGATGCCGGCGTGGACCGAGCGGACCGCCGCGAGCGCGGTCGCGGCCGTGGCGCCCGGCGCTTCGACCGCCGAGTCCAGGATGAAGACGATCTCCGGCTCGACCCTGGGGTGGATCATGTCGCCGAGGACGACCGGGGTGTCCTGCGGCAGCGCCATGGCATCGGTGAGCCAGGCGGTGAGGGGTGAACGCACGCCCATCCGTTCCTGCTTGGCCTTCGAGGTGAGACCCAGCTTGATGCCGCAGATGTGCTCGCCACGCATCTGGCGGATCGCCAGCGTCTTGTCCTGGACCTGATAGGCGATCTCGAGGTCCAGCTCCGGCCACACCTTGCTGAAGCGGTCGAGCTCCTCGCGCCGGTTCTCGGCGTCGATGAGGGCCTGTGCCGCGCTGGGCACGGTCCATCTGACGGTCATGCTGATCCTTCCGCTCTGTTGCGGGTACCCACCCGGCTGGTCAACGTCGTCGTAAGACTGCCCAGCGTGGTGAACGACGCGGTCACCGTGGCACGGCCGGCGACGGCCGCAGGCGGCACCAGGGGACCGACCAGCGCGACCGTGCCGGGTTCGAGCGCACCGCCCCCGCGGCTCACCTCGCGGGCGAGCTGGGCGGCCAGTGCCAGCGGCGGGCCGACGGCCGCCGCCACGCCCGTGCCGGTGAGACGCCCGCCCAGGTACATCACGGCGCCTTCCAGCCGGGTGTCCCAGGAGCGCAGCGGCACCAGGCGCGAACCGAGAACCACCGCGGTGCCGCCGTCCGCGGCCGGGCCGGCCGTGGCGGGCCGGGCGTCGAGCACCACGAGCGCAGGCAGCCCGAAGGCGACCGCGGCGGCGACGTCGGCGACGTGGGTGTCCGGACCGGCCAGACGCCGACCCAGTACCAGGGCGAGGTACGGCGCGACTGTCGGCGCGCCGTACCCGTCGACACTCACCTGGGACCATTCCGGGTGGAACGCGGACCCGGCGAGGCGGCTCGGCACGGTCGTACCGTCGACGAGATAGCCCGCCGCGGAGCGAACCGGCACCTGATCGAGGGCTTCGTTCATCGTTGGCTTCCTGAGCGACGCATGGTCGCATGCTGCGGTCCTGCTCCGCCGCTCGGCTACGCCTGGCTTCCACTGACCGGGAACCTCTGCCCGTTTCCGGTCAATGGAAGCCGGCGGTTGCTGGGCGCCGACGGGTCGCCGAAGGTTGCGTCATTCAACGATGCGAGCTGTCAACGGAGGAGACGCGACCATGGAGTCGTTTGGCCATGTCATCGGCGGCGAGGAGGTCGAGTCGCGGGACGGCGCGACGTTCGAGTCGGTCGATCCGTGGGAGCGGACCGGATGGGCCACGGTGGCGCTCGGCTCCCCGGCGGACGCGGACCGTGCGGTAACCGCGGCGCGTGCGGCGTTCGACAACGGGCCGTGGCCTCGGCTGAGCCTCGCCGAGCGCGGAAGGATCCTGCATCGGCTCGCCGATCTGGTCGAGGCGAACGCGGTCGAGCTGGCCACGGCCGACACGACGGACATGGGCAAGCCGATCAGGGAGACGCTCGGCCATGACGTTCCGCGTGCCGCGCAGAACCTCAGGTTCTTCGCGGACCACTCGACGGTGACGGCCGCTGAGAGCTTCCCGATGGCCACCGGTCATCATGCCTACACGCAGTACGACCCGGCCGGTGTCGTGGCGGCGATCGTGCCGTGGAACTTTCCACTCATGATGGCGACGTGGAAGGTCGCGCCGGCGCTCGCGTGGGGCAACACCGTGGTGCTCAAGCCGGCCGAGCAGTCGCCGGCCTCAGCGACCCTGCTGGCCCGGCTGGCCCTCGACGCCGGGCTGCCACCGGGCGTGCTCAATGTCGTCCACGGCTACGGTCCGGGGTCGGTCGGTCAGGCCCTCACCGAGTCGCCCCAGGTCGACCGGATCACGTTCACCGGTGAGACCACTACCGGGCGCGCCATCTCCCGTGCCGCCGCCGAGAACCTGACTCCGGTCAGCCTGGAGCTCGGCGGCAAGGGCGCGAACATCGTGTTCGACGACTGCGATATCGACCGTGCGGTGCACTGGTCGATCAGAGCGATCTTCAGCAACAGCGGCCAGGTGTGCCTCGCCGGTAGCCGGCTCTACGTGCAGCGTGGCGTGCTGGACACCTTCCTGCGGCGCTTCACCGAAGCAGCGGAACGCCTGGTGATCGGCAACCCCAAGGAGCGCTCGACCGAGCTCGGCCCGTTGTCGTCGGAAGAGCACTTCCGGAAGGTCGCCGGCTACCTCGACGTCGCCGCCGCCGAGGGAGCCCGGGTGCACACCGGCGGCATCGGTGACGGCTGGACGATCCGCCCGACGATCGTGGTCGGCGCCGGCCAGCGCGCCCGCATCACTCAGGAGGAGGTGTTCGGGCCGGTGGTCGTCGTCCTGCCCTTCGACGACGAGCAGGAGGCGGTCGCCGCCGCCAACGACACGCCGTACGGCCTGAACGCGATGCTGTTCACGCGGGACCTGTCCCGGGCCCACCGGGTCTCCCGGGCCCTGCGGGTCGGAACGGTGTGGACCAACTGCTTCTTCGTGCGCGACCTGCGGGCACCGTTCGGCGGCGCGAAGAACTCCGGTGTCGGCCGCGAGGGCGGCGTCTTCAGCCGCGACTTCTTCACCGAGCCGAAGGCGGTCGTCATGGAGATCGCCGACGCCTGAGCCAAGATTACGTTCGAGCAGTTCCAGCCAGTCAGGAACGGATCAGGAGACGATATGACCATCCGTGCGGTGCAGACCCGCAAGGCGCCGACCGTGGGCTTCTCGGCGACGACCGCGGCGCCACTGTCGCAGGCGGTGGTGCACGGCGACACCATCTACTGCTCCGGCACCGGACCGCTGGACCCGGAGACCCGAACGATCGTCTCTGACGACTTTGCGGAGCAGGTCGCCCAGACGCTGACCAACTTGGTGGCGGTCGTCGAGGCCGCCGGCGGGACCAAGGCGAGTATCTTGAAATGCACCTGCTACCTGCGCCACGTCGAGCACTTCGAGTCGTTCAACGCCGAGTACCGGCGGTTTTTCGCGGACAATCCGCACTTTCCCGCCCGTACCACGGTGATCGCCAGCCCGCACCGCGCCGGTGTCCTGGTCGAGGTTGAGTGCATCGCTGCGGTGGAACGGTGACGGCGTGAGCAACCAGCCGGCTGACCTGCTGCTGACCGGCGGCCGCGTGGTCACGCTCGACCGGGCCGGCACGGTCGCGCAGGCCGTGGCGGTCAGCGGCGCCACGATCCGGGCGGCCGGGTCGAGCGAGGATCTCGCGGCGCTCGCCGGCCCGGCCACCCGGGTCGTCGACCTCGCCGGCCGGACGGTGATCCCCGGCCTCATCGACTCGCACTGCCACTTCGAGGACGCCGGGATGGACCGTGACACCGTCCCTTTCGACGGTGTCACGACGATGGCCGAGGCGCTGCGCCGCATCGCGGCCAAGGCGAGCGCGCTCGGGCCCGGCTCCTGGGTCCGCGGCCAGATCTGGAACCCGGTACTTCAGCTCGCCGAGCGGCGAGCGCCGACCCGCCACGAGCTCGACGTCGCCGCCTCGGGCCGGCCGGTCTTCCTGCCGATGGGGCACAGCGCCGCAGTGAGCACCGCGGCGCTGGCGAGCGCCGGGCTCGACGAGCACACCCGGTACGGCGAGGGAATCGTCGCGCGGGAGCCGTCGGGACACCCCAGTGGCCTGCTGATCGAGGACGGCGTGGCGCTTGTGGCGCGGGTCGTGCCGCCCTGGACGGACGAGCAGCGGTCGCGCCAGCTCCTCGACGCCATGGCCGTGCTCAACTCCTGGGGCATCACGTCGGTGGTCGGCGGCGCGATGACGCCACGCGACGTCGACCTGTTGGCGGAGCTGGCCCGACACGGCCGGTCGTCGGTGCGCGTCGCGGCCATGCTGATGCCGACCGGCGAGCTGAATCCGTCGGTCGACCTCGACGAGTGGTCCGCTCTGTTGCACGGGCGCAAGCGCGCCTCGGCGTCGGACTGGCTGATCGAGCGCGGGGTCAAGCTGCAACTCGACGGTGGCATGACCCTCGGGACGGCCGCCACGCGCGAGGCCTACGACGGCCGGCCGGACTACCGCGGCGAGCTGATCGCGGATCCGCGGCGGTTCACCGACCTGGTCCGCATCGCGCACCGGCATGACTGGCCGGTCGGCGTCCACGCCGTCGGTGACGCCGCCATCGACCTGGCGCTCGACACGTTCGAGCGGATCCCGGCCGCCGCCCTGCCGGCCGTCCTGATCCACGCCAGCCTGATCCAGCCCGATCAGGCGAAGCGGGCAGCCGCGCTCGGGGTGATGGTGGCGGCCCAGACACCGTTTCTGTGGAAGAACTCCGGCGTCATCGCCGGGCACCTCGGCCGGCAGCGCGCCGAGCGCGCGGTACCGTTGCGCACCCTGGTCGATACGCTCGGCATGGATGGCGTCGCGGCCGGAACGGATTACCCGATCAACGGCCTGAACCCGTTCCAGAACCTGTACGCCATGACCACCCGCCGGGATCTCCACGGCGGATCGACCGGCGCGGAACAGGCGGTCAGCCGATCCGAGGCGCTGCGCCTGTACACCATGTCGGGTGCGGCGCACACCGGGGAGCAGGGACGCAAAGGGGCGATCACGCCGGGACGCCTCGCCGACCTCGTCGTGCTCGACACCGACCCGCTGACGGCCGACGACGCGGCCCTGCTCGAGACCCGGCCGCTGCTCACGATCGCCGGTGGCCGGGTCGTCTTCGACGTCGGCCACGAGCTCAGCTAGACCACCCAGGAAGGGAGCACGCGCATGATTGCGAGCCAGATGCCCATCGTCGGCCTGGCCGCGGCGGCCGCCGAACTCGAAGCCAGCGGCAAGCGGGTCAAAGTACTGTGGCAGGAGAGCGAGTCGCTGGCGTTCGTCGCCCGCGGCCGCGAGTACCGCAGCGAGTTCCACATCAACCCGAGCGACGAGGTCATGTTCATGATCCGCGGGTCGATGAACCTGCACTACCGCAACGCGGACCACACCGAGGGCGTCGCCGTCATCCCGGAGGGGTCGTCGATCTTCACCCCGACTGGGATCCCGCACTCGCCGCGCTTCGCGCCCGACGCGTTCGTTCTGGTGGTCGAGCGTCTGCGGCGGCCCGGTGAGCTGGACCGGTTCCGCTGGTACTGCCCGGGATGCGACACGTTCCTGCACGAGGAGAGCGTCCACATCAGCGACTACCGGCTCGACCCGGTCGCCGGCGCGTACCAGCGGTTCTTCGGCAACCTCGAGGCGCGTACCTGTGCATCGTGCGGCACCGTGATGCCGGACGAGCGGTTGTGACCGGGGGCTTCGGCCCGATCGGCGACGTCATCCGAACGGCACTGCGCAGGTATCCCGACCGGCGGGCGTTCGTCTGCGGGTCGCAGGAGCTCAGCTACGCCGAAGCGGAGTCGCTGATCGCACGGGTCATCGGCCTGCTCCGGGACGACGGCGTGCACGCAGGTGACACGGTGGTCCAGGTCCGGTGCAACGACCCGTTGCAGTGGCTGGTCGCCGCTGCCTGCTTCGTCGCGGGGTTCCGGTCCGCCTCGCTACCGCCGGACGCGGCCCGGCTGCGCGCCGCCCGGCCCGCGGCCGTGCTCGTCGGCGCCGGGCTGACGGCGCAGCTCGCCGAGGCCCGTGACGCGGACCCGTCGGTGCGATGGTGGTGCGACGGCGACGTCCCCGGCTGGCGCGACCTGCACGCGGAGCTGGACCGCCGGGTCGAGGCGCGCGTGCCGATGAGCGCCCCGGCGGAGTCGGTCGTGCGGTTGGCCTACACCTCCCGGGGGATCAAGCCCGTGGAACTGTCGAGCGGCGCGCTGTGCGCGGTGTCCACCCTGACGCTCGCCCAGCTCGACTGGCCGCCGGCGCCACGCGTGCTGTGCCCTGAGCAGGTGTCGGGCGGTTTCGGCAACATGGTCGTGCCGACGCTGGTCCGCGGCGGGACGTTCCTCATGCTCGAGCGGTTCGACGTCGGCGCGCTGCTCGACGTCGTGCGCCGCGAGCGACCGGACGTCCTGCTGCTGATGCCGCCGTCGCTTCGTGCGCTCCTGTCCCATCCCGACGTGCGCGAAGCGGACTGGTCGAGTCTTCGCCTGGTCTGCTACAGCGGAGCCGTGCTCGGGCCCGACGAGATCGACCGTGCCCACGACGTCTTCGGGCCGGTGCTGTGCGGCATCTTCGGCCAGGTCGAGGTGCCGAAGACGATCGCGATGGCGACACCGTCGGACCACCTGTCCACCGACCCGCGGCGGCGCACCTCCCTCGGACTGCCCTATCCCGGCATGTCAGTGGAGATTCAGGACGGCCAGGGCCGCGCGGTCGCCCGCGGCGTCGCGGGCGAGCTGTGCGTGCGCGGACCGACGCTCATGACCGGGTACGCCACGACCGCCGCGGTCGCCGACCCGTTCCGGCACGGATGGCTGCGCACGGGTGACGTGTGCCGGATGGACGAGGACGGTTACCTGCACTACCGGAACCGGATCGAAGACGTGCTCACGGTCGGGGCCGAGCTGGTGTGCCCCGCCGACCTGGAGGACCTCGTGCGGTCCACGGTGGGTCATTTCGCCGCGGTGGTCAAGGTCGGCCCGGACGCGGTCACGGTGTTCGTGGCGGGTGCGCCGGGCGACGCTGTGCTGCGACAGGTACGGGACGCCCTCGCGGGTAGCCGGGTCCGCATCGCCGGTGTCACCGGCGTGGAGCGGCTTCCCGTGGATGCCATGGGCCGGGTCGACCGCGCCGCCCTGCGTACGGCGCCCGGTGCCGGGCCTGGAGGCGGGCATGAGTGACCAGGTCGTCGACGTGCACAGCCATGCGATGCCGATGCCCCTCTTGCGCTGGTTGTCCGGTAACGGGCTCGCCGACCTCGACCAGTTGGACGACGGCGTCGTGCGTATCGCTCCAGCGGTGTCCGGGCTCGCCGCCGGCGTGCCGATTCCGCTGCCGCCACAGCAGTACGACGTCGATCTTCGGCTCGCCGACCTGCGGGCCGGCGGCGTCGACCGCCAACTCGTGTCGCTGCCGCCGTTCGTCACCTGCGCGGCCGGCGACGACGAGCGTGAGGTGCTCCAGGTCGCCCGGCGCGGCAACGACGCCCTCGTCGAGATGCTGACCGGCCACGAGGACCACTTCGCCGCGCTCGGATTCGTCCCGCTCGGCACGGCGGGCGCGGTGGCCGAAGCGGTTCGTTGCCTCGACGAGCTGTCCTGTGCCGGCCTGGCCATCGGGACACAGGGACTCGGCGCCGAGTTGGATGATCCGGTCCACGAACCGCTCTGGGACCTGTTGGCGCACCGGGGTACGTTCGTGTTCCTGCATCCCAACGCGACGCCGGGCGGAAGCCGCCTGGACGCCTACTGGCTGCCCCAGCTGGCCGGCTTCCCGATGGAGACCGCACTCGCCGTGAGCCGGCTCGTGCTGGGCGGTGTCCTGGAACGCCACGACCTCACGCTGTGCCTGGCGCACGGCGGCGGCTGCCTGCCGGCATTGCAGGGCCGCCTGGACCTCGGGTGGCGCCGTAAACAGGTCGCCCGGACCACGCCGCGGCCGCCGAGCGACTACCTGCGGCGGCTGTACTACGACACGGCGACCTTCTCCACGACGCTGTTGCGGCGCCTGGTCGAGGACTTCGGGGCCGGCCATGTCCTGGTCGGCACGGACTACCCATTCGACCTCGCCGACTTCGACCCAAGGGGCACCGTCGCGGCACTGGGTCTCGACGACGACCAGCGCCGCGCTATCGAGGGCGCCACCGTGACCACGCTGATCCCGGGGCTACGAGGCTAATCAGCCCACAGCCTCATAGCCCTTGGCCAGCTCGCGGGAGATCGATCGGGCCGCCATCCGCAGCGCGGGTTCGATCGACGACGACGAGCGGGAGTTGGAGTGCATCACGACCGACAGCGCGGCGACCACCCGCTGGTCGTGGTCGAAGACCGGTGTCGCGACCGAGACCGTGCCGAGCTTGAGCTCCTCCACGCACCGGGCGATGCCGGTGCGGCGCACGTCCTGCAGCGAGCGCATCAGCATGCCCGGCATGACGATCGTGTACGGCGTGTAGCGCTTCAGGCCCGCCTGCAGGACCCGCTCCTGGAACTCTCGGGCCGAATGACTGAGCAGGACCTTGCCGACCCCGGTGGCGTGCAGCGGGTACCGCCCGCCGATGTGCGACACGACGCCCACCGACCGCCGCCCCCACAGCCGCTGCACGTACAGCACGTCGTCTCCGGCGAGGACGGCGAGGTGGACGTTCTCGCCGGTGGCGTCGTGCAGGTCGTGCATGAACGGCAGCGAGACGTCGCGAAGGGTGCGCGGCTGCGGACAGAGCGCGCCGAGCTCCCACATCCGAAGACCGATCCGGTAGCCGCCGTCGGCGCCTTTGGCCAGCACGTTGAGCGCGACGAGCTCCGTCGCCATGCGGTGCACGGTGGACACCGGCAGGCCGGTCGCGGCCGCGAGGTCGACGAGCCGCAGGCACGGCGTGTCCGGGGTGAACGCGTTCAGTAGGGAGAACACCCGGCTGGACACCGATCGTGCCGGTGCCGCGACTGCTTGTGGTGTCGTTGTCGCCAGCTGGAACACGCCGGTCGTCACCTCCCGGGCAGGTCGACGGGACCCACCGGCAGTGATCTTACGCGCCGGGCCGCTTCGTCCGGAAGTCCCGCGGGTGAGCGAACGCCCAGGTCACGGACCGTCACGACCAACATCACGACCGCGACCGCAGCCATCGCGCCCGCGAAGACGCTCAGGTCCGGGACCGCACCGGGCGGCGCGCCCAACAAGGATCCGACGACCCCGATCGCCAGAATGGCCCCCGTGTACCGGCATGACTGGAACAACCCTCCCACGACTCCGGTCATGTGCCGCGGCGAGCGCTCGTACATCAGTCGCTGCAGCCCGAGGTTGCCCAGACCGTACGGCAGGCCGAGCACGACGCCGTCGAGCGCGATCAGCCAAACCGGCGTCGCCGGCCCGAAGGCCGCGATACCGGCAAGGCCGACCACGAGCAGGATCGCGCTCGACACCACGGTCAGCCGGGCGCTCACCCGCGTCATCACACGCGAGGCCGTGACCGTCGTCAGGGCTCCGGTCGCGGCGATGGGCAGCATGAGCAGGCCTGCCTCGCCGGCGCTGAACCCCCGCGCCTGGAACCATTGCGGCAGGCCGTAGAAGGCGCCGTAGTACGCCAGGTTGAACAGCAGGAAGGCGAACAGGACCGCGGGCAGGCCCTTGACCGCCCGCAACGCGGCGGCGTCGATGAACGGGTGAGCCGCTCGGCGTTCCCGCCATACGAACGCGATCGCGCCGAGGGCCAGCCCGATGCCGCCCCGGATGACATGGCCGAGCGTCAGGTCGAGCAGCGCCGCCACACCGAACGCGAAGGCGAGGATGCCGGGCACGTCCATCCTCGCCACGGTTGCTCGCAGGTTCGGCATCGCCTGGTCCTGGTCGGGGCCCAGTACCGCCAAGCCGGTGACCATGGCGGCGACGGTCAGGGGCAAGTTCACCCAGAAGATGGCCGGCCAGCCGACGGTGCTGGTGAGCAGGCCACCGAGCACCGGGCCGATGGCGCCGCTCGCGGTGTTGACGCTCGCGACGTGCGCGAGCCGGTCGGTGGCACCCACCCGGCGCAGGAAAAGCAACGCGCATGGGTACGCGGCCGACACCCCGACCGCTTGCAGCGCGCGGCAACCCACCAGGAGACCGACATCCGGGCAGAGCGGGGCGACTGCGGCCGCGACCGTCGCGGTGAGCATGCCCGCGACGAAGACCCGGCGCGGCCCGAACGCGTCCGCGAGCCGGCCCAGCACTGGCTGCGCGACACAGGCGGTGAGGTAGAAGACGCTGACCACCCAGCTCACCGTCGTCAGGGAGACCCGGTAGTGCTGCTGCACCGCAGGCAGCGCCACCACGATCATCGACGAGTTCAGTGGTGCCAGCAGCGTGCCCGTCATCAACGCCGCGAACCCCACCCGGACCCGCACCGGCGATGGACTCAGCACGTCAGCACGAGTTTCCCGGCGACCTGCCCGGATGCGAGCACGGCCAGGGCCCGTGCGCCCTCCTCGATCGGTACGACATCGTGCAGCCGCGGCTTGAGCCGCCCTTCGGCGACCCAGTCGAAGATCCGCCGCAGGTTCTGTTCGTGGACCGGGCGCTCCCGGCGGACGAACTCGCCGAGGAAGACGCCCACCACGGCGGCGCCCTTGACGAGCGGGAGGTTGAACGCCAACCGCGGAATGTCCCCGGAGGCGAACCCGACGACCAGGTGCCGTCCGCCCCAGCGCAGCGCGCGGACGGCGGACTCGGCGACTGTGCCGCCGACGGGGTCGAAGATCACGTCCGCGCCCTCGCCACCGGTCAGCGACCGGATCGCGTCCTTGACCGCAGCGCGGTCGTCGCCGTAGGCGAACGCTGCCTCGGCGCCATAGGCCAGCGCGGCCTCGGCCCGTTCGGGCGTCGACGCGGCCGCAATCACCCGGGCCCCCAGCAGCTGTCCGATCGTGACGGCAGCGGAGCCGGTACCTCCGGCGGCGCCGAGCACGACCAGCGTGTCCCCGGCCCGCAGCCCGGCACGCTGGACCAGCGCATGACAGGCCGTGGCCGAAGCCACGAGCAGGGCGGCGGCATCACGCTCGGCCACGTGCTCGGGCAGTACCGTGACCCGGTCGGCGCGGACGGCGATCAGTTGCCGGGCGCAGCCGTACTCCTCGTTGCCCACGACCCGGTCGCCCACCGCCACCGATTCCACACCGGGGCCGAGCGCCACCACCACGCCGGCGTACTCGCTGCCGGGTGAGAACGGGGGCTCCGGCCGGACCACGTGCGTGCCGGCGATCACGAGGGTGTCGTGGAAGTTCAGGCCGACATGGCTGACGGCCACCAGGACCTCACCCGGCCCCGCGACCGGCTCCGGCAGCTCCACCACGTCGAGGACGTCCGGGGTCCCGAGCCGCGGGCAGATCAGCGCCTTCACCGGTGCTCGCCGGCACGGACCACACCGGACGCGGCGAATGCGTCGACGTCCGCGGCGGAGAAGCCGACCTCGCACAGCATGTCGCGCGTGTGCTCGCCGAGCTCCGGCGGCGCGGCACGCAGCGCCGGCAGCTCACCGTCGTAGCGGACCGGGTGGGCGAGCACGGTCGCGCGCGCCGCGCCGGCCGGCAACTCCATCAGCAACTGCTCGTCGCGCACCTGCGGATCGCTCCGGACATCGTCGTACGTCGCCACCCGCTCGATCCAGAAACCGCGCGGCTCGAGGACGTCCGCGAGCTGCTGGTACGTCCAACCGGCAAGCACCCGCCCGAGGATCCCGGCGTACTCGTCGCGCCGGCGCCGCCGCTCGTCCTGGTCGAAGGCGGCCAGTTCCTCCGAGCCCAGGGCGGCCCCAAAGTCGTCCATCGTTCCGCTCACGGCAATGGCGACGCATGCGTCCTTCAACCGGTACACACCGTACGGCGCGTCGATCGACCAGCACGCCAGCTCCGGCGCCCGCGTGATGTCAGCTTGTGACTTGCGCCCGGAGAAGTACAGCGCCAGCGACTCCGCCTGAAGATCGAGCCCGGCGGCGAGCAGGCTCGACTCGACCCGCGCCCCTTTTCCGGTGGTCAGCTTCCGTGCGTAGGCCGCCAGCACGCCCATCGCGAGCAAGGCAGCCCCGTGCTGGTCGACGACCGGCGTCCCCGCCGCGTCCCCGGTCACCGAGATGAGGCCGCTGCGCGCCTGTACCAACAGGTCGACACCCGGCCGGCCGGACATCGGACCACGTGACCCCCATCCGGTCGCGGACGCGTAGATGATGTCCGGCCTGATCGCCCTGACCGCGTCATAGCCGAGGCCCAGCTTCTCCAGTGCGCCACCGCGGTAGTTCTCGATGAGCACGTCGGCCCACTCGATCAGGGGGCGCAGGACGGTCATGGCGTCCGGGTGCTTGAGGTCGACGACGACGGACCTCTTGTTCCGGTTGACCGCCAGGAACGTGACGCTCCTGCCGTCGAGGCGGATTCCCGCGCTGCCGACCCGGCGTTCCCACGACCCGGACGGGGGCTCGACCTTGACGACGTCGGCGCCGAGATCAGCCAGGTACTGCGAGGCGGAAGGCCCCTGGACGAAGTGGGAGAAGCTGAGGACCCGCATACCGTCGATCATGTAAGGCTCCGATGACCGTTCGAGGGATGGCTGCAAGCACCGTAGGAGCCGGTCCGAGGCGGCACCCAACCCGAAATCCCGTTGAGCGGAAACCAGCTCTCCCCACCGATCCGGCTGCGGCGCACGCTGAGCGCCATGAACGCACACCTGCCGGCCGCGGCCGAACCGCGCCGGCTCCGGTTGCCCGGCGCGGTGCTCAACTGCTCGGTCACCGGCGCCGGCCCAGCGGTACTGCTGCTGCACGGGTGGCCGCAGACCCGGTACGCCTGGCGCTTCGTCCAGCCGCTGCTCGAGCAGCACTACACCGTGGTCGTCCCGGACCTGCCCGGATTCGGCGCCAGCGCGCGACTGCCTGGCGGCTACGACAAGAAGAGCGTGGCCGCCATCCTGCACGCGCTGATGTCGCACCTGGGGTTCGCGACGTTCCACGTCGTCGGTCACGACGTGGGCGGGCAGATCGCCTACCCGCTCGCCGCCTGCTACCCGGCCTCGGTGTCGAGCCTCATCTTCGTCGAGGCCGGAATACCCGGCCTCGGGCACAGCGAACGCGCGGCCAACCCGCTGCTCGGCGGCTCGTGGCACTTCGGCTTCAACATGCTCGACGACCTGCCGGAGTTGCTGCTCGCCGGGCGGGAGCGCCCGTACCTGGAGTATCTGTTCCGCCGTGACACGATCGGCTTGTTCGTCACCGAGGCGATCGGCGATGCGGACCTCGACGTGTATGCCCGCGCGTTGGCCGGACCGGGCGCCGTGCGCGCCACGATGGGCTACTACCGTTCACTGCCCGCGGACATCGAGGACAACCGGGCGCTGTGCCGCAACGCTCCGCTGGCCATGCCGGTCACGGTCGTGGGCGCCCGGTACGGCATCGGCCTGGGCTGGCTGGACTCGGTGCGGGAGGCCGCACCCGCCGTATCGAGTCACCTGATTGAGGACTCGGGGCACTACGTCCCCGAGGAACAGCCCGAACAGCTGGCATCGCTGATCGGCACGACAATCGCGGAGCTGCCATGATCATGAATCGTCGAACGGCGCTCGGCATACTGGGCGTCACCCCGCTTGCCGCTGGCGCGTTCCTGAGCGGGTCCGAACGATTCCGGAGGCGGACAACTGTGGCGGATTACCTGTTGGTCCATGGCGCATGGCACGGGGCCGGACATTGGGCGCCGCTGGCCGGACTGCTCGCTGCCCGCGGCCACCGGGTCCTCGCCCTGGACCTGCCGGGCCACGGCATGTCGGCGCGCTTCCCGGTCGGCTACTTCGCAGCCGGGCAGCCAGGCCTGCAGTCGCAACCATCGCCGCTCGTGGACGTCACGCTCGAGACGGCGGCGCAAGCCGTGGTGGCCGCCGCTCGCGACTTGCCCCGCAGGCCGGTCCTGGTCGCCCACAGCATGGGCGGTGCCGTGGCGACCCGGGCGGCCGAGCTGGCGCCGGAGCTGTTCGAGCACCTGGTGTACGTCACGGCTTTCGTGCCGACGCGGTTGAAGGCCGCCGGCGCGTATCTCGCGCTGCCGGAGGCCAAGTCGGCGCTCGGTGCCGGCCTGTACCTGGGCGACCCGGCGGTCACCGGCGCGGTGCGCATCAACCCGCGGTCCACCGACGAGGCGTACCTGGACGAGTTGCACGCCGCATACTTCACGGGTCTCGGGCCGGAGCAGTTTCTCGCCTGCGCGGCGGCGCTGACACCGGACCAGCCGGTGTCGTTCCTGGCGTCCGATGCCGGTGCCACCCCGCAGCGGTGGGGCCGGTTGCGGCGTACCTACGTGCGGTGCACGCTGGACCGGGCCCTGCCGCTGGAGTTGCAGGATCTGATGATCCGCGACGCCGACCACCTCGCGCCGCACACCCGCTTCGCCCAGGAGACCATCGAGTCGGGCCACGCGGCGTTCGCGTCCCGAACGCGGCAGCTCGCCGACATCCTCGACGCCGTCACCGTCTGATCTCCATTCACAGCTGACTACGGTCGTTGGTCACTGTCCTATTCGGACTGTTCACGGTCCGAACAGGACAGTGGCCTGCTCGTTGGCGCCGCCTCCAGGGCCTCCAGCGGCACGCCGGTCCGCCCCGGTCTCCCCGCGGTCACGTCAGTCCGCGCTGGCGTGACAGGACGCTCCCGACGCCGGCGGCCGTGGCCTTCACGGCCACCGCATGAGCCTCCGGCCGGAAGCGCCCCACCGGCCCGGCCACGCTGATGGCCGCTATCGCGGTCCCGCCGGCATCAAGGACGGCAGACGCGACGCACAGCAACCCGAGGCGGGACTCCTCGCGCTCGAATGCGACACCCGTCTCCAGCACCCTGCCCATCTGACGACGCAGCAGTCCGGGAACGACGATGGTGTGCGGCGTGCGCCGCTCCAGCGCACCGGCCAGGACCTCCGCGCGGAAACCGGGCTCGCCGTGGGCGAGCAGCACCTTGCCGATCGCCGTGCAGTGCAACGGCATCCGCCCGCCGGTCCGAGACGGCGAGGCGGCCTGCCGATGGCCGCCGATCTTCACCAGGTAGACGACCTCGGCGCCGTCGCGGATGCCGAGATGGACGGTCTCGTGGGTGCGCTCGTAGAGATCCTGCAGGAACGGCATTGCCACCTCCAGCAGGCTGCGCTCGACCGACGCCCGCATGCCGAGCTCGAACAGCCCACCGGAGAGCCGGTAACCGTCCGGCGTCTTGTCGAGCAGCCGATGCTCCACAAGGTCGCGGGCGACGCGGTGCACCGTGCCCTTCGGCAATCCGGTCCTGCGCACCAGCTCGGCCAGTGGCAGCACCGAGTCATGCACCGTGAACGAGTGCAGGATCGCCATCGCCTTGCCCAGCACGGTGCTCAGGTCTGCCGCCATGACGTCAGCGTATCGCTGAGTGGAACGATCCGATTGCTCCCGTTGGCAACACCCTCGACTCTTGCGGTGATGAGCGAATCTCCTGCAAGTCGCATCGATTCGGCCGCCGTCACCGCGGCGGCCGACCGCCTGCGCGCCGCTGCCATGCAATGCCGGCCCACCCCGCCTGTGCGGGACCTGATCGGATCCGATGACATCGTCGCGGCCTACGCCGTGCAACGCAGACTGGCGGACGAACGCGTCGCCGCCGGCGCGACCATCGTCGGCCGCAAGATCGGGCTCACCTCCGAAGCGGTCCAGAAGCAGCTCGGTGTCGACCGCCCGGACTTCGGCCTGCTCTTCGACGACATGGCCTACGACGGCGGCGACACGGTGCCCTACAGCGCCGTCCTGCAACCTCGCATCGAGGCCGAGATCGCGTTCGTACTCAAGGAAGACCTGGCCGGTGGCCCGCTCGACGCCGCTCAGGTGCGCAGCGCGATCGACTACGCCACACCCGCGCTCGAGATCTGCGGCAGCCGCATCCAGGACTGGGACATCACCTTCGGCGACACCGTCGCCGACAACGCCTCGGCCGGGGCATTCGTGCTCGGCCCGGTGCGCAGGAACCTCGATCAGGTCGAGCCGAAATCGGTCGGCATGCAGATGGCCATCAACGAGAACGTGGTCTCCACCGGCAACGGCGCGGCCTGCCTGGGCGACCCGATCACTGCGGTCGTCTGGCTGGCACGTCAGGCTCGCGAATTCGGCGAGCCGCTGCGAGGGGGACAGGTCATCCTGTCCGGGGCGCTGGGGCCGATGCGGCCGGTCAGGCCCGGCGACTCCGTCACCGCCACGATCACGGGCCTGGGCAAGGTCTCGGTCACGTTCGGCTATGAGGGCCGCGTACGCGGCAACCAGTGAGGAATTCATGATCAAGACGAAGGTCGCCATCATCGGGTCGGGCAACATCGGGACCGACCTGATGATCAAAGTGATGCGGACCAGCCGGCATCTCGAGATGAGCGCGATGGTCGGCATCGACCCCGACTCCGACGGGCTCGCGAGAGCGAGGCGGTTCGGGTTCGCCACGACACACGAGGGCGTCGACGGACTCATCGAGCTCCCCGAGTTCGACGACATCGAGATCGTCTTCGACGCGACGTCGGCCAAGGCACACAGGTACAACGCCGGCAAGCTGCAGCCCTTGGGCAAGCGACTCATCGACCTCACACCGGCCGCGATCGGGCCCTACGTCGTTCCGGCGGTCAACCTCGCCGAGCACCTCGACGCGCCCAATGTCAACATGGTGACCTGCGGTGGCCAGGCGACGATCCCGATCGTCGCGGCCATCAGCCGAGTCGCCCCTGTGCCGTACGCCGAGATCGTCGCCTCGATCGCGTCGAAGAGCGCCGGTCCGGGCACCCGGGCCAACGTCGACGAGTTCACCGAGACCACCGCGGCGGCGGTCATGACGGTCGGCGGGGCTGGGCGGGGGAAAGCGATCATCATTCTCAACCCCGCCGATCCGCCGCTGATCATGCGGGACACGGTCTTCGCCCTGGTCGACGCGGCCGACAAGCACGTGCACACCGAGATCCGGCGCTCGGTCGAGAAGATGGTCGCCGACGTGGCGGCCTATGTGCCTGGCTACCGGCTCAAGCAGCAGGTACAGATCTCCGAGATCCCGCACGACATGCCGCTCGA
Organism: Dactylosporangium sp. NPDC000521; assembly: GCF_042898305.1. Classification (NCBI taxonomy): domain Bacteria; kingdom Bacillati; phylum Actinomycetota; class Actinomycetes; order Micromonosporales; family Micromonosporaceae; genus Dactylosporangium; species Dactylosporangium sp. NPDC000521. The sequence continues at coordinate 80,782 of NZ_JBIAYW010000031.1, forward strand.
AACCCTCATCGAGCCCGGTGCGCAGCGGCCAACGCACCAGGTGTCAGTGTTCCTCGAGGTCGAGGGCGCCGCGCACTACCTCCCGGCCTACGCCGGCAACCTCGACATCATGACGTCCGCCGGCCTGCAGGTGGCCGAGCAGATCGCCGCCGGTCGTGCCCAGGAGGCAGCCGCGTGAGCACGTCGACCTTCATCCAGGACGTCACCCTTCGCGATGGCATGCATGCCGTACGCCACCGCATCAGCGCCGACGACGTGCGACGCATCGTCACCGCGCTCGACGCGGCCGGCGTGGACGCCATCGAGATCGCCCACGGAGACGGGCTGGCCGGCTCCTCGATCAACTACGGGCCCGGATCCCACACCGACTGGGCCTGGATCGAGGCGGCCGCCGACGTGCTGCGCAACGCCCGCCTCACCACGCTCCTGCTGCCGGGGGTCGGCACCATCCACGAGCTGAAGACCGCGTGGGACCTCGGTGTCCGCTCGGTGCGGGTGGCCACGCACTGCACCGAGGCCGACATCTCGGCCCAGCACATCGCGGCGGCCCGCGAGATCGGGATGGACGTCTCCGGATTCCTCATGCTGTCGCACCTGGCGCCGCCGGAGGAGCTGGCCAAACAGGCGAAGCTGATGGAGTCGTACGGCGCCCACTGCGTCTACATCACGGACTCCGGTGGCCGGCTAACGATGCACGACGTCGCCGCGCGCGTGCGTGCGTACCGCGACGTGCTCGAACCCACCACGGAAATCGGCATCCACGCGCACGAGAACCTCTCACTCTCGGTCGCGAACTCGCTCGTCGCCGTCGAGAACGGCGTCTACCGGGTCGACGCGTCCCTCGCCGGGCACGGCGCGGGCGCGGGCAATTGTCCGATCGAGGCGTTCATCGCGGTCGCCAACCTGTCCGGCATCAAGCACGGATGCGACCTGTTCAAGCTACAGGACGCCGCCGACGACATCGTCCGGCCGCTGCAGGACCGCCCGGTGCGAGTGGACCGCGAAACCCTGACACTCGGCTACGCCGGCGTCTACTCCTCCTTCCTCCGCCACGCCGAGAACGCCTCCCGGCAGTACGGGGTCGACGTCCGCGACATCCTCATGGAGTGCGGCGCCAGAAGCCTCGTCGGCGGCCAGGAAGACATGATCATCGACATCGCGCTCACCCTCGCCGCCGGGTCCGGTGCCGCGAACGGCGGCTGAGGAGCCGGCACGACCGGCCACGCCGCGGACAGCGAACGGTTGCTGGTCGGAGACTCCGACCAACAACCGACTTGCGATCCAGTCCCTGACCAGCCAGGAGTACGTGCCGCGCTACGCCCGGGCCTGACCCCGGCGCGCCACTGCCCACCGGGCGGGACGGCGCCGGCGTACCGTCACGAAGACGAAAGCTGGACGGTCGGCTGGTAAACGATTCGGCCGCCTTGGCAACAGATGTGTGTGATCTCATCCAACCCGCTGTCCGCGCGGATGAGCCGGCGCCGGTTCGTCGGTGGCGTGGCAGGCGCCGGCATGGCGCTGGCCGCCGGCTGCGCTCACGAAGACGACGACGCCTTCGGCGCCGGCATGCTGGCGGGCGGGCCGGCGGAGCAGTTCACGCCGCCGACGGCCAAGCTGTCCGGGGCGTTGCGGATCCTCGCCTGGAGCCATTTCGTGCCGACCTACGACCGCTGGTTCGACGGCTTCGTCCGCCGGTGGGCCGACCGGGTCGGCGTCGGCGTCACCGTGGACCATGTCGATCTGGGCCAGATCACGACCCGGGTGGCGGCCGAGATCTACGCCGGGCGTGGGCATGACCTCATCCAGGCGGTGGCGCCGTTGCCGCAGTTCGAACCGGCGGTGCTGGACCTGACCGACCTCGTCCGGGAGGCCAACCGGCGGTGGGGTCCGCAGCTGGAACTGTGCCGGCGGTCGAGCTTCAACCCGGCGACGAACCGGTACTTCGCCTACGCGCCGGGCTGGGTTCCGGATCCCGGGAACTTCCGGCGTTCGATGTGGTCGAAGATCGGCCTGCCCGGCGGGCCGTCGAGCTGGGACGAGCTGCTGCGCGGCGGGGCCGAGATCCGTCGCGCCACCGGCGTGCAGCTCGGGCTCGGCATGTCGCAGGAGCTCGATTCGAACATGGTCGGCCGATCCCTGCTGTGGTCGTTCGGATCGTCCATCCAGAACGGCGAGGGCCGGGTCACGCTCGACGCGCCCGAGGCCGTCGAGGCGGTCGAGTTCATGACCCGGCTGTACCGCCAGGCCATGACCGACGAGGTCTTCTCGTGGATCCCCAGCTCCAACAATCAGGGCCTCGTCGCCGGGCGGCTGTCGTACATCAGCAACTCGATCTCCGCCTGGCGTACCGCGCAGCGGTCCACCCCCGCGGTCGCGGCGGACGTCGGCTTCGTGCCGGCGCTGGCCGGACCGGCGGGTGCCGTGGCCGCACACCACCTCGTGCACAACTGGGTCATCCCGAAGCACGCCGCCGGGGCCGCCGCCGGACAGGAGTTCCTCTTGCATTACACCGCGAACTTCGCAGCCGCCACCTACTCGTCGATGCTGTACGACCTGTGTGCCTGGCCGGGCCGCACCCCGGAGCTCACGGCCTGGCTACGGCACGACCCGTTCCGCGCCGACCCGCCCGCCAAACTGGCACTGCTCGCCGACGCCGCCCGGTGGAGCGCGGACCTCGGCCACCCTGGCACCGCCAACGCCGCCGTCGGGGAGGTGGCCGGCAGCTTCATCATCCCCGACATGTTCGCCCGCGCGGCACGCGGCGAGGTCAGCGCCGCGGTCGCGGTCGCCGACGCCGCGGCGCAGGTCCGGTCCATCTACGCCAAATGGCGCGCCCGCGGGCTGGTGGCCTGATGGGACACCACACATTCCCGCCGGGCGGGCGCCGCGTCCGGGACCGTGACCGCGCGCTGGCATCGCTGTTCGTCGTGCCGACCGTGGGCTACGTCGCCGCCCTGATCGTCGGGCCGGTCGTGCTGGCCGTCGCGTACGCCGTGTCGGACGTGACCGTCGCCGACCCGACCTTCGACTGGGCAGGACTGGCCAACCTCGAGGTCGTGCTGGCCGATCCCGTGTTCTGGCGGTCGCTGCTCAACACGTGCGTCATCACCGCGGCGGCCACGTCGCTGGCCGTGGTCGGCGGGAACGTGGTGGCCCGGCTCATGCTGGCCCCGGTGTACGGCCGCTGGCTGGTGCGGCTGTGCGTGCTGATGCCGTGGGTCACCCCGGTCACCATGTCGTCGGTCGCGTGGCTGTGGATGCTCGACTCGGTCTTCTCGCCGCTGGACTGGGCCGGTCGGCAGCTCGGCCTGCTCGGCGAGGGGCAGAACGTCAACTGGCTCGGCCGGCCCTCGACGGCCATGGCCTCGGTGGTGGCCGTGCAGGCGTGGCGGCTCACCCCGCTCACGGCCGTCATCATCATGGCCGGGCTCGTGGCGATACCCCGCAACATCTACGAGGCCGCCCGCGTCGACGGCGCCGGCCGCTGGCTGCGGACCCGGTTCATGACGGTACCGCTGACCGCCCCGATCGTCGCGGTCGCGGCGCTGTTCTGCGCGGTCTTCACGTTCAGCGACATGGCGGTGGTGCGGGTCCTGACCAACGGTGGCCCGACCCATGCCACGGAGGTGCTGGCCACGCTGGCGTTCCGCAGGGGCATCGACGGCGGCGACGTCGGCCAGGGCGCCGCGGTGGCCCTGTTCCTGCTGCCGGTACTGCTGGCCGCGACGCTGGCGATCCTCGGCCTGGTGCGCCGGATGGTGGTCCGGTGATGCCCGCGCGATCCGCCGAGCGGGCGCGGCGGAGGCAGCGGCTGGGCGGTGTGGCTGTGCACGCGGCGGCCTATGCGGCCGCGTTGCTGGGCGCGGGGCCGTTCCTGTGGAGCGTGATCACCGCCGTCAAGCTCAACCGGGACCTGTACGACCCGGCGCACAGCCCCGTGTGGTTCAACGCCCCGCCGACCGCCGACCACCTCGTGTATCTGTGGCGGCAGACGGCCTTTCCGACGTTCGCGTGGAACACGCTCTGGATCGGCGCGGCGGTGGTCGCGGTGACCCTGCTGCTCGCCACGCCGACCGGTTACGCGCTGGCGCGGCTGCGGCGGCCGTGGGCCGGCCGGCTCGGTATGGCGATCTTCCTGTGCTATCTCGTCCCGCCGAGCGTGCTGTTCCTGCCGCTGTCGCGGCTCGTCGCCGCCGTCGGTCTGCAGGACTCCGACTGGGCCCTGGTGCTGGTCTATCCGACGCTGACCGTCCCGGTGTCGGTCTGGCTGATGATGGGGTTCTTCAGCGCGATCCCGGCGCAGGTCGAGGAGCAGGCGCTGGTCGACGGCTGCACCCGGTTCGCCGCCTTCCGCCGGGTCGCGCTGCCGCTGGCGGTGCCCGGGCTGGTCGCGGTCGTCGTGCTGAGCTTCGTCCTGTGCGCGAGCGAGTACCTCTACGCGATCGCGTTCATTTCCCCCACCGCCGGGAAGGTCGTCTCGACCGGGATCCCCACCGAGTTGATCCGCGGGGACCTGTTCTACTGGCAGTCGCTGCAGGGTGCCGTCGTGTTCGTCGCGGTGCCCATCGCGGTGGTCTTCAACCTTCTGCTCAAGCGGTTCGTCGCGGGGTTCACCGCGGGCGCGGTGACCGTGGGCTGACGCACGGCGCAGCGCCGGCTACGGCGGCGGCCCGATGCCGCTGCGCGGTGCCTCGGTGCTGCTGCCGGGCCGGTCGTCGAAGATGATGTGGATGTTGACGTCGGCGCGGCTGAGCGCCCACAGGCCGATGATGTCTGCCAGCGCGAAGATCACCGCGGCGAGGATCGCCAGCACGATCCGCCGCCGGCGTTCCCGGCGCCTCCAGCCGGCCAGGGCGGCCGGGTAGCGGTTCGACGCGCCGTGGACCGAGGTCGCGAGTGCGTCGAACACGTCGCGGAGCTGCTCCTCGGCGACCCCCGAGCCCGCGGCCGAACCGGTCGCGGGTGCCTGACGCGGTGCCTGCCCGGATGGAACGCCACTCATCTCCGCTCCTCCAGTAACCGCGTGAGCGTGGCCATACCCCGCGAGGTGTGTGACTTAACCGCGCCGGGGGAGATGCCCATTGCCGCGGCTATCTCCGATTCTCGCAGATCCAGCCAGTACCGCAGTACCAGCGCTTCCCGCTGCCGGGTCGGCAGCCGCTTGATCGCCTCCACCAGGGCCCGCTGGTCGTCGCGCAGCAGCACCTCGGCCTCGGCCGACCCGACCGACTCGATCACCTGCTCCGCATGCCTGCGTGCCACCTGCAGCCGGCGCACCCGCATCCGCACGAGGTTGCACACGACGGCGCGCACGTAGCTCAGCGCGGCGTCGTGACTGCGTAACCGGTGCCATCGCCGGTACAGCTCGTAGAACGCCTCCGAGACGATGTCCTCGGCCTCGCCCTCCGCACCGAGCAGCACCGCCAGGCGCAGCAGCGGGGTGTGGTTGGCGTCGAAGAGCCTGGCCAGTGCGGCCTCGCGGTCCAGGTCGGCGAGGTTGCCCCCGGCGGGGCCGGGCGTGGCCGGCGCCGGGTCGGCGGCCGGTGCGAGCGGGCGGGACGAGACCTGTTGCGTCACGGGGCCACCGCCCCTGCGGCGGTACCGTTGCTGAGTTCCCGGGCCACGCCGATGCGGTCCAGCGCCGGGGTCAGCGCGGCGGCGACGGCGAGGTTGAGCACCAGCGCGGCGAGCGCGACGTACACATGGACGCCGGCGAACGAGACGACCGAGGAGAAGCCGCCGGAGGCGACCAGCACGGTCCCCGCCACCATGCCGACGAGCCAGCCGACCAGCAGCGCGCCGCGGTGCGGCCAGCGGGTGAACAGCCCGAGCGCCACCGTGGGGAACGTCTGCAGGATCCACACCCCGCCGAGCAGCTGCAGGTTGATCGCGTCCTGGTCCGGCAGGCCGAAGATGAAGGCCAGTGCGGCGAACTTCGCCACCAGCGACACCGCGCGGGCGACCTGGGCCTGGTGCTTCGGCGTCGCCGACGGGTGGAAGTACTCGACGTAGACGTTGCGGACGAACAGCGTCGCCGCGCCGACCGACATCACCGCGGCCGGCACCAGCGCCCCCACCGCCAGCGCGCCGAACACGAGCCCGGCGGCGACCGGCGAGGTCAGCTCCCGCACCATCAGCGGCACGGCCGCCTCGGCGTTGCCGGGCCGGGCCTCGACGCCCGCGGCGAGCGCTGCGACGCCGAGCAGCGCGAAGAGGCCCAGCACCGCGGTCCACGCCGGCAACCCGATGATCGCCTTGCGGAGCCGGTCGCCGCTGGATGCGGCGAACGACGCGGTCAGCACGTGCGGGTACATGAGCAGCGCGAGCGCGGAGCCGAGCGCCAGCGTGGCGTAGGCGGTGTAGAGCGAGGGGGTGAGGGTCAGGGAGGTCTCCGGCCCGCCGCGCGCGGCGATGGCGTCCTCGGCGGCGCGGAACACCGCCTGCGGTCCGCCGAGCCGGTCGAGCACGAGCACGACGATGCTGACGACCGTGGTGGCGACCAGGACTCCCTTGGCCAGGGAGATGACGGTCGGCGCGCGCAGCCCGCTGCGGTACGTGGCGCCGGCCAGCACCGCGAACACCGCGACCAGCGTGAGGTCGCCCGCGATCCCGTCGGGGTAGAGGCCGCCGGCGACCAGGACCGCGCGGATGCCGAGCAGCTGCAGGGCGATGTACGGCATGGTGGCGAGGATCCCGGTGAGTGCCACCGCGAGCGCGAGCAGCGGTGAGTCGTAGCGGGCCCGTACGTAGTCGGCCACCGTCGTGTGGCCGTTGTCCCTCGCCACCCGCCACAGCCTCGGCAGGAGCACGAAGGCCAGCGGGTAGACGATCACCGTGTACGCGAGCGCGAAGAACCCCAGCGCCCCGACGCCGTACACCAGACCCGGTACCGCGGCGTAGGTGTAGGCCGTGTAGATCGTGCCGCCGAGCAGGAACCAGGTGAGCACGGCCCCGAACTGCCGCCCCGCCAGCGCCCAGCCGTCGAGTGTGGGCAGCTCGTCGCGTACCCGGAAGCGCCGCGCGGCGATCGCGAGCAGCGACGTGCCGGCGACGACCAGCGTGAAGGCGGCGGTGCTGGCGGAATCGACCATGGGCACCCTCTCAGTCCTCCGTATGTTGCGCAGGCTTCCGGATCGGTTGACACGAAACAAGAGGCAATCGGGCAGTAAACCGCGCGACACGGGTGCGCAACATTCAAGCATCGTCGACGACTGTTCGGAGGCCGGGATGACGAGATCCTGCAAGGCAATCAGGGTCGCTGCCTACACCGGCCTGGCCCTGCCGCTCGTGGCCATCCTCTGTGTCCCGTTGTACGCGCGGACCACGCCCCGGCTGGCCGGGCTGCCCTTCTTCTACTGGTTCCAGTTCGCCTGGATCTTCCTCAGCGTGGCGCTGATGGCAGGCAGTCATCTGCTGCTGCGGCGCGCGGACCGACGGGTCCACGCGCCGGGGACGCACCCGGGCGGACACCCCCACCCTGGAGAACCTGCATGAGCATCTTCACTCCGACGACCCGGGCCCGCCCGGGTCTGCGGTCCATCGTGATCTGGGCGATCGTGTCGATCGTCGGCGCGATCGCCTGGGGGATCATCGCCCTGGCCCGCGGCGAGCGCATCTCGGCGATCTGGCTGGTGGCCGCGGCGCTGTGCTCGTACGCGATCGCCTACCGGTTCTACGCGCGGTTCATCGCCCGGCGCGTGCTCAAGGTCGACGACCGGCGCGCCACGCCCGCCGAGCGGCTGGACAACGGCATCGACTACCACGTCACCGACCGCCGCGTGCTGCTGGGCCACCACTTCGCCGCGATCGCGGGCGCCGGGCCGCTGGTCGGGCCGGTCCTGGCGGCGCAGATGGGCTACCTGCCCGGCACCATCTGGATCATCGTCGGCGTGGTCTTCGCCGGGGCCGTGCAGGACATGGTGGTCATGTTCCTGTCCATGCGCCGCGACGGGAAGAGCATCGGCCAGATGGCCCGGGACGAGATCGGCCGCGTCGGCGGCGTCGCGGCCCTGCTGGCCGTCTTCTCCATCATGATCATCCTGCTGGGTGTCCTCGCGCTCGTCGTCGTCAACGCGCTCGCGAAGTCACCCTGGGGCACCTTCTCCATCGCCATGACCATCCCGATCGCCCTGTTCATGGGCTTCTACCTGCGGGTGCTGCGGCCGGGCCGGGTGATCGAGACGAGCGTGATCGGCGTCGCCCTGCTGGTCCTCGCCATCGCCGCGGGCGGCTGGGTCCAGGACTCGAGCTGGGCCGCCGCGTTCACGCTCAAGCCCGAGACCCTGGTCTTCTGCCTGGTCGGGTACGGTTTCCTCGCGTCCGTCCTGCCGGTGTGGATGCTCCTCGCGCCGCGCGACTACCTGTCCACGTTCATGAAGATCGGGACGATCGCGCTGCTCGCGGTCGGCGTGCTGGTCACCGCCCCGGTCCTGCAGAACGAGGCCGTCACCAAGTTCGCCTGGAGCGGCGAGGGCCCGGTCTTCGGCGGCACGCTGTTCCCGTTCGTCTTCATCACCATCACCTGCGGGGCGCTGTCCGGCTTCCACGCGCTGATCTCCTCGGGCACCACGCCGAAGATGATCCAGAAGGAGTCACAGGTCCGGCTCGTCGGCTACGGCGCCATGCTGATGGAGTCCTTCGTCGCGATCATGGCGATCATTGCCGCGTCACTGCTGGACCCCGGGCTCTACTACGCGATGAACTCTCCGGGCGGCGTGGTCGGCACGACCTTCCAGAGCGCCGCGACGGCAGTGACCAACATGGGCTTCGTCGTCACGCCGGAGACCCTGCAGGCCACGTCCGCCGCCGTCGGCGAGCCGACGCTGGTGTCGCGCACCGGCGGCGCGCCGACGCTCGCCGTCGGCATCTCCGAGATCTTCTCCGGCTTCCTCGGCGGGGCAGGGCTCAAGGCCTTCTGGTACCACTTCGCGATCATGTTCGAGGCGCTGTTCATCCTGACCACGGTCGACGCCGGGACCAGGGTCGGCCGGTTCATCCTGCAGGACATGCTGGGCAACATCTGGAAGCCGATCGGCCGGGTCAGCTGGCGACCCGGCCTGTGGCTGACCAGCGCGGCCGTCGTGGGCGCCTGGGGCTACTTCCTGTACACCGGCGTCACCAACCCACTCGGCGGCATCAATCAGCTCTACCCCCTGTTCGCCGTCGCCAACCAGCTGCTCGCCGCCCTGGCCCTGACCGTCGTCACGGTCATCCTGGTCAAGAGCGGCCGGCTCAAGTGGGCCTGGGTCACCGCCATCCCGCTTGCCTGGGTCACGGCCGTGACAATGACCGCCAGCTACCAGAAGATCTTCTCCACCGACCCGAAGATGGGCTTCTTCGCCCAGCGCCAGCGCTTCGCCGACGCACTCGAACAGGGCAAGGTGCTCGCCCCCGCCAAGAACCTCGACCAGATGCAGCAGGTCGTCACCAACTCAACCGTCCAGCTCGTGCTGTCGGTGCTCTTCGCGGTCCTGATCATCATCGTCATCGTGGACGGGGCCAGGGTCTGCCTGCAGGCGATCATCCGAAACCGGGAACTGCCGACAACGGAGGCACCGTTCGTGGAATCGGCGATCGTCGCACCATCCGGGCTCTTCACCAATGCCAGGGAGCAGCGGGAGCTCGTCGTTGCGGCCGCCGTCGAGGGAACCGGCGACCGATGAACCTGCGGCGCCTGCCGGCGCGACTCTGGTGGTACCTGCGGGAACTGGCCGGTGAGACCGGCTACGACCACTACGTCGCGCACCATCGGGAACACCGCACGGCGGGAGCCCCGCTGACCCGGCGGGAGTTCGAACGGCTCAAGAGCGGCACCGCCGTGCGCTGCTGCTGAGGCCCGCGACCGCATCGCGGCCGGACCGGCCCCCACCGGGCCGGCCGGCCGCGACGGCCGGCCGCCTGGCGGTCGCGGGCCTCAGCCTTCTGCCGGGTCGCTGAGGTGGAACCCAGACATCGCCGCGGTCGGTGTCGTGGGCCCGTCCCCGGGGTAGTGTCGGTTCAGGCGACACATTGCGGGCAAGGAGGCCCGATCGTGACCGGACCGGCCTACCTCAGTGGATATCTCGCGCCGGTAGCCGACGAGATGGACGCGTACGACCTGCCCGTCAGCGGGGCGCTGCCTCCTGAGCTGACCGGGCGGTACTTCCGCAACGGCCCGAATCCGCTGCCCGGCCAGGACCCCGGGCACTGGTTCCTGGGGCCGGGCATGATCCACGGGATCCGGCTGCGTGGCGGGCGGGCCGAGTGGTACCGCAACCGCTGGGTGCGCACCGCGGAGCTCGAGGGTGCGTCGTACGTCCGCCCGGACTTCTCCATCGACCGCACCGCCGTGCCGGCCAACACCCACGTCGTGCCGCACGGCGACCGGATTCTGGCGCTGGTCGAGAGCGGCCTGCCGTACGAGGTGACAGCGGAGCTGGACACCGTGGGGCCGTGCGACTTCGGCGGCCGGCTCACCACCGCGATGACGGCACACCCCAAGCAGGATCCGCAGACAGGGGAACTGCACTTCTTCGGATACGGTGCCCTGCCGCCGTACCTCACGTACCACGTCCTGGACGCGGCCGGCGAGTTGGTCCGCAGCCGCGAGATCGCCGTCGCCGGGCCGACGATGATGCACGACTTCGCCATCACCGCCGGTCACGTCGTCTGGCTGGACCTGCCCGTGGTGTTCGACCCGGCGCTGATCGGCAGGGAACGCATCCCCTACCGATGGGACGACGCGCACGGCGCGCGGCTCGGGGTGATGCCCCGCGCCGAGCTCGCCACGGTGCGCTGGTTCGACGTCGATCCCTGTTTCGTCTTCCACGTCGGCAACGCGTACGAGGACGCCGCCGGCGCGGTGGTGCTCGACGCCGTCCGTTACGACGCCGCGGCCTTCGGGTCCGTGTGGTCGGGACTCGGCGGCGGAGCCAACCTGGACCGGTCCCGGGCCCAGCTGTACCGCTGGCGGCTCGACCCGGTGACAGGCACCCGGCGGGAGGAGTTGCTGGACGACCGCGGCGTCGAGTTCCCCACTCACGACAACGACCGCACCGGGCGACCCAACCGGCATCTGTACACCGTGGGCGAGCACACGATCGTCAAGTACGACACCGGCACCGGCAGCGCCACCGTGTACCGCTTCGATGCCGGGCAGCGCCCCGGCGAGGCGGTCTTCGTGCCCACGGACGGCGCGCGTGCCGAGGACGAGGGCTGGCTGCTCAGCATCGTCACCGGTCCGGCCGGCTCCGTCCTGCTCGTCCTGGACGCCGCCGGCCTTACCCCGGTGGCCACGGTCGGCCTGCCACGTCGCGTACCGGCCGGGTTCCACGGGTCGTGGATCGCCGACCGCACATGACTGCGACGGGGACCCGCGCCCGCGGATCCCCGTCGCGATAGTCGGGTCAGGGCAGGAACCACTCCTGGGCCTGGTTGCCGTAGCAGTCGTAGATCTGCAGCTGCGTGCCGTTCACGGTGCTGGTGCTCGGCACGTCCAGGCACAGCCCCGACACAGGGTTGCGCAGGGAGTGGTTCGGCCCCGCCTCCCAGATCTGGTTCGGTGTCAGGGTGCACGTGTACAGCTGGACCTTGGAGCCATAGACGGTGGCGTGGTTGACGACGTCCAGGCACATCCCCGCGATGCGGACGGTGCCGTCACCGAGAAGGGTGAAGATCTGGGCGTCCGCACCACCGTTGCAGTCGTAGGACTGGATCGGGTTGCCGTTGGTCCTGGCCCCCATGTTGTTGTTGATGCACTTGCCGGGGATCCCGGAGCGGATCATGCCGATGCCGGTCCACCGCGGCGTCCACGCCTGAGCGGCGTTGCCGTAGCAGTCCCAGAGCTGCAGCCGGGTGCCGTCGGTGGTGTCGCCGTTCCAGACGTCCAGGCACAGGTCGGACGCGGAGTTGCGCAGCGAGTTGTACGGACCGGTCTGCCACTGCTGCGTCACCGTGCCGGTGCAGGTCCCCAGTTCCACCGGTGTGCCCGGCGTCGTGCCGGCGTTCTTCGCGTTGAGGCACTTGCCCGCGATGCGGATCGTGTTGTCGGTGTGCATCGTCCACAGCTGGGCGTTGTAGTCGCCGTTGCAGGCGGACGAGGTGACGGGATTGCCGTCGGTGGACGCGCCGGCCGTGTTGTTCAGGCACTTGCCGGCGAGGCCGGAGCGCAGCAACATCAGCGTGTTGGCCGGCACGGCGCTGTTGGTGGATCGCCGGGTGCCGGCGTACACCCGGACATCGTCGATGGTGCCGGCGAAGAACTCGGCACCCGCGCCGGCCTGAAGGGTCCGGCCGATGTTGAACGACCCGGTGGCGTTCCAGCTCGCGGTGACGGTTGCCTCTCCCTGCAACTGCGAGTCGACGAACAGCCGGATCTTGCCGAGCGGTCCGTCGTAGATCGCCTCCAGGAAGACCCAGCCGTTGAGCTGCGCCGTGGCGATCGAGTTCACCTTCGCGACGACGGGTGCGTCCACGTCGCTGCCGGTCACCGCGAACGACCACCGGTCGACGGCACGGTCGTACCGGACGGCGAACGCGGCACCCCGGGTGCCCTGCTGGGAGAAGACGGTGCGGGACACGGTCTTGTCGCTGATCCGGACCCAGCCGGAGAGCGTGTACGACTGGTCGGTGCGCAGAACGGGCCGCTCGACGTCGTCGGCCGTGCTCAGGGTGCCCTTGTCGTCCCGGGTCGAGATGTATCCGGTGGTGCCGTTGAGCTGGACGCCGCCGTTGCCGTCGTGGGAGTCGTTGGTCAGCCACGCCGGTGTCGTTGCCGGGTCACCGTTCCAGCCGGGGTCGAGGGTCCAGTTGGGGCTGAGCGTCGCCTTGCGGGCGAACACGGAGCCGTCCGGGGTGTCGCCGCAGTAGCACTCCCCGTCGGGGAACTGCCACGAGCCGACTTCGAGGGGCTGGGTGAGGCCGGCTTGGGCCGGGACACCGGCTGCCGGGTTGGCGTTGGTGCCGGTGAGGTCGTCGGCGACCAGCGCCCGGTTCCAGGCACGGGCGTCCGCGATCTCGCCGCTGAACCAGGCGGTTTCGGCCCCCAGTGAGCGGGCGCTGCCCAGCACGACGGGCCCCCCGGCGGTCCAGCCTGTTCCGTGCGCCGACACCCATGTCGCCAGTGGGGTGGCGGTGCCGGCCATCACGCCGTCCTGCCAGATGCGCATCGTGTTCTGCGCCTCGTCGTACGACGCGACCAGCATCGTCCACTGTGCCAGCAGGGCGGTGCCGCTGCTCGTCGTCACGCTGGTGTAGGCGTTCAGCTGTGCCGAGTCCGCCAGCTTGAACTCCCACTTCCGGTTGACGCAGTCGAAGCTGAGCTTGAAAGCGCTGCCGCTGGTGCTGTTCGGCACGGCGGTCGAGTCCATGGACATGACGGTGTAGGTCGCCGGGTTCGTACACAACGTCGCCGCCGGTCGGACCGACACGGCGATGCTGAACGATCCGGCGGTGTCCACCGGGGCCGACTGGTATGCCCGGCCGGTGCCGGTGAACGTCGCCGCGTCGGCACCGACGTACCGCGCGCCGGACGTCCAGGTCACGCCGGTCGCGGTCAGCGACGACCCGGAGACACTGTCGGTGAGGCCGTGGCCGTTGATGCTGTCCAGGGGCCAGTGCGCGACCGCCGCCGACGGGGCGCCGACCAGGATGTTGTACACGGTGGTCGGGCTGGACCGCCCGGCGTCGTCGACGCTGTAGACGGTCAGCTTGTTGATGCCGTAGTGCGGCGGGGTCAGCATGATGGTCGGCGTGGCAGCGCCCGCGGTGACGGTCACGCTGAGCTCCGGCGCGTCCCAGCCGTAGACGTACTTGACGACGTCCTGCCCGTCGGGTCCGGCGGGCTCGCTGAACACGAAGCCGCCGCCGACACCGGGGCCGCCCCGCGGCGTGCAGGCGTTGATGTTGCCCGGGTCGCAGGGTGTGTACACGGGTGCCGTTCCTGACGCCGTCGGGGTCACCACCGGCGCGGGCGGCGCCGTCGTGTCGACCTTGAACGTGCACCACGGCGACCAGGGTGATGCGTCGGTGCCGTCGGCGGTCTGCACCCGGAACTGGTACTCCTTGCCTTCGGCGGCGCTGCCGAGGGCGACCGTCACGGCGCCGTTGCTATTGGCCGGTTTGCTCGGGCCGGGCACGCTCGTCACGGCACCGGACGGCAGCTGCTGCCATTGGAAGGTCGAAGTGAGGTTGTCGGCGGTGTCCGCGTCGACGTACTGGGCCTGCAGGACCGGTGTGGTGGTGCCGATGACGCCGCCGCAGGCGACCTGGCCCTGGTGGGGTGACAGGTTCGCGGGTGTGCCCGGCACCGTGTTGTAGGTGATGCTCATGGTGGTGCGGTAGTCGACGTAGAACTTCTTCCACCGGTTGCCGGCGGACTCGTTGGCGCCGTTGCTGTC
>NZ_JBIAYW010000032.1:0-92950 GCF_042898305.1 Dactylosporangium sp. NPDC000521
AGGGTGGGGGGGTGTGGCCTTGTTTGGTTGGGGGGGGGGGGGGGGTGGGGGGGGGCCGGGCGCCGCGCGGGGGGGCGGGGGGGGGGGGGAAGGGGGGGGGGGGGGGGGGGACCCCCCCCCCCCCCCCCACCACCCCCCTCCCCAGTTAGCTGTCTCCCCGCAGCCGGCGGGCCAGCTCCTCGATCTGCGCGTCGAGCGTGGCCTGGCGGTCCGCCTCGGCGTCGCGGCCCTGCTCCTCGATGCGCTCCCGCCGCACCCGGATGTTGTGCTCGGTCTCCTGGATCTGCACGTCGAGGTCCCCCAGCGCCTGGTCGCTGCGGCTCTTCAGAGTCTTGTGGTGGAGCTTGTCGCTGATGGTGAGCTGCCGGGACAGCAGACCGTCGTAAGTTGTCGGACGGCTGAGCCTCTTGGTGATCACCGGCAGCGCGTCGAGGACCACCAGCAGCAGTCGCAGCAGCCAGGACTGCAGCTGCACGAACACGTTCTGATCGGCGAGCTGGCTCAGTGCGCGCACCTGGTCGAGGAGGCCGGGCGTCTCCAGCGCCGCCTCCTTGGCGTCGACTGCCTCCTTGATCGCCTTGCTGACCGCCTCGGCGTACCCCTGGCTCGCCGTGCTGATCTGGGCGCCGATGTCGGCGATCTTGGTGTTGACCGCGTTGAGCTCGTCCTGCCGCTGGGGGCGGTTGCTGGACGCGATGTACTCGGCCGTCTCGCCACGCAGTTGCCGGCAGTTCGGGCCCTCGCCCACCCGGCCCGTCAGACCCCGGCCCGAGGTGCCGTTGCATTCCTGACGGGCGAGGTCCTCCCGGCGCTTGATCTCGGTGTCGATGTCGGCGATCGCCGCGTTGATTTTGACTCGTTCGTCCTCCGCCGCCTTCTTGCTGTCCAGCAGCGGTCTCGGCGATCCGGGGACGTTCAGGACGTACTCCTTCGTGCAGCCGGACGCGTCCGCCGGCGGCTCGCCGGACAGCGGGTTGCACCGTTTCAGGGTGCTCCTGTAGGTGTCCAGCAGCGTGGTGCGGTCCTTGCCGATCTGGGTGTGCACGTCCGAGCTGAACATCCACAGCAGCAACGGCTCGGCGACGACCAGCCCCATCAGGATCGAGATGGCGAGCCGGGCGAGGAACTTCCCGGTGCCCATCCCGCTGGAGCCGTGCGTATCGGTGATCAGCCACCGGTCGAACGTGAGGATGACGTATCCCCACAACAGCGCCGCCGGCACCAGCGCCGCGATCGGCACGTCGTGCGACCCGAGCAGGGCCAGCATCGACAGCGCCGCCATCAGCCCGGTGTTGAGCACGATCGCACCGAGGCGGCTGTACCGATGACGCTCCTCCGGCACCCAGTCGAGGATCGTCTCGTCGACCCCCGCGATCTGGCGCAGCAGGTATCCGGGGCCGCGCCGGGTCGGTTTCGCCGGCCGGTACGGCTCGTGCTTCAGCTCGACGGTGTCCTCGTCGGCCTGCGAGCGGATCAGTACCGTCTCACTCATCTTCTTCACGCACCCCGCCGCTCTCGAGCTGCTCCGCGGCACGATTGCCCACCGCGTCCTGGTGCCGGTGTTCGACCTCCGCCTGCGGCATGCGCATGACCTCGGCGAACAGGCTGCCACCGCCGAGATCCGTGGTGTTGAAGTGGCCCTGGGCCGCCATCTGCTTCAGAAGCTCGAAGCGCATGCTGTTGAGCCGCTGCGCGTCCTCCCGGCTCGCCTGCTCCTCGCGGAGCTTGTCGTCCCGGTCGATCTGTTCCTTGCGGAGCTTGTCGTCCCGCTCGGTCTGCTCCCTGCGCAGCTCGTCCTCGCGCTTCTCCTTCTCGCGGCGCAGCCGGTCGACCCGTGCCTGCACCTCCTCGCGGTGTTTGAGCTCCGCCTCGCGGTCGCTGTCCTCGCGCTGCCAGCCGCGCTCGACGCGCAGCTCCTCGAGGTTCGCCGCCCGCAGCGCGAGCTTCTCCTCGCGCTCCTGCAGCGCCGCCTGGACGGCCTGGTCGCGGAGGCTGTCGTCGATCGCCTTCAGCCCCGCCGACAGGCCCTGCGCGTCGAGCTGACCCGCGGCGTACGCGGCCAGCAGGGCCCGCTTCGGGTCGCCGTTGAGCATCTCCACGTTCCGGTCGAACTCGCTCCGGGCGACCGCGCCGCGTCGTTGCACCACGTCGAGCTCGTGCTCGACGTCCGCGGACGCCTTGCGCAGGTCGTGCGCGTGCGACCAGCCGTCGAGCTCCAGTTCCTGCGCGGCAGACGCGGATGTCTTGCGCAGGTCGTGCCGGTGCGACCGGCCGTCGAGGTCGATCTCGTGGTCCCGCCGGCCGCTCTCCATCGCCTGGTTGTGCGCCGCGGATCCGGCGTCCTTCTGCTGCAGGTACTCCATCTCCTGCTGGTCGAGCCTGTTCGCGAACGTCTTGCTGCGTACGTTGCCCTCGAAGTCGATGAGCTCCTTCGGGCTGCTCACCTCGACGTTGGCGAACCGGACCTGCATGCCCGACACCCGGGCCGGCACGTGCGTCAGGTAGGCCCGCACCTGCGCGCTGACCATCCGGCGCACCTCGTTGACCTCGGTCAGCTTGTACCCCAGGCCGAGCTCGAAGATCCGGTGGTGCGCCTTCAGATGCCCCTGCAGCGCCTCGGACGCGTTGACCCCGCCGCCCACCACCGCCACCGGATCGTCCACCGTGCAGCGGAACGTCACCAGCACCTCGAAGTACGAGGCGTCGGCCGAGGGGATGTCGATGCGCACCACGACGAGCGCGTCGCGCCGCATGTCCACGACGCTCACGTTGGTGGCGTTGACGATCTGCTCGTCGGCCGTCGACATCCGGCCGTCGTCGACGATGAGGTCGCCGGCCACGAGGTACACCAGCGATTGGTGAGCGGCGGGGCGCGGAAGGTCGTCGAGTTTGCGGCTCTTCCTGCCGAACCAGCGGGCCTTCTCTGCCGGGCTCAAGGACCGCCGCTCGAGAATCGGGTAGACAGCGGAACTCAACGAACACCTCCGGAGTGGATCTTTCTCGTGATGGCCTCGATGCAGGCGACGAGCACCTCGGCGAGCGGCTCCTTGCGCCCCTTCCGGGCCCGCTCGTCGACCTGCGTGAACGCGTCCTTGAACGTCCGGCGCTCGGCCTCGGGCAGCGCCTCGGCGAGGGCGGTGCCGAAGTCACGGGCCGTTGCCAGGTAGTCCTTGTCGATGTCGCGCAGCGCGTGCAGCGCCCGCCGCAGCGCGAAGAACGCCTCCCAGCGCAGCGGGCGGAACGTCAGCACACCGGCCCAGATGCGGGCGATCATCGCCATGCGCCGCCGGTCGCCGGCCGGGGGCTCGGCGCCTGTCGCCACGCGCTGCCGGTTGCGGGCCAGGTACTCGGCGACCGCCGGCCGGCCGGTGCGGATGCTGCCGGCGGACACGACCGACAGGGCTGCGGTCATCGTCAGCGTGCGCAGGCGCATGAGCTGCACGGCGGGAATCGGGCCCTTGCGGTCGGCCGGTCCGGCGCCCCTGCCGAAGTCGGTCATCTTCTTGTCCAGCAGGTTGAGCACGGTCACCGGGTCGCCGTCCTCGTCGTCGCTCAGCGTGGCGAACAGCGCCGCCATCGACGCGCAGCCGATCACCCACAGGTCGGCGTCCTGGGTCATGAGCTGCCAGAGCCGGTTGACGGCGTCAGAGGGGAAGAACATCCCGAGCTCGCCGCCCAGCGCGAACGCCGCGGTCCACCGCTGGTCGCTGTCGCCGCTGCGGGCCCAGCGCACCGCCGTCTGCAGCGCGATGGACGCCAGCTCGTCCCGGTGGCACATGAACCACAGCGCGTACGCCGCGGTGACCTGGCCCGGCCAGCCGGCCTCCGCGGCCGACCAGGGCTCCAGGTAGCACCGCTGCGTCTCGTTGACGCTGGAGTAGGCAAGCCAGGCAAGCCCGCTCGCCACCGCGGTGTGACTCTCCGCGAACCGGCGGACCGCCGCCTCGGTGAGCCACTCGCAGACCGAGTCCCAGAACTGGTTCGTCTGCGTGCGCCAGAGCTCCGCGAGCACGTATCGGCGGTAGGCGTCGTCCTTGAACGCGACGATCTCGATCGGTGCGCCATTCCACGTCTCGCTGCGCATCTGCAGCAGGCCGGTGCCGTGCAGCCGGGCCTCGCGCTCGCCGAACATGTCCGCGTCCCGCTTGCGCAGTTGCGCCTTGGCCCGCTTGCCGGAGACGCGGCCGGCCAGCACCTCGTGCAGGTCGTCGAGCAGCACCTCGTACGTCCGTATGTCCGTGCCTTCGAGGAAGCACAGGGCGGCCGCGGCGACGACGTCCCGGTGGGCGGGCCGGCCGGCGAACCACTCGAGCACCTGGCGGCGGGCGCTCTCGTCGAGCTTCTTCAGCGCCTCCTCGACCGACAGGTTGTCGTCGCGGATCAGGCGCGCGACTGCCGCCAGCTTCGTCAGCGCGGCGTCGTCGCCGAACGCGGCGAGCACGTCGTGCACGATCGTGTCGAGATCCTCGCGCGGACGCAGTTGCGCCCGGAGCACCGCCTCCGCCGGCGGCAGGTCCCAGGCGATGTGCGGCACCGCGCTGCTGGCCGTGCCCCCCACGCACGAGTTGGTGATCACCAGAAACGCGCCCGCCCGCTCGATGTTCTCCTGCACGTTGGCCCAGGTGAACTCGAGGTCGACCCGCCGCTGCTCATAGACGTGGTCGAGGATGAGATAGCCGAAGCCGCTGTCGTAGGCGCGCTCGGCCAGCTCGCGCAGCGAGAGCGTCGGCGACAGGACCACGAGCGGCTCTCGCGTGACCTCGCGCAGCAGGTTGATCGCGCCGGAGCGCCGGCCTGTCCCGGGGCGGCCCTCGACGACGATCACGTGGTGCGTGCGCAGCTTCGCCTGGGCCTCGCCGAAGCAGGGTGGCGCCGCGTATCGGCGGACGGCGGCCGCGGCCTGCTCGTCGCCGATCCGGCCGGTCACCTTGCGGTGGCCGCCCGAGCGGGGTCCGGCCCCTTCCCGCACGCCGAAGGTGGAGCCCGGTGCGGTGACGGTGTCGTTGAAGGTGTTGAACGTGACGTTGCCCTCGACCCTGAGACCGCGATAGAAGGCCCAGACGGCGTCGGTCACCTGGTTGGAGACGCGGGCCTCCTCCTTCGCCTTGTCCTCGGGCGGCGGCCTCTTCTCCGCCGTGGACTCCTTGCCCTGCTCGCCGGGCACCGGCTCCTCGGGCTGCGGACGGGGCGCTGCGGCGGCATCCGCCGGCGGGTCCGCGGCGTCGGGTCCGGCCTGGGCGGTGACGCCGGCGTCCGTTTCCTCGCCGGTGGTCGTCTCGATGGGCATACGGCACCTACCGTCCGTGGTTGACGACGCCGAACACGGCGCCCTCGGCGTGAACGGTGCCCTCGAAGACGTTCGTCACCGTCGAGCTCGGCCGGGCCCCGGCGGCAGGGGTGCCGGTTTCCTCGCCGGTCGACGGGTCGTCGTCCAGCAGCGCGACCAGTTCATCCGCGAGCCGCTCGACCTCGTGCTCGGCGCCGCGGATGCGGATGCAGCGGTACTGGTGCGCCGGAAGCCCACGCAGGTCCTCCGGCAGGTCCTCCTGCTTCGGCAGGCTCGCCTTGCCGATCAGCACCGGCACCACCGGGATACCCCGCTGGAGGGCCCTGGCGATCTCGCGGCGGACGAAGTCGGCGGGGTCGTCGATGCGGCGCCGGCCGTCGTCGTCCTTCTCCAGCCAGCGGCTGCCGATGACCGCCACGAAGATCTGGCACTGGTCGATCGCGGTCCAGATCCGCGACGAATATCGCTGGCCGGGCCGGATCGAGCTGTAGTCGCGGAAGACCCGGCCGCCGATGCGCTTGGCGAGTGCCCGGTCGATGAGCAGTGCGGCCAGCGGTTCGTCCGCCGTCCGGTAGTTGACCACGATGTCGATCATTTGTGCACCTTCCGGTGGGCGTCCGGGCGCAGCGAAACAGCGCCGGCGGATATCGGTGCGGCGTGAAGGCTTTTCATTCTCTGACGGGCAGCGTCAGGTCACGGATCCCCGCGCACGGCGTGGCAGCTTTGGAGGATTCGGTGCTGTGGCACGGTGTGGACCGCGTCGACAGCTTTGCAGCCGAAGTCCGGCGCCAACAAGCGTTTTTCGGCGGTCCTGCATTGCCGGACGGGAATATCAGGGTCTCGGGATGGGGGGCCCGACTCGTCGAACGACCACCGAATGGTGGACGGAAAGGTGGCGGTGGATCATATTTACGGATTCCCTCAGATGGATGAGACGTGCGACGCTTGGCTCCCCGTGTGACCACGTCGGATCACATGTTGCACCGAATTGTGGACAACGAGTGGCCAATCTTCTGGCCAGTCGCTGGCCAGAACGCCGAAGCGGACAAGGAGTGGACCGTGCACGCCGACCTGCCCCTGCTGCTGAACGAGCTGCGCGCATTGCGCAAAGGCCGCGCCACGCGACATCCCAGCTTTCCCGCCAAGCTCGGTCACCAGCTGCGCGACCTGTGCGGCGTGACCGACTCCGACAGCGGCGCGGCGGCGCGGCTCAAGCTCGCCGATACGCTCGGTGCACTGCTGCGCGACGAGGCGGACGACACGTGGCCGGCGGTCGCGGCCGCGCTCGCGCTGCATCCCGCGGCCGATCACCGCGACCTGGCCGCCCGTGAGCGCTGGCTGGCCGGTCAACTGCACTGTCACGAGCGCACCGCCCGGCGCCGGGTCGACCACGCGTTCCAGGTGCTCGCCCAGAAGGCCGCGGTCAGCGCGGTCGGCGACAGCTCCGATCGCGGCGTCGAGCGCTGGCAGGTCACCGCGGTCCGGGCGCTGCTGCGCCTCGACGGCCCGGCGCCCGAGATCACCGAGCACCGCAGCATCGTCATGACCGGCGACGGTGTCGAGGAGATCTTCTGCCGGTTCACCGTGCCGCGCAGCACACCGGGCGGGGTGGCCCACGATCTGAACCTGGAGCTGCTCTACGGCGGCAACATCCGGGAGCGGGTGCAGCCCTCGCCCGAGCACTTCATCTACTTCATCCAGTTGCCGCGCAGCTTCGACGCCGGCGCGACGCACGACTACGCGATCCGGCTCACCCTGCCGCCGGGTCAGCCGATGGTCCCGCACTATGTGATGCAGCCGCTGGTTCCGGTGCGAGCGCTCGACGTCAATGTACGGTTCGATCCTGCTGCCGTTCCGTCGGTGGTGTCCCGGGTGGACGGTGTGCCGCCGAGAATGGTGGACGACGAGCCGGCGGTGGAAAATGTTCTCGATGTCGATCGGTTCGGTGAAGTGCATCTCGCGTTCCGCAATCTCCGGCAGGGATACGCATACGGATTGGCGTGGTCGCATGGCCGGGACGATCCCGGCCATGCGAGCTGACGTCAGAAGGCGAATGCGGCGAGCAGGGCGTGGACGAGGGCCACGATGATGCCGTGCGACTCCATGAGGAAACACCTCCTCGACCATTAGGTGATTGGGATGCACCTACGGTCGGGCAGCGGTGGGTGGGCACAGAAGGCGTTGCCTGTCTCCCATCGGGCAGGCAACGGGAAACGCCTGCAGCCGGAGATTTCGTCAAGCAATGCTGGCGGTATGCAGCACAGCGTTCAATCGCGGCAACAGCTCGCGCACGGCGGTCTCCTGGTGCTGCCTGCGCAGCGCCCGGCTGAGCCGGTCGAGGTCCGCCCGCACGGTGGCGGAGTCGACGTGGACCGCCGGGCCGAGCAGCGGCAGCACCGTCGCGCATGCCTGCTCGACCTCGTCGGCATCGGCGTATGCCAGGGCCAGCCGGGCGCCGAACCGGACCCGTGTCCGCAGGGCGCCCGGCGGTACCTTGTCCAGCTCGCGCTCGAGCGTCTCCGCGGCGGCTCCCGGACGGCCGAGGTCGTACAGGCACCATCCGCGGACCATCGCGACGGGATCGGTCAGCGTGGAGGTGCCGATGACCGGGGTGCCGTCCGGCGCGTCGGCGAGCGACAGGTGCTCCGCGGCGCGGTCGAGGGCGCGATGGCACGCGCTCTCGTCGCCACCGAGCGCGTGGCCTTGCGCCTCCCGCTGCACGGCGAGCCCGCGGATGCGGTGGTCGGCGGCGGCCTGTGCGCCGCGCCGGGCCAGGGCAACCGTCTCGACGGCATCATGGTGGTAGAGCGCGACGAGTGCTCGCCGCACGTCGGCGTACGCGGCGAACTGATCGTCGCCGGCGTCGAGGGCAAGTCGGGCGGCACGGGCGGTCCACGTCAAAGCGCCGTGGTCGTCACCCGCCTCCTGCAGGCACCAGCCGGCGTACTCGGCGAACCGGGACGCCATGACCAGCACCGCCGGACGCTCCGCGGGGGTGACCCGGCCGGCCAGCGAACGCAGCGTGGCCGCGTGTGCGAGCACGCCGGGGAGGACCACCGCCGGCGGCTGCCACTGGCCGAGCCTGCGCAGGTCGCCGAGGATCACGCCGAACATCTCGACGGTGCCCTCGGGCAGCCGTCCGGCCCGGTCGGCATGGGGGACCGCCCAGCGGTTGACCTCCAGTTCGCCCGGCGTGCCGTCGGGTCCGACCGCCAGCCGCCCGTCGCCGTCGGTGAGGGTGAGCGTCCAGCGCTCGTCCCGGGTCCGTGCGGGCGCCGCGCCGGCAGGCCCCCTATCCGTCCGCGCCGGTGCCGGCACGGCGAGGCGCAGCAGAGCGCCGCCGGCGTGCAGCACCGCGTCGCACTGCCGGGCAAGCGCCTCCGACGGGGTCTTGTCGCCGTTCTCCACCTTGCTGAGGTGGCTCTTGCTGTAGTGGACCCGTCCGGCCAGGTCGCTCAGCGAGAAGCCGGACTCGTGGCGAAGCCGGCGGAGTTCGGATCCGAACCGCTGCTCAGCCTCCATTCGCAAAGTATCGATGCCAGCTCGATGAGTGACAACCGCCCACCCGGCAACCCGAAAGGATGACCATGATGACGGGCTCGTCCGAAGCGCTGCACATCAAGCACCTGGAATTCCTGCAGGGCGTCATCGACCGCATGAGCACCATGTCGTTCCTGCTCAAGGGCTGGTTGGTGACCATGACCACCGCACTGCTGGCCGTGTCGGCCGAGCGCGGGAGCTGGCTGGTGGGCGTGAGTGCGCTGCTGCCGCTCATCGCGTTCTGGGGCGTCGACGGCTTCCTGCTTCGCCAGGAGCGGCTGTACCGGCGGCTCTACGACGCGGTCCGCCGCGCCGAGGACGACGTGGAGCCGCTGTCGATGAACGCGACGCGGTACCGCTCGCGGATCCTCTGGCCGGCCGCGGTCGGCTCATCAACCTTGGTCGCGTTCTATGGCGGTGTGGCCCTGGTCGATCTGGTCTTCGTGGTTCTGGCCGCGTTCGCCGCCTGAGCCGGGGGCGCGCCTGGTCAGGAACCGGCCAGCTCGGCGCGGATCAGCGCGGCCACCTGCTCCCGTGAGGGTGCTTCCCGCGGCGGGGTGGTCGGCCAGATCGGGCCCATGTGGTCGTCCGCCCAGCGCGGTATGACGTGCAGGTGCAGGTGGAAGACAGACTGGGTGGCGGCGGCGCCGGCCGAGCTGATGAGGTTCATCCCTTCGGGCCGTAGCGCCCGCCGGATCGCCGAGCCGACGACCGCGGCCGCCGCCGCCACCGGCGCCACCTCGGTGGGCGGGCCGTCCCAGAAGTCGCGGAGGTGGTGCCGCGGGACGACGAGCGTGTGGCCGACGGCGGCCGGGCGGATGGGCGGGAACGCGATCGCGTGCTCGTCCTCGTAGATCACGATCGCCGGGGCGCGGCCCGAGACGATGTCGCAGAACACGCAATCGGTGGCGGCGACAGTCACTGCGCGAGCATAGAGGGAGCGTCGCCGGCGCAGCGGAGCGGTGGACCGCCGCGACGCCGTGCCCAGGTCGGGACGTTCGTACGCTGACCAACCACCTCGTAGCCGCGCGACCAGCTCGACACCGCCGACGGCTTCGCCCAGCAGATCCAGGAGCACCTGGACATCCACTGCTGACGCCGCCGGACGGCCGGCCGTCCGGCCGGAGAGGCGGCCGGGGTCAGTCGCCGCCGGACATGGAGGCGCCCATGCCGTTGCCGGTGGTCAGGAAGGAGGTCGAGGGGAGGGCGCCGCCGGGCGGGCGGAGGGATTCGGCGGTGGCCGGGTCCGTGGTGCGGAACATCGACCTCGTCCAGGTGCCCTCGTCCCAGGTGTTGCGGCTGGAGCGCACGGCGGTGTTGGTGCGCACCGCGGTCTCGTTGTCGATCGAGACGGAGCGGCGCAGGGTCGCCGGTGCGTCGGTCACGGCGAAGCCGGTGGCGCCGTTGCGGAAGGCGGTGTTGTTGGTGAGCTGCAGGGCCGCGCGGTTGCCGCTGTCGGTGAAGCCGTGGTGGACGTTGTCCCAGGCGGCGTTGTGGCGCAGCTGGTGCGCGGCCGCGG
This sequence comes from Dactylosporangium sp. NPDC000521, assembly GCF_042898305.1. Lineage (NCBI taxonomy): Bacteria > Bacillati > Actinomycetota > Actinomycetes > Micromonosporales > Micromonosporaceae > Dactylosporangium > Dactylosporangium sp. NPDC000521. The sequence goes on from NZ_JBIAYW010000032.1 coordinate 10,347, forward strand.
CGGGTGGGCTGCCGCCGCCGAGCGTGAAGCCGTTGCCGTTGCTCTGCCAGTCGCGCACGCCCCAGCGGTTGACGCCGTTGCCGAAGGCCCAGTTGTACTCCAGCGTCACGGGGCTGCGGAAGTCGCCGAGGTCGAAGCCGTCGTCGGCGTTGTCGAAGGCGCGGCAGCCGCGGATGAGGTTGCCGTCGCCGTCGCCGAACTTCACGCCCAGGCCGATGCCCGTCTGGCCCTGGTCGGCGGGGTTGCGGTTGCGGTAGAAGTCGCTGTCCAGGACCTGGTTGCCGACGGTCCCGTCGTCGCGCAGGGTCAGGCCGGACTCCACGTTGTCGTGGACGGACAGGCGGCGGAAGACGTCGTGCTTGCAGGAGAGGCAGACGTACGCGTGGCTGCGGGAGCCCTTGATCTCCAGGCCCTGCACGGTCCAGTAGTCCGCCCGCTGGGTGATCGCCCACTTGTCGGCCGGGATGCGCGAGGCGTCGATCACGGGTGCCTCGTCCCGGTAGTTGGTGAGCGTGATCCGCTGCTCGGCGGTGCCGCTGGTCGTGATGGTGACCGGGTCGACCGGCCGGTAGGTGCCACCGCGGAGCGTGATGGTCTGCCCTGGCCGTACCAGCGCGACCGCCGCGGACAGGGTCGCCAGGGGGCGGTCGATCGAGCCGTCCCCGGTGTCCGCGCCGGACGGTGACACGAAGATCTCGCCGGTGGTCCGGGCGGGCGGCGCCGTGGAGGGAGCGGCCGGCGGTGCCGAGGAGGTCGCCGCGGGGGCGGGTGCCTGCGGCGCGGACACGGCCGGCGTCTCGTGCTCGGCCGGCGTCTCGTACACGGCGTACGCGAAGCCGCCGCCGGCCACCACGGCCACGGTCGCGACCGCGGCGGCCTTGTGCTGGAACAGCTGCTGCAGGGAGCCGAGCAGGGACGTGCCGGGCAGCGACGCCTTCGTGAACACGGCCGGCACGGCGACCGCGCCGATCCCGTGCAGCAGCCGCTCCGGCGGGATGAGCCCGCGCCGGTGGCCGCCGCAGCCGGCGCACTCGCGGACGTGCCGGGACAGCCGCTTGCGCCACAGCGGCCGGGCCACGCCGTTCCAGCCCTCGACGGCGGTCGCGAGGCCGTCGCAGCGCGGGCTCGCTGCGAGGGCCCGGACGACCGCGCGGGCCGTCTCGAGCTGCGCCTTCATGCGCTGCAGGCGGACGGCGGCGTGCGGCTGCCCGATGCCGAGCGCGGTCGCGAGCTCGGTGCGGGTCAGGTCGCCGGCCGCCTCGTGCCACCACAGCGCGAGCAGGTGCCGGTCGCCGTCGTCGAGCCAGCGGGTCGCCTCGACCAGCTCGCGGCGCTGCCCGGTGAGGACCAGCTCGGTGACGGTGCGCTCGGCGAAGTCACCGGCCGGGTCGGGCACCTCGGTGAGCGCCTCCTGCCTGCGCAGGAACCCCAGCCGGCCGGCCTTCCTCAGATGGAGCTGGATCTCGCGGTACGCGATGGCGACGACCCACGAGCGGAACCGCTCCGGCTCGCGCAGGCCGCGCAGGTTGCGCACGACCCGCTCCATCGTCTCCTGCACGAGGTCGTCGACGTCGGCGTGGCCGTTCAGGGCGCGGCCGATCACGTTGTACACCAGCGGCAGGTGCGCGGCGGTCAGCTCTTCCAGCGCCGCCCGGTCGCCGGCCTGGGCCGCCGCGACGAGCTCGGCCGTCTCGGCCACCGTCTCGGCCACCGGGCCTCCCGCCTGCGATGTCAACGCTCTCAGTAGCCGCCGCATGGTTCCACGCCACCCGGCGGGGTGTAAAGGGAGCGCCGCTGCGGCCAGCGGGGACGGGTGCAACTTTCAGAAAACACAGCGGTGGGCCCATCGCTGATCGCGATGAGCCCACCGGTGGTGGTGCTGGGGGTGTTACGCGGCGGGGTAGTCCGCCAGGTAGATCGGCTGGCCGATCATGCTGGTGTCGGCCGCGTTGCCCACGCCGTTGACGACGTGGTTGATGACGCCGGCGCTCAGGTTGACCGTCATGATGTGGTGCAGCTTGACGCCCGGGGTGTTCGGGGCCTCGAAGCCGTTCTCGGTCTGGATCGACGGGTTGTTCTGGTTGAAGACGTACACACCCGCGCCGTACAGGTTGTGGGTCTTCACCTTGTTGTTGACCTTGTAACCGGCGTAGCCCTTGACGCTGCCGTTCATCCAGTCGGCCTGCGTCGGCGGGTCGTACGGCAGCTCGTTCTGGTACAGGATCGTGGTGCCACGCTCGCCGTTCCAGACGGTGTTGTACTTCTGGAAGTGCTCGACGAAGAGGCCGGTCGCGGTCACGTTGTTGCCGTTGATGACAGCGCCGTAGCGGCCGGTGTTGGTGACCCAGCGCTGGTTGTCGCCGTTGACGCCGCCGGTGAAGCCCTCGACGCCGTGGTCGCCGCGCCACACCCAGGTGTGGTCGATGAGCACGTTGTCGCTGTTGACCTCGAGCGCGGTGTCGGTCTTGCCGATGTGCGGGCCGCCGACGCGGAAGTACACGTCCGACAGCGTGGTCGGGTTCTTCGGGTCGCTGAAGCCCCAGCCGTGCTCCTTGCCGACGCGCAGCAGGACCTTCGACTCCTTGAGGCCGGCGTCGATGGTGACGCCCGCGACGATGATGCCCGGGACGTCCGCGACGTCGAGCGGGGTGGCGCCGTTGACCGCGGTCAGCGTGGCGTGGCCGATGCCGAGGACGACCTGGTTGGGCCAACGGACCTCGATGCTGTGGCCGACGTCGTACATGCCGGGGGTGAGCAGCAGGTTCTTGCCGGCGAGCAGGGCCAGGTTGATCTTGGCGATCGAGTCGCCCGGCTTGGCGACGTAGAAGTCCGACAGCGGGATGGTGCGGCCGGCCGTCTCGCCGTTCGCCCAGGAGGTGCCGCTGGTGTTCTTCTGCGCCGACGGGACGCGGACGTTGTACTTGCCCTTGGCGTCGACGAAGAGGTACGGCTTCTCCCGGCTGATCGGGGTCTGCGCCAGGGTGGTGTACGGCGGGTTCGGGAACGCCGAGTCGTCCGGGGCGCCGACGACGCCCGAGAAGACCTGGTTCCACACGCCGTTGGACCAGTTGTCGACCTGGCTGTTGCGGGTCAGCCACTGCTGCTGCGAGCCGTTGACGATCGTCCCGGCCTTGGAGTCGGCGATGAAGCCGCCGCTGGCGTACTGCGGGCCGGCGGTGCAGTAGTCCATCAGCGACAGGTTGCCGCCGGTGACGTTGAGGCGCCGCAGCGAGACGGCCTGCGACACGGCCCAGAAGTTGGCCGAGCCGCGGCAGCCGTCCTGGCCCTTGCCGTTGACGTTGATCGACAGGTTGGACAGCGTGCGCCAGAAGTTGACCAGCGCGAGGCAGTTGCTGGTGCCGCCGTTCTCGAGGCAGCGGTTGTACACCTCGACCTTGCCGTTGATGACGACGTCGCCCGGGTTGGCGCCCAGGCCGGCGATCTCGGTGTAGTAGCCGACCTTGAACTGCAGCGGCTGGTCGGCCGTGCCGTACGTGCCGGGCTTGAAGTAGTAGGCGTACCGAGCGGTGCCCATCTCGTTGTCGACCTGCTTGGCGTAGGTCGCGTCCAGCTTCGCCTGGATCTCGCTGACCGGCGTGCTCGGGTCGAACACGGTGACGTTGGGCCCCAGGTCCTGCGACCCGCCGTGCGACCCGGGCGGGGTCGCGCCGGCCGCCGTCCCCATCGAGGCGGTGGCGGTCGTCAGCGCCAGGCTGAGCACGAACGCTCTGCCGACGTTGCGACGGCTCGACCACCGCCTCACGGAATGCTCGGACTGGATCGTCATACGGGTGCGTCCTCTCGATCGTGCGGGCGGGTGAGGTACACGGTGGGATGGGGTGTCGGAGGAGCCAGCGGCGCATCGGCGTCCGCGTGAGAGCGCTCTCTCCAGAGTGTTGTTTCTACCGTGTAAATCCGCCGTGCGCTACGGCTCGACGGACCCGATTTCCGCGAAACCACGGCGCGGCCCCGCGAAATACGGACGTTCCGTGCGCATTGGAATTGCGGGCCGCCGGAAGCGTGCTTGTGAAAGCGCTCCAACGAGAGGGTGAGACGCCGGGTGATTCTCCTGTTTCACCCGGTCCGGCCGGGATCGGTCACCACTGATGGCCGCTACCGTCGCTGTATGCCTCCGCTGCTGGTCCGCCCCTACGTGAGAGTCATCGCGAACGATCAGATACCGCCCGCGGCGCACCTCAACAACGCGCCCGCGGTGGCTCGCCCCGAACCGCCGGAATACCAACCGCGGCATTCCTGGATGGCCCTCGTGAACCCGGTGCCGCCGGCCGAGCGGCGGTCGCACCGCCAGTCGGGGCGGCACTACCCCGCGTTCGCGTGGACCGTGCTGCTCCTGACGCTCGGGTCGACCGCCGTGGCACTGACGGCCGGCGACCGCGCCGCGACCTCCGCACCCTCCGCGGACTACTCGCTGTCCGGGCGGCCGCACATGGCCGCCGTCCCGGCGCCGCCCGTGGCGGGCCTCGGCTCCGCGCCGGCCGCAGAGTCAGGCTCAGGGTCAGGATCAGGCGCGGAGTCCGGCTCGGTGTCCGGCGTGCTGGCCGCTGCCGCGCCTGGCGCGGCGTCCGGGCCGCTGGTCGGGCCCGGAGGGCTCTGCATGGACGCGTCCGTGCGGTTCCGCCGCTGCTCCGGCGCGCAGACGCAGACCTGGACGGTCGTCGCTGACGGCACGCTGCGCACGGCGGGCCGCTGCCTGGACGCCTCCCTGCGGCTGGGCGCCTGCTCCGGCGCCGTCGCGCAGCAGTGGGACGCGGTCCGGGGCGCGCTGGTCACCCGCTCCTCGAAGCAGTGCCTGACGGAGTGGGGCGGCAGGCCGTACATCACCCGCTGCAACGGCACGAGGCAGCAGCGCTGGCAGCTGCCGGCGGCTACGGCACGGTGAACCCGTCCACCGGTGCGTGACGCGCGGGGCATCCGCGCACAGTACAGCCGGGCCGCGACCACGTCATGATCCCGTGCGATCCGGCCGCGCCGGTATGGTGGCCCGCCGGGGTTCCGGCGGGCCACGTCCGTCTCAGGACAGCAGCGCCCGGACGCGGTCGGCGCCGACGGCGAGCAGCAGGGTGGGCAGGCGCGGCCCGGTGTCCCGGCCGACCAGCAGGTGGTACAGGAGCGCGAAGAAGCTGCGCTGGGCCACCTTCAGCTCGGCGGTCGGCTTGGTGTCCAGCGGGAGGCCGGCCATCACCTTCGGCACGCCGTAGAGCAGGGTGGTCAGCCCCTCGAGCGACCAGTGGTCGTCGAGCCCGGCCAGCAGCAGGCGCAGCGACTCGCGCTGCTCGGCGGTCAGCGAGTCGAGCAGCGTCTTGTCGGGCTCGTCGAGCACCTTGGTCCGCGACTCGGCCGGCACCTGCGTGTTCACCCAGTGCTGCGCCCGGTCGAGCCTCGGGCGGACCTCGTCCAGCGACGTGATCGGCTGCTCCGGGTCGAGGTCGCGCAGGATCCGCAGGGTCTGCTCGGCCTGCCCGGTGGTGATGTCGACGATGGAGGCGAGCGTCCGGTACGGCACCGTGCGCGGCGTCCGGGGCAGCTCCAGCGTCGCCGTCCGGGAGGCCCGCAGGTAGGCGGAGCGGTCGGCGGGGACCGCGGTGCCGGCCGTGAAGCGCTTCTCCAGCGCGTCCCACTCGTCGTAGATGCGCTGGATCTCCTGGTCGAACGCGACCTGGAACGACTGGTTGGGCCGGCGCCGGGCGTACAGCCACCGCAGCAGCGGCGCCTCCATGATCTGCAACGCGTCGGCGGGCGTCGGCACCGCGCCGCGGGAGCTGCTCATCTTCGCCATGCCGCTGATGCCGACGAAGGCGTACATCGGCCCGATCGGCTGCTCGCCGCCGAACACCTCGGTGACGATCTGCCCGCCGACCTGGAACGACGAGCCGGGCGAGGAGTGGTCGACGCCGGACGGCTCGAAGATCACTCCCTCGTACGCCCAGCGCATCGGCCAGTCGACCTTCCACACCAGCTTGCCGCGGTTGAACTCCGACAGCAGCACGGTCTCGGTGAACCCACAGACGCACGTGTATGTCAGCTCGGTGGTGTCGTCGTCGTAGGACACGACCGTGGTGAGGTCGGTGCCGCAGCCGCCGCAGTACGGCTTGTACGGGTAGTACCCGGTCGCGGCGGTCCCGTCGTCCTCGCTCGCGGCACCGGAGCCCTCCGCCGCCTCGGCCTCGGCCTCGCTCGTCGCCGTCGCTGCCGCCGCCGCGGCGGGCTTCTTCGTCCGGTACCGCGCCAGGACCGCGTCGATCCGGGCGCGCTCGCGCATGGCGAGCAGGATCTGGTCACGGTAGGCGCCGGACGTGTACATCTCCGTCTGGCTGATCCCCCGGTACTCCACGCCGAGCTCGGCCAGCGACGCGATCATGGCGGCCTTGAAGTGCTCCGCCCAGTTCGCGTGCTCGCTCCCCGTCGGCGCCGGCACGGCACTCAGCGGCTTGCCGATGTGCTCCGCCCACGAGGGGTCGATCCCCGCGGGCACCTTCCGGAAGCGGTCGTAGTCGTCCCACGAGATGATGTGGACCACATCGTGCCCGCGCCGCCGGATCTCGTCGGCGACCAGGTGCGGGGTCATCACCTCGCGGAGGTTGCCGAGGTGGACGGGGCCGGAGGGGCTGAGCCCGGACGCGCAGACCACCGGCTTGCCGGGCGCGCGTCGCTGCGACGCCGCGATCACCTCGTCCGCGAACCGGTCGACCCAGTCGTTGTCTGTCTCACTCGCCACGATCGTCACTCTTCCGTCGGCAGCTGCATGGAAGAGGCCCCCCACCAGCGGCGGGGGGCCTCTTCATCGACCCTGCGCAAGCCTACTGTCCGGCGGGGCGGCCGCGCACATCCGTTACCGCCGTCGCACGCGCTCGCCCACCGGCACCCTGCGCCGCTCAGCGGGCCAGCTTGCGGTTGAGGTAGCGCTGCTCCGGCAGGCTCGCGGTCAGGCGGGCGGCGATCCGGTACTGCGCCTTGGCGGCCTCGGCGTCGCCGTCGAGGTCGAGCAGGTGGCCGCGCACGGCGTACAACCGGTGATGGCGCCGCATGGCGGGGTCGTCCAGCAGCGGTTCGAGCATGGCGAGGCCGGCCGCGGGTCCGTGCGCCATGGCGACGGCGACGGCGTGGTTCAGGGTCACGGCCGGGCCCGGCGCGACCTTGCTCAGCATGTCGTAGAGGACGCTGATCTGCAGCCAGTCGGTCTCCTCATAGGTCACGGCCCCGGCGTGGACGGCGGCGATCGCGGCCTGCAGCTGGAACCGGCCCACGTGCCCGCGCGGCAGGGTGCGCTCCAGCAGCTCGACGCCCTCGGTGATCAGGTCGTGCCGCCAGCGGAGCCGGTCCTGCTCGGCGAGCGGCACGAGGTCGCCGTCGGCGTCGACCCGGGCGGCGGACCGGGCGTGCGTGAGCAGCATGAGGGCCAGCGCACCGGCGACCTCGGCGTGGTCGGGCAGCGCGGCGTGCAGCTGCCGGACGAGCCGGATCGCCTCCTCGGCGAGCTGCACGTCGAGCAGCGCCTCGCCCGACGTCCGCGTGTACCCCTCGGTGAACACCAGGTGGCACACGTCGATGACCGCGGCCACCCGGTCGGGCAGATCCTCCTGCGACGGCATGACGAACCGCGCACCGGCCTGGCGCAGCGCGATCCGCGCACGGCTGAGGCGCTGCGTCATCGTGCGGGCCGGCACCAGGTACGCGGCCGCGATCTGCTCCACGCCGAGGCCGGCCACCGACCGCAGGCAGAGCGCGACCTGGGTCGGTCGCGTCAGTGCCGGATGGCAGCAGAGGAAGAACAGCCGCAGCGTGTCGTCATGGTCCTGGACGGTGCCTTCCTCCGTCGTGGCCGGGCGCTGGGCCGCGTCCAGCGTCTCGCGCCGCGTCCGGGCCGAGTCGGCCCGGGCCCGGTCGATCAGCCGCCGTGAGGCCACGGTGATCAGCCATGCCCGCGGCGAGCCGGGCACCCCGTCGACGGGCCACCGGGCGGCGGCCGCCTCGGCGGCGTCCTGCAGCGCCTCCTCGCAGTCACCGAGGTCGCCGTACTTGCGCAGCAGCGCCCCGAGGACGTGCGGCGCCTCCTGGCGCCACACGTCGCCGAGGATCGAACCCGTCACTGGTCGTCGCCGCCCGGCCACATCATCGGCCGCAGCTCCACCGTCTCGTCCGGGCCGGAGAACCGGGCGGCGACCGCCTCGGCCCGTGCCTGGCTGTCGACGTCGATCAGGAAGAACCCGGCGAGGTGCTCCTTCGCCTCCGAGTACGGCCCGTCGCTGGCGAGCGGCTCGCCGTCGCGCCACCGGTACAGCCGGGCGTTCGCCGGATCGCCGAGCGCCTCGCCGCCGAGCAGCTCGCCGTTGGCCTGCAGCTCGGTCATCACCTGCTCGAACTCGGCGTTCAGCCGCTCGCGGACGGCGCCGGGCAGCGCCTGGTGGGCCGCGAGGTAGTCGCTCGTCGGGTGGCCCCAGGGCTGCGGGTTCGAGTGGATCAGGATGACGTACTTCATCGGGCCTCCTCGCGATCTGCGACGGCCGTTCCGTCGCTCGCCTGGTACGTCGGAGCGCCGCCTTCGATGTCTACATCCTCCACGGGAGTTTTCAGGAGTCGCCTCGCGCCTCGCAGTTGTGAGCTGAACGTATCCAATAGCACACGAACAGTAGCGGCCACCTGTCAAAGGGCCTTATTACCTAATTTCCTCCGAAAAGTACAACACCGCCCTACATTGCTAGGAGATGGCGCGTCGGCACCGTAGCTGGCGCCTCGCAACGGGGGGTTGGACGCAATGATTCACGTGAGCAAACCGCGCGACCGCCGGGCAGGGCCCAGACGCGGCCTGCTCGGCTCGGCGGCTGTTCTGACACTGACGGCGGGCTCCCTGTTGGTGGCCCAGCATCCCGCCTCGGCGGCGCCCGGGCCCCTGGGCAGTGTCGACGCCGTGTCGGCGCTGGGTCCCAACGAGACGCTGGTCGTCACGGTGACCCCGGACGATCCGGCCGCCACGGACGTCACCGCGAACCCCGCCTTCATCGTCAACGCGGACGGCCCGGACGTCGGCTCGGCGCCCGACCAGTCCTGCAATGTCAACGCGAAGGCCGGCGGTTCCTGCACGCTGACGGGTCTGATCGCCGGCACGGCGTACACGATCACCGTCGACCCGCAGGGTGCCACGGGCCTCGCCGACGTCACCGCGACCGGTGTGACGACGCCCGTGCTGGCCCCGCCCACCATCGGCACCCCGGTCGCCACGGGCAAGACCGGTGAGGTCGAAGTGGTGTGGACCGGCGCGGCGAACGCCCTGTCCACCGTCGCCAACTACACCGCGACGGCCTACCTCGGTGGGGTCACGACGGGCAAGACGTGCACGAGCTCGACCAACGCGCTGAGCAACAGCTGCAAGATCTCCGGCCTGACCGACGGCACGGAGTACACGTTCAAGGTCGTGACGAACGGCGCCAACTCGGTCCCGAACTCCGCGGCCAGCAGCGCCAGCATCGGTGTCGCGCCGGGCATCGGCCCCGAGGCGCCGGTCGACGTGGTCGCCGCCACCACCTCCGCCGGCGTGCCCACCGTGTCGTGGGGTGCTTCGCCGACGGCGGGCGTCACCTACACAGTCGAGGCGTTCAAGGAGGGCGTCGCCGTTCCCGGCATCACGTGCCCCGTCACCGCCGGATCGATGGCGACGACCTGTGGTGGCACCCCGGTCGCGCCCGGCTTCGAGTACGAGTTCAAGGTGACCGCCACCAAGAACGGGCTCAGCTCGGAAACCGGGGACTCCGGCCCCATCTACATCCTGGGCACGGTGAACAACCCCACTGACGTCACCGTGACCGGTGGCGAGGGCGAGGCCACGCTGAGCTGGGTCGCTCCCACGTCCGGCTCCGCCGTCACCAAGTACCGGGCGGCCGCGGTCGCCGCCGGCGTCGTCAAGTTCTGCATCACCGACAAGCTGACCTGCAAGATCACCGGTCTGGCGAACGGGACCGCCTACACCACGGGCGTCACGGCGATCAACGCCAACGGCACGGCATCGACCGGCGCCGCCTCCACTCCCACGACGGTCACCCCGGCCGTGGTGCCGAAGCCGGCCCCGCCGGTCGTCACCCCGCCGGCCGACGATGACGTCTCCGACACCTCGGCGACGATCGCCTGGACCGCGGCCGCTCCCGTCGGTGGCGCCGACGTCGTGTACTACGTCGCGACCGCCACCCCGTCCGCGCCCGGCCCGGCCAGCGCCAGCACCCTGAGCTGCACCGCGGTCGCCCCGGCGGTCACCTGCACGATCAACGGCCTGGCGGCCGGCACCGCGTACGACGTCACCGTCGTCGCCTACGCCAGCGCGACGGCCTACAGCACCGCGGCCTCCACCACGATCACCACCAAGGCCGCCGCTCCCGGCACCGCCGGTGCCATGCGCGGCCCGATCATCACCAACAGCGATGGCCTGACGCAGATGTTCGCCCGTGGCGGCGACAACAACCTCTACACCGCCGTCCAGGCCGCCGACGGCACCTGGGGTGCGTGGACCAACCTCAGCGGCCTGATCTTCAGCGACCCGGTCGCGGTCAAGAACGCCAACGGCCGGATCACGGTCTTCGCCATCGGCGGCGACCACGCGATCTGGTCCCGGCTGCAGAACGGCGACGGCTCGTTCGCCTGGTGGACCCGCCTCGGCACCTGGATGTACGCGAGTGACATCGAGACCGCGCAGAACGCCGACGGCACCGTCGCGGTGTTCATCCGGGGTACGGACGACAACCTGTACTCGAACACGCAGCTCGACGCCGCCGACCCGAGCCAGTGGTCCGGCTGGACCAACCTCAGCGGCCTGATCTTCAGCAACCCGACCGCCTTCACCAGGGCCGACGGGGTCATGGAGGTCTTCGTCGTCGGCGGTGACGGCAAGGTCTGGCACCGTGTCCAGTCCGCGCCGAACTCCGGCACCTGGAACTGGTGGACCCACGTCTAAGACGCGGGCCGGCAACACCTAGCGGCGAACGCCCCGGGGCCCTCCCCCGGGGCGTTCGTCTGCCCGCACCCCCGGCATGATCGAGCCATGCGCGTCACGACGCTGGGGGAGCTGGCCGTCGACGGCCGGCCGGTGAAGGGCGCACGGCTGGCGGCGGTGGTGCGGGCGCTGGTCGAGGCGCGCGGCCGGGCGGTGTCCGTCGGCGCGCTCGTCGACACCGTCTGGGACGCCGGCCCGCCCGACGACGCGCCCGGCGCGGTGCAGGCGCTGATCTCCCGGGCCCGGCGGCTGGGGCTGCCGATCGCCGCGGCCGCCGGCGGGTATCTCCTGCCCGCGGGCGCCGTGGAGATCGACGCCGTCGTCGCCAAGTCGCTGCTGGACCGCGGCCGGAGCGCGCTGGACGCCGGCGACCACGAGCGGGCGAGCGAGGCGGCCCGTGCGGCGCGGGCGCTGTTCCCGGAGGTTCCGGAACGCTCGACCGCGCTCCTCGCCGACGTCGCCGGGCTCGCCGCGGAGGCCGCCCTCGCCGCCGGCGTGCCCGCGGACGAGACCGACCTGCGCCGCCTCGTCGCGCACCAGCCGCCGCACGAGCCGTCGGCGGTGCTGCTGGTGCGGGTGCTCGCCGCCCAGGGCCGGGACGCCGAGGCCCTCGACGTCGTGGAGCGCCTGCGCACCGCCCTCGCCGACGACTACGGCGCCGACCTGTCCGCGGCGGTCGCGTCGGTGCACGTGGCGCTGCTCCGAGGGGAGCTCGCCCCGCGGCCGGAGCCGAGGACGGCGCTGCCGGCGGGCTGGCGGCGGGCGGTGACGCCCCTGGTCGGGCGCGACGGCGACGTGACCGCCGTGCGCGCGGCCCTGGCGTCCGCGCCGCTGGTGACCGTGGTCGCCGCCGGTGGGGCCGGCAAGACCCGGCTCGCCGCTGAGATCGCCCGGCGGGCCGTGACCGAAGGGCGGGCCGTCCACGTGGTGGAGCTGGCCGCCCTGCGCACCGACGCGGACGTCCTGCCCGCCGTCCTCGCCGCGGTCGGTGCGGCGGATCACGCCACCGGCAAGGCGGAGTGGCGGGGGCTGGGCTCGCGGGAGCGGCTTCGGCTGGCCGTACAGGACCTGCACGGTCTTGTGGTTCTCGACAACTGCGAACACGTCCTGGACGGTGCGGCCGGGGCCGCCGCGGAGCTGACGGCGGTGGCCGAGGCGCCGGAGCTCGCCGTGCTCGCGACCAGCCGGGCGCCGCTGAGCCTGCCCGGCGAGGTCGTGCACCGGCTCGGCACCCTGGCGGACGGCGCCGCGCTCGACCTCCTCGACGCGCGGGTCCGGGCCGGTGGCGGCGTGCCGGCCGACCCGGAGCGGGCCCTGGAGCTGTGCCACCGGCTCGACAACCTGCCGCTCGCGCTGGAGCTCGCCGCGGCCCGGCTGCGGCACATGCCGATCGACGACGTCCTCGCCGGCCTCGCCGACCGCTTCGGGCTGCTCGACGCCGCGCTGCGCGGCCTGCCCGACCGGCACGCGAGCCTGTGGGCGCTGGTCGACTGGAGCCGCGAGCTGCTCGGCGGCGCCGACCGGGAGCTGCTGGAGCGGCTGGCGGTGATCCCGGCGCCGTTCACCGCCGCCCTGGCGGGCGCCGTGGCCGGCGCGCGGGACGTCCGCCGGGGGCTGGCGACGCTGGTCGAGCAGTCGCTGCTGGTCCTGGACACCGGCGAGGACGGTGCATCGCGGTACCGCATGCTGGAGACGGTCCGCGAATACGGCGAGGTGCGCCTCGCCGGCGCCGGCACCCGCGACGCGGCGATGGCGGGCCTGGTCCGGTGGGCGGCGGCCGAGTCCGCCGGGCTCGCCGCGCAGTTCGTGTCCCCGGCGCAGCTGGCGGCGCTCCGGCGCTGCTCGGCCGAGCAGGACAACCTCGTCACGGCGCTGCGCTGGGCGCTGGAGCGCGAGGACGACGCCGCGGCCGTCGACGTGATGCTGCCCCTCGCCCAGCTGTGGACGGTCCGCGGCCTGCACGCGGAGGTCGTCGAGTGGACCCTGCGGGTGTTCCGGGCCGACGACCCGCCGGCCCGGCGCCGCTTCACGCTGGCGCTGGCGGACGCTTCCGCGCCGGCACGGGTGGACGCTTCCGCGCCGGCACGGGTGGACGCTTCCGCGCCGGAGCGGGTGGACGTTGAGCGGGCCACCTGGCTGTGCCTGTTCACCGGGCTCAACGCGTTCGTCCGGGAGACCCCCCGCCTCTTCGCGCTGGTGCTGCGGACGCTGCGCGCCCTGAGCACGCGGCGCGCGGAGATCTCGGACCGGGCGTGGACGCTCGCCTCGATGGTGCGGCGGCTCGCCACGCCGGACGTCGACCAGGGGTCCGGCGCGACCGCGCTCATCGCCGACCCCGACCCGTACGTGCGCGGCTTCGGCTACTACTTCCGGGCCACCCTCAACGAGAACCTGGGCGCGCTCGCCGAGTCCGTCGCCGACGCGACCAACGCGTACCGGTGCTTCGAGGAGGTCGGCGACCACTGGGGGATGGGCACCGCCGCGCAGAGCATCGGCGCCCGCGGCGGCCCGGGCGCGCACGAGTGGCTGCGGCGCAGCGAACGGCACATGGACCTGCTCGGCGCCAGCGACGACCTCGGCTCGATCCGGGTGATGCTCGACGCGCGGTCGGCGTTCGGCGGCGACGCGGCCGCGGCGGAGCGGCTCAGGGCGGTGGCCGGCTCGACCGACAGCCGACGGCACGACGCCGGGCTGGCGTCACTGGTGCTCGCCCAGCTGGCGATGGCGCACGGCGACCCTTCCACGGCGCGGGCGCACATGACGCGGGTCCTGGCCGTCATCGACTCGATCGAGGTGGGCGTCCCGCAGCTGCGGGTGCTGTACCGCAGCGCCGTGGCCGTCCTGTGGCTGCGGCTGGAGGACGCCGATCGGGCCGCCGAGCTGCTGCTGCTGGCGTGGGACGAGGCGCTGTCCACGCACGACGTGCCGATCCTGGGGGCCTGGGCCCTCGCGGGGGCGGCGCTGGCCGGTGTCCGGTCCGCCGGCCTGTCCGGTGAGCTGTGGGCGCTCGGGCTGCGCGTCGGCGGCAACCCGGAGCACCTGTTCCCCGACGGCGGACCCGCCGTGGGCGCCGTCGAGGACACCTGGAGATGGCACGAGCGGCCGGTGACCGAGGCCACCGACCGCATCCGCGCGCTCATGTCAGACCTTCTTGCGGTAGGCCACTAGCGCGAGCGGCATGAACACCGCGACGAAGGCGGCGCACCAGCCGAGCGTCCACCACACGTGGTCGCCGACCGGGGTGCCGAGGAACAGCGCCCGCATCGACTCGACCAGGTGCGTCAGCGGGTTGACCTTCACGAACCCCTGCATCCAGCCGGGCAGCGTCGCCACGCCGACGAAGACGTTCGACGCGAACGTCAGCGGCATGATCACCAGGAAACCGACGCCCTGCACCGCGCCGGACGTGCGCACCAGCATGGCGACGAAGACCAGCGCCCAGCTCAGGCACAGGCCGAACAGCACCGCGAGCAGGCTGCCGGCGACCGCGTGCAGCGGACTGGCGTGAATCCGGAAGCCCATCAGGTAGGCGAACGCGAACGTCGAGATGTTCACGATGACGTACCGGACGACGTCGCCCAGCACGGCGCCGATGAGCGGCGCGGAACGGGCGATCGGCAGCGACCGGAACCGGTCGAAGATGCCCTTCTCCAGATCGCTGTTGAGGTTGACGCCGATCGAGATGGCGCCCATCGCGATGGTCTGGGCCAGGATGCCCGGCATGAGGAACTGCAGGTACTGGTACGTGCCGCCGGCGACCGCGCCACCGAAGATGTACACGAAGATGACCATGAACAGGGCGGGCTGGACCGTGACGTCGATCAGCGCCTCCGGGGTCCGCCAGGTCTTGATCAGGCTGCGTTTCGTGAGCTCCAGCGCATGGCGTACGCCCCGGAACGGGCTCTTGTGCGCTGGGAGGCTCTTGCGCTCCGGCAGGACGGTGACGGCGGTCATGCTGCGACCTCTTCCTTGGGCTTGCCGGTCAGGGTGAAGAAGACCTCGTCGAGGCTGGGCAGGCGCATCGAGAGCTCGGTGACGGCGATCCCCGCCGTGGCGAGCCGGGCGACGGCCTCGGTGAGCGCCTCGTCGCCGCTGACCGGCACCGACAGCACGCCCTTGCGGGTCTGCTCCGCGGCCTGCTGGTTGGCGGCGACCGCGGCCAGGATCAGCCCGGTCTTCTCCAGGTCGGCCGGGTCCGTGGGGCGCACCTCGAGGGTCTGCCCGCCGACGATCCGCTTGAGCCGGTCCGGCGTGTCGTTGGCGATGACCCGGCCGTGGTCGATGACGGTGATCTCGTCCGCCAGGGCCTCGGCCTCCTCCAGGTACTGCGTGGTCAGCAGCACCGTCGAGCCCTCGCGGACCAGGGTGCGCACGACGCCCCACATGTCCTCGCGCTTCGACGGGTCCAGGCCGGTCGTCGGCTCGTCCAGGAAGATCACGTCCGGCCGGCCGACGAGGCTGGCGGCCAGGTCGAGCCTTCTCCGCATGCCGCCCGAGTAGGTCCTCGCGGGCCGGTCCGCCGCCTCGGTCAGGTCGAACCACTCCAGCAGCTCCGCGGCCCGCTCCTTCGCCGCCCGCTTGCGCAGGTCCAGCAGCGTGCCGAACAGCACCAGGTTCTGCCGGCCGGTCAGGTCCTCGTCGACGCTCGCGTACTGGCCGGTCAGCCCGATCCTCGACCGCACCCGCTGGGCGTCGCGGACGACGTCGGCGCCGCCGATCCGGGCGCTGCCGGCGTCCGGACGCAGCAGCGTCGACAGGATGCGCACGGCGGTGGTCTTGCCCGCGCCGTTGGGGCCGAGCACGCCGTGCACGGTGCCCCGGGGGACGGCGAGGTCGACGCCCTGCAGCGCCCTCGTCTCCCCGAACCGCTTGACGAGGCCCTCGGCCTCGACCATCAGATCCGTCATGCCGCTACCCTGCGCGGGCCCGCTGACACGGGACCGGCACGGCGCCGACACGACTTTTGAACCCCGTGCCGCCCGCCGTGCATCTTCACTGTGAACGCCGGTCTGCTGTGGAGGTCACCGTTGCGCGCCGAGCAGGAACACGAGTACGTCGAGTACGTCCGGTCACGGATCCCGAGGCTGCACCACGTCGCCTACCTGATCCTCGGCGACCGGGACCGGGCCGACGACGCCGTGCAGAACGCGCTCACGGTGCTGTACCGCCGCTGGAACCGCGTCTCGGACGTGTCGAACCTCGACGCGTACGTGCACACCATGGTCGTCCGGGCGTGCCTCGCCGACCGGCGGCGCCCCTGGTCGCGGGTCCTGCTGCGGGACACCACCCCCGACGGCCCGGTGGCCGGCGGCGAGGGGCGGGTCGACGAGCGGCTGCTGATCCGGCAGGCCCTCGACCGCCTCCCGGAGCGCCAGCGGGTCGTCGTCGTCCTGCGGTTCCTGTGCGACCTGCCGGTCGCCGAGGTCGCCCAGCTGATCGGCCGCTCCGAAGGCACGGTCAAGAGCCGCACCGCCTACGCGCTGGCCGCCCTGCGCCGCGCGATCCCCTCGACCACCTGGAGCGCGTCATGATCGACGAGCAGCTTCGCGACTACGCCAGGCGGACCTCCAGCGCCTCGCGCCTGTGCGCCGAGGACGTCCTGGTCCGTGCCCGCCGCTCCCACCGGCGCCGGGTGGCCGCGCTGTCCGCGGTTTCCGCTCTTGTACTGGTGGCGGCCGTCGCCGTGGTCATGCGGCCGTCGGTGGCCCGGCCGCCCGTGCCGGCGATCACGGGAGCCGCGCCCGACGGCTGCGTCGTGCAGCCCCTGCCCCTGCCCGTCGGCGTCACCGGCGGCTCCGTCAGCACGGCGGACCCGACCGGCCGGTACGTCATCGGCACCCCTTTCCCCGACGACGACATGGCCCCCGCCGTGACGATCCTGTGGACCGACGGCACCCCCGGCCTGCTGCCGACGGGCTTCCGCGCGACCGCCGTGAACGCGTCCGGGCTCGTCGCCGGCACCCGCGGCCTGCTGGAGGCCCGCCGCGCCGCCGTCATCCGCGGCGGCGCCGTGGTCGACCTGCCTGCCCCGGACGGCGCGGCGACCACCGACGTCGTCGCCGTCAACGCCCGCGGCGAGATCGCCGGCATCGCGTACTTCCCGGGCTCCCCGGACCCGTCCGCCCGCGCCGTCGTCTGGCCCGCCGGCCAGGGGAAGCCCAGGCTGCTGCAGGCGGGCGGCAAGGACACCTACGCCGCCGGCATCGCCGACGACGGCACGGTGGTCGGCACCATCGGCAGCCGCGAGCACCCGTACCGCTGGGCCGCGACCGGCAGTGGCAGCGCCCTCCCGCTGCCGTCCGGCTACCGCGGCGGCGAGGGCCAGGCGCTCACCGGCGACTGGGCGATCGGCACCGCCTCCACCAGCCGCGGCGGCGAGGACGGCAAGGCGGAGCTCACCGCCCGGACCGTCGTCGTGCGCTGGAACCTGCGCACCGGCGCGCTCGACCACGGGTTCCGGGTGGCGCCCGCGTCGGTGTTCACCGACGGCACGCTGGCCGGCCGCGTCGGCAAGGACGAGCCGGGGCTCTGGCGGGACGGCGTGGCGGTCCCCCTGCCGATGCTCACCGGCGGCACCCGCGGCGCGGCCGCGACCGTCATCGGCGACGGTCACACGGTCGCCGGCTGGAGCGCCACCGCCGGCGGCCTCCCCGCACCGGTGATCTGGCGGGGCTGCTGAGGGTATCTAGGCTTGGACCCATGTACGTGCCTTCGCAATTCGCCGCCCCGTCCGAGGCGGCCGTCCACGAGCTGCTGTCCCGGCAGGGCGCGAGCGACCTGGTCACATGGGACGGCCGGCACATGGTGGCGACCACCCTGCCGCTGCTGTTCGACCCCGGCGCCGGCGCCCTGCTCGGGCACGTGGCCCGCAACAACACCCAGTGGCAGCACGCGGGCACCGAGGCGCTGGTCATCGTCCGCGGCCCGGACGCGTACGTCTCACCCTCGGCCTACGCGACGAAGCACGAACACGGCCGGGTGGTGCCGACCTGGAACTACATCACCGCCCACGTCTACGGCACGCTCATCGCCCACGACGACCCCGCCTGGACCGAGGACCTGGTCCGCCGCCTCACCACCCGCCACGAGTCCGCCCGCCCGTCCCCCTGGTCGGTCGACGACGCCCCGCGCCCCTTCATCGAAGGCCAGCTCCGCGCCATCGTCGGCATCGAGGTCGCCATCACCCGCATCGAAGCCAAGTGGAAGCTCAGCCAGAACCGTTCACCGGCCGACATCGCCGGCGTCCGCGCCTCCCTCGCCACCGGCACCGAATCCGAACGCCAGGTGGCCGCCGCGATGGCCGACCCTGACGAGCGCGACTGAGGCGGGCGGCGATCAGCCGATGCGCTCCACGACGTTGCCGTCGCTGTCGCGGATGAGGGTGGGGCGGACGTCGACGATGAGGCCGGGGGCCTCGGGCACGGGGGACGCGCCGGCCAAGGGGACGAGGACGCCGGTCAGGTGGTCGAGGGCCTCATCCGTCAGGACGATCCGCAAGAGGGTGCCGTCGCTGTTGGTGCCGAGGCCGTAACTGCCGGACGAGAACTCGACGCTGCTGTCGGGGCCGTCGACGACGAGGGTCCGGCCGAATCGCAGCCGGCCGCGGAGGATGGCGGCGATGCGCTCGACCGCGTGGGCGCCGACGACGAGACGGTACCCGTCGCCGTCGGGCAGCCAGGCGAACTCGGCGACGGCCAGGCTGCTCGTGGAGGAGCCGTCGCGGCGGCGGCCGGCGGCGACCCTCTCGGCGAACGCGGGGATGTCGGTGAACGAGGTGCGGCCCAGATCGGTGATGAACAGCGGCGCGTATCCCGCGGCGAGCTTGAGCACGGCCTCGGTGCTCCAGGTCTGGGTCGCCGCGTATTCGCTCAGGGTCAGGCCGAACACCTGCAGGAACCGCACTCTGCCGAACGGGGTGTCGATGACGCCGAGCTCCGGATCCTCGACGAAGGAGATGGCGCGGATCGGTGTCTGGTACTCCAGCGCGATCGGCCCGTTGAGGTCCATCTGATGGTTGGGCGCGAAACCGTTGCCGCTGCTGAAGTTGTAGCGGGCGAGATTCTGGAGGAAGTTGGCGGCCCAGACGGGCGGCTCGGTGTCGCCCGGCTGACGACGCACCCGGAACGTGAACTCATAGCCCCAGCCGGACCACTCCGCGTCCGGGTTCGGCGCCGAGTACAGCTCGCTCATGCCGTAGCTGACGATGTGCCAGTGCGGGACCGGCGTGTCGCGGGCGTAGAAACTGATTCCGTCCAGCGGATCCGGGCCGCCGAGCGACCATTTCAGCAGCGTGGCGTAGTGCTTGGGCTCGATGCCGGGGTAGAGGCGGTCGAGCGCGGCGTCGATGGCGTCCCAGCCAGGTGCGTCGGAGGTCACCAGCCGACCTAACCACAGTTCGAGAATCCTTCAACCCTTGGTGCGATTAGGGTTGAGGCATGGCTCGTACCATCGCGACGAACACCGACGTCGACCGCTCCGGACTGATCGAGTTTCTCCGCACCCGGCACCGGGCATTGATCATCACCGCTCGCGCGGACGGGCGGCCGCAGGCCTCACCGGTCACCAGCGGTGTCGACGCGGAGGGGCGGATCGTCGTCTCGACGTATCCGGAGCGCGCCAAGGTCCGCAACGCCCGCCGCGACAGCCGCGTCTCGGTCGTCGTGCTCTCCGACGAGTGGAACGGCCCCTGGGTCCAGGTCGACGGGGTCGCCGAGGTGCTGGACCTGCCGGAGGCGCTGGAGCCGCTGGTCGAGTACTTCCGGTGCATCTCCGGCGAGCATCCCGACTGGGACGAGTACCGGGAAGCGATGCGCCAGCAGGGCAAGTCGCTGCTGCGCATCACGATCGAGTCGTGGGGGCCGATCGCGACGGGTGGGTTCCCCGCGCGGCTGGCCTGACTTTGTCCCAGCCCGCCTGACGTGCGCGGCCCGCCTGACTTGCCGCGGCCTGCGTGCTTGTCGCGGCTTGCGTGCTTGTCGCGGTTTGCGTGCTTGTCGCGGCCGCGTGGTCATCCGGTGTGGGTGTCGACGGCGGTGAGTCCGTCGGCGAGCACGGTCAGGGCGTCCTGGGGCCGGCGCATCGCGGTCAGCAGGTCGGCGAGGTCGAGGGAGAGCTGGGCGAGCTCCCGCCGCGGCCCGGTCCTGCGATGGATGGCGATCGCGGCGCGGAGATGCCGCTCGGCGGCCTCCAGATCGCCGGCGTCCTGGCTGAGCAGGGCATGGACCCGGTGCGCACGAGCCCGGCGCACCTCGACCACCGACCCGCCACCACCGGCGTGGTCATGACGCGGCCCTTCGAGACCGGCGTTGGCGTCGCCGTGGTCGCTCCTGCTCCTGCCGCCACCGTCGTCATCCCCGGTGCCTTGGCCGATTTTGCCTTGGCCGGTGCCGCTCTGGCCGGTGCCGCTCTGGCCGGTGCCGCTCTGGCCGGGGCCGCTCTGGCCGGGGCTGCGCCGGTCGCCGCTGCCGTCATCCGCGCTGCCCGCCACGCCGCTGCCCCCACCGTCGCCGCCCCGGTCACCGCTGATTCGGTCCGCGCTGCCCTGGCTGCCGCTGATCCGGTCCGCGCTGCGCCCTTCGTCGTCGCTCCCGTCGAGGCCGCCCCGATCGGTGCTGCTGCGAGTGTTGCCGGAAGTGCCTGTGCTGGAAGCGATCAGAGGATCCGCTTCCGGCACGAGCACAGGATCCGCTGCCGACAGCAGGGCGCGGGCCGTCGCCGGATCGCCCAGTGCCCGGTGCACCTCGGCCAGATCCACCAGTGCGTCCAGCGCCGCCGGCCCAGTCGACCGCTGCCGCGCCGCCGTCAGGTCGGCCAGCGCGCCCGCCAGATCGCCCGCCGACAGCCGCGCCCGCGCGCGGATGCGGAACGCGCCCGCGATCTCGTCCGCCAGCCACGACTCCAGCACCGCCGCCCCGGCCGCGGCCAGCGCCGCCCGCGCCTCAGGCAGATGGCTCGACGCCGCCAGGGTCCGGGCCGTCGCCAGGAACGCGGGCACCGCTTCAGCGCCCGGGCCGGCCAGTGCGAGCGCGATCGACGCCGCCGGTGCCGCGTCCTCGCCCAGGTCGTGCTGGCACAGCGCGAGCAGCGCGTGCACCGCCAGCACCGACGCCGGATCCGGCAGCCCGGAGCGGTGCAGCTCGTCGCGGAAGCCCGTCAGCAGGTACGCGGCATAGCCCGGATCCCCCTGCAGCCGTGCGCACAGCGCGAGCCCGGCCACCGCGGGAGTCCGCAGATGGGCCAGCGTCGGCGGGACGAGCCGCCGGGCCCGCTCGAAGTGCGCGACGGCGTCATCGGGCGCGCCGGCCGCCAGGCGACGCCTGCCGAGTACGACCTCCGCCGCCGCCCTGCGAGTGTCGGGCTCGGTCGGGTCGGTGGCGAGCTGCTCGTACCAGAGCGGGGGCCGCACCTCCTCAAGCAGATCGATCTCGATGGACAGCGCGTCGCCGGGGTGGCGGCCGGTGGTGAGCTGCGTGACGTCGACGCGGAGACGGGCGGCGAAGTGTGCGAGCGCGTCGCTGGACGGGACGCGGTGACCGTTTTCGACGGATGAGACATAGGCGGCGGTGTAGTTGGGCTCGGCGAGGTCGCGCTGCGTCAGCCCTTTGCCGGTGCGCAGCGCCTGAATCCGCTCACCGACGCCGGTCACAGCGACCCGCCCTCGAACACAACGCCGCTCACAGCGACCCGCCCTCGAACACAACGCCACTCACAGCGACCCGCCCTCAGGCAGGCGGGCCGCGGCGAGAAGCCCCCGCCGGAAGCTCTCCGCCGCGCCTTCGACGTTACCCCCGGCCCGCCGCTGCTCGCCCAGCAACCTGCTCGTCGTCACAAGTTCGGCAACGAGCCCTGACTCTTCGTAACGATCAGCGGCGGCACTGAGCAGCTGGTCCGCAACCGGGGACCCCGGGGAGCGGGCGCCCGCGATCCGGCCGAGGATGCGGTCGGCCTCGGCCATGCACTCCTGGTGGAGGGTGCGGCGGCAGATGTCGGCGGCCTCGGCCGCGAGCCGCTCGGCCTCGTCCAGGTCGCCGTCGAGCCGGCGGGCCTCCGCGAGCTCCAGGGTCGCGCCGGCCAGGTCCTGCACGGCGCCGACCTCGCGCAGGATCGCCCTGGCCTGCTCGAAGCGGTCCGCGGCCTCGCCGACCCGCCCGACGCGGCGCAGCACGTACCCGTGCGCCCATTGGCAGATGCCGATCTCGCGGGTGAGCCCGAGCGAGGTGTAGATCGCGAGCGCCTCGCCCAGCAGGCGCTCGGTGTCGGCGAGGTCGTGGTCGCGGCGCAGCTGGGCGACGGTGACGCTGAACTGCGCGAGCCACTCGCGGTTGCGCACCCGCGGCAGCAGCGGCAGCGCCTCCCGCTCCAGCCGGCGGGCCCGCTCCCGCCAGTCCAGCTCCAGGAACGTGTACACCAGCGCGCTCGTCAACCGGACCTGCGCGTCGGGATCGGGGTCGGCCGCGGCACGGACGGCGCGCAGCTCGGCCTCGAGCAGCGTGATCGCCTCGCCGGTGGCACCGGTGATCTGCAGGCAGTAGGCCTCCCGCGCGACCACCGCGGCACGCAGCGTGACGTCATGCTGCTCCAGCAGGGATTTCGCGCTGGTGTACCGCTGGATCGCCGCACCCACGTCGCCGCGGTGCAGCGCGACGTCCCCGGCGAGGTGGACCGCGCGGCACCGGAGCTCCGGCAGCGCGTACCGGCGCGCGAGCTCGGCGACCTCGTCGGCCTTCGCCGCCGCCTCGGCCGTGCGACCGCGGGACAGCTCCCGGCGGGCTTCGACGAGCACGCCGGAGAGGGTGCCGGCGAGGTCCGCCGGGCGGCCGTGGCGCAGGTCGTCGGCGTCGACACCGAGCGCGCCCGCGATGTGGGCGAGCGTCTCGGTGTTCGGCACGCGGACGCCGCCCTCGATCGCGGCCAGGAACGCGCGGGTGTACCGCGGCTCCGCCACCTCCCGCTGGGTGAGCCCGCGTTCGAGGCGCAACCGCCTGATCCGCGCGCCGAGCGACTCGTCCTCCGTCACCGCGTCACCTTCCCACATCAACTGTGTATTGACAGCCGCCTGTGCGCGTCCTAGCGTTCACGCAACAACGACGGTAACTGGAGTTAACAAGCCAGTTGCGCACATCCCACAATCTCCGGCATCGGGGTGCCGGGAGCCTCCCCCGTCCCGATGCCGGACACCACCGCCAAGCACCCCCAACGCTGCACTTCCGGGAAGGAACTGCGATGCGCAGAACTGCCCTGGTGCTGTCCGTCACCGTGACCGCCGCCCTGGTCACGACCGGCGTACTCACCCACAACGCCCTCGCCTCCGCTGACGCCGCCGCGGTGCCACCGGCCGGCGTGACCCCCGCCGTCTTCAGCGCGATGCAACGCGACCTGCACCTCACCCCGGCGCAGGCCCGCGACCGGCTCACCCTCGACAGCCGCGCCGCGACCACCCAGCAGGTCCTCCGCACGACCCTCGGCGCCCGCTACGGCGGCACCTGGGTCACCGCCGACGGCAGGACCGTCGCCGTCGGCATCACCGACCCCGCTCAGCAGCAGAGCGTCCGCAACCTCGGCGCGACCCCGACCCTGGTCGGCCGCAGCGAGGCGCAGCTCGACGCGATCGTCGCCAAGCTCGACAAGCACTCCGCCGCCGCGCCGCGCAGCGTCAAGGGCTGGTACGCGGACCTGCCCACCAACACCGTCGTCGTCCTCGGGTCCGGCGCGCAGGGCTTCCTGGCGGCCGCCGGCGTCGACCAGGCCGCGGTCCGCGTCGAGGCGACCAGCGAGGACCCGAAGCCGTACATCGACGTGGTGGGCGGCAACGCGTACTACATCGGCAGCGGCACCAGGTGCTCGATCGGCTTCTCCGTGAACGGCGGCTTCGTCTCCGCCGGCCACTGCGGCACCACCGGGGCCCGCACCACCCAGCCGAGCGGCACGTTCCGCGGGTCGAGCTTCCCCGGCAACGACTACTCGTGGGTCCAGGTCGACGCCGGCAACACCCCGCGCGGCCTGGTGAACAACTACAGCGGCGGCACCGTCGCCGTCGCCGGGTCGACCGAGGCGGCCGTCGGCGCCTCCGTCTGCCGCTCCGGCTCCACCACCGGCTGGCACTGCGGCACGATCCAGCAGAAGAACGCGTCCGTCACGTACTCACAAGGCACCGTGACCGGGCTCGTGCGCACGAACGCCTGCGCCGAGCCGGGCGACTCCGGCGGCTCGTGGCTGTCCGGCACCCAGGCGCAGGGCGTGACCTCCGGCGGCTCGGGCAACTGCACCTCCGGCGGCACCATGTACTACCAGCCCGTCAACGAGATCCTCCAGGCGTACGGGCTGACCCTTGTGACCTCGGGTGGCGGCCCGGGTCCGACCGCGACGGCCACGACGAACCCGCCGCAGGGCGGGACGTGGGCGCCGAACACCGTGTACGCGACCGGCGCGACCGTCACCTACGGCGGCCGGTCCTACCGCTGCCTGCAGAGCCACACCTCGCAGGTCGGCTGGGAGCCACCGAACGTACCGGCGCTGTGGGCGTAGCGGTTTCGACTTAGTTCGCGGGTATGGGGAGGAGCGGGCCCGACAGCGTCGTCGGGCCCGCTCCGCGATGCTGCAGCCGGCTGCGTACCTCGGCCGCTTTGGGATGAGCGAGCACGTTCAAGGTGTTCAGTGAGCGGGTCCATGCCAGCCGCGCCTGGTCCCACCGGCCCGCGGCGGCCCAGGTGTCACCGAGCCGGATCGACGTGTCGGCCTCGTTGAACCGGTCGCCCTGCTCCGCGTACCGCAGCAGCGCGTCCTGATACCGCTCGATCGCCCCGTCATGGTCGCCGAGGCGGTGATGGATGTACCCGAGGCTGTCCAGCGTCGCCGCGACCCCGGCCGCGTCGCCGAGCGCCCGTTGCAGCTCCAACGCCTCCTCGCAGCACTCGAGGGCCACGTCGTGGTGGCCGAGCCGGGCGCGGTGCCAGCCCGCCGAGTTCAACGCCCGGGCCTGCCCGACCGGGTCGTCCGCCAGCCCGAACAGCTGCAGCGCCCGCTCGTCGTGCGCGACCGCCTCCGCGAACCGGTCCTGCGTCTCCAGCGACCAGGCCAGCGCGTGCTGGCACCGGGCCGCCCCAGCGTGGTCGGCCAGCTCGACGAACAGGTCGAACGCCACCCGCAGGTGCCGCCGCGCCTCCTCGTGCCGCCCGCTGCGGATGCACCCGCCGGACAGGCTGCGGTGCGCCAGCGCGAGCGCCGCCCGGTCACCGAGCCGCTCGGCGGCGCCGACCGCGGCCCGCTGCGTGGCGATCCAGTCGCCCCAGCGCCCGCTCCTGTCGAGGTGGTCTGCCATCGCCCAGGCGAGCCGCCACGCCTCCCGGTCCGCCCCGCACGCCACAGCCAGCTGCACGGTGCCGATGAGCGCCGTCCGCTCCTCCTCGAACCACGCCGCGGCCTCCCCTTCCGGCACCTTCCGCACGGTCGGCGCCGGCAGCCCCGAGGGGTCCCGCGAAGGATCGAGCGCCATGGCCGCGGCCGTGGCCGCCTCGACGTAGTGCGAGATCAGCCGCTTGCGCGCGGCGGCGCGCTCCGAGGCGGGGTCGGCGACGCGGGTGAGATCGGCGGCGTACGCACACAGCAGGTCATGCACGCCGAACCGCCCCGGCCGCCCCTCGATGACCAGCTGCGCCCGCACGAGCTCCGCCAGCAACGGCAGGACCGCCTCGCGCGACAGCCCGGCGATCGCCGCGGCGGCCGAGATCCCCAGCTGCGGGCTGGGGTGCAGCCCGCCCAGCCGGAAGAGCCGCTGCGCGTCCGGGCTGAGTCGCTGGTACGACCAGGAGAACACCGTCTCGACGTCGGCCTTCGGGTCGTCGGACCGCAGCGCGTCGAGCCGGCTGTGCGCCCCGGTCAGATCCGCGGCGATCGCGGCGAGACCGAAGTCCGGATGCAACGCCGCCCGCGCCGCGACGACCGACAGCGCCAGCGGCAGCCGCGCACACGCCGCGACGATCGAGTCGACCGCCTCCGGCTCCCGCTCCGCCCGCGCCGCGCCGATCCGCCCCGCGAGCAGCGCCCTGGCCTCGCCGACGTCGAGCAGCCCGAGCGTCACCGGATACGCGCCGTCGGCCGCCATCAGCTCCGTCAGGTCCGCCCTGCTCGTGACCAGCGCGAGCGCCGCCCCCGTGCCCGGCAGCAACGGCCGCACCTGCTCAGCCGTCGACACGTTGTCCAGCACGATCAGCATCTGCTTGTCGCGCAGCAGTTGCCGGTACCGCCGAGCCCGCGCCCCAGCGTCCGCGGGCACCTGCGCCGGCGGCACCCCCAGCAACCCCAGCGCGACACCGAGCGCGTCGAACGGGCTGACCGGGTCGCGACTGCTCGGCCCGAACCCACGCAGGTCCAGGAACAGCTGACCATCCGGAAACCTGCTCGTCACGCGGTGCGCCCAATGTACGGCGAGCGCCGTCTTCCCGACCCCCGCCGTCCCCGACACCACGATCGGCCGCCGGCGCCGCTCGAGCAGCCCGTCGAGGTGGGCGAGCTCCCCCGTCCTCCCGGCGAACATCACCAGATCCGCCGGCAACTGCCGCGGCGCCTCCTCGCCTCTGTGCACCCCCGCCGCCCGCAGCTCCTCCACCCTGTCCCGCGCCGACGCCAGCACCCGCTGCTCGTCCGGCGTGGCCCCGAGCAGCCTGGCCAGCTCGTCGAACCGATCCGTCGGCGGCAGCACCCGCCCGGCCAGATACTCCCCGACGATCCCGTGCGACCACCCGGTCCGCGCCGCGATCCGCCGGTACGTCAACTGCGGCTGCCCCGCCCGCCCCGACTCCCGCACCCGCAGCTCCCGCAGCACCCGAGCAAGCTCCCCGACGGTGCCGACCTTCGCCGCGTCCTCGTGCAACTCTTCCACTGCCGCCGATCCCTCACGTCCCGCCCACCCCCCGCGCCTGCCAGTGTCGCGCGCCCCCGCAACCCGGCGGACGCCCGCACCCGGCCCACCGTGCCCCACAGGTCGTGATCAAAGGACCGTTCTGGTCGTCGGGATGACCAGAACCGTCCTTCGATCAACAACCCACGCCCCGCGCGACCATGCCCGAGACCACCGGATCGCCCCCACAACGACAGCGACGAATGCCTGTCGGCCCCAGCGACGTGACAACCGAAGCCCTGACCCGACCGCGGCGGCCGACCTGTGACCGGACGCGGGCACCGGCTCGAACTCCTGGAAAGCCGCGATCGCCTTCTCCCCCCGGCTCGCGCGAGTGCCGGTTCAGCGCCTGCGCATGCGTGGGAGACCGCTCATTCCCGCGGCCGGGCGCGGGTGCTGGCTTGGATCCGCGGGCGTATGGGCGGCCGTCATCGGTTCGTCCGCGCGGCTGGGCGTGGGTGCTGGTTCAGTGCCCTGTGCCCGCGTGGGTGCGGCGATTGCCGGTCCCGGTGGCGATCGGATGACGCGACTCCCAGCCGCCACTGCAGCCCCGCCTCGGTCACGAGCGCTGGCTCAGCGCCTGTGCACGCGTGGGAGACCCCTCATACTCGCGGCCAGGGGCGGGTGCTGGCTCGAACCTGCGGGACGTGTGGGTGGCCGTCATCGGTTTGTCCGCGCGGCTGGTCGCGAGTGCTGGCTCAGCGCCTGTGCACGCGTGGGAGACCGCTCATTCCCGCGGCCCGGGTGCCGGTGCTGGCTCGAACCTGCGGGACGTGTGGGTGGCCGCCATCGGTTTTGTCCGCGCGGCTGGGCGTGGGTGCCGGTTCAGTGCCCGGCGCCAGTGCTGGCGCGGCGATTGCCCGTCCCGGTGGCGATCGGATGACGCGACTCCCAACCGCCACTGCAGCCCCGCCTCGGTCACGAGTGCTGGCTCAGCGCCTGCGCACGCGTGGGAGACCGCTCATACCCGCGGCCGGGCGCAGGATGCCGGATCGAGCTTGCGGGACGCGTGGCAGGCAGCGAACGCCCTGCCCCGCGCCTGGATGCGGTTGCCGGAGCCCCACCTGGGAAGCGCGGTCCGGTGACGGCCATCCAACCCCGGGCGGCGGGGTCACATCACCGCTTGATCCTTCGAACAGACCAACGCGCGAAGAAGAGATCATGCGATGACCGCACCCAAGAGCGCGGACGTCTGCCGGCCCCCGCGGGAGGAACTCGCCTCGGCGTCACCCGAACTGCTGGTGCGCGACGAGCACGCATCGACCGACGGCGAGCGTTCGATGGCGAAGACGCTCGCCGAAGCGTTGATGCCTGCGGAGGCGGACGGAGCTGGCGATGGCCTCGCCGCGGCGTTGGCCCAAGTCCTGCGTCTGCGGTCCAGCGGAGGCCTTCCTTTCTGCGACCGGACAAGGGCGGGCGGGTCTGTGGTGGAGGGAGCGAAGTCACTGGAGGCGGCGGATCTCGCGGGGGAGGCCACGCATCCAGGCGCGCAGCAGTGGGGTGACGGTGCGGACCAGAGGGCTGGCGGGGGCGTCGTCGATCGGGAAGGCGAGGGGGTCGGCGGCGAAGACGAAGGGGTCGATCAGCGGGGTGGGGCGGTGCCTGTCGTGGAGGTCGCTGCGCTGCAGGGCGTCCTCGACCAGGGCGCGGAAGGCGGCGGGTGGGACGTCCTCGCGGACGGCGCGGATCGCCTCGTGGAGGTGGCGGCGGACGCCGAGCTGCTGCTCGTGCGCGGGGGAGCCGACGCCGACGAGGAACGTGAGGTAGGTGCGGGTGAGGCGGCCGTCCTCGCGGTCGAGATAGCACTCGACGGAGCGGGTCCAGCCGGCGCGGGCGACCGAGAAACCGAGGCCGACAGTGGTGCCGTCGGCGGCGACGAGGCGGTGGCAGCCGCCCGCGCGCTGGGGGCCGGCGAGCTCGGGGGACCAGACGGGGCGGTGGGCGCCGGCGGCGACCATGCGCTCGACCGCGGCGGCGGACGCGGCGGCGACCCGGCCGCCGGCGACGCTGCCGAGGCCGAGGACGACGGCTGGAGCCATGGGGGTGGTGGCGCACTCGAAGCTGGGGATGACGTCGGAGAGCAGGACGGCCTCGAGGGTGCTGCCGGCCGTGACGTGGGCCATCGGGTCGCCGATGGTGAGAGCGGCCATCGACACGAACGCGGCGCCCGCGAACTCGGCGTCGGTCGGGTCGTCGTCGGGGACCAAGGCGGCCGGCCCGCCGAGGATGCGCCGCAGGAGGGGGTCGACGTCACCCACGACCGCGGCGAAGAGGCCCGGCGGGCCGGCCGCGGTCGAAGGAGCGCGCCGGTGCGGCGTGCGGCGGTGGACAGACTGCTGGCGGTGCCTGCGCTTGTGGCTACGACCACGACTCCCCGGACCCATGCCTGCAGTCTGCACCCACCCCCCGACAAAAAATCGCCGCACACACCGTCAATCCCCGTGCCGACCTGCGGAAAACAAAATCAGCGCGGCCAGGTCCGCCGGGCGGCTGAGCATCGGCCAGTGGCCGGTCGGCAGCCCGTGGACCCGGTAGTCGCCGCGGTCCAGGCCGGCGAAGAAGGGGTGGTTGCCGTCGATCATCTGGTGGACATCGGCGACGGCGAACGTCGAGCAGATCAGGTCGGTCGGCGGCTGCGCCGCGGACGAGAGCCGCAGCGGCGACAACGCGCTGGCCAGCGGGTGTGGGACGGCACGGGTGAACTGCTCGGGATGGAGACCGGCGAACTGCACCGGGTCGTCAGCGGGGTCGAACGACGGCGGCGGGATGAACACGCCGTCCGGAGAAGCCGGCGGGGACATGTCAGCCTGCGCGACGCCATCCGGCAGAGGGCCGCTGTCCACATAGACAACCCGTGAGACAGCCACGCGGTCCGCCGCGCCGCGGACGGGCAGCCCGCCGTAGCTGTGCCCCACCAGTACCACCTCCGCAGCATCCGCGACGGCGGCGGTGACCTGCGAGATGTGGTCGTCCAGGGTGGCGCCCGCGCGAAGGTCGAGGCTCAGCGCGGTCACGTCGTGGCCGGCGGAGCGCAGCGGCGCGGCGACCGCGTCCCAGGCCCACCCGCCGAGCCACATGCCGGGGACAAGGATGAAGTGCGTCATGCCACGACCGTAGGACGAAATCCGGGCAGATCCCGCCCTGATAAAAAGAAGAACACGACCTGATAAGGAAGACCACGCCTGACAAGGCAGAGGGAACATGTCCACGAGCAACGTGCTCGCGATGCTGGAGCTGCTCCAGACGCAGCCCGGCCTGACCGGCCCCGAGCTGGCCCGCCGGCTGGAGGTCGACGGTCGCACCGTGCGCCGGTACGTCACCATCCTCGCCGACCTCGGCGTTCCGGTGCAGGCGGAGCGCGGGCGGCACGGCGGCTACCGGCTGCTGCCCGGGTACAAGCTGCCGCCGCTGATGCTGACCGACGACGAGGCGGTGTCGGTGGTGTTCGGCCTGCTCACCGCCGCCCGGCAGGGTGTGGAGGCGCCGGCGGCGCTGGCGAAGATCGAGCGGGTCCTGCCGGCCAGGCTGCGCGAGCGGGTGCAGGCGGTCCGCGAGACGCTCGGCTTCACCACCGCGCACGCTGGCAAGAGAGCCCCGGTCGAGCAGCTGCTCGCGCTCGGCGAGGCGACCCGCGCGCACCGGCGGGTCCGGGTGGCGTACCGGTCGTGGCGCGAGGAGGAGACCGAGCGCGACTTCGACCCGTATGGCGTCGTCGTCCACAACGGACGGTGGTACACCGCCGGGCACGACCACCGCAGCGGCGAGGTCCGCACGCTCCGGCTGGACCGGATCCGGTCGATCACGAGCCTGCAGGTGTACTTCCAGCCGCCGCCCGACTTCGACGCCGTGGCGCATGTGCTGCGAGGACTGGCGGCGGTGCCGTTCCGGCATGAGGTGGAGGTGGTGCTACGCGCGGAGCTCGCCGACGCCGCGAGCCGGATCCCGCCGGCGGCCGGGACGCTCGCCGTGCATCCGGACGGCGTCCTGCTGAGCTGCCGCGCCGAGCGTCTCGACGGGATGGCGCGGATGCTGGCCGGCCTCGGCTGGGACTTCACGGTCAGGCGCCCGGAGGCGCTGCGCGACGAGGTGACCGCCCTGGCCGCCCGCCTCGACGAGAGCGCCCGGCGCCGTAGCTGACAGGAGAGACGTCAGTCCCGCGACAGGGCAGTGCTGAGCACCACGGACGCCACCAGCGAGCCGATCATCAGCCAGACCAGCCGCCACGTCCACTTGTGACCGAAGTTGAGCGTCCACCCGACGCCCTGCCGCTTCGGCACGAACAGCGCGGGGTCGTCCGGGTTGACGTAGAAGACGCCGCGCCACGCGCGTGGGTCGGCGCTCATCCCGCGCATGTCGCCGCCGTCGCGCCGCTTCGGTGCCGGGACCGCGACGATCGCAAGGGCGAGGACGGCGACCATGAACGTGATCGCGAGAATCTCGGCCAGGGCTGCGTGGTTCACCATTCGAGCGTGCCACCGGTTGTCACGGTTCTTCAAGTGCAACGCGTCAGAAGGTATGACCGCTGTACATCGTTGCCGGCCAATGCGGCGGCCCGGGCGAACGCCTCCCGCGCCTCGCCGGCGCGGCCGAGCCGGTGCAGCAGGTCGCCCCGCACGGTGTGAAACACGTGGTAACGCGGCAGGTCCAGGGCCTCGACCAGCGCCAGCGCCGCCTCCGGGCCGGTCACCTCGGCGACGGCGACCGCACGGTTGAGCGCCACGACCGGTGTGGGCGACAGGTGCAGCAGCTGGTCGTACAGGCGCAACACCTGCAGCCAGTCGGTGCTGGGCCCGTCGGTGTGGACGGCGTTGATCGCGGCCTGCAGCTGGTAGACACCCGGCCGGTCGAGCTCCAGGCACCGTCTGACCAGCCTGTGGCCTTCAGCGATGAGGCCGGCGTCCCACTGGCTACGGTCCTGGTCGCGCAGCAGGACGAGCTCCCCGTCCGGTCCGGTGCGCGCGGGTCGCCGCGCCTCGATGAGCAGCATCAACGCGAGCAGCCCGGTGACCTCGGGCTCCTCCGGCAGCAGCTCGTGCAGCAGGCGGCCGAGCCGGATCGCCTCCGCGCACAGGTCGTCGCGGACCAGCCGTTCGCCGGAGCCGGCGGTGTACCCCTCGTTGAAGATCAGGTAGATGACGGCGAGGACCGGCGGCAGCCGCGCGGGGAGCTCGTCGTCCGGCGGCACCCGGTAGGGGATGCCGGCGTCGCGGATCTTCTGTTTCGCCCGCACGATGCGTTGTGCGATGGTCGCCTCCGGTACGAGCAGCGCCTGCGCGACCTCCACTGTGGACAGTCCGCCGAGCAGCCGGAGGGCCAGCGGCACCTGGGTGCCCATCGACAGTGCCGGATGGCAGCAGGTGAAGATCAGCCGGAGCAGGTCGGGCCCGTCGTCCTCCGGAGGACCGTGCAGCAGCGCCGCCTCCTGGTGCTTCTCGGAGCGCTTGGCCTCCCGGCGCAGCCGGTCGATCGCCCGGTTGCGGGCGGCGGTGATGATCCAGCCGGCCGGGCTCGGCGGCGGTCCTTCCGCGGCCCAGTGGGTCACGGCCGCGGCGAACGCCTCCTGCACGGCCTCCTCGGCGAGGTCGATGTCGCCGAGCAGCCGGACCAGCACGGCCACGGCGCGGCCGTACTGCTCCCGGAAGACCCGCTCCACAGAGGTCAACGGAAGGGCCGGACCTCGATCGGCAGCCGCGAGGCGCGCATCAACTTGTCCGCCCACGCCAGGGCGGCCTCGCGGTCCTCGACGGCGACGACGCAGAAGCCGCCGAGATGCTCCTTGCCCTCGGCGAACGGGCCGTCGCTGACGAGGTCCGGCCGCAGCACGGTCGCCGTCGAGGGCGGCAGGAGGCCGCCGGAGAACACCCACACGCCGGCCTCGCGCACCTCCCGGTCGAACGCGGACACGTCCGCGTCGATCACCGCCATCTCCGCCGGCGACGGAGGCTCGCCCTCGCTGGGTTCGATCACGCTGAGCAGGTACTGCCGCATGGTCACCTTTCTACCCGAGCGCCCACGTATTCTTTTCTGCGGCATCTTCACGGAAGGGGTTACGGGTGAGCAGCGAAACGCTGGAGTTTCAGGCCGAGACGCGGCAGCTCCTGCAATTGATGGTCCACTCGATCTACTCGAACAAGGACATCTTCCTGCGGGAATTGATCTCCAATGCATCGGATGCTCTGGACAAGCTCCGTCTCGAGTCGCTGATCGACAAGGATCTGGAGGCCGACACCTCCGACCTGCACATCTCTCTCGAGGTCTCGGCCGAGGACCGCACGCTGACCGTCCGGGACAACGGGATCGGCATGTCCCGCGACGACGTCGTCCAGCTGATCGGCACGATCGCGAAGTCGGGCACGGCCGAGATGCTGCGCAAGATGCGCGAGTCGAAGGACGCGGCCGCGAAGCAGGAGCTGATCGGGCAGTTCGGCGTCGGGTTCTATTCGACGTTCATGGTCGCCGACAAGGTCACGCTGGTGACCCGGCGGGCCGGCGAGACGGGCGGCACCCGATGGGAGTCCGCCGGCGAGGGCACGTACGAGATCGAGGCCGTCGACGACGCGCCGCAGGGCACCTCGGTGACGCTGCACCTCAAGCCCGAGGACCCCGACGACCAGCTGCACGACTACGCCGCGGACTGGAAGATCCGCGAGATCGTCAAGCGCTACTCGGACTTCATCGCCTGGCCCATTCGCCTCGGCGACTCCGACACGCCGCTGAACTCGATGAAGGCCCTCTGGGCGCGCCCGCGCAGCGAGGTCAGCGACGAGGAGTACCACGAGTTCTACAAGCACGTCTCGCACGACTGGACCGACCCGCTCGAGACGATCCACATGAAGGCGGAGGGGGCGTTCGAGTACGAGGCCCTGCTCTTCATCCCGTCACGGGCGCCGTTCGACCTGTTCAGCCGCGACGGCAAGCGCGGTGTCCAGCTGTACGTGAAGCGCGTCTTCATCATGGACGACTGCGAGGCGCTGACTCCGCAGTACCTGCGCTTCGTCAAGGGCGTCGTCGACGCGCACGACCTGTCGCTCAACATCTCCCGTGAGATCCTGCAGCAGGACCGGCAGATCCAGGTGGTGCGGCGGCGGCTCGTCAAGAAGGTGCTGTCGACGCTGTCCGAGCTGCGGGAGAACGCCGCGGAGAAGTACGGCACCTTCTGGAAGGAGTTCGGCCGGGCGCTCAAGGAGGGCCTGATCGACGACGCCGACAACCGTGACGCCCTGCTCGACCTGCTCCTGCTGCCGTCGACCGCCGGCAGCGAGCTGACCTCCCTGCGCGACTACGTGTCGCGGATGAAGGAGGACCAGAAGGACATCTACTACATGACCGGCGAGTCGCGGGCCATGGTCGAGCACTCGCCGCACATGGAGGCGTTCCTCGCCAAGGGCTACGAGGTGCTGATCCTCACCGACCCCGTCGACGAGGTGTGGGTCGAGCGGATCACCGAGTTCGACGGCAAGCCGCTGCAGTCGATCGCCAAGGGGCAGGTCGACCTCGGCGCCACGGAGACGCCGGCCGAGCAGCAGGAGGAGTTTGCGCCGCTGCTCAAGTACCTCGGCGAGAAGCTCCAGGAGGACGTGAAGGACGTCCGGCTGTCCTCGCGGCTCACCACGTCGGCGGCCTGCATCGTCGGCGACGAGCACGACATCACGCCGACGCTGGAGAAGATGTACCGCGCGATGGGGCAGGAGCTGCCGCGCACCAAGCGGATCCTGGAGCTGAACCCGACGCATCCGCTGGTCACGGGGCTGCGGTCGGCGTTCTCGGCCGCACCAGACGACGAAGGTCTCGTGGAGACGGCGGAGCTGCTGTACGGGGTGGCGCTGCTCGCCGAGGGCGGGGAACTCGCCGATCCGGCGCGCTTCACCCGGCTCGTCGCGGACCGTCTGGCGCGCTCGCTGTGACGGCCCTTCTGTCGGAAGACGGACTGCGGGCGGCCGAGCGTCGCCTGCAGGCCGCGCAGCTTGCCAGCGACGTGGCGGTGCTGGACGAGGTGCTCGACGATCGCCTGGTCTTCACCGGCCCCGACGGGCTGCTGTACGGCAAGGGCGACGACCTCCACCTGCACCGCTCCGGCGAGCAGCAGGTCACGAGGGTCGAGGAGGAGGACCTGATCGTCCTGGTGCACGACCGGACCGGGGTGACCTGCTTCCTGGGGCAGCTCGCCGGCACGTTCAAGGGCACCTCGTTCGCGGCGCGGATGCGGTACACGCGGACCTGGGCCTTCGCCGACGAAACCGGATGGCGGTTGGTGGCCGCGCACGCCAGCATGCTCTGACATGAGGACCGTCTCCCTTGTGCTCGTCTCGTCCGGCGGCGACGTGCTCGGTGCGTTGCCGCCGTTCGAGGTCGAGATCCCGTGGTGGTCGGAGGTCGCCTCGGTGGTCTCCGCCGCCCGTGCGCGGTTCGGGGTGACGGTCACCGTGCTGCGGCTGCTCTCCACGTCGCTGCCGTCGCAGCCCGGCGGGTCGGTCACGTATCTCGCGTCCGTGCCTGCCGCGCCCGCGGGCGTGCTGCCGTTCTCCGGCCTGTTGTCGTCGCATCCGTTGCGGGCGCCGTATGCGGAGGTGGGCGGGCCCGCCCGGTCGATCGGGTGGGCCTCATCGCATATTTCCGAAATTTCGGACACGGTGCAGGTGAAGACCTGGAACCTGTCGTCGCTGTGGCGGCTGGAGACCGGCGGCGGCACCGTGTGGCTGAAGGAGCTGCCGCCGTTCCTGCGCGGTGAGACGGCCGTGCTGCGCTGGCTCAACGCGGTGGCGCCCGGTGCCGCGCCGGCCCTGCTCGCCGCCGACGACGAGGGCCGCCAGCTCCTGTCCCACCTGGACGGCGAGGACCGCTTCGGCGCGCCCGAGGCCGACCGGCTCCCGATGGTCGACCTGCTGCACGACCTCCAGCTGCGGTTCCTGCGGGACCAGCCGGTGCTGCCCGGCATCCTCGACCGCCGGGGCGGGCTGCTCCTGGAGCAGGTCACCGCGGCCGCCACCCCCTGGCTCGACCGGATCGACGGGCTCGATGCGGTCCTGGACGCGCTGCCCGCGCGGCTGGCGGCCGTGGCCGCGTGCGGCGTGCCGGAGACGCTCGTCCACGGTGACTTCCACCCCGGCAATGTGCGTTCTGCGGCTCATGTACCGCCGGCGGTGCTGGACTGGGGCGACGCCTACCTCGGGCATCCGGGGTTCGACATCCTCCGGCTGTGCGACGGTCTCGAGTCGTCCGCGGCGCTGCTGTCGCGGTGGTCCTCGCTGTGGCAGGCCGCGGTGCCCGGCTGCGACCCGTCACGGGCGGTGACGCTGCTGCGGCCCGTGGCCCCGCTGCTCGGCGCCGTCATCTACGCCAACTTCCTCGCGAACATCGAGCCAGATGA
This sequence comes from Dactylosporangium sp. NPDC000521, assembly GCF_042898305.1. Lineage (NCBI taxonomy): Bacteria > Bacillati > Actinomycetota > Actinomycetes > Micromonosporales > Micromonosporaceae > Dactylosporangium > Dactylosporangium sp. NPDC000521. The sequence continues at coordinate 46,605 of NZ_JBIAYW010000032.1, forward strand.
ATGGCCTTACCATGCTGAGGACGTCCCGAGCTGCCTGAAGGCCGCCGTCGGAAAATTTGTCGTACCGATGCTGTAGAACTACCGGCGTCAAGGATCGTCCGACGCTGGAGGTCGATGGCCTGTGGACGTTGAGCGGCGCTCGGTAGCGCCCATCATCCCGCCGGTGAAGCCCCGCAAGCTGGCCAAGGTGCCGTTCGTCGAGCTGGCCGACGGGCGGTTGCAGGGAGTCGTGTCGAGCGGCTCCGACGTGGAGCGGGTCTATGTCTCCTCGATCGGGGCCGGCAGCCACGGCCTGAGCTGCAGCACCAACAACAACCGCCCCTGCGGCGGGCTGCGCGGGTCCTATCCGTGCAAGCACCTGCAGGCGCTGCTCGACGAGGCGGTGCTGCAGTATGGCGCCGACCGGGTCGCCCGCTATCTGCGCATCGATGCCGAGCCGGGCGCGAGCCTCGCCGGCGCGCTGCGTGCGCACCACGAGCCGTCGCCTGCGGCGACCGTGTTCAGCAGCTTCCTGCGCCACCTGGCCTATCTGGAGCTGCCCGACACGACGCTGCCCCTGCCCGAGCTGCACTGGTTCCCGTCGGTCGGGGCGGCCCGATGACGCTGTCTTCGTATTGTCTCGCGTCCGGTCGGGTGGCCCGCTGATGCTTGAGACCCAGCTCGGCGGGCTGCTCGCCGACCCCGCCCCGGGCGTGCCCGAGGCCCTCGACCTGGCCGGCTCCATCGACCACGCGCTCGCCGACGGGCTCGCCAGGGTGTCCCCGACTGTGTTCGCGGGCCTCGCCGACGCGTTCGCCGGCAGCCCGCTGCGCGACAGGGTCGCCGAGGCCGCCGACAAGATCGCCGCCGGGTCGATCTCCGACGAGCACCTGCTCGCCCTGGCCGGCGCCAGATCGGCGCTGTTCGGCGCCGTCCACGACGCGCTGCTCGCGCAGGCCGACGCGGCGCTCGGCCGCACCCGGCTGCAGTGGCCCGCCCGCGCCGGCGACGACGAGACCAGGGCCGCCGGCAACCTGCTCGCGGGCAGCCGCTCCTGGCTGCGGGAGCTCGCCATCACCGGCTGGCGCGGCGTCGACCACGACCTGGTCACCACCGCGGGCCAGATCATCGCGGCGACCCTCGCCGAGCCGCGGCTGCGCCGCCTCGCGACGCTGCTCGACGGGCTCGCCGCGGAGCTGCGCGCGTGCAGCCCGATCGCCACCATGGACCGGCTGCCGCTGCGGCGATGGAGCGACCTGTGGAGCCGCGCGATGCTCCTGGCCCAGGACGGCGGGCGGGTCACCGCGTCCGAGCCGGTCAGCGGCCGCCTCCTGCTGCTCGGCGCCGACGTGCACGAGCACGCGACCGCCGTGCAGGTCCAGGTGCACGGCATCCTCGAGACCCCCGGCGCCGCCCCGCGCCTCGTGCGCACCAGCGTCGCCGCCCCGAAGGTCGACACGATCGTCGGGCCGGCCGTGTGGCGGCTGTTCTCGGCGCACCCGGTGCTGCTCGGCGCGCTCGCGGAGCGGCTGACCCTCGACGTCACCGACCTGCCGCTGCTCGACAGCGGCGACCTGGTGTGGAGCGACGCGCGGGCCAAGGCCGGCCCGCCCGCGGACCCGTTCGCCACCGCCCGGGTGCTGCTGCCCGGCGCGGTCGCACCGGCGGTGCCGCCGCTGGAGCGCCACCCCGCCCGCATCGGCGAGCCCGTGCTCGTCGAGGGCTATGCGGCCGACGGCAGCGCGTTCACGCTCGGAGACCAGACGATCGCCGTCGACACGACGCGGCTGCCGTCGTGCGGGCCGCTGACCCCGCAGCTCGTCGCCGCCTCGCAGGCCTGCATCGGCCTGCTGCGCTGGGACGGCGATGGTTGGTCCCTGCAGCCGGTCGCGGTCCTCACCACGGTCAAGCGCCAGCCCGTGGCGACCCACACCACCGACTGGGCCCTCGGACCCACCGACCCGAAGGTAGTCAAGGCGGCCGCCGCGGCCGGCGACGCGGTCGCCGTCCTGCGCGAGCGGGCCGGAAGGTTGCTGCGCCGATGAGCGACGAAAACCGTCGCCAGGTCCTCTACTGGCGGATGCTGTCCCGGGTCTTCCAGACCGACGAGCAGCAGGCACTGGAGGCGGCGAGCGTCGCCATCGTCGAGGACATCGGCCTCCCTCCGGCGCTGCTCGACCCCGCCGTCTCCGTCGACAACCTGGTCCAGCGCCACCCCGAGCTGGCAGGCGCTTTCGACGGCCTGATGACCCCAGCCGACCCCGCCCAGCCGCCGACCACCGCCCCGGCCGCTGCCGTGAGCACTGCGCCGGGTTCGCCCTCGGGCGCTTCGGCGGCTGCCGGTCCGGGCGCTGCGCCGGATTCGCCCTCGGGCGCTTCGGCGGGCGCTGCACCAGGAGCGTCGTCGGGCACCCCGGCGGCCACTGCGCCGGAAGCCTCGGCGGGCGACGGGGAGGGCGCTTCGGGGGGCACTGCACCAAAGGCGTTGCCGGGCACGTTGCCGGCCGTCCCGGTGGGCACGGCGCCGGGTGGCTTGGCAGGCACGTTGCCGGCCGTCCCGGCGGGGACGGCGCCGGGTGGCTTGGCAGGCACGTTGCCGGCCGTCCCGGCGGGGACGGCGCCGGGTGGCTTGGCAGGCACATCGCCGGTCGCCCCGGCGGGGACGGCGCCGGGTGCCTCGCCGAGTGTGGCGGGCGCGGCGGCGGGTGGTTCGGCGGGGGACGAGGTGCGGCGGGCGGCGCTGGTGTCCAAGCTGTTGATCAACGTGTTCGCGACCGGCAGCGGCAGCGTGAGCGCCGGGCAGCTGGCCAACTGGCAGGCCGACGCCGGGTGGTTCGAGCGGGCGCTCGGCATGAACCCCGGCGAGCTGCGCGGAAGGCCCAATGCCGGCGGGCTCGCGGGCGTGCTCGGCGGGCTCGAAGGCGACCTGGTCAAGCGGATGCACCTGCGGGAGGTCCTGGCCAACCCGGCGCTCGCCAAGCAGCTGACGCCGAGCATGTCGCTCATCGAGCAGCTGCTGCGCGACAAGAGCAACCTGTCCGGCGTCGCCCTCGCCAACGCGAAGGCGCTGATCCGCAGGTTCGTCGACGAGGTCGCCGAGGTGCTGCGCACGCAGGTGCAGCAGAGCAGCGCCGGCGTGATCGACCGGTCGGTGCCGCCGAAGCGGGTCTATCGCAACCTCGACCTCGAGCGCACCATCTGGAAGAACCTGACCAACTGGAGCCCCGACGACGAGCGCCTCTACGTCGACCGCCTCTTCTACCGGCAGACCGCGAAGCGCACCACTCCGGCGAGGCTCATCGTCGTGGTCGACCAGTCCGGTTCGATGGTCGACTCGATGGTCAACTGCACCATCCTCGCGTCGATCTTCGCGGGGCTGCCGAAGGTCGACGTGCACCTGATCGCCTATGACACCCGAGCGCTGGACCTGACGCCGTGGGTGCACGACCCGTTCGAGGTGCTGCTGCGCACGCGGCTCGGCGGCGGCAACGACGGGCCGGTCGCGATGGCGATGGCCCGTCCGAAGATCGCGGACCCGAGCAACACGGTGATGGTCTGGATCTCCGACTTCTACGAGTTCGACCGGTCGCAGCCGCTGCTGGAAGGCATCCAGGCGGTGCACCGCTCCGGCGTCAGGTTCATCCCGATCGGCTCCGTCAGCAGCGGCGGTCAGCAGAGCGTCAACCCGTGGTTCCGGCAGCGCTTCAAGGACATGGGCACGCCCGTGATCTCCGGCCACATCCGCAAGCTCATCACCGAACTCAAGAACTTCCTCGCATAGGAGACCCGACATGACCGACATGCTCCGCGCCCCCGCCGAGGTCAAGTATGCCGAAGAGCTCGACTGGCTCGAGTCGATCGACGACGGGCCGAAGCCGTTCTCGTGGCGGCTGAGCCCCAAGATGGTCCGCCTGTTCGTGCTCGGCTCGGAGCGCGCGGACGGCCTCGACCGTGAGGTGTCGCAGAAGTGGTTCGGCGACCGCAGCTTCGTCGAGCGCAGCATCGTGACGCTCGCGTCCGACCGCGGCCTGCTGCTCATCGGCGACCCCGGCACCGGCAAGAGCTGGCTCGCCGAGCTCCTCGCGGCGGCCATCTCCCGCAACTCGACGCTCGTCGTGCAGGGCACCGCCGGCACGACCGAGGACCACATCAAGTACTCGTGGAACGTCTCGATGGTCATCGCCAAGGGCCAGTCCCGGGCGTCGATGATCCCGTCACCGATCATGACGGCGATGGAGCGGGGCGTCATCGGCCGGTTCGAGGAGCTGACCCGCTCCACCAGCGACGTGCAGGACGCGCTGATCTCGATCCTGTCCGAGAAGTACGTGTCGATCCCCGAGCTCGACGACGACAACATCGTGTTCGCGCAGCCCGGCTTCTCGATCATCGCGACCGCGAACAGCCGGGACCGCGGGGTCAACGACCTGTCGTCCGCCCTGAAGCGCCGGTTCAACTTCGTGCGCATCCCCGTCGTGACCAACAAGCGCAGCGAGGCGGAGATCGTCCGGTTCCGCACCACCGAGCTGCTGCGCCGGCACCAGATCGAGCTCGACGTGCCGCCCAACCTGCTCGACATCCTGCTGCAGAGCTTCGCCGACCTTCGGACCGCGGCGGCGTCGGCGACGAGCGACGACGAGAAGCTCGAGTCGGCGCTGTCGACCGCCGAGCAGATCGGCGTGCTGGAGGACGCGATCCTGCACAGCACGTTCTTCGGCGACCGGACCCTGCGGGCGCAGACCCTCGCCGGTTCGCTCGTCGGGTCGCTCGCCCGCCGCAGCCCCGAGGACCTCGCGATCCTCAACAAGTACTGGCACGGCGTCGTCGAGCCGCGCAGCAAGCAGGACGGCGGGGACTGGCCGGCCTTCCTCGAAGGCGGCCGCGAGGCGATCGCCACCTTGTCATGAGTGAGCCGTTCGGGGCCTTGCGGCAGCAGCTCGTCGAGGCGGCGACCGCGTTCGCCGGCTCGCCCGGCGCCGTGCCCGAGATCCTCTCCGGGATCGTGGACGACGTCGACCGGGCGCTGCGCGAGGAGCTGGAGATCTTCCCGGTCTGCCACCACTCGCCGGCGTCCGCCCTCGCCATGGTCCGCAGGCTGCGCGAGAAGCAGCCGAAGGTGATCTACCTGGAGCTGTGCGAGGACCTGGCACCGCTGCTGTCGGAGCTGCGCAACTGCCGGCTGCCAGTGGCGCTGCAGGCGTTCGCCTCGGAGCTGGACACGTTCCCCAAGGACTGGGGGCCGCTCAGCGTCATCGCGCCGATCACGGAGGCGTCGGCCGAGTACCAGGCGATCGCGTACGCGCTGGACACTCCCGGCGTCGAGCTGGTGCTGGTCGACCGCTCCACCGACCATGTCTTCCAGTGGCAGCCGCGTACCTCCGGCGCGTCCGGCGAAGGCGCCCCCGCCGACGCCGAGCCGTCCGGCGCTGGGTCGGCCGGCGCTGGGTCGGCCGGCGCTGGGTCGGCCGGCGTCGCGCCGTCCGAGGCCGACGCGTCGGACGCCGAGGACGCCGGCGCGCTGCACGGCGACGCGGTCGGCATCGAGATCGGCGACCTGCGGCCGCGCTTCGCCGAGCTGGAGACGCACCTGCTGCACCACGGCAAGGTGCGGCACTGGTCGGAGTGGTGGGACCAGTACGTCGAGCAGCCGCTCGTGGACGCAGACTACGCCACGTACCGGCAGGTGATGGTGCTGATCGGCAGCCTCTTCCGGCGGCTGGCGCCCAGCGACACCGAGCGGGTCACCGTCGACGAGGACCGCGAGCGCTACATGTGGACCCGCATGCGCGAGCATCTCGCCACGTCCGGCGTCGACCGGGCCGACTGCCTGTACGTGTGCGGTGCCTTCCATGCCGCCAGCCGGGTCGAGCAGTTCGGCACCGGGCCGGAGGCGGCACCGTTCGAGATCACCCCGCGCACCGCGACGAAGTGGCTGTACGGGCTGATCCCGTCCAGCCACTCGGCGATCGAAGGCCAGTTCGGGCTCGCCTCCGGCTCGGTGTCGATCGCGGCGGCGACCTGGGCCAAGGCGGTCAGCCGGTCGAAGCTCACCACGTTTCAGCTGGAGGGGCAGCGCGGCAGCCGGAAGCGGGCCGCCCGCCCCGCCGCCGCGCCGGTCGAGGCGGCTCCCGTCGCCGACCAGCTGACCCAGTTCCTGGCCAGCCCGCCCGACCTGCACGGGTTCGACGAGGAGGAGCTGCTCGGCTGGTCCGTCGACATCGTCCGGCTGGCGCGGCGCAACGGGTACCTCGCCAGCACCGCCGACGCGATCGCCGTCTTCGAGACGTCGATCCTGCTCGCCGGCATGCGCAACCGGGCCCGGCCCACGCCGTACGACTTCCAGGACGCGGCCGTCACCTGCATCGAGAAGGACGTGGTCCCGGGCCGGCGCGACGTGCGGCGGCTCTGCGAGATCCTGCTCGGCGGCGACCGCATCGGCCAGGTCGGCTACGAGGCCCTGCCGCCGCTGGCTCGCGACGTCTACGACCGGCTCGCCCCGATCGGCCTCGACCTGCGCAAGAACACGGTGCAGCGGGCCCTGCTCGACCTCAACGGGCAGCCCGAGCTGGTTCCCTGCTCGCACCTGCTGTGGATGCTGCGGTACCTGCTGCCCGACGGCGCCGTCCGGCCGATCATGGGCTCGCGGCGGCTCGGCGAGCGGTCGGTGCAGGAGAGCTGGGACCTCTCGATCGGCAAGCACCAGCGGTACATCATCGAACTCGGCTACGAGGGCGTCACCGTCGAGCAGGTCGTGGAGCGCCGGCTCCGCCGGTCCGTGTACGCGCCCGACGCGACTGCGGCCGTCGCCCTGCGCGCCGTCGAGGACTCGATCCTGTTCCTCGGCAGCCGCAGGTTCACCGACGAGCTCGGCGCGCGGGCCGTCGAGCTGCTTTCCGCCGAGCGCACCGTCGACGACGCTCCCGACGTCCTGCGCCGCATCCGCCGGCTGCTCGCGCACTACCGCTCGACCGAGCCGGAGCTGCCGTCGTGGTGCGCGTCGTTCGTCACCGCCGGCTACGCGCACTACTGCACGCTCCTGCCGACCGCCTTCGTCGACGACGAGACGGGGGTCCGGCAGGTCGGCGCGATGCTCGGGTTCCTCTTCACCATGGAGGGCCTGGCGCTGTCGCTCGGCTGCGACCGGGCCCAGCTGGAGCTCGCCGTCAGGCAGTCCCACCCCGAGTCGCCGGCGAAGGTCGCGCTGCTCTGGGCCGCGCAGCACCAGCTCGGCCTGCTGCCCCTGGCCGACCTGCGGGCCCGCTGTGCCGACCTGCTGGGCAACCCGCTCGTGGTGCCGACGTTCCCGCAGTACCTGAGCGGGTTCGTCCAGGCGCTGGAGCCGGTGCCGAAGCTGGCCGCGTTCGTGGTCGAGGTGATGTCGGACGCGTTCGCCCACCTGCCCGACCCGGTCCTGCTGCCGTGGCTCCCGACGCTCATCACAACACTGCGCGACCAGGCGGGCGAGCTCGTGCCCGTCCTGATCCGCGAGGCCGGCCGTACGTTCCCCGGCACCCTGCCCGCCGTCGACACCTGGGTCCCACCGTGGACCGCCGCCGCGCCCGTCCCGGGTGCCGCGGCGCACGGCGGCGGCGGTGGCCTCGCCGGAGCCGGAGCCGGAGCTGGAGCTGGAGACGGGTTCGGGCCCGGGTCGGAGCGATGGGACGCGGCCGTGCCGGTCATGCGGCTGCTCGCCGGGCACCCTTCCACCTCCGACGGGGTCGCCGATCTGCTCGGGGTGCCGGGTGACGCCCCCGGCTGGTCGGACCTCGAACAGCTCGCGACGTCCGCCGTCCCGGGGTGTACGTCCGGCGCGGGCCCGGCGGCTCAGGGGTCGTCCGCCGTGCAGGCGCTGCTCGCCGATCACCCCGCGACGGGGGAAGCACTGGAGGCGCTCTTGGCGGTGGGGTGACAGCGAAGCCGGCCGGTCGGGGCTGTGCGACCTCGAGGCAGCGGTGGGCGGAGGCGAGACGGCCTGCGCTGGCGTCGGCTGGCGTCGGCTCGCGGTCGGTCGGTCGGTGACGGGACCTCGAGATCGCGGGCGGTGAGGCCGCCTGCGGTGGGGTGACAGCGAAGCCGGCCGGTCGGGGTGACGGGAGTTCGAGGCAACGGGCGGTGAGGCGGCCTGCGGTGAGGTCGCCCGCGGTCGGTCGGTGATGGGACCTCGAGATCGCGGGCGGTGAGATCGCCTGCGGTGGGGTGACAGCGAAGCCGGCCGGTCGGGGTGACGGGAGTTCGAGGCAGCGGGCGGTAAGGCGGCCTGTGGCGAGCCGGGGTCAGGCGACCTCGAGGTAGCGGCGGGCGGCGGTGAGGCGGCCGGCGGCGAGGTCGGCTTCGGGGAGCCAGAAGGAGACGTTGACGACCTCGCCCCAGGCGGTGCCCGGCTCGGCCTCCAGTTGGAGGAGCGGGCGCAGGCCCGGCAGGTGCAGGAACGCGTCCCGCTGCCAGCCGAGCACCTGGTGGCGGGGCGGCCTGCCGGCGGTGTCCTCGGCGCGTTCGCGGGCGGTCATCGCGGCGACCGGGTCAAGGGCGAAGACGTGGGCGAGGGCGGGCGCGTCGTACGGCGGGACGGACCCCACCCGGTCCGCCGCCAGGCACAGCGCCGGGACGACCCAGGTGCCTGGCGGCGCGGGGCGCGGGGGCAGCCCGGCCGGGACGTGCAGGACCCGGCAGCCGTCGTCGTGGGCGTCGGCGAACCGGTCCGCGGCGGACCCGTCCCTGAGGAGCAGCCGCGGGTCCTCGAGCCGGTCGGCGGTGGAGGGCTCCTCGCGGGCCGACGGCCGTGGGTCCCCGAACCGGCCGGCAGCCGAGGAGTCCCCGAACCGGCCAGTGGCGGAGGAGTCCTCGAACCGGTCGGCAGCGGAGGAGTCGCCGAACCGGTCGGCGGTGGTGGAGGGCTCGCCGAACCGGTCGGCGGTTGTGGAGAGGGCCCCCAACTGGCCGGGGGTGGAAGGGGCGCCGAACCGGCCGGTGGCCGAGGAGTGCTGGTAGGGGAGCTGCTGCGGGCCGGTGGTGAAGGGCTCCTCGTGGAAGAAGAGCAGCTCGCCCGTGCGGGGGAGGGTCCAGGTCTCGGAGAGCAGGGCCGCGAGGTCGGCGCAGTCGAGGCGGGCGAGCAGGACCATGGGGGTGCCGGCGTACGTGGGCCAGTCGGTCCCGTCGGGCAGGCCGGGCAGGCCGCCGTAGCGGTGGGATCGGGTCGCGGCGGCTGCTGGGATCACCGTGAGGGCAGCCGCCGGCTCGATCAGGGACTCGAACAGGTGCATGCGGAGAACCTCAGCGGACGGGGACGTGCGAAGCGGACAAGCGCGGCAACGGCGTAGCGCCGGAGAGCGGAACTCGCATCGGGACTTTAGCGTGGATGCATGGATTCCACGGCGATCATCATCGGCGGTGTCGCCTGTTTCGGGGTGGCGATCGCGCTGATCGTCGTCGTGGCGGTGGTGTCGGCGCGGCGGGAGCGGGAGCGGGTCGAGGCGCTACGGGTGTGGGCGAAGCGGCACGGCTGGCAGGTCGTGGCGAGGCCGCAGGTCGACTGGGGCCGGCGGATGCCGGGGAGGAACCGGCGGGGCGTGTCGCTGGCGCTGTTCGGGACGGTGGGCGGGCGCCCGGTCAGCATCGCCGACTACTCGTACACGACCTCGTCGACCTCGACGGATGCCAACGGGACGACGCAGACCACGACGACCACGCACCATCACGTCGCGGTGGTGGTGCGGCTGCGGATGCCGCGGCCGACGGTAGCCGTGCACAAGCGGGGCGGCGGGTCGAAGCTGTGGCGGACGCTGTTCGGGGACAAGGTGACGGCGATCGGGTACGAGGCGTTCGACAGCGCGTACCGGGTGAACGCCAGCGACCCGAGCCTGGTCAGGGCGGTGATCGGCGGCCAGCTCGTGGCGGAGCACGTCGCCGGGCGGCTGCCGGACTGGAGCGTCGAGGGCAACGAGCTGCTGACGTTCTTCCAGGGGCGGATCGGCGCGCCCGACGACATCCCCGGGCAGGTCGCGCCGCTGCTGAGGGTCGCGGACCTGATCGAGGCCCACGCAAGGACCTGAGAGGTCCGGCAAACCTAGAGAGCGTCGTAGCGGGCCTGCGCGGCGGAGATCCCCGGCATCTCGGCCTCCACGAGGTCGATCAGCTCCATGAGCTTCGTCGCGATCCGGCGGCCGGTGTCGGTGAGGCTGTACTCGACCCGGGGCGGGATCGTGCTCTGCACCGTGCGCAGGACCAGGCCGTCGCGCTCGAGGGCGTGGAGGGTCTGCGACAGCATCTTCTCGCTCACGCCGTCGACGCGGCGGCGCAGTTCATTGAACCGGTGCGTGCCGTCCAGCAGCGCCGCCATCGACAGGATGCCCCAGCGGCCGGCGACCGTGTCCATGACGGGTCGCGACGTGCAGTTCCTGGCGAAGACGTCGAAGACCAGCCCCTCGTACGACATGAGACAACGGTAACCCAAGGTTTGCACTTTCTAGAAGTTAGTGCTTACTGTGAGAGAGTAACCAGGACGAGGGAGTTCTCATGACCATCACCGTCACCGGCGCCACCGGCCACCTGGGCCGCCTGGTCGTCGAAGGGCTCGAGCGGCAGGGCGCCGACGTGGTCGCCGCGGTCCGCGACACGACCAAGGCGCGCGGCAACGCCAGGAAGGCCGACTACGACCAGCCGGAGACGCTCGTGCCGGCGTTCGAGGGCGCCGACCGGCTGCTGTTCATCTCCGCCAGCGACGCCGGGAGGCGGCTCGAGCAGCACCGGGCCATCGTCGACGCCGCAGTGAAGGGCGGTGTGGGCCACATCGTCTACACGAGCATCACCAGGGCCGACACGTCGGTGAACCCGCTCGCGCCCGACCACAAGGCCACCGAGGAGCTCATCGTCGCGTCGGGGCTGCCGTACACCTTCCTGCGCAACAACTGGTACTTCGAGAACTACACGGCCGGCCTGGCCACCGCGCTGCAGCACGGCGTGATCCTCGGCGCCGCGGGCGAGGGCCGGGTCGCCGCCGCCACCCGCGAGGACTTCGCCGCCGGTGCCGTCGCGGTGCTCACCGGCGAGGGGCACGAGGGGAAGATCTACGAGACCGGCGGCGACGCCACCATGTCGCTCGCCGAGCTCGCCGCCGAGGTCACCGCGCAGTCCGGCACCAAGGTCGCGTACCAGGACCTGCCGGCCGACGACTACGCGCAGGCGCTGATCGGGTTCGGGCTGCCGGAGGGGTTCGCGCGGCTGCTCGCCGCGGCCGACACGTCGATCGCCGCCGGTAGCCTCGACGTGGTCAGCGCGGACCTGTCGACGCTCATCGGCCGCCCCACCACGACCCTCGCCGACGCGGTGGCGGCGGCGCTGAAAGATCTGAAGAGCTAGGGAACGCGTCGGCGCCCCCGTGCGTGTGTGTGCTGTGGGGACGCCAGACAGCGACAAGGAGAGACGACTTCGAGTCGTTCTACCGGTTCGAAGCCGATCGGCTCCACCGCGCGCTCGCCGTCACCCTCGGCGATCCGCAGCTGGCCCGCGAGGCCGCGGACGAGGCGATGGCACGGATCTACGCCAACTGGGGCCGGGGTCCGTGACCACGACAACCCGGGTGGATGGGCGTTCCGCGCCGGACTCAACTGGGCCACCTCCTGGTGGCGCAAGGTCCGGCGGGAGCGCCCGCTGCCGTATCCGGACGCGGACGCCGTCGCCGGCGTGAAGGAAGGGCCCGACACGCACGCCGGCGCGCTCGCCGCGCTGCGGAGGCTGCCGCTGCCGCAGCGGGCCGTGATCGTCTGCCGGGTCCTGCTGGACCTGTCCACTGTGGAGACCGCCACCGTGCTCGGCGTCGCCGAGGGCACCGACGGCTAGTAGGACGCGGCGAGCGTCGCGAGGCCCGCGCCGACCAGTGCCACCGCCCAGACGGTGTCCAGGTTGACGCGGGCCAGCCGGGATATCCGCAGGCCCACCGTCTGGTAGACCACGAGTGCGATCACGCCGGCGACGGTGACCATGGCGGCGGTGTGCACGCCGGTGACCAGGAAGCCCGTCCACAGTGGATCACCGTGGGCCGCGGCGTGGGCGTGACCGAGGCCTGACGGCGGGTCGGCGACCAGCACGGGCACGAGCATCAGGCCGGCGCCGTGCACGCTCGACATCAGAAAGGACCAGCCGGCCAGCTGCGCGGCGGACAGGTGCAGGCCCGGCGCGCCGATGTGCCGGCGCGACACCGCCCGCCACAGCCCGAAGCCGACGAGCACGAGACCGCCGCCGATCGCCACGACCCGGGTCGCGACCACCGACTGCAGGGCGCTGACCAGGCCGGCGACCACGAAGATCGAGGCGGCGTGCCCGGCCGCGACCGGCACGAGGGCCCGGAGCACCGCGGCCCGGCTGCGCTCCTGCACCCCGTTGGCGACCGCCAGCAACCAGCCCATGCCGGGGTTGAGGCCGTGGAAGGCCCCCATCGCCGCGAGCAGCAGGATCACCGGCATGACCCCGGAGCGTAGTGCGCGTGCCCGGGTCACCCGACCGGTGGACACCGACCGGCCGGGCTTTGCGGCGACGCCTCATGCCGCCGGGGGAGGGGCCGATGGCACGCACGTCGCGGTCACCGACCCTCGAGGAGCACGGATGCACACCCTGGAGCACGCACCATCTTCGGCCTGCTGATGGCGGCTGGCGGCACTCTGGTGGCGGTGAACCCGGCGGCGGCCGCGGCAGCCACCCCGGCCGCGCTGCCGCACAAGGTCGGCGGGTTCGCCGAGCCGACGACCCGGGTCAACGCCAAGTCCCCCATCGGCGTGTACGAGGCCCTGCCGGACAGCGCGAGCGTGAAGGCCGACCTGCCGGCGGTCGGCGACCAGGGCCAGATCGGCTCGTGCGTCGCCTGGACCATCGCCCACTCGATCATGGGCTACTACGCGAAGCGTGACGGCGGGACCGGCGCCCCGTACGCGCCGCTCTACCTCTACATGCGGTCGGTGCAGAAGGGTGGCGCGCCGAACGCGGGCCTGTCGCCGGAGAAGGCGCTGACCGAGGCGACCGTCAACGGCGTCGACACCCAGGACGACTACGTGCAGGGCACCACCAACTACACGGTCCCGCCGACCGCCGCGGAGATCGCGAACGCCAAGAACTACAAGGTCGCCAAGTGGACGACCCTGTGGACCGGCTCGGGCCAGGGCACCGCCGGGCAGATCGCGGTCGAGACGGCGATCGCCGCCGGTTCGCCGGTCGCGATCGGCATGCCGGTCTTCAAGGACTTCATGTACCTGACCGGCGGCGCGCTCTACAGGACGACCAGCGGCGTCAACCTCGGTGGGCACATGGTCACCGCGTACGCGTACGACGCCGAGGGCGTGTGGATCCGCAACCAGTGGGGCACCGCGTGGGGCGCCTCCGGCGACGCGCACCTCGCCTGGGCGTTCGTCAACACCAACGTGCAGGCCGCGTACACCGTCTCCGGCGTGACCACCCCGTCGAAGGTCACCGTGCCCCGGCCGTCGGTGTCGACGCTGTCGCAGGTCCGCGGGCCGATCAGCGGCGGCACCGAGGTCACCATCACCGGCGGCAACCTGGGCACCGCCACGGCGGTGAAGTTCGGCGAGACCGCGGCCCAGTTCCGCAAGGTCGAGAGGAACGGCGTCACCAGCCTGGTCGCCACGTCGCCCGCGCACGCCAAGGGCACCGTCGACGTGACCGTCGTCAACGCCGCCGGCGCCAGCACGCTGAACTCGCAGGCGCGTTTCCTGTACCAGCCGCCGCTGCCCGTCGTGACGAGCCTCAGCGCCGCGAGCGCCTCCGTCGTCGGCGGTGACGTCCTCACGGTCACCGGCGCCAACTTCGACGGCGCGACCGCGGTGCGCATCGGCGCCAACGCCGCCACCAACGTGAGGGTGATGTCGCCGACGACGATCGCCTTCACCGTGCCCGCGAGGCTCGTCACCGGCATCTACGACGTGACGGTCGTGACCCCGTCCGGCACCAGCGCCACGGTCGCCGCCGACAAGCTCGCGATCGTCAACCCGCCCGCGCCGACCATCGTCTCGCTGAGCGTGACCAGCGGCCCGACCTACCTCCCCACCCCGGTGGTCGTCACCGGCACCAACCTCGGCGGCGTCACGGCGGTCAGCGTCGGCGGGGTGGCCGCTCTGTACCAGCGGGTCTCCGACACCCAGCTGAAGGTCACGATGCCGGTCCACGCGGCGGGCCAGGCGACCGTGCGGGTCACCACCGTCGGCGGCACCGTCGAGGGCGTCTCGGCGCCGTTCACCTACGTCGCGCCGCCCGCGCCGGCCGTGTCCGCGGTGACCCCGTCCACCGGCGGCACCAAGGTATGGACGACCGTCGAGGTCTCCGGCACCAACTTCGTGGCCGTCGACCGGGTCGTCTCCAACGGCGCCTCGGTCTCGTTCGTCAAGCTCTCCGACACCAGGCTCAAGGTGTACCTGCCGCCGCGCCCCGCGGGCCCGGTCCAGCTCCAGGTCATCACCAAGGGTGGCACCAGCGCTGCTGCCACGACGTCGACCTTCACCTACAAGGTCTGACGTACCCGCAGGAAAAGGCCGTCCCGCACCCGGGCAACCGGGTGCGGGACGGCTTTGCCCGTCTCCGAGGTTGCATCCCGGTGCTGTCGAGATGAGTACATTTCCTCACCCTGATGAATCGTTTGATGGGGCGTCGCCTCACCCGATCGACCGCTACCCTTTGCCGGACTTCGATCCTTGCTGGGGGTGAACCCGGGTGCGACGAATCCTTTTCGCGGTGGCCGCCGCCGGTGCGATCAGTGCACTGGGCGCCTGCACGGCATCTGGCCAGGAGGAGGTGCGCACTCCCGGACTCGCCGACCGGGGCGTCACGATGACCACGGTGAAGCCGACCCGGCAGGACCTGACCAACAAGGTGAGCCTGACCGGCAAGGTGCAGCTGAGCCCGACGTTCGGCCTGGTCGCTCCGATCGACGGCGAGATCCGTTACCTCGACGTGAAGGCGTCGACGAGCACGCCGACGAAGCCCACCAAGGTCGCCAACATCTGGGCCGGTGGCAAGGCCACCCCCATCGAGGTGCCGGCCGGCGCCGTCTTCAGCGGCCGCCTCGTCGACGACCGGTCCAAGGTGACCGCCGGGATGCCGGTGGTCTCGGCGAAGCAGGCCGGCTACGGCGTGGTCGCGGACATCGAGGGCGCCCAGGCGTACCAGATCTCCGACCAGCTCGAGTCGGTGCAGGCGCAGATCAAGAGCGGCCCGGGGCCGTTCCCCTGCACGGTGCTCGGCACGCTCGCCGCCCTGCCCGCGGGTACGATCCCGGAGCCCGTCACGCCGACGCCCAACCCGTCGGCCGCGCCGGTGCCGCAGCCGAGGGTCACCGGCCAGCAGCAGCAGCCTTCCGAGCCCACGGGCATGCGGCTGGTCTGCGTGCCGCCGGCCGACATCAAGGCGATCAACGGCGCCGCCGCCACGGTCGAGGTGATCACCGCCCGCGCCGCGAACGCGCTCGTCCTGCCGGTCGAGGCGGTCGCCGGCTCGCAGGGCAAGGGGAAGGTCGACATCGTCAAGGCCGACCAGACGCGGGAGACCCGCGAGGTGACGCTCGGCCTCAGCGACGGCAAGGTCATCGAGATCAAGAGCGGCCTCAACGGCGACGAGACGGTCGCCGTGCCCGGGCCGAACCTGCCGGCCGCGAAGAACAACGGCGGGGAGCCGATGCCCGGGTTCAGCAAATGAGCCCGCTCATCGAGATGGTGGGCATCACCAAGACGCTGAAGGGCCAGCAGGAGCCCCGGGTCATCCTCGACGGCGTCGACCTGACCGTCGAGCGCGGCGAGAGCGTCGCGATCCTCGGCCGGTCCGGGTCGGGCAAGAGCACCCTGCTGAGCCTCATCGGGCTCTTCGACCGGCCGGACGACGGTCACTACTTCATGGACGGCCGCGACCTGGCCCGCATTCCCGAGCGGAAGGCCGCCGCCCTGCGCAGCGCCCAGTTCGGCTTCGTCTTCCAGCGGTTCTTCCTGCTCAAGCACCTGACCGCCGCCCAGAACGTGGCGATGGCGCTGGTCAACGGGCAGGGCTGGCTGCCCCGCCGGCACCGCCGCGCCCGCGTGCTGGAGGCGCTCGACCTGGTCGGCATCGCGCACCTGGCGAAGCAGCGCCCGGCCAAGCTCTCCGGCGGTGAGCAGCAACGGGTCGCGGTCGCCCGGGCCCTGGTACGGCAGCCGAAACTGCTGCTGGCGGACGAGCCGACCGGCGCGCTGGACACCGAGACCGGCAACCTCGTCATCGAGGTCATGCGCGCCGCCACCGACCGCGGCTGCGGGCTGATCCTCGTCACGCACGACCACGCCCACGCGGCCAAGATGCAGCGCGTGCTGTCCCTGAGCAACGGGGTGCTGACGGCACCGGACCGGAGCGCCACGGAAGTGCTCACAGCACCGGACCGCAGCGGGTGGGGCACGACGGAGGTGACGGCATGATCCGGCTGTCGGGCCGGCTCCGGTCGGCGCTCATCATCGGCGGGCAGGGCATCAGGTCGCGCAAGCTGCGCACCTTCCTGTCCATGATCAGCCTGTTCCTGGGCGTCCTCGCCGTCGTGACCGTCCAGGCCGGCGCGGAGACGGCGAAGACCCTGCGCCTCGCCGACCTGGAGCTGCACGTCGGCAAGGACGGCACCCGGCAGATGTACGTGCCGTCGATGCCCGACGCGATGGACGCCGCCCTCTCCACCGTCACGGGCAAGCCCGGCGTCGTCGGCATTATGGGCTACCAGGCGATCATCGGCGAGCCGAACGTGCTGCCGATCAACCAGGGCGCCGCGCCGTTCGACAACACCGAGGGCGGCTACTACGGCCCGGCCATGCCGATGAACTGCGACCCGGTGAACGGCTGCCGCCCGATCGAGCAGGCGGCGCAGCCGCCCCGCGGGCAGGCGATCGAGGTCGTCCTGCAGGGCCTGACCGGCGACGTCCGGCAGTTCCGCCCGTTCCGGCCGGTCAGCGGCGACTGGCTCGACTTCGGCGGCGACCCCTCCTACTCGCCCCGCCTGGTGCTCAACAAGGAGGCGGCGAAGGGCTTCAGCCGCTACCGAATCCCGGCGGAGATGCGGGTCGAGGGCGCGACCGCCAACCCGACGCCCCGCATCGTCGGCGTCGTCGACGACGGCAACCCCCAGCCGACCGCCTACGTGCGGGTCGACGAGATGCGCAACTGGATGCCGAAGTCGTCGGCGAACCAGATGTACGGCCCGGGCCTGCAGCTGCTGTTCGCGCCCGGCTCCGGGGAGACCGAGGCGCTGGTGACCCGCAAGCTCACCGGCCTCGGCCTGCCGCAGGAGATGCTGCACGTGGAGACCATCAACGCCCGCAAGGACATCGCGGGCGAGCTGGCGATCATCCGCTGGATCTTCCTCGGCATGGCCGCCCTGGTGCTGCTCATCGGCGTCGCCGGCATCCTCAACGTCGGCCTGGCGACCGTGGGGGAGCGGGTCGAGGAGTTC
The DNA here is from genome assembly GCF_042898305.1 of Dactylosporangium sp. NPDC000521. Taxonomy (NCBI): domain Bacteria; kingdom Bacillati; phylum Actinomycetota; class Actinomycetes; order Micromonosporales; family Micromonosporaceae; genus Dactylosporangium; species Dactylosporangium sp. NPDC000521. Next base: position 64,036 of record NZ_JBIAYW010000032.1, read on the forward strand.
GCGCTGCGCCGGGCGGTCGGCACGCCGCGCTCGCTGCTGGCGGGCATCGTGCTGGCGGAGACGCTGCTGACCGGTCTGCTGACCGCGGCCGCCGCGATCGGCCTGGCGGTCGTGGCGCTCGACGTGGGCGCCGGGATGCTGGGCTCGCGGGTACCGCAGCTGCAGGACATGACGTTCCCGTGGCAGGCGGGGGTCGCCGGCGTCATCGCGGGCCTGGTGGCCGGCCTGCTCGGCGGCCTGATCCCGGCGATCCGCGCCGCGCGGATCCCGATCGCCACGGTCATGCGGGCATAGCGAAGGGGGCGCCCGCGAAGGACGCCCCCTTTCAAGGAACCACTACGGAGCCCAGGGGTTCTCCACGGACCACGTGGTGTCCTCGGTGAACGACCCGGGCGCGTCCCACGCGTTCGGGCCGCCCGGGGTGGCCAGCCACAGCTCCGAGTTGCGGTGCCGCAGGAACTGGCCGGGGAAGTTCCAGGCGGTCAGCCGCACCCCGCCCGTGCCCTGCTGGGCGCACCAGGTGGCGTCGGCCTTGAAGAGCGCCGAGTTGTCGTTCGGGTCCTTGCGCACCCGGTACGCCTGGTGCCGCAGGTACTGACCGGGGTAGTTGCGCGACTCGAACGAGTAGCACGACGCGTCGGCGAGACCGGGCACGATCCGCCAGGTCGCGTCCTGCTTGAGCAGCGCGCTGCTGTTGGCGTCGACCACCTCGGTGTAGCCCAGGCTGTTCTGGTGCCTGATGTACCGGGTGGTGCAGCACGGCGTCACGACCCGGAACGACCGGTACACGTTGGTCGGCAGCGTGGCCGGCGGCGGCGGGTTGGTCGAGGCGTTGATGAGCGCCTGGTTCGCCGCCCGGAACCGGGCCACGTCGACCTTCATCACCTGGCGGTCGTAGGTGAGGAAGCCGTTGCTCTCGTTCTCCACGTCGGTGATCTCGGTGTAGACCGACGCGGACAGGCCCGCCGGCATGCCGCCGGTGCGGAGCTGGTCGTACAGGCCGACGATGCGGTTGTTGAGGTTCGTGGCGTTGCCCTGGTCCTCGTAGCTGAACCCGTTGCCCGGCGACCACTCGTGACCGGGAACGCGAAGGCCCAGGCCGCCGAACTCGCCGAGCACCGCGGCGCGGGTCGCGGTCGGCAGGGTGGAGCCGGGGCCGACGTAGATGTGGTTGTCGAGCACGTCGCCGTTGCCGCCGTCGACGGAGCCGCAGCAGTTGACCCCGCTCATGTTGTTGACGAGCCGCGACGGGTCGTAGGCCTTGACGTCGTCGGCGATGCGGGCCTGGTCGTACTGGCCCCAGCCCTCGTTCTGGTCGACCCACATGACCAGCGACGGCGAGCTGCGGTGCTGGTCGATGATGCGGTGGTACTCGGCCTCCCACTGGGTCCGCGCGGCCGTCGTCGGGTTCTTGCCGGTCGGCATGGCCGGCATGTCCTGCCACACCAGGAGGCCGAGCTGGTCGGCGTGGTAGAACCAGCGCTGCGGCTCGACCTTGATGTGCTTGCGCACCATGTTGAAGCCGAGGTCCTTGTGCGCCTGCAGGTCCGAGCGCAGCGCGGCGTCGGTGGGCGCGGTGTAGATGCCGTCGGGCCAGTAGCCCTGGTCCAGGGTGCCGGACTGGAAGACGAACTGGCCGTTGAGCAGGATGCGCAGCTTGCCGTTGACGCTACCGACCGAGATCGAGCGCATGCCGGCGTAGCTGCCGACCGAGTCCACGACCGTCGAGCCGCTCTTCAGGTCGATCTTCACGTTGTACAGGAAGGGATCGCTGGGCGACCAGCGGTGCGCGTTCGGCACCGGGACGCTGAACGCGGTGCCCGTCCCACCGTTGGCGGTGCCGACCTGGGTGGCACCGGAGGAGACGGTGGCGGTCACGGTGTGTCCGGACAGGCCGGCGCCCTGCACGGTGACCGACAGCGTGTTGTTGGACAGGTTCGGCACCAGGTCGACGCGGGTGATCCGGGCTGTCGGCGTCGGCTCGAGCCAGACCGTCTGCCAGATGCCGGAGGCGCCGGTGTAGAAGATGCCGCCGCCCGCGTGCGGGAGCACGTCGTTGCGGCGCTGCTTGCCGACCGCCTGGGTGCCCGCGTCGGTGGGGTCGTAGACGCCGACGACGATCGTGTTGGTGCCGCCGTTGAGCAGGCTGGTGATGTCGTAGGTGAAGGCGTCGTAGCCGCCGCTGTGCGCGGCGCCGGCCTGCGTGCCGTTGACCCACACGGTGGTCTGGAAGTCGACCGCGCCGAAGTTGAGCTGGACCTGGCGCCCGGCCCAGCCGGACGGGACGGTGAAGGTCCGGCGGTACCAGAGCCGGTCGTTCTCGGTGACCTTGCGCTGGATGCCGGACAGCGCGGACTCGACCGGGAACGGGACGCGGATCTGCTCACCGAACGTGCCGGGCGGGCTGGTCTGGCCGCTGCCGGTGACCGCGAAGTCCCAGATGCCGTTGAGGTTCAGCCAGTCGGTGCGGGTCAGCTGCGGGCGCGGGTACTCCGGCAGCGGATTCGCCGTGGGCACCGAGTTGGTCCACGGGGTGGTCATCGGAGGCGTCTTCGGAGTCCATGCGCTCGCGGGGGCGGCCGTGGCGACCACGGTGCCCGCCGTGGCCAGCAACGGTGCCAGCGCGAGCGCGAACCATCTGGAGAGCTTCATACGAGTGTCTCCTTGAGGTATGCGTCAGCCCCGGTGGCGGCCGAGGCTGATCCGTGGGGGCCCCTAGTGCCAAGGAACGTCCCCACGGACCAACACATAACCTCACGATCCAACGAGAAGTGTCAAGAGTCACACATCAATATCCCGCACAAGGGCGGCGTTGGACCGAACATTTCCCAACATCGTCAGGCCCCGACGAGTTCGAACTTCTCCCAGGGGCCGATCGCCGTCCGGTTCGCGATGAGCGAGCCGGCGCCGTTGTTCTCCGCGGCGACGTACAGGCTGTTCACCGTCGCCTGCAGGCTCTCGCTGCCGTCGGCGTTGCGGATCAGGTTGAACGTCTCCCACGACCCGGCCGTCGCGCGGTTGGCCAGGAGCGGGTTCGCGCCGCCGTTCTCCGCACAGACGAACTGGCCGGTCGCCTTCGACTTCAGGGCCACCTTGCCGCCGCCGAGGTCGACGAGCTCGAACTGCTGCGCGGTGCCGATCGTCGCGGAGTTGGCGATCAATGCGGTGGTCGCGTTCGCCGCCGTCACGTACTGGTTGTTCGTCAGCGACCGGAGGCTGACCGTCGGCCCGGTGCTGACGGTGCCGGTCGTGAACGTGAACGCGTCGACGTCGAACAGGTAGCCCGTGCCGCCCTTGAACACCAGGTACAGCGTGGTGGCCGCGGCCGGACCGGCGGCCAGGTTCGCCGTCACGTTCGCGAACGTCTCCCAGCCCCCGGTCGGCGCGACCGTGGCGGTGCCGAGCAGCGTGCCGGTCGGCGAGCCGGCCCGGACCTCGATCGTGCCGCCGGACCCGGCCGAGGACACCCGCGCGGTGAACTGCGTGGCGTTGTTCAGCAGGTACGGCGTGAAGGCGATCCAGTCGCCGTTCTCGATGAACCCGGCGGTGTTGCCACCCTCGGCCGCGGCGTGCGGGGCGACCTGCACGCCCGACTGGCTGCTGTAGTGCTCACCCTGCCGGTGCTTCGGCTGCAGGGTGCGGATGACGTGCGTGGTCAGGCCGCCGTTGTCGGTGTACGCCGCGTCGAAGACGCCGTAGATGTTCGCCGACGCGTCGTGCTCGCCGTCCACCGGCACCGCGATCGAGCCGGTGCAGCCGGTCTTCGAGGTGATCTGGTGGGCGTGGCTGTCGTGCCCCAGCGAGTAGGTCATGCTGACCTTGGCGCAGTTGATCGTGCCGTCCTCGGGATCGGTGACGCTGATCGTGAAGGGCACCGTGTCGCCGAAGTTGAACAGCTGGCCGTCCGCCGGGGTCGACAGCGTCACCTTGGGCGCGGTGTTGCCGACGGTGATGACGGTGCTCGCCGAGCCCGTGAGCCCCTGGGGGTCCTTGACCGTCAGCGTCGGGGTCTTCGTGCCGTTGGTGGTGTAGGTGTACGTGGGGTTCGCGGCCGTCGAGTCGGTGGTGCCGTTGCCGTCGAAGTCCCAGGCGTAGGTGAGCGCGCCGCCCTCCGGGTCCGAGCTGCCGGACGAGGAGAAGTTCACCGTCAGCGGGGCGGGGCCGGACGTCACCGACGCGGCGATCTTCGCGGTCGGGGCGCGGTTGCCGCCGCCGATGTACTCCACCCGGTACAGCGCCTGGTTGTTGCTGCCGGTGCCGTAGTCCAGCACGTACAGCGCGCCGTCCGGGCCGAACGCCATGTCCATGACCTGGGTGCCGGCCCACGGGAACGTGGAGATCTCACCGGGGGAGCCGTCGGCGTTGACCTTGATCGGCTTGATCCAGCGGCGGCCGTACTCGCCGGCGAAGAACTGACCGTCGAGGGTCTGCGGGAACTTCACCGCCGAGTTGAGACCGGCGTTGTAGCGGTACACCGGGCCACCCATCGGCGACTCCGAGCCGCCGCCGAACTCCGGCGGGGTCGAGTCGAACCCGTAGCGGATCCAGCTCGGCTTCGCCGCCGGCAGCGTGGTCAGGCCGGTGTTGCGGAACGAGTTGTTGGTGGGCCCGCCGGCGCAGTTGAACTTCGGCCCGGTGGTGTTGGTGGCGAAGTTCCACTCGTTGTAGGTCTCCGCCGTGGTGTTGGTGCCGGTGCAGTACGGCCAGCCATAGTTGCCGGGGCCGGTGATCCGGTTGAACTCGACCTGACCGCCGGGGCCGCGGTTGGGGTCGGCGGCGCCCGCGTCCGGGCCGTAGTCGCCCAGGTAGACGATGCCGGTCGGCTTGTCGACGGTCATCCGGAACGGGTTGCGCAGGCCCATCGCGTAGATCTCGGGACGGGTCTTCGCGGTGCCGGGGGCGAAGAGGTTGCCGGACGGGATGGCATAGGTGCCGTCGGCGTTCGGCTTGATCCGCAGGACCTTGCCCCGCAGGTCGTTGGTGTTGGCCGAGGAGCGCTGCGCGTCGAACTGCGGGTTGCGGTTGGCCACCTCGTCGATCGGCGCGTAGGAGGCCGACTCGAACGGGTTGGTGTCGTCGCCCGTGGTCAGGTACAGGTTGCCGGCCGCGTCGAAGTCGATGTCACCGCCGACGTGGCAGCACTGGCCGCGGTCGTTGCCGACGGTCAGGACGATCTTCTCGCTGGCGAGGTCCAGCGTGTTGTCGGCCTTCAGGGTGAAGCGGGACAGGTTGAGGTGGCCCTGCCACGGTGCGAAGTCGGCCGCGGTGCCCGTCTTCGGGGCGTCACCCGCGGGGGTCGACAGCGTCGGCGAGTAGTACAGCCAGACCCAGCGGTTGGAGGCGAAGCCGGGGTCGACGGCGACGCCCTGCAGGCCCTCCTCGTCGTGGGTGTAGACCGGCAGCTTGCCGGCGACCTTGGTGTTGCCGGCGGCGTCGGTGACGCGGACTGTGCCGTCCCGGGCCGTGTGGATCACCGTGCGGTCGGGCATCACCGCCAGCGACATCGGCTCGCCGAGCTCGGCGCTGCCGAGGGCCAGCTGGACGTGCTGGTAGTCGGAGGCGGGAAGGGGGATGGCCGAGGCGGCGGGGGCGTGGACGAAGGCGGCCACGGCGGAGCTGCCGGCGGCGAGCGTGGCCGCGGTGAGCAGCCTTCTCCACCGGCGGGCGGATGGTGCCATTGCGGGGTGTCCTTCCTGGGCTGATGGGGGTGCCAGCCAGGCAAGACGCGCGCCGATCGCGCTTCCTGAAGACCGCTCGCGACGGGGGCGCCGACCCTTCGCGCGCGCGGGCAGAGATATGGCGGAGACAACCGTGACGGTGGATGGCGGCCACCGTGTTAGTTATCAGAGCTAACTAACCACCGTGAGTCGCAAACGGCAATGCCGAGTTTTTCGAGATGCGGCATTTCAGCCGTTCTACGAAAAACTCATGTCAGTCGATGTGCACATTGAGAACCCCGGAGGTTTGTCGTTATAAAACCGTGACCTTTTGCAAGATTGCTCACATGTGGTAACCGTCACAGGCGATTTTTGTCCGTCTTTACGCGCTTTGGAGCGCGGTCACGCGCCGGAAACGCTCCGGTAACCGATTACGGAACGTAGGAATTCTGGACTTGAGCCGTTACCGGCGAGTAACTACGGCCCTTGTCCGCGCACGGCGCAGGCGGCAACATCGTCCGCACGCCCCAACCCCCGGTTCCACCCCCTGCGCGCGCAGGGCCGGCAGGGGCCGTCGAGACACCAAGACCGGTGCGAGCGCCCGCAGTGACAGGAGCGCAGCACCGCACGCACCCCCGCGACCCAAGAGGAGCTTCTCGTGTCCGTAGCTCAGGGCAGCGCGGTGAAGGGCCGCACGCGATGGAAGCGTTTCGCAACCGTCGTCGTGCCTTCCGCCTTCATCGCCGGCGCCATCGTCTTCGGCCAGGCGACCGGCGCGATCGCCGCGTCGTTCAGCGTCTCCGGCCAGCAGTTCAAGGTCTCCGCCGACAAGCTCGAGGGCACCGGCTTCGTCCAGTACGGCGGCCTCGCCACGGAGAAGGGCGGCAACCCCGCCAACCCGGCCGACCCGAAGAACCACTTCGTCGCGGTCTCGGGCATCAAGTCGGCCAAGCTGTACAACCTGTGCCAGTCGGTGAAGGTCCCCGGGCTGCCCGTCAGCATGGTGATCCACGCCGGTCAGGCCGCGGGCTCCCCGGCCGAGGCGACCGATCTGCTGATCGACCTGACGTCGCTCAAGGGTGACGCCACGTTCGAGAACATCCAGATCGGCATCGACGCGTCGGACCTGAGCAAGGGTGGGCCGAACGCCAAGGGCATGCAGGGCAGCTTCGCCCAGCAGGCGGACAGCGTCACCATCACCAACCTGAAGCAGGTCGCCTGGTCGACCACGGCCGGCACGTTCAAGCTGACCGGTCTCGACCTGAGCCTCTCCACCGGTGGCACCCCCTTCGAGTGCTTCTAGTCCCACCGCCTGGGCCCGCGGAGTCACACCCGCGGGCCCAGTTGTTTGTAGTCAGGCAGTCACTAGCTCCACGGGCTAGCGCCCGCGGCCGGCGGGGGGTTCCCACCCCGCGCCCCTCATGCGACGCAAGCGCCGCACTAGTGCTCTATTGCTGGAGGGCTCCGTGACCACTCCCCACCCTTCGCACGTCAAGCATCGTGCTGGTGGCTTCAGCAAGTGGCGCGACTCGCGTCCCTTCTGGGGTGGGTTGTTCCTGCTCTTGTCGGGGCTGGAACTGTTCCTCAGCGCAAACCTGCAGCTCGCCCTGGAGGTCCACTTCGGACCGACGGGCTTCCTGTCCTACGTCATCCCCGCGATACTGCTCCTGTGCGGGCTGCTGACCTGGCTGTCGCCGGCGCAGCGGCTGTTCTACGGCATCCTGGGCACCCTCACCGCGCTGTACTCGATCATCGGGCTCAACCTGGGCGGCTTCTTCCTCGGCATGATCCTCGGCGTCGTGGGCGGCGGCCTGGCCGCCTCCTGGTCGCCCGGGACCCCCGCGGAGCCCACCACCGCTGAAGATGACGACACGGCGACCTACGAGCCGGCGCAGCTCGACGACCTGCTCACCGACGAGCCGGACGAGCCCACCGGCTACGAGCGCCCGTCGCTGCGCAAGGCGACCGACGCCGGTCACGACATCGCTCATGACGAGCCGGCCCGGGAGCAGCCGGCTCCCCGGCACTCGTCGGGGGTGCTGACGGACTCGCTGCCGATCTCGCAGCGCAGCCCGCTGCACGGCGCGCCGTCCTTCGGTGGTGCCGGCGCGCCGTCCTTCGGTAGTGCCGGCGCGCCTTCTTTCGGTGGTGCCGGCAGCGCCGACGACGAGCGCCCGCCGTCGGGCGACGACGACCTGCCGAAGCGGCGCGGGCTCGGCATCCCGCTGTTCGCGCTGCTGCTCACCGGCACCGTCGCGGCCTCCGCGCTGTACGGCGCGACCAACGGCGCCACACCCGCGTTCGCGGCGCCGGCGACCTGCGCCTCGCCGTCGGTGAAGCCGAGCACCAGCACCGGCAGCCAACCGGCGCCCGCCGGCGGCGCGACGTCGGCGCCCGCGCCGGCATCGCCGAGCCCGAGCCCGTTGCCGACCAAGACCGAGGAGGAGAAGCAGGGCCTGCTCGACTGGCTCGGCGACCTCTTCGGCGGCGGTAAGAAGGCCGAGGCCGCTCCGTCGGAGACCGCCGCCCCGGCCGCGGCGAAGGTCGAGGCGACCACGTCCCCCGCCGCGCCGGCGACGTCTTCGGCGACGTCTTCGGCGACGTCTTCGACGGCCGCGAAGTCGCCCTCGAAGTCGCCCTGCCCGAGCGCCTCGGCCTCGCCGAACGACAAGAAGGCCCAGGTCGCGGCCGGGCAGCCGTTCGTGGCGTCGGCGCCGTCCATCCTCATCACCGACCAGATGACGATGGACAGCCTTGTCTACGACGGGGTGGCGGAGCTGACGAAGAAGGACGGCAGCAAGGTCAAGGTGCTGGCGTTCAGCATGAAGAACTCGGTGTCCAAGCCGTTCGAGCTGCGGACCCCGGGCGCGCCGAAGCTGCTGCTCACCAAGAGCACCTCGCTGACGGTGGAGGGCAACGTGAAGTTCTACACGTCGAAGTTCTCCGCCAACGTGCTGGGCATCCTGCCGCTGACCTTCACCCCGTCGTTCCCGCCGCCGCCGATCCCGCTGCCCGGGTACTACACCAACTGCAACATCGAGCTCGTGTACGTGCAGTCGAACGTCCTCAGGGCGCCCGGCCTCAGCATCGCCTACGCGTCCTGAACTGGCTCATCAGCCAGCGCCGGTGGTGGAAGACGGTAGGTCACCGGGGTCTCCGACAGCCTGATCGGGGACGCCACCGACCTGGCACCGCCGACCTCCACCACCGGCGCGAGCCCCAGCCGCTCCGCGAGCGCGATGCCCTCCGCCACCGTGTTCACCGGCCCGCACGGCACGCCGTTCGCGCCCAGTTCATCGATCCAGTGCGCCTTCGGTTTGTGCGCCGTCACCGCCTCGATGGCCGCCAGCAGGGCCTCGCGGTGCGCGACCCGCCCCGCGTTCGTGGCGAAGCGGTCGTCGCCGGCCAGGCCGAGCGTCGCCGCGAGCCGCTCGAACTGGCGGTCGTTGCCCACCGCCACCGCGAAGTCGCCGTCGCTCGCCCGGAGCGTCTCGTAGGGCGCGATGCTCGGGTGCCGGTTGCCCATCCGCTGCGGCACCACGCCGGCGTTCAGGTGGGCGGAGGCCTGGTTGACCAGCCCGGCGAGCAGGCTGGACAGCAGGTCCACCTCGACCCGCTGCCCCCGGCCGGTCCGCTCCCGGGCGTAGAGGGCCGCCAGGACGCCCGCGGTCAGCTGCTGGCCGGCGAGCACGTCCACCAGCGCGACGCCCACCTTCGTCGGCGCGCCCGCCGGGTCGCCCGTGATCGACATCAGGCCGCCGACCGCCTGCACGAGGAAGTCGTACCCGGGGGAGTGGTGCTGCCGGCCGAAGCCGGTGACGCTGGCGTAGACGAGCCGGGGATTGCCGATCTGCTCGTAGCCCAGGCCGAACCGCTCCATCGTGCCGGGGGCGAAGTTCTCCACCAGTACATCCGCCGCCGACGCCAACTCGAGCGCCTGTCGCCGGCCGTCGTCGGTGCCCAGATCCAGCGCCAGTCCGCGTTTGTTGCGGTTGACGGACAGGAAGTAGGTCGAGCGCCCGTCGGCGGCGAACGGCGGCCCCCACGACCGGGTGTCGTCGCCCGCGCCGGGCCGCTCCACCTTGACGACGTCGGCGCCGAGGTCGCCGAGCGTCATGGTGGCGATCGGCCCGGCGAGGACTCTGGAGAAGTCCGCGACGAGGATGCCGTCGAGAGCGCCCACGTTTACAGGCGCGCGAGCGCGGCCCGCAGCGGGTCCAGGCCCAGCGAGCCGAGGTTGAGCGCGTCGCGGTGGAACGCCTGCAGGTCGAATTCCGCGCCCTTGCGGGCCCGGGCGTCGTCGCGGGCGGCGAGCCACGCACGCTCGCCGAGCTTGTACGCCGGCGCCTGGCCGGGCCAGCCCAGGTAGCGGTTGAGCTCGAAGCGCAGGCTCTTCTCCTCGACCCGGCAGTGCGCGCGCAGGAACTCCCAGCCCAGCTCCGGGGTCCACCGCTCGCCCGGCGCGAAGCCGAACGGGTTGTCGCGGGGGATCTCCAGTTCGAGGTGCATGCCGATGTCGATGATCACGCGGACGGCGCGGAACGCCTGGCCGTCGAGCATGCCGAGCTTGTCGCCCGGGTCGGCGAGGTAGCCCAGCTCGTCCATGAGCCGCTCCGCGTACAGGGCCCAGCCCTCGCCGTGGCCGGACGACCACGCCAGGATCCGGCGCCACCGGTTGAGCAGCTCGGCCCGCACGTACGTCTGCCCGATCTGCAGGTGATGGCCGGGGACGCCCTCGTGGTAGACCGTGGTGACCTCGCGCCAGGTGGAGAACTCATCGATGCCCTGCGGCACCGCCCACCACATGCGGCCCGGGCGGGAGAAGTCCTCGCTCGGCCCGGTGTAGTAGATGCCGCCGTCGGACGTCGGGGCCAGCATGCACTCGATCTGCCGGACCTGCTCGGGGATGTCGAAGTGCCGCCCGTGCAGCTCGCTCACGGTCGAGTCGGCGAGCGACTGCATCCAGTCGCGGAACGCCTCCTTGCCGCGGATCGTGCGGGCCGGGTCGGCGTCGAGCGCGGCGACCGCGTCGTCGACCGAGCCGCCGGGCACGATCTTGTCGGCGACGGTGCGCATCTCGCTCTCGAGGCGGGCGAGCTCCTCGAAGCCCCACGCGTACGCCTCGTCGAGGTCGACGGTGGCGCCGAGGAAGTAGCGGGAGGCGAGCTGGTAGCGCTCGCGCCCGGCGGCCTCCTTCTCCCGGCCCAGCGGCGCCAGCTCGCGGCGCAGGAACTCCGCGTGCGCGACGGTCGCGGCGCGGGCGGCCGCCGCGTTGCGCGCCAGCTCCTCGGCGAGCGCGGACTTCTGGCCGGCGCCGACCTTCGCGGCCAGGTCCGGGTAGAAGTTGTCACCCTCCGGGTCGACCCAGACGTCACACTGCTTGGCGACCTCGATGATCTGCCGGGCCGGCGCGACGTGCCCCTGCTGCGCGGCGTGCAGCAGGGAGCGCTGCCATTGCTCCAGCGCGACCGGCACCTCGGCCAGGCGGTCGCGGACGTTGGTCGCGGCCTCCTCGCCGTCGGTCGCCATGAGGTCGAACGAGCTCCGCACCCCGTGCAGCGGGCTGGAGATGACGTTGATGTCGCTGGTCATGTCGCCGGCCTCGAACCGCTCCAGGGCGAGCCCCAGGCGCTCCTGCATGGCCTCCTTGGCCACCCGCTCGCTCTCGCTGGCGGGCGTCTGCGCCGCGAGGGCGGCCAGGGTGCGCCGGTCCAGGTCGGCGAGGGCTGCGAATCCGTCGGGCGAGAGGTCGGTCAACCTGTCGTCATACCCGGCCACTCCGACGAAGGTCGCTCCGGTCGGGTCGAGGGGCGCCCACTGCTCGACATAGCTGTTGGCGATGTCATCGATAGATCCCACGCGCCGACCCTACGGGACTTCGTCCTGCGCTGTCGCCTTTGTTGAGGCCAATTCGCAACCGGTGGACTGGCCTGCGCCCAGACGTCCGAAATCCGCGCGACTTTTTGTTTTCGATGGGAGCACAGTAAGGCCCATGACGTCTCCTGCTCCTGACGCTTCCCGCTGGCTGCCGGCGTTCCTCGCCGTCGCCCTGATCTGGGGCACCAGCTTCATGTTCATCAAGGACGCGCTGGTCGAGCTCGAGCCGGTCTACGTCGCCGGCTACCGCATCCTCCTCGGTGCGCTCACCCTGCTGATCTTCCTGTTCGCCCGGGGGCTGCGCCTGCCGCGCGGGCTGCGCCTCTGGGTCCACCTGTTCGTCTACTCGACCGTCGCCACGACGGTGCCCTTCGCGCTCTTCGGCTACGCGGAGCAGCGGGTCCCGTCGGTCCTCGCCGGCATCTGGAACGGCACCGCCCCGCTCACCACACTCGTCGTGACCCTGGTCGCGATGCGGTCCGAGCGGCCCTCCCGGCGGCAGATCCTCGGTCTGCTCGCCGGTTTCGTGGGTGTACTGGTGGTCCTCGGCGTCTGGAACGGCGTCGGCGGCTCGTCGCTGGCCGGCCAGCTGATGCTCCTCGGCGCGGTCACCTGCTACGGCATAGCCTTCAACTACACGCGCTGGCTCATGAAGAACTTCGAGCTGTCGCCCCTGCAACTGTCCGTCGGCCAGCTGGCCATGTCGACGCTGCAACTGCTGGTCGCGGCGCCGCTGATCGCCGGCGCGCCGCCGTCGCCGCTGTCGCACTCACCGCGGGTCTACCTGGCGGTCGTCGCGCTCGGCGTGTTCGGCACCGGGATCGCGTTCGCGCTGAACAACCACGTCGTGCGGACCGCCGGGATCACGACCGGCTCGATGGTGACCTACCTGCCGCCCTTCGTCGGCGCCGTGGCCGGCGTCGTCGTCCTGCACGAGCACCTGACCTGGAACCAGCCCGTGGGCGGCGTCATCGTCCTGTGCGGCGTCGGCATCTCGCAGGGCCTATTTGTGCGACTTCGTCCATTCTCTCAGCTCGGCGGCCGGAAGCGTGTTGACGATCCGGTCGAGCGGCACCCCGCAGGCGACGGCGCGCGCACAGCCGTTTGACAGCCAGTCGAGCTGCCCGGGCGCGTGCGCGTCGGTGTCGATCGAGAACTTGCAGCCCATCTCGAGCGCGACCCGCAGCAGCCGCTTCGGCGGGTCGAGCCGCTCCGGCCGCGAGTTGATCTCGATCGCCTTGTCGTGCTCGACGGCCTTTTCGAAGACCTGCTCCGGATGGAACCGGCTCTCCGGCCGGGTGCCACGACCGCCCGTGATGAGCCGTCCGGTGCAGTGGCCCAGAATGTCCAGGTGGGGGTTGGCCAGAGCGGTGACCATCCGGCGGGTCATCACGTCCGGCTCGTCCTTCAGGTTGCTGTGCACCGAGCCGACCACCACGTCGAGCCTCTCCAGCAGCTCGTCGGTCTGGTCGAGCGAGCCGTCGGCGAGGATGTCCACCTCGATGCCCGTCAGGATCCTGAAGGACATGCCCAGCCCTTCGAAGCCCGCGTTGAGGTCGGCGACCACGTCGAGCTGCTCGGCGAGCCGCTCCGCCGACAACCCCCTGGCCACCGTCAGCCGCGGCGAGTGGTCGGTGAGCACCAGGTACTCATGCCCGATCGCGGCCGCCGCCAGGGCCATCTCATCGATCGGCGACCCGCCGTCGGACCAGTCCGAGTGCGCGTGGCAGTCGCCGCGCAGCGCCGCCAGCATCGCGGCGGTCGCCTCGTCGAGGTCCTGGCCCGCGGTCGACTCCAGGCGGCGCAGGTAGACCGGCTCCTCGCCGGCGAGCGACTCGACCACGCACCGGGCGGTCACCTCGCCGACGCCCTGCAGATCCTTCAGCGTGCCGTTGCCCGCCCGCGCGGCCAGCTCACCTTCCGGCAGCTTCGCCAGGGTCGCCGCGGCGCCGCGGAACGCGCGCACCCGGTAGGTCTTCTCTCCGGCCCGCTCCAGCAGGAACGCGATGCGCCGCAGATCTGCGAGCGGATCCCTCATGCCTTAGAAGGTAGTGCTCCTCGACGGCCGGTGCGCGACCACCGTCCGCGTCCTGGTCAGTGTCGCGAACGGGTTGGCGAACTGCAGCACCAGCGCCTTGTGCCGGGACTCCGGCCGGCAGGTGATCATCAGCAGCTGGTCGCCGCCCCGCACGTCCCAGAACGTGCCGTCGTGCACGCCCGCCGTGATCACCCCGTCGATGTGCAGCGCCCCCGGCCGCAGCCTTCTCGCCACCACCGGTGCCTCCGACCGCGGCACGATTCTGATCGAGGCGATCTCCGCGACCGGCACCTCGACCCTGCCTGTCCCGGTCCACCAGCTGTCCAGCCCCTGCGGCTCGATGACCAGGGCCGAGTCGGTGACCGTCAGCTGCAAATTCGTCGGAATTCTCATCAACGCGACCGGCCCGGCCGTGATCAGCCCCAGAACCGTCGCGAGCGCCAATCCGGTGCCCATAATCGCGAATGTACGCCCGTCAACGTTTCGTGTAGGCCGTTTCAGAAATTCTTGACCGTTGGGAGTTGACATGCGAACGATCGACTGGGCGGATGACGCCGTCGTCATCATCGACCAGACCCTTCTGCCGTCTTCTGTGGTCCACCTCCGTCTGTCCACTGTGGATCAACTGGTCGATGCCATCAAACGCCTCGCCGTGCGCGGCGCGCCGGCCCTCGGCGTCGCCGGCGCGATGGGCGTCGCCCTGGCCGCGGCCTCGTCCTCCGACCCCGCGGTCGTGCGCGACCTGGTGCACCGCTTGGCGACCGCCCGCCCGACCGCCGTCAATCTCGCCCGCGGCGTCGACCGTGCCGCCGCCCACCTGCCGTCCTTTCCCGCGGTGCTGGCCGAGGCTTTGCGCGTGCGCGATGAGGAGATCCACTCCTCCACCGAAATGGCCCGCCTCGGCGCCGACCTGGTCACCTCCCTCTGCGGCCCGTCCCCCCGCCTCCTGACCCACTGCAACACCGGCGCCCTGGCCACCGTCGTCGGCGGCACCGCCCTCGCCGTCGCCTTCGAGCTCCACCGCCGCGGTACCCTCGCGAGCGTCACCGCCAGCGAGACCCGCCCTCTCCTGCAGGGCGCCCGCCTGACCACCTGGGAGCTCGCCCAGGCCGGCATCCCCCACCGCCTGGCCGTCGACTCCGCCGGCCCCTTCCTCATGTCCCGCGGCGAGATCGACGCCGTCATCCTCGGCGCCGACCGCATCTGCGCCAACGGCGACGTCGTCAACAAGGTCGGCAGCTACGCCCACGCCCTGGGCGCCCGCGCCGCGGGCATCCCCTTCATCTGCGTCGCCCCCGAATCCACCGTCGACCCCTCCACCCCCACCGGCGCCGACGTGGAGATCGAGGACCGCGGCCCGTCCGAAGTCGTCGGCACCGCCGCTCCCACGGACACTCCCGCGGTGAACCCAGCCTTCGACGTAACCCCCGCATCCCTGGTCACCGCCATCGTCACCGACACCCGCGTCTGGCACCCCTGAGCTGTCCTTCCGCCCCACTGCTCCGCAGCGGGTCCCGGCGGGGATTCTCAGCTGTGTCTCCGCCCCACCGCTTCGCGGCGGGTCCCGGCGGGGATTCTCACCCGCACCCCAATGCTCGCTGCGCTCGCACTGCCGGCGCTGCGCGCGGCAGGACTGCGCCTGCGCGCCGCATCCACCGCCGGCCGCTCTGTTTGTCGGTTGCTCCACTTAACTGGGAGATGAATTGC
The DNA here is from genome assembly GCF_042898305.1 of Dactylosporangium sp. NPDC000521. Lineage (NCBI taxonomy): Bacteria > Bacillati > Actinomycetota > Actinomycetes > Micromonosporales > Micromonosporaceae > Dactylosporangium > Dactylosporangium sp. NPDC000521. The sequence goes on from NZ_JBIAYW010000032.1 coordinate 79,315, forward strand.
GGTTATGCGTAGTGAAGCGCGGAGCCTGCTGCCGCTGAGACTGGCCATCGGCGCTGGTTGGCCACCATGCTCACCACCGCAGCAACATCAACTGGGCGTCGTTGCGATGTAGCGCGCACTTCGTGATCGAGGCTGGCCGATCATGCGAACCAAGCCGCGATCGCGCAGCGACTGCAGCGCGCGTAGCACCTGATGAGCCTTCAAGCCTGTGCGCTCCTCGATGTCCATACGCGACAGCTCCGTGTCCGAGAGAACGCTCAGCACGAGCTGCTCGTTGTTGGCGGGTGCGTCGGCTGCGGGACCGGCCTCGTGGGCGGGCTGGTCGTCGAGTCGGGCCAGTGTGAAGAGATCCTCGTCCGGCTCGAACGTCCTGCCGTCTGAATGTCGGCAGGTCGTCGTGCCACGTGTCCCCTGCTGCGAGATCAGGCCTCGATCAAACAAGATCACGGAGTTCTCGACTGGCCGTGCGGCTGTCCTGGACCCCGGTGGACGCGCGATAGGCGCCGGGTTGCAGTACAGAGCGTGGACGCCCGCTGTGTGCGATCGATCCGCCGCAACTGAGACGACATGAGACTGGAACGCCGAACGCCCGGCGCCGTCCGAGAGGACGAGCCGGGCGTTCGCGCTGGCCGAGGTGCGGTGGCGCGGGGATTCGAACCCCGGGAAGGCTTGCACCTTCACACGCTTTCGAGGCGTGCTCCTTAGGCCACTCGGACACGCCACCGCCGAGAAGGCTACCCGATGCCCATCCGCGTCCGCGCGGGGGATGGCCGTTTGGCAGGATCGGGGGCATGAGCACGCACATTGGCGCCGAGCCGGGCGACATCGCCGAACTTGTCCTGATGCCGGGGGACCCCCTGCGGGCCAAGTGGATCGCCGAGACGTTCCTGGAGGGGGCATCGTGTTACTCGACGGTGCGGAACATGTTCGGGTACACGGGGATGTTCCGGGGGACGCGGGTCAGCGTTCAGGGGTCCGGGATGGGGATGCCGTCGGCCAGCATCTACGCGCATGAGCTGATCAACGACTACGGGGTGAAGTCGCTGATCAGGGTGGGGAGCTGCGGGGCGCTGGTCGATTCGCTGCGGTTGCGGGACGTGGTGGCGGCGATCGGGTCGAGCACCGACTCGAACATGAACCGGGCCAGGTTCGACGGGCTGATCGACTACGCGCCGGTCGCGGACTTCGGGCTGCTGCGCTCGGCGGTCGACGTGGCCGAGGCCAGGGGCATCACCATGCGGGTCGGGCCGATCCTGGCCGCCGACGCGTTCTACACGGACCGGCCCGACCTGTACGACAAGCTCGCCGACTACGGTGTGCTGGCCGTCGAGATGGAGTCGGCGGCGCTGTACACGATCGCCGCGCGGTTCCAGGCGAAGGCGCTGACGCTGCTGACGGTCAGCGACCACATCAAGACGGGCGAGCGGACCTCGGCGCAGGAGCGGGAGCAGACGTTCAGCCAGATGGTCGAGATCGCCCTCGAGGCGATCGTCAAGTAGCCGAGACCAGGGCGAGCGTGGGCGAGAGCCGGGCGGCCCGCATCGCGGGAAACAGCCCGGCCAGCCCGCCGACGACCAGCGTGGCGAGCAGCCCGCCGCCGACGGCCCAGAGCGGGACCACCGCGGGCCACGACCGCACGACGGCATACCCGAGCGTCACCAGAACGCCCAGCAGCGCGCCGCCCAGGCCGCCCAGCAGCGACAGCAGCAGCGACTCGGTGAGGAACTGCAGCCGGATCTGCCCGCGGCGGGCGCCCAGGGCCCGGCGCAGGCCGATCTCGGCCCGGCGTTCCAGCACGGAGATGACCATCGTGTTGGCGACGCCGACCCCGCCGACCAGCAGCGCCACCGCGCCGAGGCCGAGCAGCAGCCCGGTGAACGCCCGGTCCACGGCGGCGCGGGCGGCCAGGGCGTCGGAGGGCCGGGAGACCTGCACCTCGTTGGGGGCCGAAGGGTTCGCGGTGGCGGCGAGGACCGCCGCCACCGCGGTCACGGCGTCCGGGCGGGCGCGGGCGTAGATCGTGGTCGGGTAGCCGTCGAAGTCGAGCAGGGAGGCCGCCGACCAGCTGATGAGCGCCGCCGTGTCCAGCGCGGGCGCCAGCGGTACCGGCGACAGCACCCCCACGACGGTGAACCAGCGCGCTCCCAGCCACACGCGCAGCCCGGGGGAGGCGACGCCGAGCAGGGACGCCGCCCGCGAGCCCAGCACCACCACGGGCGCGGAGCCGGAGCCGAGCCACGAGCCCGAGGCCAGCGAGGCGCCCACGGTGGACGGCAGCGAAGGTGACGCCGCCAGGACGGCGATGCCGCCCGTCGACGAGGCGGGGATGCGATCCGTCCGGTACACCCGCGCGGACGCGACCCGCCCGGTGGAGGACACCGAGGTCACCGGCCCGATCCGGGACACCATCGCCGGCGCCGTCGACGGCAGGTGCGAATCCTCGCCGAAGAACGACTTCCCCGGGCCGACGGTCAGGAGATTGGTGCCCAGGGCATCCAGGGACCGGTCCAGCGAAGCCCGGCTCGACGTGGAGATCCCCACCACGGCCACCATCGCCGCGATCCCGATCGCGATGCCCAGCGCCGACAGCACCACCCGCAACGGCCGCGTCCGGAGCCCGGCGGTGCCCACGCGCACAGCATCCAGGAACGAGAGCCTGGCGGCGCCCGCGCGCACGACATTCAGGAACGAGAGCCTCACAGGATCCTCCCGTCGCGCATCCGCACCCGGCGGGGCAGGGCGGCCGCGATGTCCAGGTCGTGGGTGATCACCACGACGGTGGTGCCGTCCGCGTGAAGGTCGAGCAGCAGCCGCAGGATCGCGCCGCCGGCCGCCGAGTCCAGGTTGCCGGTCGGCTCGTCGGCCAGCAGCAGCGCCGGCCCGCCGACGACGGCCCGGGCGATGGCGACCCGCTGCCGCTCGCCACCGGACAGCTCGTGCGGCCGATGCGTGACCCGATGCCCGAGCCCGACGCGCTCCAGCGACGACAACGCCCGCCGGCGCCGCTCAGGGAGCCCGACCCCGGCATAGAGCAGCCCGTCGGCGACGATGTCGACCGCGCGCACGCCGGCCGCCAGGTGGAACTGCTGGAAGACGAAGCCGATCGTCGTCGCGCGCAGCCGTGACAGCCGGTCGTCGGAGAGCGTCCCGACGTCGAGGCCGTCGATCACGACCGAGCCGCTGGTCGGCCGGTCCAGCGTGCCGATGAGGTTGAGCATCGTCGACTTCCCGGAGCCGGACGGACCCACGATCGCGAGCATCTCGCCCGCCTCGACGGACAGTGACACGCCGTCCAGTGCCGTGATGCCGCCGGTGTACGACTTCCGCACGTCCTCCAGGCGGATCATCCGACGGTCCCGACGGTGAGCCCTTCGCGGACGTCGGGGCCCGAGATTTCGACCCTGCCGCCGGCGAACAGTCCGGTGGTGACGGCGACCGTGCGCATCGCGGCACCGTCGACGATCTGCAGCCCGTAGCCGCCCTCGGCGAGCGCGACCAGCGCCCCCACCGGCACGATGAGCACGCCGTCGCGCCGCTGCGAGACCAGCGTGACGTCGACGGGCGCCGACGAGTAGGCGCCGAGCGCATCCTGGGACGGCAGCGTCACGGTCACGTCGACGGTCACGACCGGCGGCGGCCCCGGCTGTGCCGTGGCGACGGCGCCGATCGCGGTGATGGTCCCGGGCACGGTGGCGCCGTCGGGCAGCTTGACGGTGGCCTGGTCGCCGACCGAGGCGAGGCGCTGCTTGGTGACGTCGAGCCTGACCGTGACCTGCCGGGTCCGCCCGGTCCACTCCAGGAGCGGGCCGGTGGCGTCGTCGCCGAGGTGGGCCTTGACGGCGCCGACCCGGACCGGCCCGGGCGCCATGACGACCCGGCCCAGCTCGACGACGCCGGTCTCGGGCAGGCCGAGCCGCTTCTGCCAGTCCCGCACCGCCGACGCCGTCGAGGACGTGTAGGTGTCGTCGGCCGTGAACCCCTTGTACCCGAGGGCCGAGAGGTTGCGCTCGAACGCCGCGACGTCCGCGCCCGAGTCGCCCGCACGAAGCGACCGGTGCAGCGGCGCCGCGTCGTACATGAGCAGCACCGGCAGACCGTCGACCCGCAGCAGCGGCTGGCCGCGCTCGACGACGGCCCCCTCCGCGGGCAGGCCGGTGACCATGCCGGGCAGCCGGCCGACCACGGTGGTCGCGGGGCCGAAGTCGAGGGTCCCGTCGACGTCCTCGGTCTCGGTGAGCGTCCCGCGGGTGATCCTCGTGGTGGCCGCCGGGGGCCGGTCCGCGGCCGGCGCCGGGTCGCGGTCGAGCAGCACCCACCCGCCGGCGCCGGCGAGCGCGAGGACGGGCAGGGCGATCAGCAGGGTGCGCCTCACCGGCCCACGACCCCCTTGCACGCGTTGGCAGCCTCCTGGAAGCCGGGCTTGCCGGCGAGTGCGAGCATGTCGCCGACGCCCGTCGCGGGGTCGGGGTCGGGCATGTCGATGCCGTGCTCGCGCATGCATCCGGCGAACCGGCGGGCCTGCTCGAGCTGCTCGGGCGTGAGGTCGCTCAGGGTGCCGCCGTTGGGCAGCAGCCGCTGGCAGGCCGGCATCGCCTCGGTGACCTTGGCGCGGTCCACGCCCGGGCCGAACTCCAGCTTTCCGTCAGGGCCCGGGTCGGGCACGTCGACGCCGTGCTCCCGCATGCACTGCGCGAACTGCCGGTTGGCCTCGGCCTGGCTGATGGACGGCGACGCGGACGCGGCGGCGCCGCCGCCCGCCGTGGCCACGGACGGGCCGGTGGTGGACGAGCAGGCGGCCAGCAGCAGCGCCGTCGTCAGCAGGATTCGTCTCATGCGAGCAGCAGACGCCTTCCGCGATAAGCGGGTCGTGAACCTACGGGCTTATCCCGGGCTTATGCGGCGGACGGGCACCATGGATCGCGTGCGGGTACTGGTGGTCGAGGACGAGCAGCTGCTGGCCGACGCGGTCGCCGAGGGGCTGCGCCGGGAGTCGTTCGCGGTCGACGTCGCCTACGACGGCGACGGCGCGCTGGAGCGGCTCGGGGTCAACGAGTACGACGTGCTGATCCTCGACCGGGACCTGCCGTCGGTCGGCGGCGACGACGTCTGCCGGTGGGTGAGCGCTGAGCTGCCGGAGACCCGGATCCTGATGCTGACGGCCGCCTCCGCCGTCCTCGACCGGGTCGACGGGCTGTCGCTCGGCGCCGACGACTACCTCGGCAAGCCGTTCGCGTTCGCCGAGCTGGTCGCGCGGGTCCGGGCGCTCGGCCGGCGGGCCAGGGCGGCGACCCCGCCGGTGCTGGAGCGCGGCGACCTGCGCCTGGACCCCAACCGGCGGGAGGTGTTCCGCGCCGGGCACTTCGTGGCGCTGACCCGCAAGGAGTTCGCGGTCCTGGAGGAGCTGCTGCGGGCCGGCGGCGCCGTGCTCAGCGCCGAGCAGCTCCTCGAACGCGCCTGGGACGAGCACATCGACCCGTTCACCAACGTGCTGCGGGTGACGGTGATGACGCTGCGGCGCAAGCTCGGCGACCCACCGGTGATCGAGACGGTGGCCGGCGTGGGGTACCAGATCCGATGAGCAATCTCGGGATCAGGACGCGGCTGACCGTCCTGTACGGCGTGCTCTTCCTCCTCGGTGGGGCGATCCTGCTCGGCGTCACGTACATCCTCGTGAAGCAGAACATCCACCAGCGCGGCGCGGGCACGGCCGCGGACCTGCCGGCGGAGATCAAGTTCGGCGACGTTGAGATCAACCAGTTCATCGCGCAGTTGCAGGCCCGCCAGGCGCGGATCGAGCAGGACACCCTCGACACGCTGATCACCCAGGGCGCGATCGCGCTCGGCGTGGTGACGGTGATCGGCGTCGGGTTCGGCTGGCTGATGGCGGAGCGGGCGCTGCGGCCGGTCGGGCGGATCACCGAGACGGCACGCCGGGTGGCCGGCGGCAGCCTGCACGAGCGGATCGCGCTGCAGGGGCCGGCCGACGAGATCAAGGAGCTGGCGGACACGTTCGACTCGATGCTGGAGCGCCTCGACGGCGCGTTCGACGGGCAGCGGCGCTTCGTGGCGAGCGCGTCGCACGAGCTCCGCACGCCGCTGACCATCAACCGCACGCTGATCGAGGTGGCGCTGGGCCGTCCGTCGCCCCCGCCGGAGCTCGTACACCTCGGGGAGACGCTGCTCGCGGTCAACGCGCGGCACGAGCGGCTGATCGACGGGCTGCTCACCCTGGTCGCCTCCGAACAGGCGCTGACCGTGCACGAGCCCGTCGACGTGGCGGAGATCGCCCGGCACGTCACGGCCGGTCTCTCCGGCGACCTCCAGCTGGAGCCCGCCGTGACGGTCGGTGACCCCGTGCTGGTGGAGCGGATCGTGCAGAACCTCGTCGACAACGCGGTGGCCTACAACGTGCCGGACGGCGCGGTGTGGGTCCGGACCCGGACGACCGGCGCGCGGGTCGAGCTCGTGGTGGAGAACACCGGCCCGGCGATCCCCGCCTACGAGGTGCCGCGGCTGTTCGAGCCGTTCCGGCGGCTGCGCGGGCGCACCGGCTCCGCCCAGGGGACGGGGCTGGGGCTGTCGATCGTGCGCTCGGTCGCGGTCGCGCACGGCGGGCGGGTCGACGCGCGCCCCCGCGACGGCGGGGGGCTCATCGTCACGGTGACCCTGCCCACACACAAACTAACCGATCGGTCGGTCGTTTAGTTGGTACCGTCGGGGCATGCCTACCGTCGACGGCCGCCTGGCGCGCGGCGAACGCGCCCGCACCGCGACCCTCGACGTCGCGGTCGCCCTGGCGACCGAGTCCGGGCTCGACGGGCTCTCGTTCAGCCAGCTCGCGGAGCGGGCCGGAGTCAGCAAGTCGGGCCTGTTCGCGCACTGGTCGACGAAGGAGGAGCTGCAGCTCGCCGCCGTCGCCCACGCGGAGCAGCGCTTCACCGAGGTGGTCGTGCGACCGGCGCTGCGGGCCCCGCGCGGCATCCGCCGGCTGTGGGCACTGCAGGAGAGCCGGCTCGCCGACATGGCGGGCGGCGCGCTGCCCGGCGGCTGCTTCTTCACCAACGCGCAGTTCGAGTTCACGGTCCGGCCAGGCAGCGTCCGCGACGCGCTGAGTGCCGCCCTCGCCGCCTGGCACACCCTGCTGGAGCGGCTGATCACCGAGGCGGTCGAGCTCGGCGAGCTGCCCGCCGACGTCCACCCGCCGCGGCTCGCGTTCGAGCTCAACGCGCTGGGCACCGCGGCGGTCTACGAGTCGCGGCTGCTGCGGGCGGAGGAGATCTACACGTACGCGCGGACGGCCGCCCTGGAGCGGCTGCGCGCCCTGGCCCTGGTCCCGCACCTGGATTCCGTCCCTGGAGGATCGCAATGACCGCTGCCGTGCTGCCCGGCCACGTCGCCCCGTTCGTCGTGCACTTCGACGACCTCGACGCGATGGGCATCGTGCACAACGCCCGCTACGCGGTGTTCCTGGAGCGGGCCCTGTCGCAGTGGTGGGCCGATCGCGGCCACTCCTACGCCGGCGGCCGGCCGACCACGTCGGACGTGATGCACGCCGTCGCGGAGTATTCGATCTCCTACAAGGCACCCGTCCGCGGCACCGGCGAGATCGGCGTCCACTTCTGGATCGAGACGCTCGGCGAGACGAGCGCCGTCTACCGCTTCCGCATCCTGTCCGCCGACGGCCTGACCGTCCACGCGGAGGGCCGGCGCGTCAACGTGAAGCTCGACCCGCGCACGCTCCGCCCCGCGCCGTGGAGCGAGGACGCCCGCGCCCACGCGAGCACCTTGCTCAGTTCCTGAGCGTCGTCGCCGATCCGTCCGTCATATCCGCCGGACGGAAGGCTCCTCACGATGCAGCGTCGGGCCGGCATCCAGGTGACCGTGCCGCGGGGACGGCTCACCGGCCTGCTGGCGGACTGCGGCCTCAACGCGCGCAACGCTCTCGTGGTCGGTGTCGTCGCCCTGGCGGCGCCCGTCATCGGCACCGCGTCGCTGACCACGATGCTCGGCATGCGCAGCGGCGTGCGCACGATCGAGGCGCACCACGTGGACAGCCTCAGCACCTTCTCCGAGCTGCGCGGCGACATCGGTCTGCTCTACCGCACCGTGCTGGTCTACATCCTGTCCAAGTCCGCACCGGCGCCGGACGCGCAGCGGCTCGCGGCGGCGCGGCGCTGGCCGTGGGAGCCCTCGGCGCTGGCCGTGGGAGCCTTGGCGTTGGCCGTGGGAGCCCTCGGCGCTGGTCGTGGGAGCTCTCGGCGCTGGTCGTGGAAGCCCTCAGCGTTGGTCGTGGAAGAACGTGCGGAGCAGGGTCGCGGACTCTGCTGCCAGTACACCTGCCAACACCTCCGGACGGTGGGTCTGGCGGCGGTCGCGGAGGACGTCCCACAGGGAGCCCACGGCGCCGGTCTTGGGCTCCCACGCGCCGAAGACCACGGTGCCGATCCTGGCGAGCACGAGGGCGCCGGCGCACATCGTGCACGGCTCGACGGTGACCACCAGGGCGCAGTCCTCCAGCCGCCAGGCGCCGAGGCGCACGGCGGCGCGGCGCAGCGCCAGGATCTCGGCGTGCGCGGTCGGGTCGCCGGTGGCCTCCCGCTCGTTGTGGGCGGCGCCGAGCTCCGTGCCGTCGGGGCCGAGGACGACCGCCCCGATCGGCACGTCGGCGCCGGCTGACGCGGCGACCGCCAGGGCCCGCCGCATCGCCGGCTCCCAGCGCTGGCGCAACGCCTCAGGCCTCGCGCAGCTCTTCGATCTCGTCGCCGGCACCGATCGCCTGGCAGATCTCCGCGGTGAGGTCGGCCGGGAGCATGCCCTCCTGGGCGCACAGCTCCAGCAGCCGCCCGCCGGGCAGCCCCAGGTCGGCGAGGAGCTCGGGATCGCCGACGGGCTCGATGTCGGGCTCGGCCGACGGCCGCTCCTCGTCATCTTCGTCGGTGTCGACCTCCTCGTCGACGATCTCCGGCAGCTGCTCCTCGATGTCGCCGAGGAGGATGGCGCCGAGGCGCGACTCGGTGGCGAAGATGGAGTCGGAGCCGAAGATCCGCAGATCCTCGCCGTCGTCGAGGCGGAGGATCACCAGATACGCGTCGTCGGACTCGACGAACAGCAGTGACACCGTCGCGTCCGGGTCGGTGTCGCGTAGGCGTTCGGTGACCTCCTCGACGTCGGCGACGCCACTGAGATCGAGCTCGGCCGCGGCCCAGCTCTTGGAGCCGCGTGTGACAGCGGCAGCGAAGTGCGACACGGTCCCCCCGGTCGGTGTTCGTCGTTACCCGAGAACACTATTCGAGCAGATCGGCGGTTGGCGCAGGGCTAGTCGGCGAGTCGTCGGCGATTCGCGATGAGCTCGCGGATCCGGTCGGCGCGGAGACGGCGTGGATGGAGCCGCTCGCGAAGCGCCTTCGCGTCCGCGAGCTCGACCAGCAGCGCGAGCCGCCGACGACGCCGCTCAGGATCGAGCCGCTGCAGCCTCAAAGCCATGTTGCTGAGAGTGATCCTCGCCGCAATCCACGTCAAGACTGTGCGGGAAAAGTCCTTGTGCCAGCTACCGAACGTGTTCGGTCGACGCTTCTCAGCGGTGCCCGCGCCTCACCACAGGACCCAGTCGCCGCCCGCCAGCCGGTACGCCACGACGATGCCGGCGATCGCCACGGCGATGCCGCTGGAGATCGCCACACCGACGGCGACACCCCGGTCGCCGAACCTCGCAAGGATGAACGACGCTGCCCAGGCGAGCACCCCGGCGATCACCGTCAGCCAGATGTAGCCGCGGGCGCCCGTGGCGAGCAGGCCGAACAGCAGCATCCAGGCGGCCCCCGCGCCGGCGCCGGCGGTGACCATCGGGCTGCGGACCGGCAGCGGCTCACGGTACGTGGGCCGGGGCGGCCCATGGGTGACCACGAACGGCGGCGGCCGCAGCACGCCCTGCCAGGCGCCATAGGACGCGGCGGGGGTGAGCGGGCGGGTGGCGCTCAGGCGCGGTGGCGGGCCGACGACCGGCGGACCGCCGGCGTTCAGACGCGGCGGGGGACCGATGACCGGCGGCCCACTGGCGCCCGGCCACGGCCGGCCGGCCGTGAGGCCCGGCGCCCCGTGCGGGGGCGGCGGGACGGGATGGGAGCTGCTGTGCAACCCCGGCGCGACCGGCCGGGGGCCGCTGGGCAGCCCTGGTGCCGGGGCCCCGGCACCACTGGGCAACCCGGGTGCTGAGGTCGCGGGGCCGCTGGGCAACCCGGGTGCCGAGGTCGCGGGGCCGCTGGGCAACCCGGGTGCCGAGGTCGCGGGGCTGCTGGGCAACGCCGGTGCCGGGCTCACGGGGCGCGACGCGTCCGGCGAGCTCCACGGCGACTCGTTCACTGCCACGAAAAAGAGCTTAGCCCGGCCGTCCCAGAGGGACGACCGGGCTGCGCAGCGACCTACCGATGTCTGGTCTCGAACTTCAGTTGAACAGTGCGATCCGCTTCTGCGTCACGCCGCCGATGGTGGTGAACTCGCCGCCGGCGACGACCTGGCCGAGCGCCTGGTTGGCGGCCATGGCCCGCACCCCTGCGACGCCGTTGCCCTGCGGCGCCCAGTCGAGCAGCTTGCCGCGGTCGTCGATCGCGGCGAGTTTCACCCTCGACACCGACCCGTCGGTGCACGCGCCCTGCGCGCCGTTGCTGCTCGTGGTGCACGCCTTGTCGTAGTGCCCGCCGACGTACGCGACGCCGTCGAGCACCGTGACCGCCTGGACGTCGCCGTCGAAGACCCGGGTCCACCTGGCCTTGCCGGCGGTGGTGTAGGCGACCGCACGTCCGCCCTGCCCACCTATGCCCGCGTAGACGCCGTCCGGGCCGACCGCCAGCGCCAGCACGATGGCCGACGGCCGCGGCATGAAGGTCTTGTCCAGCTTGCCGTCCACCGAGTCGACCGCGGTGAGCCGCAAGGCGTTGCTGACCCCGTTGGTCTTGTGGAAGGAGCCGCCGAGGTACACCCGGCTGCTCGTCACGGCGAGCGCCTCCACCTTGTCGTCGGTGGTCGGCGCCCAACCCGCGTCGAGCTCGCCCGTCGCGAGGCTGAACGCGGCGAGGTTGGTCCGTTTGGTCGTGTCGATCGTGCTGAACTTGCCGCCGATGTACAGGCGGCCGCTGCCGACCCCGAGCGTGACCGGCGTGCCGGACACCTCGTGGCTGAACGCGTTCACCGTGCCGGTGGTCGCGTCGAGCTCGGCGAGCGAGTCTCGCTTGACTCCCGCGACCTTCGAGAAGTCACCGGCCGCATACACAGAGTTACCGTTGACCGCCAGTGCCCGGACCGTGTTGTCGGCGACGGGGGCCCAGTCCAGCAGCGCGCCGGTGCGGGTGTTGATCGCCGCGAGCCGGCTCCGCGCGATGCTCTTTCCATTGACGATCGCCTTGCTGAACGATCCTCCGACGTAGACGGTCCCGCCGTCGGAGGAGTAGGCCACGGCCCAGACGGTGCCGTCGAACGACGGTGACAGCAGCGGGGTCTTCTCGACCACTGCGGCGTGCGCCTGGCCGCCGCCGGAGAGCCCGTAGACCGCCGTGGCGGCCGCCGCCACGAGGGCGGTCCTCACGAATTGCCGGAAAAGTCGCATGCAAGCACGCTAACGGGTTGTAACCGCCCAAATCGGCCTGAATCTTCGCCTTAAGACTGTTCGGTGGTCGTCCCGAGCCGAACGGGTGATCGGCGGGTGTGCGAGAGTTCCGCAGTGCGCGATGCGACGTTGAACGTGGCGGTGATCGGCCTCGGACTGATCGGCGGATCGGTCCTACGCGCCCTCGCGGCGCGTGGGCACCGTGCCACCGGCTACGACGCCGACCCCGCCACCAGGGCGACCGCCCGCACCGCCGCGGCCCAGGCGCCCGCCGACGCCCGCTGGCACGTCACCGCCACGGTCGCCGACGCCGTCCGCGACGCCGACCTCGCGATCGTCGCCGTGCCGCTCCCAGCCGTCGGGGGTGTCTTCGACGAGCTGGCGTCGCTGGCGTACGTCGGCGTCGTCACCGACGTCACCTCCGTCAAGGGCCCCGTCCGCGACCTCGCCCTCGACCGGCTCCGCACCGGCGGGCAGTCCCTCGCAACGTTCATCGGCGGTCACCCCATGGCCGGCCGCGAGACCTCCGGGTTCACCGCCGCGGACCCGCGCCTCTTCGACGGCTGCGCCTGGGTGCTGTGCCTGGAGGAGGACGGCGCCGGTCTGCGTGACTGGATCGAGCTCGCCGCGCTCGTCACCGGGCTCGGCGCCCGGGTCGTCCCGGCCACCGCCGAGGAGCACGACCGAGCGGTCGCGACGATCTCCCACGTCCCGCACCTGGTCGCCGCCGCCGTCGCGGCCCGGATCGGCACCGACCCGCTGGCGGGCACGCTCGGCGCCGGCTCGTTCCGCGACGGCACCCGGGTCGCCGCCGCCCGCCCCGAGCTGACCGCGGCCATGTGCGGCGGCAATGCGGAGGCGGTCCTGGACGCGCTCGACGCGGTGCTCGCCGACCTGGCCGCGGCGCGGGCCGCCCTCGACGGTGCGGACCCGATCACCACCCTGGTGCCGTGGCTGACGCCCGGCCACGCGGCCCGGCAGGCCTGGCCGCCCACGCCGGGCGAGACCGCCGACCTTCCGGCCCGGGCCGACGTCCTGCTGCGGCTGGGGCGGGTCGGCGGCTGGGTCTCCGCCGTCGCCGACGACGGCAAGACTGTGCGTGCCGTCCGCCCGGCTCTTTGATCCCGCCCTCCTCCGGGGTCGTTCTCTGGTACATCTCTCTGTAACCGTCCGTACGCAGCTGGTTGCTTGACGGCCACTCGTTGTACGTCAATCTGCGATATGGCAGGTTGAAGTCTGGCGATCTGTGAGACGCCTCATCCATACTGATGAGGCGGATGGACGGCCAGAGTCTCCGGTGGGGGCCGGGAATGTGATCGACAGCCGACTCTGACTGCGCGGGCGATTCGCATGCGGATGGGGACCCGTTGAATGCCTCGCAGCACGGACGACCGCGATGACTTGCCCGAAGAGGGAGGGGGAGCAATGTCAGCGACGGTGTATTACCGAGGTCCCGACCTGATGATCACTGAGGAGATCTTCGTCCTCTGGTCGCCGGAGCCGCAGGTGTACGTGCTGGACGAGGTGCAGGGGGTGCACGTCGTCCGCGGTTCGATGCATCCGGCCCGGATCGTTCTCATGGTGCTCGGAGTTCTTGCTGTCCTCGCGGTGCTCGTCGCCTGGCCGTTGATCGATTCGGCCGGCGAGTTTCTGTTCGCGTTCGCCGCGATCGTCGCGCCGCCGATGGTCGGCTCGACGTCGCGGGCGCTCACACCCCGGACGCTGCACCTGGTGGGCCACCACCTGGGCGTGCGGGTCACGTTGTTCAGTTCCTCGGACATGCTCGTGTTCGGTCAGGTCAAGCGGGCTCTGATGCGCGCGTTCGAGGCCCGTTCCCGCAGCATGGACCGGCGCGATCTGGCCGGCTTCGACGAGGCGTTCCGGAGGCTCGACCAGGCCCTCTAGTGGCCTGTTGGATCGTGGCGCCCGCGGGTTTGAAAAAGCAGGCGGCCCCAACCCGGGCCTTTTGGCCCCGGGTTGACCATAAATAGGGATTAAAACCAAGCACAAACAATCAAAAAGCACAAAAATAGGTGG
>NZ_JBIAYW010000033.1:0-89764 GCF_042898305.1 Dactylosporangium sp. NPDC000521
GGGGTGTCGTCAGCGGCTGCCGCCGGGACGACGAGCGCGGCGGTCACGACGAGCGCCACGGACGCGGCGGATGCCGCAAGGGCGGAGAGCAGACGGCGCATGTGTTGCCCTTTCAAGTGCTTCGTGCACAGCGATATGACAGCGCTGTCGGCACAGTAACAGGCGGGCCGCGGCACCGATACGTTGTGGAAACGGGCAACGTGCGGGAAGCGCCACGCTTCGGGTCCGCGGCCGCTCCGACGACTGGCTCTACGCCGCAGGGTCCCGTCGGTACGTTTGCCGGCGATGTGCAGTTCGTCGGCAGCACCGATCCGTCGTTTGTCGTCCGGAGGCCAGACGGCCATGACGCGAGGTTCCCACGTTCGTGTCCGGGCGCGAGACACCCAGACGAGGTCTTCGGGCTTGTGCCGTGCCAAAACTCGTCGCACAGCGTGTGAGCTGCTGTTTCGTGGCGGTGACGCAGCATGGTGGACATGTTCGTTCGGCTGCTGTACCTCAGCGCGGTGCGGGTGTTCGGCTGGCTGCCGCAGGCCACCCGCAGCAAGCCGGCGATGATCGCCGAACTGGTGGTACTGCGTCACGAGGTAGCGATACTGCGGCGCCAGGTCGGTCGACCGCGCCTGACCTGGCCGGAACGCGCGGTACTGTCCGCGTTGATGCAGGCTCTGCCTCGAGCGTTGTGGCAGCACCGGATCGTCACGCCCGCCACGCTACTGGCCTGGCACCGGCGCCTGATCCAGCGGCACTGGATCTTCCCCAGCCGACCCGGCCGGCCACGCATCGACGACGACCTTCGTGACCTAATCCTACGCCTGGCCCGGGAGAACCCCCGCTGGGGCCACCGGCGCATCCAGGGCGAACTCGTCGGTCTCGGTCACCGGGTCGGTGCCGGGACCATCCGCCGCATCCTGGCCGGATCGCGCGTCGGCCCTGCCCCGCGCGAAACGGACACCAGTTGGCGCACGTTTCTCCGGGCTCAGGCATCCGGCCTGTTGGCGACCGACTTCTTCCACGTCGACACCGTCATGCTGCGCCGCCTGTACGTCCTGTTCGTCATGGAGATCACCACCCGAAGGGTCCACATCCTGGGCGTCACTGCTCATCCGACCGCGGCGTGGACTACCAGCAGGCCCGCAACCTGGTGATGGACCTCGGCGAGCGGCCGGGGCGGTTCCGGTTGCTGATCCGCGATCGGGATGCCAAGTTCACCGACACGTTCGACGCGGTGTTCGAAGGCGAAGGCATCAAGGTGGTGAAGACCCCACCCCAGACGCCCCGGGCGAACGCTTTCGCGGAACGATTCGTGCGCAGCGTCCGGGCCGAGTGCACCGACCAGATCCTGATCTACGGCGAACAGCACGCCCGCACCGTGCTCCGCGACTACGAGGACCACTTCGACCGGCACCGGCCACACCAAGCCTGAACCAGCGCCCACCCGACCACGACCCGGGCATCATTATCGCGATCGACCAACGGATCCATCGACGACGTGTCCTGGGTGGCGTGATCAGCGAGTACCACCGGGCCGCCTGACCAACCCGCCAACAACCCAGCTCACAGCACGTAAACGAGTTTTTGGCGCGGTACAGGCGTAAACAGGTAGGGCGGCCATTACTTGCGGGCCGGTGCCGGTGCGGATCTGGGATCGGTCTTCGTCGTAGGTGACGTTCTCGTTCGTCGCGCTGCTCGCCGGCTGCGGGCCCTGACCCGGCGCGGAGCGACGCCACGGCCGCGGCTGCTGGCCTGCGGCCCGCCGGCGGGTGCGGGTGGTGTCAGGAGGGTGGGGAGCTGGTGCTCGCGCGGACGACCAGGCGGGCGGCCCGTTCCTGGTGCGAGTCGGGTGATCGACCGTCGATCGTGTCCAGCAGGACGCGCGCGGTGTGCGCGCCGTACGCCTGGATGTCCCAGGACAGGGCGGTTAGCGCCGGTCGTACCAGGACGCACAGCTGCGAGTCGTCACCGCCCACGATGGACAGTTCCCGGGGCACGGCGATGCCCATCTCCTGTGCCACGTTGAGCGCGGCGAGGGCCATCACGTCGTTGTCGAACATGATGGCGGTCGGCCGGTCGCGGCGGGACAGCAGCGTCCGGGTGGCCCGGGCGCCCTCCTCCCACGTGTAGTCGGTCTCGACGACCTGCGGCTCGCCGAGGCCGTGCCTGCGGACGGCCGCGCGGAACGCCGCGATGCGCACCTGCGTGTGATCCAGCGCCGGCAGCCCGGCGACCCGGGCGATGCGGCGGTGCCCGAGCGCCACCAGGTAGTCGACGGCCGAGTCCACCGCCGCCGAGTCGTCGGTCCAGACCGCGGGCAGCCGGGTGTCCGCCCGGGGACGGCCGGCCAGTACGGCCGGCATCTGCAGCTCCTCCAGGACCGGGACCCGCGAGTCCTCGCCCCACAGATCGGTGACCACGATGCCGTCGATGCGCCGCTCGGCCCAGCACAGCCGCATCGCCTCGATGGCGGCGCGGTGGTCCTCGACGACCTGCAGCAGCAGCGCGATGCGCCGCCCGGACAGCTCGCGCTCCAGCCCCGCGATGAACCGCATGAAGAACGGCTCGACACCGAGCGTCTCCGCCGGCCGGGTGATGATCAGGCCGACGGTGTGGGCCTGCGAACCGGACAGCGACCGAGCCGCGACGCTCGGCCGCCAACCGATCTCGTCGGCGATGTCGAGGATGCGCTGGCGGGTCTTCGCGGACACCCCGGGCCGGCCGTTGAGCGCGTACGACACGGCGCCGATCGAGACGCCGGCCTGCGCCGCGATCTCTGCGATGGTCGGCCGCTTCACCGCCGCACCCCGCCGGTGCCGAGGACGGCGGCCGGTCCGGCGACGAGCTGGTTTGCGCTGCGCAGCACCAGCGGGTCGAGGAACGCCTCCGGCGGCACCGCCGCGGCGGTGCGGATGGCGAAGGTCGCGGTCTCGCCCGGCAGGAGCGTCACCAGCGCCTCGTCGACGTGCGCGTCGCCGGCCACCCGGTCGGCGAGCACGGTCAGGTCGCGCACGAACGCGTCGGCGGTCACCGTCAGACGGTACCCGGACGCGGCCGGTTCGGCCCTGGCGGACAGCTGCGGCGCCGGCAGCAGCGCGTCGATGTCCTCCGCGAAGTGCCAGAGTGCCCGTGCCGCGCCGATCCCGGCCACGATGAGCTCGCGCGCCGGGTCGGCCGGCGTCGCCACGGACGGCGGCAGCGCCACCGTCACCGCTGCCCTGGCGGCCACGTCCACCCGCACCGTGCCCGCCGCCAGCACGCCGCCGTCGAAGTCGCACCGGCGTACCGGGACGTCCACGCGCCACGGCCGGCCGCTGTCGTTGACGGCGACCAGCGCCAGCCCGCCGTCGCGTGGCTGCACGGTCAGCAGCCGGTCCTGGAAGCTGCGGCGCAGCGCGTACCACATCGGTTTGCAGCGTCCGTCACCGTCCACCGCGGACCATGAGATGACCGGCCACACGTCGTTGAGCTGCCAGACCACGGCGCCCATGCACAGCGGGGTGAGCGAGCGGAGATGCTCGACGCCGAACGCCACCGCGCGTGCCTGGTTCAGCGAGGTCGCCCAGTGCCAGTCCTCGAACGTCGCGGGTGCCGGGAGGTGGCCGGTCAGGCCGCGGGCCAGCTTGGCATTGCCGTCAGCGGCCTTCTGGCGCTGCAGGATGCCCGGCGAGTCGGGCCGCAGCGGTTCGTCGTGGACGGCCCTGGTCAGGGTGGCCCAGGTCGGTGGTCCCTGGAACCCGAACTCCGCCACGAACCGGGGCGCGACGCTACGGTACTCGGTGTAGTCCAGCGTGTTCCAAACGTCCCAGATGTGCGTCGTGCCGTGCGCCGGTTCGTTCGGGTGTCGTTGCGGGTCGAACGAGTACGGGGAGCCCGGGATGTAGGGCCGGGTCGGGTCGAGCTCCGCCAGGACCGCCGGGAGGATCTCGGTGTAGTACCGCCAGCCCCAGCTCTGCCCGCCGAGAGCCGGCTGCCAGCCCCAGTCGTGGTACCCCCAGATGTTCTCGTTGCCGCCGTTCCACAGCACCAGGCTGGGATGGGGACTCAGCCGCGTCACCGCTTCGCGGGTCTCCGCGACGACCTCGGCGAGCAGCGGCTCCTCCTCGGCGTACGCGGCGCACGCGAAGAGGAAGTCCTGCCAAACCAGCAGGCCCAGTTCGTCGCAGAGGTCGTAGAAGTCGGTGCTCTCGTAGATGCCGCCGCCCCAGACCCGGACCAGGTTGACGTTGGCGTCGCGGGCCTGGGTCAGCCGCTGCGCATACTGGGAGCGGCCGACCCGGGAGGGGAAGCAGTCGCCGGGTATCCAGTTGACCCCGCGGGCGAACACCCGCTCGCCGTTGACGAGCAGCGTGCACGGCGTGCCGTCGGCATCCGGCGCGGTGTCCAGCGCGACGGTGCGGAACCCGATCCTGCCGTGCCACTCGTCCAGCTTGGCCGCCGCGTCGTGCACCCGCACGGTCACGTCGTAGCGGGGCTGCTCGCCGTACCCGTGCGGCCACCAGATCCGGACGTGCGGCACCCGTACCTCCACCGTGCTCGATCGCTGCCCGGCCGGCACGCGTGCCTCGACCCGGACGTCGCCGACCGACACCTCCAGCCGCAGCGGCTCCTCCGCCGGCGCCGCCGACCGCAGGTCCACGTGCGCGTGCACCACGCCGGTGCCGCCGACGACCTCCACCAGCGGCCGGACGCTCGCGATACCCGCCACCCGCCAGGACTCCAGGAGGAGCGGGCGCCAGATGCCCACGGTGCCCAGCTCCGGACCCCAGTCCCAGCCGTAGTCGCAGGCCATCTTGCGTATCGTGTTGAAGGGATGCCGGTTCACGTGCGGCCGCGCGCCCAGCTCGCGGCCGGACTGCTCGGCCGCGGTGAGCGCGCCGGTGAACGTCACCGCGAGCGTGTTGTCCCACGGGCGCAGCAGGTGCGCGACCGGAAACCGGTAGCTGCGGTGCATGTTGCGGGTACGGCCGAGGACGGTGCCGTTGAGCTCGACCGTGGCGACCGTGTCCAGGCCCAGCGCGACCAGGTCCACCTGATCGTCGCCGCCCGCACCGGCCCACGGCACGGTTGTCTCGTACCGCCAGTCCACGCGGCCGATCCAGGCGACCAGCCGCTCGTTCTCGTCCAGGTACGGATCGGGGATCAGGCCGGCGGCGAGCAGGTCCAGATGGACACAGCCGGGCACCGTCGCCGGCACCCGCACGCCGGCCAGCTGTGCCGGTATGTCGCCACCGACGGCGCGAACGGTCCAGCCCTCGTGCACGGTCGCCTGCGTCACTTCGTCGCACCCCTGGTGAATCCGTTGTAGATGTACCGCTGCAAGAACAGGAACACGATCAGCGTCGGCACGATGACGAGGACCGCACCGGCACAGATGATCTCCCAGTGCGCGCCGTGGGGGCCCTTGAAGTAGAACAGCGACGTGGAGATGACCCCGAGGTCCGGCGAGGGCATGTAGAGGAACGGGACGTAGAAGTCGTTGTAGACGACGACGCCCTTGACGATGACCACGGTCGCGATCGCCGGCTTGAGCAGCGGCAGGATCACCGTGCGGTAGATCCGGAACGAGGAGGCGCCGTCGATGCGGGCCGCCTCGTCGAGCGAGACCGGGATCGACCGCATGAACTGCAGGAAGATGATGATCGAGATGATGTCGGTGCCCATGTACAGCACGATCGGCGCACCCCGCGTGTTGAACAGCCCGAGCCGGTCGATGATCTGGAACGTCGCCACCTGCGTCGTGACGCTCGGTACCAGCGCCGCGACCAGGAAACTGGCGATGACCAGGCGGCGGAACCGGAAGGTGAACCTGTCGATCGCGTACGCCGTCATCGAGCCGATGATGACCGTGCCCGTGATCGAGAACACCAGTACCACGGCGGTGTTGGCGAACGCTCGCAGCATGTGCCCCTGGGTGAAGGCGACCTCGAAGTTGTGCAGGTTGAGCCAGTTGCCCGGCAGATCCAGCGGCCCGCCGTTGGCCGACTCCCGCTCGGTCTTCAGCGCCGCCAGGGCGACGGCCACCAGCGGCAGCAGCGTCACCGCCGACGCGGCCACGAGCGACAGGTACTTGCCGGCGACGGCGATGCGGGCGCCGACGTCCCGCCCGTTGATGGAGGTCATACGAGATCCACCCCTTCGTCGGGCACGATGCGCCGCTGGATCCAGGTCACCAGCAGGATGATGGCGAGCAGCACGACCGCGGCCGCCGAGGCCAGTCCCACCTTGTTGAACTGGAAGGCCAGCTTGATCGTCTGGATGACGAACGTGGTGCTGCCGTTGGCGCCGGCGGTCATGATGTACGGGATCTCGAACGCCGACAGCGAACCGGACACGACGAGGATGGCGCTCAGGCTGATCACCGGACGGATCCCGGGCAGGATCAGGTGCCGGAACTGGTGCCAGCGGTTCGCGCCGTCGATCTCGGCCGCTTCGTAGATCTCCCCGGGTATCGACTGGATCGCGCCGAGAAAGAGCACGAAGTTCAGGCCCAGGTAGCGCCAGAGCGACACCGAGGCGAGCGACCAGTTGACCATGTCGGGGTCGCCCAGCCACAGGTGCTGACCGCGCACGCCGAACAGGCGCAGGACGGAGTCGAGGGTGCCGCCGGGCTGGAAGAAGTAGAGGAAGACGAAGCCGATGGCGACGCCGTTGATGAGGTACGGGAAGAACAGGACGCCCTTGAAGAAGTTCCGGAACCTCGTGTTGAAGCTCAGCACGGTCGCGAAGTACAGGGCCAGCACCATCTGCACGACCCCGGACGCCATGTAGAACAGGCTGACGAAGAACACCTGGAACAGCTCCGGCCGGGTGAACAGCTGGACGTAGTTGTCCTGTCCCACGAACTGCTGTTCCGGGCTGAAGCCGTCCCACTTGGTCAGGCTGTAGTAGAACAGGTTGGCCGCCGGCACATAGGTGAACGTCACCAGGAACGCCAGCGGCACGGCCAGGAACAGCCATGGCGTCAGCCGGGCGAGCACGCCGCGCGGCCGCTGCCGCCGGGCCGGTGGTGCGATGGCCCGGTCGTCGGTCGTGTGGTCCGCGGGTTGTGGGGTTGCTGCGATGGTGCCGTGTCGATCAAGCATGTCGCCTCGCTCGTCGTGTCCCACCCGGGCGGGGTGGGGCGGCCGGCCGTGGCCGGGCTCCCCACCCCGCCCGGGGCGGCCGGTCAGGAACCCGCCGACTTGATCGCGGCCGACCACTTCTTGTTCAGGTCGGCGAAGTAGGCGTCCACGCTGCCGCCGGCGGCACCTCGCGCTATGTCGACGAGCTTCTGGCGGTAGTCCGGCTTGTTCACCCCGATCTCGGACTCGTTGTCGATCTTCGAGACCAGGGGGTTCTTCTCCTGGCTGAGCTCGATGAACTGGACTCCCGCGTCCTGGTATGCCTTGAGATCCGGCGGCAGCGCCCCGCTCTTGAGCGTCGGCAGCAGGGCCTCGTCCTGGGCGAAGGTGCTCTTGTCGACGAACCAGTCGACCCAGGCACGCGCCGCCTGCTTGTTCTTGGAGTGGATGCTCACGCCCTGCAGGTAGTCCGGGCCGATGACCGAGCAGAAGTGCCCGCCCACCTGGGTGGGCCACGGCATGAAGCCGATGTTCGCCGGGTCCTTGCCGGCCTGCTTCGCGGCCGCCTGCATCTGCGAGATCGCCCACGACCCCAGCATCAGCGTCCCGATCTTCCCGGTGGCGATGCCGCTCTTGGCGCCGCCGTCCCAGGCCGTCGTCGTGGGATCCGCCTCGATCAGCTTGTCGTGCACCACGTTGTAGAGCAGCGTGTCGATCTGGTGGAGCTCCTTGCCGGCGCTCCACGGCGCGGTCTCGGTGGCCAGGTTGTCGTTGGCCTTCGGGTCGCAGCTGCTCGAACCCACGTAGCCCTGCCAGGCCGTCAGCGGCCATCCTTCGTGGTAGATGGTGTACAGCGGGGTCGCCGACGTCTTCGTCCTGATCGCCTGCAGATCAGCGCGGAACTCGTCGAAGGTGGTGGGCCACCTGGTGATCCCGGCCTGCTGCCAGACCTCCTTGTTGTAGACGATGCCGTTCGCGTTGCCGTTCGTCGCGATGCCGTACACCTGGCCGTTGTAGGTGCCCTTGTCGACGAAGCGGTACTTCTTGCTGAGCTCGCCGGCGTCGCCGAGCGGGGCGAAGAACTTCGGATAGTCGGGCACCGGAACGGCCGCCGGGATCATCAGCACGTCGCCGTAGTTGTCGCTGTTCATCCGGACCTTGACGTCGGTCTCGTAGGCGACGACCGCTTCGAACTTGACGTGCACGTTGGGATAGATCTTGTTGAATTCGGCCGCGTACTTGTCCAAGGTGCCGTCGCCGGCGAGGTCGGTCTTGTGGGTGAGCACGGTGATGTCACCGCTCACCTTGGCCGGGTCGGCCGGGGCCGCGGCGCTGCCGCCGTCGCCACCACCCGAACAGCCCGCCGTCCACAGTAACGCCGCGGCCAGCAGGGCCGCCGCTCGCTTCTTCATGTGCCATCTCCCGGGGTCAGGGATGTCCGACAGAACAGAACGGACCCGTTTTCTTGAACGTTTAAGTGCCGCGGCGGCGCAGCGGCCTTGGCCGGCTCGACGGGCCGGGTCGCGCCCCCGGACGGGAGCCACGGCCCGGCCCGTCGCCTCGACGGGTTGCGGGTTACGGGTTCTGGGTGAGCAGGTGCGCCTTGAAGGCTTCGCCGAAGGTGCTGGTCGGCGTGCCGGCGTAGTCGGTGATGAGCACGTTGCCCTGGCTGGAGCAGACGCCCCACGGGTTCCAGGTCCAGGCCAGGTAGCCGACGCCGTGCGCGTCCGCCCAGGCCATCACCTGGTCGATGTAGTCGTGGGCGCACGTGTTCTGGCCGATCTCGCCGGCCACCACCGGCACCTGCGCGGCGACCGTGCCGATCTGGCTGTCCCAGCAGGCGGTGGTCACGCAGCCGTTGAAGTTGTACGTGTGCCACGAGGCCATGAGGTTGCCGGTCGGGTCAGTCGGCTTGTAGGTCAGCCACTGGGTCAGGTCGTTGGTCCAGGTCAGACCCGCCACCATCACCACGTTGGTGGCTCCGGTGGCGCGCACCGCGTTGAGCAGGCTCTGCATGCCGGCCACCTGGTAGCCGATCCCGGCGCAGGTGCCACCGTCGCGCAGGCACTTCCACGCCGCGGTCGCGTCGCTGAAGTTGTTGGCCGCGTCCGGGTACGGCTCGTTGAACAGGTCGAAGACGACCGCGTTGTTGGCCTTGAACATGGTGGCCACCGAGGTCCAGAACGCCGGCCCGTACTGCGCGTCCGGCATCGGCTTCTGGCACGTCGCGTTGGCGTCCGCACAGGCCGACGCGTTGCCGGTGTACACGCCGTGGTTCCAGTGCATCTCCACGATCGGCGTGATCCCGTTGGCCACGAGCAGATCCACGTAGTCCTTGACGCCCTGTTGATAGGTGGCACCGCTGGGGGTACCAAACGTGCCCAGCCAGCAATCCTCGTTCAGCGGAATTCGCACGGCGTGGATGTTCCAGGCCTTCATCGCATCAACGGTGGCCTGATCCGGTTGCGGACTGTCCCACAGCCCCTTGCCCTGCACGCAGGCGAACTCGGCGCTGGCCCGGTTGACCCCCAGCAGCCGGTACGTCGCCCCGGCCGCGGTCACCAGGTGGTTGCCGGTGACGTGCAGTGCCGGGGCCGCCCCGCCGGTGTTCGGCCCGTTGACCCGGATCGAGATCGGGGTGGTGGTCGTGCTCGCACCCAGGTTGTCCACCGCGCGGGCGCTCACCGAGTACGTCCCGGCCGGGACATTCGCCCACGCGTACGTGTACGGCGACGTGGTGTCCGAACCGAGCACCGTCGAGCCGTTCAGGAAGTCGACCCGGGCGACCGAACCGCCGGGATCGCTCGCGGTGGCCGCGAAGTTGACCGTCGCCGGCACGGTGAACGCCTGGCCGGCCGTCGGGTTGGTGAGGGCCACCGTCGGCGCCTGGTTGCCGCCCGACGAGCTGCTGGCCGACGGGCTCGGACTGGTCGTGCTGCCGGTACACGCGACCCCGTTGAGCGCGAAGTTGGTCGGCTGCGGCAACGGTGTCGGCGGCGTGGCGCCGGCGGTCGCCCGGGTCCACTCGCCCTGCAGCCCGACGCTCGCGTTGGTCGCGCCGGTGCCGATGGTGCCGTTCCAGCCCACATCGGTGGCGGAGACCGAGGTGGTGCCCGTGAACGTCGCGTTCCAGCCGCCGGCGCGAGTCTGCCCGGCGGGTAGCGTGAACGTCAGGGTCCAATGGCTGACCGGGTCACCGAGGTTGGTGATCGCCAGCGTGGTGTTGAAACCGCCCGACGTGGGCGACGACTGCCACGCATTGGTGTTCTGATATGTGACAGCGCAGCCTGCGGCCGCGGCCGCGGCCGGCAGCGTAACGACCACGGCGGCGGCGGCCACGAGCGCGCCCACCGCGCCGGACGCCAGCAGGGCTCTTCGGTGCCTCATGAGGTCTCCTCGTTCCACAGGTCATCGTCAATCGACGTGCCATGGAAGGTGGCGACCTTAAACCTTTAAGTCAATGCCTGCCCGCAACGGTAGAATTCTGGACTAACCCGGTGGCCAGGAAAAACTCACGGCCTCCCCGGGGAGCCGCGCCCCCGGCGAACACGGTGATTCCTGAAACTTTCCAGCCACGCGCCGCCCGCCGCTGCGCCACACAGCGAACACGGCGTCGAAGGACCCAGTGAACTTGGTGTCGCGGTCGCGGACCAGGCAAGAGCTTCGCGAATGTAGGGTCCGCGCTCTCAAGGCTCCACTGGAGTTATCAACACCAAAACCGCAGCTCAACAGCAACGTGTAGCCCAAGCAACGTAGACAGGAGACAGTATGTATGGAACACATCCCCCAATCGAGAGGAGACGCTGACGAGATCATCAGCCAGCAGCCCATCCCGACAGAACAGCACGCCTCGCAAGTCGCTGTACCTCAGCCCAGGGCCGAAGCGCCCGCACAACATCTGCCGGTGACCTTCGAGGAAGCCGAAGCGCACAACCCCTTCGCGCTGCTCGGTGAGCTACGTGATCACGCCATGGCCCTGCGTCTCGATGAGAAGCCCGCAGGGTTCCACCTGACCGAGCTGGCGCTGTCCGCGGCTGTCGTGGCCTGGTGGTCACGCTGGCAACCCATCGCTATGCATCGAGCCTTCCGGGCCGGTGCGAGCCTCGCCGAAGTCGCCGCCGCTGCCGGCACTACGGAAGCCGAAGCTTACGACCGCTGGTCGCGGTGGGCTGCCCGCCAGACTCAGCTCACCATCGCCGGACGGCCCAGCGTGGAGCCGGACGAGGTTACCTCCATCCGCGTCCGGCTCGACATTCCAGAGCCGAACCGTTCGAAGCCCTGACTCACCCTGCCCATGGCCGGAACGACGGAAAGATCAACAACGTAAACGGGAGCCCTTATGTATGGAACACCCACCCAGAGGAGGCATCGAAGCTCAACGTCTGGCAGCTGAAACAGCCGCTGACGCACTGGCGCGCGACACAGATGGACAAGTGCAACCGCGCTACACATACGTGCCGCGACCGGCGGGGCGGTTGGCTTGTAGCGAGCTGGTCATGGAGCCGACGCTTGGGCAGGTTCGGGTTGCGGATGTACAGCCAGCCGGGAAGACGCCGGGCCAGTACCCGGTTGGGGACCGCGACCGCATGACGTAGTACGGCGACCGAAGCTCCCGGCAATCGAACCAGCCCATGCCACCGCCGGACAACGGATGACAACGAAGCCACGGAAGCCGTTGATCGCCAAACAAGTTCCGGCCGAAACGGCGCTGAAGCTGATGGACGCCGCCTTCGCCCTGGGCGTGGAGGCGTCCCGATCCAGGGCAGCGTTGGCCAAGGCCCGTGTGCTCGTCGGCCATTTCCAACGCCGTCGCCTCGCCCTCGGCGACTGCGGGCGCGCCTACGGCACCAGCTGCATCCACGAACACAGCTGTGTTCGCTGCCCACTCCTCCGAGTCGACCCCGACCAGCGACAACGCCTCACCGAGATCCGCGACAACCTCATCACCCGCATCAGCGAAGCCGAACACGAGGGCTGGCTCGGCGAAGCCGAAGGACTCCGGGTCAGCCTCGCCGCCGCCAGGGACAAACTCGCCCAGACCGACGGCGCGATCCAGCGACGCAACACCGCCATCGCACTCGGCATACCAACCTTCCCCGCCATCACCGGACGCACCGTCACCACATCAACCACCCAGGTCAGCCCATCGCCCCACGCCGAACCACACGAAACTTCATGATCATTTTTAGTTCAGATGGTCACTACTCCGGCCGAGCCCTGCCCAACGGGCACGGCTGGAGGAGATCCACGCCACCGGCGACATGACGCAGGCAGCCACGTCCGGGAGTGACTCCAACGCTGATCGGAAGCCCTAGGCATGCGTCATCATGCGCGGCGTTCGGAAGACAACGACTCAGACCGGCCAGTCGCCTTTCCCTCAGCTGAGGGCACTGGGGCATCATCAAGCATGCGCCCGGACGACTGGCACCTCACCGAAGATATCGACGACTTCCTCGCGCGAGCCGGAGACTTCCTGCGCTCTCGCCCCTCCCTGCACACCATGGCACTGACAATGACCGAGAAGCTGCGCATGCTCGGGACGGCAGGAAACGGAACCCCAGCCGCCGTCTTCGGTTGGCTGGAGCAGGCGGGTGAGGTCCGGGCCACCTTCTACCGCTTCCCGCCCGCCGGCCTGAGCGTCACATGCCTTACGCCCGAGCAAGCCGACACCCTCGCCGCCCACCTGGTCTCCCTCGGGCACTCGCTTCCTTCCGTCAGCGCGGACCACCACACCGCCACCGCCTTTGCCGAGGCATGGCAGCGGCACACAGGTGCGACGCCGACGCCCCGCGTTCGGCTCCACCTGCACCGCCTCGGCACCCTCACGCCACCGGAACCTGCGCCGGCCGGCTGGGGCCGCCTCGTGGGCGAGCGGGACCAGGAGCAGCTCATGCGCTGGTGCCGCGAGTTCGCCGCAGACGTCGGGGAGGCTGTCACGATTGACGCCGCTTCCTGGGCCGGTACTCGCTTCGCCGAGAAACGCTACATGTTCTGGGAGACCCCGGACGGCACGCCCGTCTCCATGGCGGGCGTGAACCCGATGGCCGCCGGCCAGGTCCGCGTGGACCCCGTCTACACCCCCGCCCACCTACGCGGCCGCGGCTACGCAGGCGCCGTGACAGCCGAGGTGAGCAGAGCCGCGCTCGCCGCAGGCGCGACGGACGTCGTCCTGTTCACGAACGCCGCCAACCCCACCAGCAACGCCCTCTACCAGCGCATCGGATACGTCCCGATCGCCGACTGGGCCACCTACGACTTCACGCCTACCGAACCAGAGGCCAGCTAGGACGACCGGGGGGCCGTGAACGCAAGATACGAGGATTGCTGGTAGTTCAGAGAAGGGACGGGGACGAGGTGGTTGCGGCGGAACCAGCCGATCTGGCCCTCGACGCCGCCCTTCTCGTGGGCGCCTTGCAGGCCCGGCTGGCAGTAGAAAGCATCGATGCCGAAGTGGGATCGGAACGCCGTCCAGCGGGCGGTTTCGACCCGCTGCCGCGCAAACCCGAGGACCTGGGCGACCGCCGCGCGGAGGTTGTCGTAGCGGATTTTTCCGGTGGGGACGCCACCGAGGGTAGTGAACGCGTGGACGTGGCCCTCCAGGAACGCCTCCTGACCACCTGAGATGAAGATCCGATGGACGGTCTTGCCGGAGAAGGAGAGCCGCAGCGCGAACAGCATGCAGGTCACCAGCTCGCCGCGCAGGTTGACGGCGACTTCCCCGAAGTCGACCTCCGCCTCGGCGCCCGGCCGGTGCGTCTGCGGGAAGAACACGTCGACCGGTCCCCGTCCGGCCTCGGCTCGGATCTTCGGCTTGCGGTCCGCGACGTAGGCGCGGACCACCGCGTAGGACACGTCGAGCATGTCGTGCTCGGCGATCAGCCGGTCGTAGATCCGTTTCACGGTGTGCCGCTGCTTGCGCGGCGCGTCCAGATCCCCGCGGAGGATGCCGTCGATGATCGGCTTGAACTCATCCAGCTTCGACGCCCGGGGCGGCAGCGGTTTGCGCGACTGCGGCCACGCCGACTGCAGCACCGAACGCACCGTGCGGCGGCTGACCCGATACTGACGAGCCAACGCCCGCACGGACATGCCGGCCCGCGAGTCCCGTCGGATCGCCGCGAACAGGTCGACCTTCGACATCGGCGCCATCGGCAGGCTCCCGTCCAGACCAGCCGATGCTCCCGCCAGCCAAGGCGGGCCCGAAACTCACGAACATCGAAAACCACCCGAACGAGGTGGTCCCGAAACTGACCGATAAACCGCAGGTCATCGCAGCAACGAGCGGCAATGCGGCTCCTGACTGCCCATGCGGCACCCACCTAATGCTCAGTTCCTCTTTGGGGGTGTAGATCGCTGGTGCCCTGCGGTGGGATGCTGGTGGGGAGGCGATCGTTATGCCGAAGTTGCTGTACGCGCGTCCTCCGGTCGATGCGGAGGAGGAGCGCAAGGTCCGCAAGCTGGCCGGTGCCCGGCATGCGCCGGCGGACTGGATCATGCGGGCGAAGATGATCGCGGCGAGTTGGGATGGTGAACGCACCAGCGGTATCGCTGCGCGGCTCGGCTGTCACATGCAGACGGTGCGGGAACGGCTGGCGCGGTTCAACGCCGAGGGTATCGACGGCTTGGGCGACCTGCCCGGGGCGGGACGCAAACGCCGGATCACCGAAGGTGAGCGGGGCCGGATCATCGCGCTGGCCCGTTCGGTCCCGCCCGGCCGGCCGCAACGTACCGCCGGCGGGGATCTGAGCTGCGCCGACGAGCAGGGGCCGCCGCAATGGACCCTGGACAGCCTGACCGAGGCGGCCCGGGTCGAGGGGATCGATGTGCACCGCAGCCAGGTGCGCCGGATCCTGCTCGCGGAGCGGGTGCGCTGGCGCCATACCCGGTCCTGGGCCGAGAGCAAGGACCCTGACTTCGCCCCAAAAGAACAGCTGTCGTCGAGCTCTACACCCACCCGCCGTCGCGCACGACGGTGATCTGCGCCGACGAGTTGGGTCCGGTGATCCCGCGGACGTTCCCGCCCGCGCCGGGCTGGTCGCCCGACGGCCACCGCGTCAAAAGCGCCCTTGGAGTACTCCCGCGGGTCGGACAAGCTGTGGGTCTACGGCGGTCTGCGCATCCGTGACGGCACCGAGCTGACGTGCTGCGCCCCGTCCCGCAACAGCGACGGCTGGATCGGGCTGCTCACCCAGATCGCCGAAGCCAACCCGCGCGGGCAGATCCGGGTGGTCACCGACAACCTGTCCAGCCATTTCAGCGTCAAGGTGCGGCAGTGGCTGGCCCGCCATCCCCGCATCCAGCAGGTGTTCATCCCGAAGGCCGCCTGCTGGCTCAACATGACCGAAGGCTGGTGGCGGCTGCTGCGCAAAGCCGCGTTCGCTGGACAGACCTTCGCCGACACCGCGGAAATCGCCTACGCCGTGGACACCGCAACCACCCAGCTTGCCGGTGTGTCGCGGACCAGGCCGGTGAGGTCGTAGTTCAGTTCGACGAAGATGCCTTCCTTGGTCCAGGCGGCGAAGTAGCCGTAGACGGTGCGGTAGGGCGGGAAGTCGTGGGGCAGGTAACGCCAGGGGATGCCGGTGCGGTTGATGTACAGGATCGCGTTGAAGATCTCGCGTAGGTCGTGTGTCGGTGTGCGGCCGTCGACGCCGGCGTCGGTGCGGGTCTGACGCCACCCGGTCAGTCGGGGGGCGATGAGGGCCCAGCGGGCGTCGGACAGGTCGGAGGGGTACGCGCTGCGTTCAGCCATGCCACTGTGCGTACGGTGGCCATGGGTCGGCGTGACGGACGCCAGGTCCGTTGTTTCCGTGACAAAAGTGAATCAGACATGATCCGTTGCTGAAACGTCTCGTATGCCGCAGGCGCGAATCGGCTGTAATGATGATGTTCTTGGCTATTTCGGGCGCACGTGGGCAGTGACTGTTGATGTGCGGACCGGATGTTATCCATCCCAACCAGAATCAAACGTCCAGTTAGGCCGCGTTTCATAACGCGCGAAGCCATTGGCTGATGGCGGCGATGGTGACGGTGGCTTCGAAGCGAACGGCGAGCTTGATGCCCCTATGGATGTCAAGGGGTTGAGGGTTGGGGGCGGGTGATGAGTTGGTAGAGCTCGCGTGCGATGTATCGCTTGAGGCAGCGGATGGCTTCGCGACGGGTTTTGCCTTCGCTGGTGCGTCGTTCGACGTAGGCGCGGGTGCGGTGGTCCCAGCGGAGTCTGTCGATGGTGATGGTGTAGAGGGCGGAGTTGGCGCGGCGGTCGCCGCCGCGGTTGAGGCGGCGGCGCTGGGTTTTGCCGGATGAGGCTTCGATCGGGCTGACGCCGCAGAGGGGGGAGCCGAGGATCGCGTTGCGTGCCTCGGGTGTGGCCGAACGGGACTGCGGGGGGTTCGCGGTAGTCATCATCCTTCGACCTATTCGGTGGTGCTGGATGCGGTGGCGGATGCGTCGACAACCTCGCTCGTGTCGGGCGTCTTCGCCACCCGCATGCGCAGGGCGAGGATGGAGAGCGCCAGAGCAATCCCGAGGCAGATCGCCCAGACGGCGAAGAACGACGTCGGCGTCGACTGTGCGGTGACGGCCCCGTCGACGGTGCGGGCTGTGACGAACAGGGACATCACCAATGCGAACACGGCGCCTGCCGCCGCTCCCGCGGCGGTGCGGGCGGTGTTGAACAGCGCGGAGGCGATGCCGACGGAATCGGCGGGTGCGTTGCGCACGACGATCGCCGGAAGGACGGCGAGGAGCACGCCAGCGGACAGACCACCCACGGCCATCCAGGAGATGAAGAGGACCGTCGAGCCGGCGAACACGATCATCAGCGCGAAGCTCGCCGCCGCGAAGACGCCGGCCAATGCCACAGCTCGCTGCGGGGTGATCCAACGGGACAGGCGATCGCCGAGCAGCGTCCCCACGAACGCGGCGACAGCGTAGAGCACGATGGTGGCGCCGGCTGCAGCGGTGGGCATGCCGAGCCCGTAACCCACGCGGTCGGGCTCGCTGAGAAGCCAGAGGAAGCTCGCGGTCTGCCCCCCGTAGGTCTGCGCGCCGAACAGGACGGAGACGACGATCGGCAGGCCGATGCCGCTCTTCGTCAGCATGCTCAGGTCGACCAGAGGATCCTTCATCCGTCGTCCGAGAAACACCCAGAGGACGAGGAGGGCGATGCCACTGAGGATCAGCAAGAGGGTTCCTGGGTTGAGCCACCCCCATGCGCCGCTGTTCGAGATCCCCGTGAGGGTGGACAGCAGACCGACGGTGAGGAGGACCGCGCCCACCCAGTCGATGCGACCGCCCTTGCGCACCGTCGTCTCGGGGACGAGGAAGACCACGACCGGCAGGCACAGGGCAATCAAGATCGCGGGAAACACGAGGACGACGGTCAGATCCTGTATCGCGGCGTACAGCACACCCGAGGCGAGCGAACCGACGGCCCCGCCGAGGGTGAGCGCTCCGACCAGGACGCCGATGTTCCTACTCGCAGACTTCTCGTCGCGCGCACGGACGATCGCGAACTCGAGCGGCAGGAATGCCGCGAGGGGCGCCTGCAGTGCGCGACCGACGAGGAAGAGCTCGAAGGTCGGTGCGAACGCCACGACCAGGGAGCCGATGACGACGAATGCAGCGGCAACCGTGAGGAGTCTCTTGTGGCCGAACATGTCGCCGAGCTTCGCCAGGATCGGCACGCAGGCGACCGTGACCAGCATGTACATCGCGTTGACCCAGTTGAGCGCCCCCGCGTCGACGGCGAACTGCTGGCCGATCGCCGCGAGCAACGGCGAGAACCACCCCTGCAGCATGCCGCTTCCCAGCTCCATGATCACCAGGAATCCCACGACGCCGAACGGCGACCGGGAGCGCGATGCGAGTCGAATCATGGATGCCTCTTTTGCCGATGTGGACGGGACGCCTCATCATGCTGCGCCCGAAACACTCGCGACCCAATGTTGAAGATTCATGGATACTCTGACTGCTAACCTGCAGATTCGCGTCCTGGATGAGGGGGCAGACGACTGATCCACGCACTGCAGATTCGCCCTTGGGCGAGGTGGGCGGCCGTCACTCCGGTCGTCGGCGCCGGTTCGGTAACGCTCGCACGCCGTTCGGAGCGCCTGTCCATCTGTCCGTGCCCGTGGCCGTGCCCGTGGCCGTGGCCGTGGCCGTGGCAAAGTCTCCGCTCGTGGCCAGAAGACTGCGAGGGAGTCTCGATCCCTCGCTCACCCACGACGCAAGAAGGATCGTGGATCTCATCTTCAGCGGTTTACGGCACGAAGACGCCAACGACTGGCCCGAACCTTCACCAAGTACGCTCCCTCAACATTTTCCTGCGTCCTGGCCTGAGTTTCACGCTGCCCGCGGCGAAAGAGCTACGTTGTCTCACTAGTGCATGAAATGCGCTAAAGCCGAGGAAGGGAACACCCATAGTGAACGCATCAGATCACGGATGGGCCGGCTACGTGCCGCCCCTAACGCTGGAGGAATACTCCGAGAAGTATGCGGCGTTCTTCAAGATGCGCCGGGAGGACGGCATCATCGAGCTTCGGCTCCACACGGACGACGGGCCGTATGTCCACAACTGGGCGGCACACAACGCGTGGAACCGGGTATGGCAGGACGTGGGCAACGACCCGGAGAACCACGTTCTCATCCTCACCGGCACGGGCGCGACCTGGTTCCAGGGAGACCCGAAGCAAACCTGGCCGAGGGCGCTGGTCGAGGAGGAACCGGACTATATCTTTCAGCAGACGATCGATGCGTGGAAGCTGATTGAGAATTTCGTCAACAACCTCGACATTCCCACGATCGCCGCAGTCAATGGTCCCGGTATCCACACGGAGTTCGCGCTCCTGTGCGACATCACCCTGGCCGCCGAGGACGCGGACTTCATGGATCCCCATTTCATGGCAGGCACGGCACCCGGCGATGGTCTGTCGCTGGCCCTGCAACACCTGATGGGAACGAAGAGGGCGGCCTACAACATCTACACGGGTCGCTCGATCCCGGCGCCGAAGGCGCTCGAATACGGTCTCATCAGTGATGTCGTCTCGCGGGAAGATCTGCTGGCGAAGGCATGGGAGATCGCCAGGGACATCATGAAGCGTCCGCGGTTCGCGCGGTGGGCGACGCACAACATTCTCTCCCGCCCCTGGCGCAAGCTGGTCGCCGAGGACTTCGGGTTCCACTTCTCCCAGCAGTCGCTCGCGACGGTTGGCGCGAAGCGGCTTGTCCCCGACCCCGAGCTGGTTGCGGACGCTCGAGCGCGCAAGGTCTGGTGACGGGTTGACCGAAGGGCCGGTGTCGGTCGTCGCGACGAACGGCGGCCGCACCTCCTACCGGTTGGACGGCGTCGGCCCTCCGGTCGTGCTCGTCCACGGGCTGCAAGTCGGCCAGGAGCTGTTCGACAGGCTCCGCCGACACCTCAACACCTCGTTCACGGTGATCACGTACGACCAGCGAGACAGAGGCAGGAGCTCGTTCGCCGCTGATCCGTACACGATCGACGACCTCGCCGATGACCTCGCAGAGCTCATCACCGCGCTCGGGTACGAGAGCGCGCACGTGTTGGGAACCTCCTACGGAGGAATGGTGGCGCAGGCCTTCGCGCTGCGTCACCCGGATCGTCTGGACCGCCTCGTTCTTGGTGCTACGGGACAATCCCCTCCTGACCCGGATCGCCTTCCGGAGAACGCACGGGCGCTCCTCGTTGCCTTGGAGGCCGGCGATACGACCCGGGCAGAGGCGCTTCTGCGGCAGATGGCGCCCGCCGTTGATCGTCACGACAGACGCCTTGATAGCGGGGAGGCTGGGGGCGCTCAGGGTCGCGCGCTCAGCCGGCGTTTCGCTGCGACGCGGGGTTTCGACACGCGTGGGCGCCTCGGGTCGGTCGCCGCTCGCACACTGGTCGTGCATGGTCGCGAGGATCCTGTGGTCAGTAGGGAGGACGTCCTGGCGATGACTGCGGAGATCCCGCGCGCCAGCATGCTCCTGATTGCGGGCGCCGGCCATGCCTGGGAGAACGAACGCGCGGAGTTCGCGGCCGCTATGTTGGCGGGATTCCTGGCGGATCCCTAATGGAACGATGCTGTCTGCCCGAGGCGTTCAGCCGTCTCGGGCAGACAGCATCACCGGTTGTGCACTCAGCGAACCCGATCGCCGTTGAGCCACACCTGGCGTATGCGCCCGCGGAGATCGCGGAGATCTGTCAGATCGCCGTCGACGACGACGAGGTCTGCCAGCTTGCCCGGCTGGAGTACGCCGAGCTCGTCGTATCCGAGCAGCTGCGCTGCGCTCGAGGTGGTCGCGTGCCACGCGTCGAGCGCGGACATCGAGGACAGGTCGGTCATCAGCGCCAACTCGTTGAGATTGCTGGCGGCGGGGCTCCAGTAAGGCGGGGTGTCGGTTCCCATCGCGATCTTCACCCCTGCGTCGACGGCGAGTGCGAAGCTCGCCTTGTGTGCTTCAAACGCCTCGCGAGCGAGATCGGCGTTCTCTGCGGGGATCGGGACGCCGCTGTCGGACGCATCGATGATGGCGCGCGTCGCCGAGAGCGTCGGAACCAGCCAGGCATCCTTCTGCAGCATGAGGTCCACCGCTTCGTCGTCGAGATAGTAGCCGTGCTCGATGGAGCGGACACCGTTGCGCAAGGCGGCTTTGATTCCTTCCGTTCCTTGCGCGTGAGCGAATACGTACGTTCCCGCCGCGGCGGCCTCTGCGACGATCACTGCGATCTCGTCGTCTCGGAAGTGCGCGTGCCGCGGATTGTCTCCGGGCGACATGACTCCGCCGGTGGTGGCGATCTTGATCACGTCGGCGCCGGCACGCAGGACCTCGCGCACGCCGCGTCGGACTCCGTCGGCGCCGTCGACGATCGAGGCCGGACGTCCCGGATGTTCCATCATCATCGGCACGGAACGTTGGCCGCCGGAGGGCAGATGGAGGTCGCTGTGCCCTCCTGTCTGCGTCAGCATCACGATCGCAAGCTGCAACCGGGGCCCTTCGATGAGCTTCTGCTGGATTGCCTGCTTGACGCCGAGGTCTGCTCCCGCAGCGTCCCGGGCGGAGGTGATGCCCTGATCCAGCAAGAGTGAGAGGTTTCGCTGGGCTTCGAAGTACTGCAGGGAGAACGCCTGCTGCTCGGCGCGAGCGATGTTCAGATCGCGAACCGTCACATGCACATGGCAGTCGAACAGGCCGGGAACCACAGACATCCCGGCACAGTCCACGATCTCGTCGCCGTCCAGGTCCGAGCCGATGTCCACGACACGCCCGTTCTGGATGACGAGGTCAGCATCACCGATGCTGGCCCCGTCGAATACCGTTGCATTCTTGAATACGGTGCGAGCCGGCATGGGCAGTCTCCTTCCTCGGGCGACCCCGCTGGGTCGCTGCAACTGCGTGACGTGATTGATGTCGAAGTTCGACGGGCGCCGCTCAGCACTCGACGACATTGACGGCGAGACCGCCAAGCGCCGTCTCCTTGTACTTGTCGCTCATGTCCGCGCCGGTCTCACGCATGGTCGCGATGACCTGGTCCAGGGACACATGGTGGCTGCCGTCACCCCACAGCGCCATCTTCGCCGCATTGATCGCCTTCGCCGCAGCGATCGCATTGCGTTCGATGCACGGCACTTGGACGAGCCCGCCGATCGGGTCGCAGGTGAGGCCGAGATTGTGCTCCATCGCGATCTCGGCGGCGTTCTCGACCTGACGCGGCGTACCGCCGAGGATCTCAGCGAGACCTGCCGCGGCCATCGACGACGCCGATCCCACCTCACCCTGGCAGCCCACTTCTGCGCCGGAGATCGATGCGTTCGCCTTGTAGAGGCTGCCGATCGCCGCCGCGGTGAGCAGGAACCGCTCGATGATGTCGTCTTCGGCGCCGACCTCGACCGAACGGCTCGCCGGTGTGTAGTGCAGCGCGTAATACAGCACTGCGGGGATGATGCCTGCCGCACCGTTGGTCGGCGCCGTGACGATTCGTCCCCCGCTCGCGTTCTCCTCATTCACGGCGAGCGCGACGAGGTTCACGCGCTGCTGCCAGTACTCGTCTCGATGGTCGGGGTCTTCAACGGCGAGTCGGGCAGCCCAGTCACCCGCGCGACGGCGCACGCCCAGTCCTCCCGGGAGTACGCCGACGCGTGCAATCGCCGAATGGACGCATGCCTCCATGACCTGCCACAGCTTGCGCAACCCCTGCCGGATATCCGCATGTGATCGCAGCGTCCGCTCGTTGGCGAGCATCACTTGGCTGATGGTCAGTCCGCTGTCGTCGCAGATCGCGAGCAGGTCGGCTGCGGTTCGGAATGGCAGCGGCGCGGGCGGTGACGTGGCACCGACCGGTGGGGCGTCGTCACCATCCCGGACGATGAAGCCGCCGCCGATGGAGTAGTACGCCTCTGCGGCGAGAGCCGTCTCGGCGGGACCGAGTGCCGTGAAGGAGATCGCGTTGGTGTGTCGTTGGCGCACGGTCAGCGGCCGAAGCACGAAATCCTCGATGCGGCAGGGGATTCGATGTGAGCCTGCGAGGAGGACCGTGCCGGTCGAGGTGATCGCGGCTAGTCGTTCGTCGGCCTCGGCGGGGGTCACCGCATCCGGGCGGACTCCCTCGAGGCCGAGAAGGACGGCGGTGAAGGTGCCGTGCCCGCGACCCGTCGCGGCGAGGGATCCGAAGATTTCCACCCTGACGCTCTCCACACGGTCGATGACCTGCAGGTCTGTGAGGTGAGCGGCGAAGGTGGCGGCGGCTTTCATCGGTCCCACGGTGTGCGAGCTCGAAGGGCCGATCCCGACAGTGAAGAGGTCGAACACGCCGACGGTCGCCTCCGAAGTGGTCATGGCGGATCACCGTAGCCGCTGCGCGGCCGGAGGGGGTTCGGCTGCAGATTTTTACTCGTTCTGAGGTGTCACGTGCGGGAAAAGCGTCGGAAAGGGGGAGAAGACGCCGGTTGCGTTGCCCTGTGCGTCCAGGTGCCGGCCTTCCTTCTTGAGCGTTCGCAGCACCACCGAGCGGTCTGCGATCGTCACGCCGGGCAGCCTCTCCTCGATGGCCACCTCGAGTCGCTGTACGTCGGCCAGCGTCTTCATCCAGACCGAGAGGACGAGGTTGTAAGGCCCGACGGTGGAGACGCCAAGCCGGATCTCTTTGAGACGCGCGAGCGCGGACCCGACCCGCTCCACGATCGTGGCGGGGACACGCAGGAAGTACCAGGCGTGCACCGGCCATCCGGAGTGCGCCTTGGCCATGTCGAGTCTGGTGACGAGTCGGCCTCGGCTGGTGAGCGCGGCCATGGTCTCTCGCACCCGACGTTGGCTCACCTCGAGGGTTCTCGACATCGCAGCAACGGTCGCCCGCCCGTCCTGCCCCAGTATCTGCAGGAGCTCGTGCTCCAACTGCGGGTCGATGCGCAGCCGCTCGCGCCTCTCGTCCGCCGCAGCGCGTTCTATCGATGCCACTTCGTCGGCCGAGAGGGAACGAAGTCGCCACTGGCCGGAATCGGTGAAGGGCGACGACAGCAGATGTGTCTTCGTCGATCGCACACCTTCGAGTCCGCGCATTCGATTCATGATGTACGAGGTGAGGGCATTCAGACTTTCCGCGGTGACTAGCACCAGCATCTCGCGGCCCCCCGCGGTGAGATCGACGGTGAACGCCTCCCGGTCAGCCGCCAACACCTGGCCGATATCGAGCGTCGCACCCGGGTGCGTCTGCACTTCGAGGATGGCCGACGGTCCCCTCAGCTCCGGGCCGGGATGTCCCGAGACCCAGGCGAGACCGTCCCGTGAGAGCCGTTCCCAGCGGCGTGCGGCTGTCACTGAATCCACCCCGACGATCGGTGCGATCGCCGCCCATCTCGCGCGTGGGTTGATCTGGAGCGCATGAATCAGTCGTCGATCCACCTCATCAAGTCCGTGAACCTTCGAACCTATCCCGTCAGTGCTCATGATCCTTCAGGATAGCCCCCTCTTCGGACCCGTCACAGGATGCGCTCGGCCGAGCCATCCGTCGCGCGCGCAGACACCATCGACGACCTGCGCGAGACGAGCATCGGATTCTGAGCTGCTTCGAAGGCTCGGGTTGGATCATCAGGGGGCTGCAGCAGTTCGTGACCACCTCCACGTGGGACACGGCGGCGGTGCGGGCGCGGTTGGCCGCCCGGGCGGTCGACCTCGTCCAGCCGGTGGCGTGGGCGATCGATGACACCGGGTTCCCGAAGGACGGTGCCGGCTCGCCTGGGGTGGCCCGGCAGTACTCCGGCACCCTGGGCAAGGTCGCGAACTGTCAGATCGGGGTGAGTGTCCACGCCGTCACCGATACCGCGTCGTGCCCCCTGGACTGGCGGCTGTTCCTGCCGGAATCCTGGGACGCCGTCAAGGCCGGCCCGGCGGCGGTGAAGGCGGCCAAAGCCAAGCAGCGCAGGACGTTGAGCAACGCCCGGCGGGCCGCCGCACCGGCCGCACCGGCCGGCACCGAGATCGATGTGGAAGCGGTGACCGAGGCGGCGCGGCAGCGGCGGCTCAAGTCCGCGGTTCCGGACGGTGAAGGCCACCGTCCGAAGTGGACCCTAGACGATCTATTCCAAGGGTTTAGTGGTCGTAGGCGGTCAGGGATCGCATGATCGGCTGGCTGGTGTGCCAGTTGTGCCAGATGGCGGCGGTCATGGCCAGGACCCGTTGCAGGATTCGGACGGCGACCCCGGCGGCCGTCCGGCCGCCGTGGCGTTCGAGGTCGAGTTGGCCTTTAATACTCCAACGTCACTTCAGCCGTCGCGGAGGAGTCTGCGCTGGTAGTGCGATCGACGGGCGCGTGCTTGGACGGTTCGTCGCCAGAGTGACCAGTGCAGCACCTGGCGGGGGTCGGCGGGCTGGTTGCGGGCCAGGGCGTTGAGGAGCCGTCGGGTTTCGGCGACGGTGATCGCGATGACTGGGCGGTCCAGGTCGGGTCCGGTAGTGGGTTCGGGGACTGGGACCATGGTGGTGAGCAGCGCGAGGGCGAGCATGGCGAGGGTGATGAACCGGTGCCAGGAGGTCCAGGTCTGCACCTGGTAGTGGTCCAGACCGATCTCGTTCTTTCCGGTCTGGAACAGCTCTTCGATGTTCCATCGACTGCCCGCGACTCGGATCAGGGTGTGCAGCGGCACCGGTCGGGGTGACCAGCATAGGTAGTAGGCGAGTTCTTCGGTGTGCGGGTTGCGGCGGATGAGCAGCCATCGGTGTTCGCCGGGGTGGGTGGCGGTGGTGATCCAGGCCCACTGGTAGATCCGTGGGCCTTTCGCGCCAGGTCCGCAGCTGGAGGTCTGCCAGGCGCTGGTCGGGATCCGGTCGGTGAGGGTGTCCGGGCGGATGGCGGTGCGGCCGTGGTTGATCCGGACCCGCCGGTCGCAGCCGACAGCCAGGACGTACCCGATGCCGCGGGTCTCGAGGTCTGCGCGTAGGCCCGGGTCGGCGCCGTAGACCTCGTCGGCGGTGACCCAGCCGGCCGGCACGCCGGCGTCGAACGCGGTGGTGAGCATCTGCCGGGCGAGGATCGGTTTGGTGGCGAAGGTGGTGTCGTCGGGCACGCCTGCACCGGCGCGCCGGTCGGGCTGTTCGCACCAGGTGGTCTCGGGTAGGTAGAGGCGCCGGTCGATCAGGCCGCGTCCCAGTGGTGAGGCGTAGGCCAGGAACACCGCGACCTGGCTGTTCTCGATCCTGCCTGCGGTGCCGGTGTACTGCCGCTGCACGCCGACCGAGGATCGGCCCTTCTTGAGGAAGCCGGTCTCGTCGGCGATCAGGACTCCGTCAGCGTGGCCGACGTGCTCGAGGAGGAGATCGCGGGTGTCGTCACGGACCGCGTCGGCCTCCCAGACCGCGGTGCGCAGCAGCCGCTGCATCGGCTGGGGGTCCGGCAGCCCGGCTCGTTCCGCGAGGGACCAGCAGGTCTTGCGCTCCACGGTCGAGAGCAGCCCTTCCACGAACGCCGCCGCGGTTCGGCGCGGCTCAATGCGGGCGAACCGGGCGGCAACCCGAGCCATCCCCGTGTCGAGCAGCACTCGCCACCGCTCTGGGTCTACGCTGTGGCACGCGGCCACCGCTCGATCTTCGGTTGTCTTCACAAACCATCGATGATCACCGCGGTGGCCGTCTTCATGCCCACGCCACGCCGCCACCAGCCGCGAAGTGACGTTGGAGTATTAGGCCGCGCTTGCAACGGCTGCGTGGGTGCCTGCCTGGATGGTCTCGGGTGTTGTCGCGTCGACTGCGGTGACAGGCTTGTCTTTGGTGTCGCCGCCGATGGCGAAGTGCTTGATGTCCGGAAAGGAGGCAAGTCCGTCGACCATGGCGGCTACTGGGACTGGGCCTGCGGCGATGATGACGGTGCACTTCTGCACGCCGAGGGTGTTGTAGTACGTGACGCCGTTGGCGGCGTTCTGTGGGCCGGAGATGGCCAGGTGTTGGACCTTGACCAGCGTTTCGACTGAGGCCTTCTGCATGCCGGCCCAGGCGGCCTTGGCTGGGTCGCCGTTGAGGCCGTGGTCGTCGGTGAGCAGGCAGGCGGTGGTTGCCTTGTAGTGC
Organism: Dactylosporangium sp. NPDC000521; assembly: GCF_042898305.1. Classification (NCBI taxonomy): domain Bacteria; kingdom Bacillati; phylum Actinomycetota; class Actinomycetes; order Micromonosporales; family Micromonosporaceae; genus Dactylosporangium; species Dactylosporangium sp. NPDC000521. The sequence goes on from NZ_JBIAYW010000033.1 coordinate 26,610, forward strand.
CGCTCGCGGGGTGCGGGCGCTGGTGGGTCGCCCGGCCACAGCAGCCAGGTGGCGCCGGTCAGTACCAGCAGGACGACGGAGGTCGCTGCGATGCGCTGACTGCGGGTCCACGAGTGGACCGTTCCCTTGATTCGGGCAAGGATCGGTGCGATCACGGCCCACCTCCCCGTCGGCTCGCGGCACGAACATAGCGCCTCGCATCGATTCATGGAAGATCAGTGCGGAAGATCACCAGCACCCAAAGTGGATATTAGGCGATGAAGTTCACCGATGTTCGCTTGCATCTTGTACATGCACGGTTGCGCCCCGCACACTAGCTCGCGCCTGACTTGGGCAGCTCGGCTTCACGGGGGAGGCTGGCCGTGCGCGGTCGTTCTACTGTGCCTGGATTCGGTCGGTTCATCCGCCGGGCGAGTGTCGTCACCGTTGTGGTGCTGGCGCTCGGCGTCGGTTTGCCGCCCGCGCTGGTTCCATCCGGTCATGGTCTCGTGGGCTGGGCGGCGTTGCGGGACTGGCTGGTGGCCGCACCGTCGTGGGCGAAGGACCCGACGGTGCCGCAGCAGCAACGCGGCAAGGGCGTCGACGGGCACTACGTCAAGGCGCCGACGGCCCGCGACAGCGAGTCGAAGCACAAAGTCAAGGGCGAGCTGGCCAAGTACCAGGCGTTCCAGCCGACGGTGACGAACAAGAGCACCGGCCCGGCCCGGAAGGGTTTCGACGCCGGCACCAGCAAGCGGGTCGCGTCGATGAGCGACGCGAAGGCCGACGTGTTCCAGAACGCCGACGGCTCCTACACGCGGCGGGTGTACCGGAATCCGGTGAACTTCAAGGCTGCCGACGGCAGTTGGAGTCCGATCGACAGTCAGTTGCGGGCGGGCGGCGACCGGCGGCTGGAGTCGACCGCGAACGCGTTCAAGGTGAGTTTCGCGCCCGGTACGGCGAAGAAGGTCGACGCGGAGGGTGTGGAGCTGCCGCCCGCCTCCGGTGCGGCAGCCGCTCCCGTCGCCGAGGACCTGGTCCGGATGACGCTCTCGCCGGGCGTGGAGCTCGCGTACTCGCTGGCCGGTGCTTCGCTGAACATGGCGACCGTGGACCGGTCGGTGGCGAGGTACCGCAACGTGTATCCCGGCGTCGACCTGGAGCTGGGGGCGAAGGCGTCCGGCACCAAGGAGAACCTGGTGCTGCACTCGGCGGACGTGCCGACGCAGTACGTGTACCCGTTGAAGCTCAAGGGCCTGACCCCGCGGCTGAACGCGGCCGGCGAGGTCGAGTTCGTGACCGCGGCAGGCGCCGTCGGGCTGACGATGCCGGCCGGGTACATGGAGGACGCCTCCAACAGCCACGCCGGCGCCGGTGAGATCTCCAACGGTGTCAGGTATGAGCTGGTGCAGGTCGACGGCGGCCCGGCGGTGAAGGTGTCGATCGACGGTGCCTGGCTGCGGGACCCTCAGCGGAAGTTCCCGGTGGTGCTGGACCCGCAGACCCGGGTGGTGACCCAGTACGACACGTACGCGATCTCGACTGACCGGACGAGCCCTCGCAACCTGGAGCAGACCCTCGCGGTCGGCTCGTGGAACGGCACCGAGAAGGCCCGGTCGTTCATCAACTTCGACGGATTCCCGGCGACGATGGCCGGACGGAGAGTGGGTTCGGCCCGGCTGCACCTGTTCATGACCTACCAGGGCGACCTGGACGGCAACCCGTGCGTGGCCAGGCCCTACAACGTCTACCCGGTGACGAGCGCCTGGAACGCCGCCACGGCGACGTGGGACAACATGCCCGGCTACAACACCGGCAAGCTGATGGCCACCGACTCGCCGAGCAGCTCACTGGCCTGCACCAACTCCGACCACGTGCGCAACCGGGGCGTATGGTCGACGCCGTCGCTCGACACGCAGACCATGGTGGATTGGGCGACCGTCGGCGGCATCTACGGTCTGGCGCTGACCGCGTCGGAGACCGACCATGACGCCTGGAAGCGGTTCACGTCGTCGGACACCAGCCTGATCTGCCCCAGCTCCTTCGGCAACATCGAGTGTGACCCGTTCATCGAGGTCAACTACGTGGACAACGTGGCGCCGCAGCTGGACTACCGGTACCCGGCGAACAACACGGCGGTGAACACGTTGACGCCGGAGCTGTCGGCGAAGGGCAGCGACCCGGACAGCTACCCGAATTATGGGCTGCGGTACAAGTTCTTCCTCTACAACGACCAGGGCCAGCCCTTGGCCGTCAATCCGTCGTCGCCGTGGACCGACGGGTTCTGGAAGGTGCCGGCAGGCACGTTGACGTGGGGCAAGACCTACCTGTACCAGGTCCAGGTCGACGACCGTTCGTCGATCGGCCCGACGAACCCGGTGCCGTTCGCGTTCAGCACCGCGGTGCCGCAGCAGATGGTGAGCTCGTCGCTGGCGCAGAACGGCGGCAAAGGGTTCGAGGGCAGCGTCGGCAACTACACCACCAACGCCGTCGACGCGCAGATCGCGACCGTAGGCCCGGCGCTGTCGATCGCCCGGGACTACAACAGCCTCGACGTGCGCAAGTCGGCGTTCGGGCAGGGCTGGTCGACGCTGGTCGACATGCAGGTCCGCGAGGGCCTGGACGCCGACAACGCACTGCAGACCGCGGTCATCCGCTATCCGAACGGCCAGGAGGTCACGTTCGGGCGGAACAACGACGGCACGTGGGCGCCACCGCCGGGCCGGTTCTCGGTGTTCAAGCAGATCACCGGCGGTTACTCACTGACCGACAAGGACAGTACCGCCTACGAGTTCACGAAGAGCGCCGGCACCGGCCTGTACGGGCTGACGAAGATCACCGACTCGAACGGTCGTGCGCTCACCGTGGCGTATGACAGCAACGGCCGCGCCATCGAGCTGAAGTCGTTGTCCTCCAACCGGAAGCTGACCCTGGCCTGGTCGACGCCGCCGGGCGCGTCCGTGCCGCACGTCGCGACGGTGACCACCGACCCGAGCGACCCGCTGGTGCCGACCAGCACGCTCACCTACACGTACAGCTACACCGGTGACCAGCTGACGAAGGTGTGCCCGCCCGGCACCACCACCGACTGCGCGAAGTACGAGTACCAGACGGTGAACCAGCACAACAGCACCGTGCTGAACACCGGCCCGTACTCGTTCTGGCGCCTCAACGACCCGGTCTCCGCCGGTACGCAGGCGAAGAGCGGCGTGCTGTCCAACGACGGCATCGACAACGCCCTCTACAGCAACGTCACCCTCGAACAGCCCGCGGCGCTGCCGAACTCGACATCGAAGTCCGCCGGGTTCAACGGCACGAACTCGTCGGTGAAGGTGCCGGAGAAGCTCGCGAACGAGAGCTCCTACCAGTCGATCAGCATGTGGTTCAAGACCACCGCGACGACCGGCGTGCTGTTCTCCTACCAGAAAGACCTGGTCACGCCGGGCGCGACCACCACCGCCAGTTACAACCCGGCGCTGTACATCGACAACACCGGCAAGCTGCGCGGCTCGCTGTGGATGGGCAACACCAGCAACGTCATCACGTCCGCCAACGCGGTCAACGACGGTCAATGGCACCACGCCGCGCTCGTCGGCAATGGCGGCAGCCAGCAGTTGTACCTCGACGGCGCCTTGGTCCCGGTGTCCGTGGCGGGCACGATCCAGCTGCACAACACGGGCATGGACAAGCTGTACATCGGTGCCGGCTTTCTGAGCAACGCGTGGCCTGGCAACACCATCACCACCGCGACGGCCACGTTCTTCAACGGCTCCATCGCCGACGTGGCCTACTTCAACAAGCCGCTCACCGCGCAGCTGGTGTCGTCGCTGTACACCTCCGGCAAGACCCCGTCCGGTGCCATGACGAAGGTGACCAGCAACGCCGGCCGGGTCCGCGCCGTCATCGGCTACGACGCCGTCTCCGGCCGGGTCAACCAGGTCACCGACGAGGTCGGCGGTGTCTGGCAGGTCGGCCAGCCGACCGTGTCCGGCTCCAGCCAGGTCTACGCGTCAGCGGTGCTCGGGTCGCAGCCGCGGGAGTACTTCCGCCTCAACGACATCACCCTGCCCGCCGGCCCGAAGAGCCAGTCCGCGACGTGGCACAAGGCAGCGTTCAACAACGTCACGTTCGACACCACGCAGCCGAATACCACAAGCCCGTTCGCGGACTCATTCGGCGCCGGGTTCAACGGCACGAACTCGTTCATCCAGTACGTGATCCAGGACGAGGACGTGGCCGAAGGCGGCACCGAGGGCCAGACCGCCGTGGAGATGTGGTTCAAGATCCCGGCCGGATACGCGAAGAGCAGCGTCCTGTATGAATATCAGGAATTGCCGGTCGACGGTCCGAACCCGGCCAGCATCGGTTGGGTGCCGGCGTTGTACGTGGGCACCGACGGCTACCTGCGCGGCCAGTTCTGGGACGGCGCCGTGTCGCCCCTGAAGTCGAGCACGGTGGTGAACGACGGCAACTGGCACCACGTCGTGCTGTCGGCGGAGGACGTGGATTCGTCGGGGCTGGACCGGCAGTCGCTGTATCTGGACAACGTTCTGGCCGGCAGCCGTACCGGTTACCTCACCTACGGCGCCGCGAAGTTCGCCTACATCGGTGCCGGCACGACCAAGAACTGGCCGGCCACGTCTCCCGGTGACAACAGCTACTTCAAGGGTCAGATCGCCGAGTTCGCCTACTACGACCACGGGCTGAGCACCGCGCAGGTCGACGCGCACTACAAGGCGTCCAAGAGCGCACTGGCACCGACGGGCACAACGGTGCTGACCCCGGTCAGCAGCGTGAGCCTCATCGACCCGGACGGCAAGACGTCACGCAAGGTGTACGACCTGCTCAACGGTGGCCGGCTGGTCGGGTCGACCGACACGCTCGGCAACACCACGTCGTACGGGTACGACATCGGCGGCTTCGTCAACGTCGTGTACGACCCGGTCGGTCAGAAGACCGAGACGGCGAAGGACGTCCGCGGCAACACCGTGCGCACCACCACGTGCCGCAACGAGGATGCAGGGCAGTTCTGCCAGGACACGTTGTACAAGTTCTGGCCGGACGCGACCACCACGAACCTGACGCCGGACCCGAGGAACGACCAGCTGATCGAGGTGGTCACTCCCCTCGCGTCCGGGTACATGGGTGAGTCGAAGACAACGTTCACCTATGACCCGGTGACCGGCAACCGTCTGTCCATGACCGGACCGCCGGTCACCGGCTACCCCGGTGGCCGGACGGTCAGCACCGAGTACACGACGGCGACCACGCCGGCGGTCGGGAGCGGCTTCACCCCGCCGGGCCTGCCGACCAAGCTCACCTCGGCGCGTGGTGCGGTCCAACGCACCGAGTACAACTCGGCCGGCGACGTGGTGCGGGTCACCGAGCCGGAGCTGCCCGGCGGCCCGGCGGGTCTCGTCACCGAGTTCACCTATGACGGCCTGGGCCGGCTGACCCAGAAGAAGGTGCTGGCGACCGGCTATCCCAACGGCTTGATCACCACGTACACCTACGACGGCGACGGTCAGCTCGTGCAGACGACCGAACCGGCTGTCACGAACGCGGTGACCGGCGCGGTGCACACCACCCGCACGGTCGACGTGTTCGACGCCGACGACAACGTCACGTCCCGGACCGTCAGCGACCTGACCGGCGGCGACAGCCCCCGCGTCGTCACCAGCGCCTACAACAGCTACGGCCAGCTGGTGAAGAGCGTCGACCCGGTCGGCGTGGTCACCCTGTACGGCTACGACGTCTACGGCCGGCAGAACAGCACGGTCTGGTGCGACACCGACCCGGCCGTGGGCTCGCCGTGCCCGACCGGCGACCGGTTGCAGGTGGTGAATCAGGTCTTCGACTCCGAGGGCCGGTTGCTCACCAGCACGACCACCGGCAAGGACGGCACCTCCGTCCAGGAGACGTCGAACGCCTACTACGCCAACGGTTCGCTCGCTTCGACGACCGACGCGATGGGCTGGACCACCAAGTACGAGTACTACGACGACGGCAACCTGAAGCGGACGACGCGGACGGACGGCACCAAGACCACGGTGCTGCGGGAGACGACGTACGACCAGGCAGGGAACCCGTGGGTCAGCAAGACGAACAACGGGGCCACCCGGACGGCCTACAAGGTTGACAACGCGGGCCGCATCGAGACGCAGTTCAACTCCACGCAAGACGGCGTCACCCGCATGACCAACTTCGTCTACGACGCCGACGACCACGTCACGCTGACCCGCAACGAGGCCGGGACGACGACCTTCCAGCCGCTCCGGGACGTCCGCAACACCTACGACGCCATGGGCCGGGTCACCTCCGAGAGGGTCTCGGTCAACGCGGCCGGAGCCCCGGTGGGCTGGTGGGAGCTCAACGGCACGGCAGCACCGAACAGCGACTTCCAGGCCGTGGACTCGTCCGGCTCACAACACCCGATGTGGGGAAGCACGGCGGGGACCGGCATCTCGATGTCGGGCGGGTTCGCCTCGTTCACCGGCGGCGACAGCATCTCTACCGAATGGCCGACAGTCGATACGTCCCAGTCATACTCCATGTCCGCCTGGGTCAAGGTCAACAACTTCACGTCGACCCAGACCGCCGTATCCCAGACCGGATCCAACCGCGGCGCGTTCTACCTGCAGTACAACAAGGACTGGAACAGGTGGGTGCTGCAGTCACCGTCCGCCGATACGACCGGCGCGGTGTCGTACAACGTCGCCACCTCGTCCAACGCGCTGGCGACCAACACGTGGGTGCACCTGGTGGGTGTCTTCGACGCGTCCACGAAGCGGATGTCGCTCTACGTGAACAACGTCCGCGGTACCGACGGCACGAACGCCACGCCGTTCGCGTCGGTCTACGGTCTGGAGATCGGCGGCTCTCACTGGGGTGACTTCGTCGACCACTTCCAGGGCTCCATCGACAACGTCCAGGTCTACCAGCGCGCGCTGACCGACGCGGACGTCGCGAAACTGTGGAGCGCCGGCAACGGCCGCACCGCAGACACCGTCCTCACCTCCACCGAACTGACGACGAGCTACACCCTCGACAACCGTGGCCTCACCACCGACATGGTCGACCCGAACGGCAACACCACCTCGTACGTGTACGACGAGGCCGGCAGTCTCACCAAGACCGTCGCCCCGTCGGTGAGCACCGAGGTGTACAACACGACGGCGGTCCAGACGCGCCCGACGACGATCGTGGGCTACAACGCGTTCGGTGAGCCCGTCGAGCACCAGGATCCGCTCGGCAACGTCACGCAGGCGCGGTACGACGCGGCCGGTCGGGTGTGGAAGACGATCATGCCGTCGTACACGCCGCCGGGCGGGGCGCCGATCGTCGATGCCAGCAGCACGGTGGTGTACGACAAGCTGGGCCGCACGACGTCGACGACGGATCCGCGGAACAAGACGACGTCGTACGAGTACGACACGCTCGGCAACGTCACGAAGGTGACCGGGCCGACCGGGAAGATCACCACAGCGAAGTACGACGCGGTCGGCGACATCATCGAGGCGGTCGACCCGACCGGCGCGAAGACCACGGCGACGTACGACTACCTGGGCCGGAAGCTGACCAGCACGCAGGTGGTGCGGCAGCCGACGCCGGTGTCGAACACCACCACGTACGACTACGGCACCGGCGTGTACGGGGACGAGAACCCTGCGGCCGGCCCGTGGCTGCGGAAGGTCACGTCGCCGGGCGGTGTGACGGCGGAGATGACGTACAACACCCTCGGTGAGGTGCTGACGCAGAAGGACGGCGCGGGCAACGTCACCAGCACCGTCTACGACGGTCTCGGCCGTCCGGTCCTTGTCACGAACCCGGACAACACGAAGGCCAGCACCGTGTACGACGGCGCCGGACGGGTCGTGCAGACATCGCAGCTCGACGCGGCGAACGCCGTGCTGACGACGCGTTCGGCGACGTACGACAACAACGGCAACCTCGCCACGGCGACGGACGCGCGTGGGCACACGACAACGTTCACGTACAGCCCGCTCGACCAGGTCGTGGGCGAGGCGCAGCCGGTGACGTCGACGCTGTCGACCAGCACGTCATTCGGGTACGACGCCGCCGGCAACCGGACCCGGTTCACCGACGGGCGCGGCAACCAGTTCTGGAGCACGTACAACACGTGGGGTCTGCCCGAGTCGCAGATCGAGCCGTCCACCACCGCGCACACGGCGTTGGCGGACCGCAAGGCGACGAACGTGTACGACCTCGGCGGGCGGCTGACGTCGCGGCAACTGCAGTCCGGCGTTCAGATCAACTATGCGTACGACGACCTGGGCCAGGTGATCGGGCAGACCGGCAGCGGCACCGCCGTGCCGACGGCGGCGCGGACGTTCGGCTACGACGACGCGGGCCGGATCACGTCGTTGTCGGTGCCGGGCGGCACGAACACGATCAGCTACGACGACCGTGGTCTGCCGCTGAGCATCACCGGCCCGGCGGACAACACCTCGTACACGTACAACAGCGACGGCAACCTGACGACGCGGACCGACGCCGCCGGCACGACGAACTTCACCTATGACACCGCGGGCCGTCTGCAGACGATGGCGAACGCGACGACGAACATCAACCTGAGCGTCGCGTACAACACCCTGAACCAGCCGAAGACAGTCACGTACGGCATCAACAACAAGAAGCGGACGTTCGAGTACGACACGCTGCACCGGTTGAAGACCGACACCGTCACGTCGTTCGACGGGTCGGTCATCCAGGGGTCGATCGCGTACGGGTACGACAACAACAGCAACCTGACGTCGAAGGTGACGACCGGGTTCGCCGGCGCGTCGAGCAACACGTACACCTACGACTGGGCGGACCGGCTCCAGACGTGGACGACGGGGTCGACGACCACGAACTACTCCTATGACGCGTCCGGCAACCGTACCCAGAACGGTTCGAAGACGTTCACCTACGACCAGCGCAACCGGCTGACCGGGCAGAGCGGCGGCATCTCGTACTCCTACACCGGCCGCGGCACGCTGAAGCAGGTCAGCGGACCGTCGGGCGTGTACGACACCGCCGCGGACGCCTACGGGCAGGTGATCACGCAAGGGTCCGCGAGCGGCACCATCACGTACGCCTACGACGCCCTCGGCCGGGCGGTGAAACCCGGCTTCAAGTACAGCGGGCTGACCAACGACCTGGCCGATGACGGCACGACCAAGTACACCCGCGACCCCGGTGGCGGCCTGCTCGCCGCTGGTACGGGAACCGGCGCGAACTCGAAATACGTGTGGACGGACCTGCACACCGACGTGGTAGGGCAGTTCACCGCGACTGGGTCGAGCTTGACCGGGTCGGCGAGCTACGACCCGCTCGGCGTCGTCCTGGCGAGCACCGGTCTGGTCGGTAGCCTCGGCTACCAGTCGGAGTTCACGGAGCAGGCGACCGGCCGGGTGAACATGCACGCCCGCTGGTACAACACCGACACCGGCCAGTTCGACACCCGCGACACGGCGAACAACAGCCCCGTCCCGGCGTCGATCAGCGCCAACCGGTACCAGTACGGCGGCGGCAACCCCCTCACGAACACCGACCCCACCGGTCACTCGTTCTTGTCGTCGCTCAGGAGTTCGGTGTCGAGCGGGTGGAACACGGTCACCAGCGCGGTGAACAACACCATGACGGCGGCGTCGAACTCATGGAACTACGTCGCGTCCGGGCAGGCCTGGCAGGACGCGAGGAAGGCAGCGGACTGGGTCGTTGCCAAGGCCGAGTCGGTGCGGAAGCAGGTCGCCGCGTCCACGACGGACTGGGCGAAGAAGAAGGTCCAGTCCGTCCGGGACAAGCTCGACGCCGTCAAGAAGTGCGTGAACGGCGGCGTCAAGAAGTGCGCCACCGACACCGTGAAGGCAGCCAAGAAATACGCCGAAGACACCATCAACACGATCAAGGAAGACCCCTGGAAGTTCGTCGCCACCGCCGCCGTCGGCATCGCGGCAGCCGTCGCGGTCGGCGCCCTGTGCGCCACCGGTGTCGGCTGCCTGATCCTGGCCGGCGCGGTCGCGGGCGCGATGGCCGCTGGCGCCGGCTACATGATCGACGTCGGCCGCGGCGACGCCGAATTCTCCTGGGGCGGCCTCGCCGACACCATGATCCAGGGCGGCCTGGACGGCGGCTTCAGCGCCGGCATGGACAAACTCACCGGCGGCGCAGGACGGTGGGCCGGCGGCCGGGGAGGCGGCGGCGGTCGCGGCGGCCTGCCCAGCGCATCCCGTCCGGGCGGCGGTGGCGGCGGCCTGCCCAGCGCATCCCGTCCGGGCGGCGGTGGCGGCGGCCTGCCCAGCGCATCCCGTCCGGGCGGCGGAGGCGGCGGTCACCCCGCCGCTGGCCGACCCTCCACCTCCGGCAGCGGCGGCGGCGCACCTCGAGCCGGCGGTGGTGGCGGGGCCGGCGCGTCGAATGGCCATAGAGGCGGAAGCGCAGGTGGGAGTGGGTCGGGATGCAGCTGCGCCTGCCCGGGGAAGCGGCACAGCTTCGATCCGTTCACCCTTGTGCTGCTGGCGGATGGATCTTCCAAGGCGATCAAGGACGTTCGCCCGGGCGATGAGGTCGTGGCGGTTGATCCAACGACCCGCGAATCCAAAACCGAGATCGTCGAAGCGCTGCACCACAACGATGACACTGACCTTACAGACCTGGTCGTCACAATCGAACATGGTGCAGACGACGAGGTTGCGACCGTCAAAACGACCTGGCATCACCCGTTCTGGAACGACGTCACTGCGGCATGGGTTGATGCCCAAGATCTTAAGGTTGGCGACCAACTTCGTACGGCAGATGGCTCTCTAGCTACGGTCAGCTCAGTCCGTAACTATGCCGCCGAAGCAGAGATGTTCGACCTGACTGTCTCGGAAATCCACACGTACTCCATCCTCGTTGGAGATGTGCCGGTCGTCGTCCATAATTACAATTGTGGCGACGGTGATGATGACGACTTTCGTCCGGCGCCGGCGGTCGATAGCGAAATTCACGGTCCGCGTCAACTTAGCTCGCGCGGAGTCGAGATCCCGCCAGGCGTCCAGCGTCTGCCGAGTGGTAGACTTCCAGCGAACTTTTCTCAAGCCGGGCGGACGTTTGAAGGGGAAACCTGGACACCGGATCTGCAAAATCGGTTTCCGAATGGGGTGAGGATGACGAATGCCGGATACCCAGACTTCAGCCCTTACGCCGTTGAACAGGTAGTTTTCGGTGGTGATGGTTTTGCCGGAAATACGACAACGGACTTCACGGATGCTGATCGTATGGCGGGTATGACTGGTAGGCGGCCCAGGGGCTGGACGTGGCATCACCATGAAGATGGGCGAACGATGCAACTTATTTTGACCGAAGTTCATAATGGAGTGCGCCATGCGGGCGGACGTGCCCTGGCTCGAAGGTGGTAGACGTGTTTGATGTGCGCTATAAGGAGACCGGCCCGCCTGCGCCCGAGGATGGCATCCATCGGCTGGAGGCACTCGTCGGACGGAGTCTGCCTGTCGAGTATCGCTCCTATCTGGCGGCGCAGGACGGGGGATGGCTCGAAGACAATTCGTTTTCAACCGAAGACAACTCATATTCGGTCGATGAAATCTTTGGCGTGCGTGAAGACGCACCGTACTCGGCAAACATCTGGAAGATGATCCAGGTTTTCAATGGTCGGCTGCCTGCGTGGATGCTTCCCGTGGCGTCGGATGCTGGCGGTAACCTGTACGCACTTTCGATGCGAGACACAGACTTCGGAAGTGTCTGGTTCTGGGACCATGAGGAAGAAGAGCCGGAAGCGGGCGAGGAAGAACTGATATTGGAACTTGGCATCGCGAAGGTTGCGGAGGATTGGAGCTCGTTCCTCGGCGGACTGCAACCGATAACCCACGAATGATGCACCGTTACAAATCTTGAGGTAAATTCAATACCGAAACGTCGCCGAGGATCAGTGCCGCATCTTTCTACAGCCGGAAAAGACTTCTGTAGATTCGACAGGCATCGATGATGAGACGTGTCGCCGTTTAAGAATCAGATCACCGAGACGCGGGAGCTGCGTCGCGCCGACCGCAGATTTTGAAGGGTGGGGTTGATCGATGTTGTGGAGGCGTGCTGCCGTTACGTCAGTCGATGGTTGGGTCAGGGTGATTGCGTCGCCGACGCGACCGGATCACCCGGCACCGCCTTCTATTCCTCACCCGCCCAGGCCACGTCCGGGTCCCCGCTGAGCAACTCGAGCGCCTCCTTGAACGCCTGCTCGACGACGGCGGGCCACACGGGCACCGTCGGCGCACTGCCAGCCCTGGCCGACACTGTGACCCGAGGCGCCGCGAGGGACGCACGGGCGCTCGGGAGTACAAGGCCGGAGGGCCAGGCCATGTCGGGTCGGCGAAGCACCATCGCCGAGCAGCCTCGCACGATCGACTCGTTGACCAGGACCGCCTGCTCCCGCGACAGGTCCGACGAGGCCCTCACAGCGGGAAATGGCGTCATCGTGAGAAGCCGGTGTGGCGTTACGGGGATCTGGACCTCGTGCTGCTCGGGCAGCAGCATCGGCAGAAACGAGACCTGTCCCGTGCCGCTCACCGTCGTCACGGGTGTATCGCCCGTTACCAGCACCGGCCGGTCCGAGTTGTTCAGCAGCCATCGCATCGAGAGAAGTAGTGGCTTGAGGCGATCGCCCTCGCGGATCATGTTCCGCATCATCGCCCGCCGGCTCGCGTGGCGGACCTCCTCCGGCGCGCGCTCGGCGATCTGCCGCTGAAGGCTCGTACGAGTACCGCGCCGGGCAGTACCTCGTCGCCTCGGTCGACCTGCCGATCACCGGCCACTTCACCGAGGCCAGCCGGGCGCGGCCCGCGCTGGGGTTCGGTCTGCTTCTGAACCCGGCCATGGTCGCCGAGGTGCTGCTGCAGGCGGCCCCTGGCGTCCTTTCGCCCGTCGTCGGCGCCCCGTCCGGCATGGCCGTCAGCGATGCGCCCGACGAGCTTCTTGACGCGGTGGTCCGGCTGGTGCGCCTGCTCGAACACCCGCGCGACATGGCAGTGCTCGCGCCGCTGATCAAGCGGGAGATCCTCTGGCGGGTCGTCGCCGGCGAGCAGGGCGCCGTCGTCCGCCAGCTCGGCCTGCCCGACAGCGGTCTGACCCACGTCGCCCAGGCCGTACGCTGGATCCGCGAGCACTACACACAGTCGTTCCGGGTCGAGGAGGTGGCGCAGCGCGCCGGCATGAGCGTGTCAGCCTTCTACCGCAACTTCCAGGCCGTCACCGCGATGAGCCCGATCCAGTTCCAGAAGCAGATCCGCCTGCAGGAGGCGCGGCTGCTGCTCGCCTCGCATCCCAACGACGTGACCGGCGTCGGCATGCGCGTCGGCTATGAGAGCCCGTCGCAGTTCAGCCGGGAGTACCGCCGCCTGTTCGGCGCGCCGCCAAGTCAGGACGCCGCCCGTTTGCGTGCGGCGCACGGGGCCGCACCCGCCACCCTCTGACCCCGCCGGCGCGGGCCGGGCCGTACTGCCTGGACATCGGCGGGCCGATCGTCTTGACCAGCGTGCCGGCTGGGCCGCCCGCGAGTACGCCGCCGTCGCACGAGGCCGTGACTGGTCGCCGGCCCGCGCCATTGCTTGCGCCGGTCGAAGGCGCGTAAGACCTGGTTCCGGTGTTTGTACCGAACCGGGTCGAACCCGGGCCGGCTACGGGATCGGCACGCGCGACCCGCGACAAGGGCCTCGAGGGGTCAGCGCTGCCGCTGGCCGCCCCTGCCGGCTACGGACAGCCGGCGATGCGCTGAACCTCTACACTCCCTGCGGACCCGGGGGGATGCACATGAGCAAACGGCAGTGGATGGCCGGCGTGGCGGTGGCGGCGCTGCTCACCACGGGCTGCGACAGCGATGCGGGGGATTCCGCGGCGGTACCGTCCGCGAAGGCCGGACAGCGGAGCGTCCCGACGGACGGGCGACCGCCGGCCGGATTGTTGGCCGTCGTCGCCGACGCGCGGCGGGAGCACCGGGTGCTGGTCGTCATCGACCCGTCCACCGGCAAGCGGATCTGGTCACAGGCCGAGGCGGACGACGAGGAAACCGGCCTCGATCCCGCCGAGCCGATGACGCCTGCGGTCCGGGCCAGGGACTGGTACACGCCCCGCTGGAGCTACGGCCGGTACCGCAGCAAGGACTGGGACCTCAGGGCCGCCATGAAAGACGGTGTCGTGACGGTCAAGGCCCGGCGCGGGGGCCGCTGGGAGGACGAGACCAGATGGAAGGTTCCGGACCTGCCGAAGAACTGGTCCATCGTGGGGTGGTTCGACCACGGCACCGGCCGCGTGGTCGTGAACGCGTTCCCGCGCGACGTCGACGACGACTCCGAGCTGTGGTACTCGGCTGATCCGGCCAGGCCCAGCGAGCAGCCGCGCCGCGAGACGACAGGGGTCGGCGACCCCAACCAGCTGGGGAAGGCGACCACGAAGGACGGCGTCGTCGTCCAGTGGGCGGTCTCGCCCGACGCCCGGCTCGCCGGCGGCGGCATCGGCGGCGGTGACGACCCGTCGTACGAGTGCGGTGCCCGCCCCGGCGCCACGACCGTCTGGTGCGTCGCCGACTTCACCGATAGGCGGCCCACGCACGGCGCGGTGGTCGCGGTGACCGTCGATCCCGCCAAGAACACCGCCACGCTGCGTCCCGTCCTGGCCGAAGTGCCGCCCGGCGGACTGATCGGCGCGTTCGCCTCGCCCGACGGCGGCAAGCTGCTGCTGTGGACGGGCAACGGCTGGCTCACCGCGCCCGCCGACGGTTCCGCGCAGCCCGTCCCGGCGTTCACCGAGGTGGAGGGCATCACGCCGACGACCTTCCTGTGGCCGCTCGCCTGGATCTGACCGTCAGCCGACGTCGGCCGCGGCCAGCCAAGCCGGGGTTCACCGTCGGCCGGCGGATCCATCGGCCGGAGCAGTCCCATCAGGCAGTCATGGCCCTGACTGTCCTGCCCACCAGCACAATCGACGGGCAACGACTTACCCAGAAACCGAAATGTCTTTCATTGCAGTACCACTGGCCGAGTATGCCAAGGGACTTTCTCCAGCTATTGCGCCGAAGTTTCACCTGACCTCAGGCTGTGGCGGGCGGCGGCGCATCGTGGCGTACACCACGTCAGGGTGCATGTCGGCCGTGCGTGTTGCGAGATCCTCGAAATAGACCCAGAAGTGCAGGCCGTGCGTCTGCCGCTCCGCGTAGATGTACGGAGCCAGGACGTCCCACAGCCGCACGATCGTGGTGCCGTAGGCGCCGATGACGAGTCTCTGATCGATCACGCCATGTACGACGAGCTTCCCTAGGTCGTCGTAAAACAGCCCGATGGTGTTCGCGTGAGTGCGTGCCGGAAGCGGGAGACCACGGTGGCCAAGATCGGCCGCATGTTCCTCGGCCAGTCTGGAGAGGATGTACTCCTGTGCTTCGAACCATGCAGGGCTGCGCGTCTCCTGGAACGCGTTGATAACGACTGGAACGAGGTTCGCATCGCTGGCCACCTGGATTTGCCGCCGAGTGAGACGGGCGGTCATGGTAAGCGCGGTGACGGAGATAGCGAGAGTTACAAGGTTCAACGCAGTGTTCGCGTCCATAAGGGAAGGTTAGGCCGCCCATGCAACGGCCGGTCCAACTGGCGGACCACCGACGGAATGATCTGGCGCTACGCTGCTCCGACCGTTGGCCAGCAGGTCGACCTGCAGCCATGGGGTGACGTCGAGCGACAGGGGTAACCGCTGTGGCAGCCCGCGAACCCCGCCTGCTCTACGCTAACCGTGACGCGAATGCGCCCGAGTTGCCTGACGAAGTGGCTCCAGAAATCGTGAACTCGTGGCGGCCACAGCGGCATCGAGGCGAAGCGGTGCCCCGGGTCGAGGGCGTCGGCGCGGATGCTGCCGGCCGGCATCCGCACGACCGGGATCCCGGCCGAGGCGGCGATCCGCTCGAGGCGGTCCAGATGGGTGTAGACGGCGGCCGGCTCCCACCCGGTGTCGGCGAACACGGCAGCGTCGAACGGCGGGATCTCGCCGCGGGCGGTGGCCACGACGGTCCCGCCCGGACGCAGCAGGGTGGCGCAGCCGCGGAGGATCTCGGCGAATCCGTCGGCGAGGCCGGTGAGGTCGCGGTAGGCGAGGTTGCCCTTGTCGACCCCATCGTTGTAGCAGTTGTCGGAGATGTCGAGCTCGTCGCCGACGGCGACGTGCCTGAGCACGGTCGGCCCGTACGGCGGCGACGTCACCACCAGTGCGACCTGCCCTGCCAGGGCGGCAGGGACGAGGAACAGGATGGCGGTGGCGTCGCCGCGGATCACCCCACCCCGCCCGGCCGCGCCCTGGGCGCGGGCATGGCCAAGGTTGGCGTCGGCGATGTCGGACCAGCGCGACTCGTACTCCACGCCGAGGGCGTCCCGGCCGGCGTGCACGGCCTCGACCAGCGTGGTGCCGATGCCCCACATCGGGTCCAGGACCAGATCTCCCGGGTCGGTGTAGGCGCCGAGCATCCGGGCCGGGTGCTTGACCGAGTCCGGCACGTACCGGCCGCGGCGCTGCACCGGGCCGGTCTGCTGCGCGGTCGTCCACACCGACAATCCGTCCGGCATCGCGGAGCTGTCGCCGGTGGACGGACCGGTCGGCCTCGGACGAGGCGCCGTTGGAACGAGTCGGCTTCGCGTTGAGTTACCTGTGGGCGGGGGTTGAGCAGGGGTGCTGCGGCGTGGGCGCGGAGCCGGGGGCTTGAGCGACGGTCAGCGGGCCGGCGTGACGAGTGGGGCGATGACGTCGGTGCGGTTGGTCCAGATGCCGCCGGACCAGTCGTCGGGCAGGTCGGCGAGGTCGGCGGGGGTGTCGAAGCCGGCGGACCAGTCGCCCACCGAGCGGACCAGGACCACCCGCGTGTCGGCGGCGCGCATGCGGGTGACGAAGAGGTGGGGCCAGCCCCATAACCATTGGCCGTAGTGGGCGGGGAGCGGGAGCTCGCGGTGGTGGCAGGCGGCCGGGACGTGGCCGGTCCAGCCGGTGGCGGCGTAAGCGAGCAGGCAGTCCTTGATGATGGCGCGGGAGCTGGCGCGGACCTGGGGCAGGCGGCGCACGACGGCGGCGACCGCGGTGTCGCCGCCGGTGACGGTGACCGTGGCGAGGCGGTCGGCGGGGAGCGTGGCGAGGAATGTGGCGAGCGCGTCGCCGTCGGCCGGGTCGTCGCGCTTGAGGTCGAGCTTGAACGCGCGGTCCGGCAGCGCGGTGAACACCTCCGGCACCGTGGGCAGCAGGCCGACCCCGGTGCCGCGCAGCGGGAACGTGGTGCCGTTGTCGGCGGTGTACCCATAGCCGAGGTCCAGCCGTCGCAGCTCGGCCAGCGTGTGCTCGCCGACGGTGCCGTGGCCGTCGGTGCGGCAGTCGAGGGTGGCGTCGTGGAACACCGCGAGCTGGCCGTCGCTGGTCACCTGCACGTCGATCTCGGCCTGGTCGGCGCCGGCCTCGAAGGCGGCCCGCAGCGACGGCAGTGTGTTCTCCAGGAGCGGCACCTGCGGCGGGTGGATGATCCGTGCGGTGCAGGTGTCGGCGGTGACGCCGGCGAGGTCGAAGGTCTGCGCGATGCCGCGGTGCGCGAGCAGGAACGGCCGCTCGCCCTTCGACGGGCCGGCGAGCGTCGAGCTGTTGCGCAGGAACAGGCCGCCGACGATGACGAGCAGCACCGCGAGGGTGACGGTGATGCGGCGGCGCCAGCGGCGCGGAACGGTCGGCACCACTGCAGCCTCGCGCAACCCGCCGCCGGCGGGAACGGGCGAAAGTACGTGATCCGCCTATGTCTTTGGTACTACGACCCGCCCAGACCCCGGGCCAGCAGCGCGGCCTGGGTGCGGCTCGTCACGTCGAGTTTCGCCAGGACGTTGCTGACGTGGGCCTTGACGGTCCGTTCCGCGAGGCAGAGGGTGCCGGCGATCTCGCGGTTGCCCATGCCTTGGCCGAGCAGCTCCAGCACCTCTCGTTCCCGCGGGGTGAGGGAGCTGAGATCTGCGGCCGGTATCGGGGCGGCACGTGGCCACAGCAGGTCGGCGGCCGACGCGCTCAGCGGCCGCACCCCGGCGTGCGCGCCCCGCACCGCGGCGGCCAGCTCGGCACCGGTGGCGTCCTTGAGCACGAACCCGTCGGCGCCGGCCGCCAGGGCGCGCTGGATGTCCGCCGCGCTGCCGACGGTCGTCAGCATCAGCACCTTGACCAAAGGCTGCTGAGCCCGCAGCCGCAGCATCGTCGCGACCCCGTCAGCGCCCGGCAGGTACAGGTCGAGCAGGATGAGGTCGGCGGGGACGGGCTCGCGCAGCAGCGCCGCGCCGTCCGGGAACTCGGCGACCACCTCGATGCCGGCCTCGGCGCCGAGGATCAGGGCGAGCCCTTCGCGGACGAGCGCCTGGTCGTCGACGATGGCGAGCCGGATCACCCGGCCGATGATAGGGCAGGGGGCGTGGCATGTGGGTCGACCTGGCGTTGTACGCGACGCTGATCGTCCTGTACGCCGTGTCCGGGACGGTCATCTCGGTCCCCCTCGCCGTGGCGCAGCTGCTGCCGCTCGTCTGGCGGCGCAGGTTCCCGGGTGCGGCGCTCGCCGTGATCAGCGCGGCGACGGCGGCGCACTCGCTGCTGGGCATGGGCCGCGCCGTCGGGTACCTGCCGGTGTCGCTGGCCATGTACACGGCGGCGACGCACCGGTCGCCGGCGCTGCGGTGGGGCGTCTGCGGCGCCGCCGCGGCCGTGGTCACGGTCGCCGGCGCTGTCCGGCGCGGCCCGGTCGAGGGCGGCCTGCTCGCCGCCGTCGCGCTGATCATCACCTGGCTGGCCGGCTACGAGCGGGGTGAACACCAGCGGGAGCGGGCCGAACACATCCGGCAGACGGAGGCCGGCCGCACCAGGGAGCGGCTGGCCCGCCGGCTGCACGACAGCCTCGCCCACACGATGACGGTCATGCTGGTCCAGGGCGAGGCGCTGAAGGCGACCGCGAAGCTCGACCCGGACGACCGCCGCCGCCTGGACACCGTGCTGCAGGCGGGTCGGGACGCCCTGACCGAGGTCCGGCAGGCCCTGGCCGAGGAGGCCCAGCGGGACGCGACGCTGCCGGAGCGGCTGGCGGCGCTGCGGGCGGCGGGGCTGGCCGTACCGACGCCGCCGGACCTGACGCGTCTGCCGGAAGGCGTCCGGGAGCTGGCCGACCGGCTGGTGGCGGAGGCGGCGACGAACGCGCTGCGCCACGACGGCCCCGGCACCACGCTGCACGTCGCGTCCGACGACGCGTCGGTGGTGGTCACGACCCACCGGCCGGAGCACGCGCGGCCCGCGGCGACCACGACCGGCGGGTACGGGCTGCGCAGCCTCGACGCCGACGTGCGCGCCGCCGGCGGGACCCTCACCTACGGCCCGACCGCCGACGGGTGGCAGGTGCGGGCGGCGTTCACGCGGGCGGGTGACGCACCTGCCCCGCGGCGGCCCTGGCCCCTACGCTGAGGGCCGACCCAGGGAGGTGGCGGTGCAGGGACGGGTGCGTGCCGTCGCGCAGCTCGCCGTCGCCGTGCTGGTCGCCGCGGTGACCGCCGTCGTCGTCAACCGCATGCCGCCGCTGACCGGGGCCCGCCTCGCCGTCGTGGCGGTCGCGTCGCCGGTCGCGCTGCTCGGCGGCCTCTGGCTGGAGATCTTCGCGGTGACCCGCGACGAGCCGAGCCCACGCCCGCGCCGAGGCGGCTGGCGGCGGCGGACGAGGCGGTTCCTGCGCACCTGGCGCGGCGTGCTGTCGTCGGTGGCGATCGTGGGTGTGGTGGTGCTGATCCCGGTGCTGTTCACGCACTGAGGCAGACTGGTCGGCATGGTGAAGGCGCGACCCGCGGCCGGCGGGGGCCGGTGGGTGGAGATCTCCCCGGAGCGGTTGAAGGGCTGGCTGGACGGGTTCTACGGCCGGCACGACGGCGCGACCGAGGACGCGCTCACCCTGACCGGCGCCAGCAACGGCGACACCGCGACGCTGCACCCGCCGCCGGGCCTGGACGGGGTCGCCGACATCGACGCGCTGCTGCAGGGGATCGCCCGGCCGCCGAGGATCGGGCTGCTGCTCGTGCGCCGGGGCGCCGCGGCCGTCGGGGTCGCCGAGGGCACGACGCTGGAGACGTCGAAGGTCGAGCGGTTCTACGTGCAGGGGCGCACCGCCGCCGGTGGGTGGTCGCAGCAGCGGTACGCCAGACGCCGCGGCAACCAGACGGACGCGGCGGTCGAGGAGGCCGCGGACATCGCGGTGCGCGTCCTGTCCGGCGGTGCGGGCCTCGCCTCGGTCGTCTGCGGCGGAGACCGCGCCATGATCGACCACGTCCTGGAGGACCCGCGGCTGGCGTCCGTCGCCGCGCTGCGCCACCCCCACCTGCTGGAAGTCCCGGAGCCGCGGCTCAACGTCCTGGAGGACGCGGCGGTCACCGCGAGAAAGATCCGCATCCACCTGGTGCCGTGAGCGCGGGGCGCTACGCTGTCACTGGTCGCGAGCCGGACGAGAATGGATCCGTCGATGGTTGACGTGGTGGATCGGATCGACGTCGCGTTCCGCGGCGAAGGCAGCGGCGTGGCCGAGCTGACCTGGGGCCAGCAGTCGATGCTGCTGACGATGGACCGCGAGCGGTCGTGGCTGCCGATGGGCGGGCACCAGCCGGTGGCGCCCGGCGCGACCGTCGCGGACGTGCTCGACGAGCTGCGCTACTCCCTGCAGCGCTACCAGTCCTTCCGGACGCGGCTGCGCGCGGGCACCCTGCAGGAGGTGCACGCCGAGGGGATGCTGGCCGTCGAGGTGTACGAGACGGCCGACCCTCTCGGGCTCGCCGCCGAGGTCGAGCACGGCTACCGGGTCGCGGCGCCGGACCTGGCGGCGGACTGGCCGCTGCGCGCCGCGATCGTGTGCCGCGACGGGCGGCCGGAGCGGCTCGTCGCGATCATGCCGCACCTGGTGACCGACGCGATCGGCGCCGGGGTGATGGTGGCCGAGGCGAGCGCCCGCGTCGCCACGCCCGTCACCGGCCCGCAGCCGCTCGAACTGGCCGAGTGGCAGCGCTCGCCGTCCGGGGTCCGGCAGAGCGCCGCCGCGGTCCGCCACTGGGAGCGGCACCTGCCGTCGGTGACGGTGCTGCCGCCGGCACGGACGCCGGAGCCGGTGCGGTATCCGAAGGCGCGCTTCACCTCGCCGGCGATGGCGGCCGCGCTGCCGCTGGTCGCCGCGCGCACCGGGGTCGACCCGGCGACGATCCTGTCGACCGCGTTCATGACGGCCGTCGGCCGGGTCACCGGCACCGGCCAGGTCGCGGTGCGGCACCTGGTGGGCAACCGGTTCCGCTCGGGGCTGGCCGAGGTCGTCACGCCGCTGGCACAGCTGGGGCTGTGCGTCGCGGACGTGTCCGTGCCGTTCGACGAGGCGCTCGGCCGGGTCGCGCGGGCGTCGCTCGCCGCGCACAAGCACGCCTACTACGACCCGATGCGGCTCGCCGAGCTGCTCGCCGGCGCGGACACCGACGTCACCCGCACCGTCTGCTACAACGACCGCCGCATGCAGCGGGCCTCCACGGTGGCGGCGACGACCGCCGACGGCGTGCTGGAGTGGGTCGGCGCGTCGAGCGGGCCGACCGAGCCGCTGTTCCTGCACATCGACGACGAGCCCGGCGCCCTGGTGCTCACCGTGGACGTCGACACCGCGTTCCTGTCCCGCGCCGACGCCGAATCCGTGGCCCGCACCATGGAGTCGGTCGTCGTCGCCGGTCGGGGCTGACACGGCGGCTCCGGCCGGATCATTCCGTGACCGCCGCGTGCAGGGCCTGCCACGGGGTGGCGTCGAAGATGAGCCGGATCGACGTGATCCGGCCGCCGGTCAGGCGGAAGTGTTCGGCCGTGCGCTGCGTGCCGACCGGTGTCGCCGTGTGTACGTCGTAGACGAGGGTGGCCTCGTCAGCGCCGTACAACTCGCTGAGCAGATCGACACCGGTGACGATCCGCAGGAAGTCGGGGAGGCCGGCCAGGTGCGCGGCCGGGTCGTCGAAGCGCAGCATCGGGCTCTCGAACCGGAACGGCGTCCCGGTCAGCCCGACCGCGGCGGTGACGTCCCCGCGGAACCGCGCCTCGTGATACGTCCTCACCACGTCGGCAGTCTTCATCGTGATCGCAGTCCTCTCACTCCTTGGACGAGCCGCAGGCACAGGTCGCGCAGCTGATCGGCCTCGGCGGCGCTGAACCCGGCGAACACGGCCTCCATCGCCGCCCGGGTCGGCGCCCGGAACGTCTCCACCCAGGCCCGCCCCTCCTCGGTCGGGACGGCCCGCACCGAGCGGCGGTCGGCCGGGTCGGGGACGCGGCGGAGCAGGCCCTTGTGTTCGAGGGTGTCGACGAGGCCGGTGACGTTGCGCGGGGTGACGCCGAGGGCCTGGGCCAGTTCGCCCAGCGGCATGCCCTCCTGGTGGTCGCCGTCGTCGCTCGTGGTCAGTCTCAGGAGCAGGTCGAACGCGGCGGCGCTGAGCCCGCGGTCGCCGGTGCCGGCCGAGCGCAGCTGCTCGACCGCGGCCGCCGCGGACCGCACCGCGGCGGCCGCCTCCAGCAGCGGCAGTGCCCGGTCGCCGGTGAACGCCGTCAGCGCCGCCCGCGTGCCCGGGTCGAACAGCAGGCCGGCATCGTCAGTTACGTACTCCATAATAAAGCACTACATTACTTTTCCACGTCGTTCGACGCAACGCGCGCCGCCGAGGGGCGGGTGTGGACGGTTCCGGTCAGGCCGGATCAGGACGCGGTCGGGGTCTTCTGTGCCCGGTGGCGATCGGCCAGAGTAGTGCGCACCGGAGGGAATCGAATCCGGCCGGCACACCGGGGCCAGGGCCGGTGCCGCCGATCATCGAACTACACGGGGAGCGAAGCCATGTCCATGTCCATGTCCGTCACCACCACCAGCCCTTGGATCCTCGACCGTCCCGCCGCCGTACCGGCTGAGATCACCACCGGCGTCGCGCGGGTCACGATGGCGGCGAGGGCCACGGCGCCCGCCGAGGTGGTGGTCCACGCCTGACGCACCGCGGACCACCGGCCGGCCGCGGTGAAGCCCTACTCCCGCGTGCCGGAGGTCGCGGCCCCGGCGCCGAGCAGCCGCTCGATGCGGACCGCCCGCTCCCGGGCACCGGCGTCGGTGCTCAGCCGCAGGGCCGTGCGGTACAGGTCGCGGTCGCCGCATGCGTGGGCGCGGGCCACGAGGGCGTCGATCTCGAGCATGCGGTACCCGCCGCGCCGGGCGAGGTCCAGCGCGGTGTCGGCGGCCTGCGCGGCCGCGGCCGTCTCGCCGTCGCGAAGGTGCGCGGCGACCAGCCCGATGAGGGCCCGGGTCTGCAGGTACGGCGCACCGATCGCCGAGGCGATGGCGTACGCGTCGCGGGTGCACTGCGCCGCCTCGTCGTCGTGGCCGGCGTCGAAGAGCAGGGCGCCGAGGGAGACCAGCAGGCCCGCCTGCGAGGAGCGGTCCTGGGCGGAGCGCATCAGCTCCAGGCCGGCGCGGGCGAGGCCGATCGCGGTGTCGTGGTCCTGCCCGGCGGCCGCGTGGACCAGGGCGAGCTGCTCCAGGCCGCAGGCGTACGCGTAGCGCGACCCGGTCCGCTGGTGGATCTCCAGGCTGCGTTCGAGCTGGACCCGTGCCTCGTCGAAGTCGCCGAGCTCGCGCAGGACGAGGCCGAGGTTGTGCCGGTTGATGCCCTCGCCGTCGATGTTGCCGCCCCGCTCGTTGAGCGCCAGGGAGAGGGCCAGGTGGTTCGCGGCCTCCTTGAGCCGGCCCAGCTCCCAGCACATCATGCCGAGGTCGTTGAGCGTGACCGCCTCCACGTACTCGTGCTGGTGCCGGCGGCACACCGCCAGCGCCTCCAGGTAGGCCTGCTGCGCCGCCTCGGGCTCGCCGAGGGCGAGGTGCACCAGGCCGATGTTGTGGCTGATGTAGCCGACGGCCGGGTGCCAGCCGGTCCGCTCCGCCAGCGCCAGCCCGAGCCGGTACTGCTCCAGCGACTGCCGGAAGTCCCCGATCGACCAGCTCGCCTGGCCGAGGGTCTGGTACATCGCGGCCTGCGCGCGCAGGTCGCCGGCCTGCTGCGCGGCCTCGAGCCCGGCCCGGCCGGTCGCGAACCACTGGGTGGCCTGCCGGCTGCTGAAGAAGTAGCCGCGCAGCTGGTCGGCGACGATCCAGGCCAGCGACCGGGGGCCCCGGCGAGCGGCGTGCTCCACGATCGAGACGATCTGGGGCAGCTCGACGTCGAGCCAGGCGAGCGCCGCGTCGCAGTCGGCGAAGTGCGCGGACCCGGCGGCGTCGCCGTCCGGCAGCCGCACCATGTTGGGGTGCTGGATGCGGGCCGCCTCGACGATCCGGTCGAGGTAGTAGGCGAACAGCCGCTCCAGCGCGCCGGTCTGCTCCAGCGGGCCGTCCTCGGTCAGGGAGAGGTTGCGGGCGTAGAGGCGCAGCAGGTCGTGGAACGTGTAGCGGCCCGGCGCCGGGGTCAGCAGCAGGCTGCAGTCGACGAGGTCGTCGAGGAGGTCCTCGGCGTCGTGCGGCCGCGCGCCGAGCAGCGCCGCCGCGGCCGGCACCGACCAGTCGTCGATCGGGGCGACGGCGAGCAGCCGGAACGCGCGGGCGGCGGGCTGCGCCAGGTCCTGGTAGCTCAGCCGGAACGACGCGCCGACCTGCAGGTCACCGGCGCGCAGCTCGTCGAGGCGGCGCACCTCGTCGTCGAGGCGCCGGGCCAGCAGGTCGACCGTCCAGTTCGGACGGCTGACGAGCCGCGCCCCGGCGATGCGCACGGCGAGCGGGAGGTGCCCACACAACCGGACGATCGCCGCGGTCGCCTCCGGGTCGTCCAGGACCCGGGCCGGTCCGGCGATCTTCGCGAGCAGGTCGACGGCCTCGTCGACCGGCATCGTCTCCAGGTCGATCGTGGTCGCGGCCTCCAGGTCGAGCATCCGGCGCCGGCTGGTGACGATGACGCTGCACGCGCCCGCGCCGGGCAGCAGCGGCCGGATCTGCCGGGCGTCCCGGGCGTTGTCGAGCACGATGAGGATCCGCCGGTCGGCGAGCGTCGTGCGGTACAGCGCCGAACACTCCGCCTCCTCGGTCGGGATGAGCGCGGCGGCGACCCCGAGCGCACGCAGCGACTGGCTGAGCACGTCGACCGGGCGGGCCGGGTGGGCGCCGTCGCCGTGCAGGTCGGCGTAGAGCTGCCCGTCGGTGAAGTCGGCCCGCATGAGGTGCGCCGCCTGCACCGCGAGGCTGGTCTTGCCGACCCCGCCGGGGCCCGCGATCGCGCAGACCTTCACCGGGGCCGGCGAGCCAGGGTCGCGCTCGTCCCGCAGCAGCTCGCACAGCAGCATCAGCTCGCCGCTGCGGCCGGTGAAGTCACCCACCGGCGCGGGGACCTGCAGCGGCCGGACCCGGTCGAGCGGCGCAGGTGCGGCCCCGGGCGCCGGCATCGGCGGATTTGGCGTCGGTACGGGCGGCGCTGACACCACGGTCGGCATCCGCTGCGACGGTACGGGCGGCGCTGACACCACGGCCGGCATCCGCGGCGACGGTACGGGCGGCGGCGCTGCCAAGGACGCCGCGGGCGGCGCTGGTCTCACGGCAGACGCAGCGGGGGAGGCGGACGCCGTCCACTGCTGGCGCAGGACCCGCCGGTGGAAGCCGGCCAGCTCCGGACCGGGATCGATGCCCAGCTCGTCGGCGAGCCGCCCACGGATCTGCTCGTAGGCGGCGAGCGCGGCCGCCTGCAACCCGCTCGCCGCCAGCGCCAGGATCAGCCGCCCCCACACCGGCTCGTGCAGCGGATGCTCCTCGCTGAGCGCCTGCAGCGGAGTGACGGCCCGGACATGGTCGCCGAGCTGGTCGGCGAGGTCCGCGAGCCGCACCGCGGCCTGCAGCCGCTCGTTCGTCAGCGCGACCGCCCTCGGATGCCCGGCGAGCGCCCCGACGTCGCCGGCCGGTGCGCCACGCCAGACCGCGAGCGCGTCGACGAGCAGCTCCAGCGCCACCGCGGGCCGGGCCGGCCGCGCCTGCTCGACGGCGCCGCGGAAGCGCAGCAGGTCCAGCTCGGCGGGGCCGACCCGCAGCAGGTAGCCGGCCGGTCCGAAGTGGAGCGTCCCGCCGGAGCCCTCCGCCGGGGTCAGCAGGCGGCGCAGCCGGGTCACGTAGGTCTGCACCAGGTTGACCGCCGAGTCCGGCGACCCGTCCGGCCACAGCAGGTCGATCAGCTCCCCGCGGGGGACCGCCTCGTTGGGGGTCAGGGCCAGCCGCCCGAGCAGCGTCCGCTGCCGTTCGGAGCCGAACGGCACCGCGGCCTCGTCGCGCGACACGACCAGCGGGCCGAGGACGAGGATGCGGGCCGCGCGGGCGGCGTCGCCGTCCGGACCGGCGGCGACCGGCGGGGCGGCCGGCGGGGCGGTCGGCCGGATCGCGGCCTGGCGGAACGCCTCGGCCGCCGGGCCGGTGAGCCCGAGCGCCTCGGACAGGCTGCGCACCGACGCGGCCTGCGGATACAGGGTCCTGCGCTGCTCGAGGTCGCGCACCGCCGCGGCGCTGATCCCGGCCCGCTCCGCCAGCTCCCGCTGGGTGAGCGCCGCCGCCTCCCGATGCGTGCGGAGCAGCTCGCCGAATGGAGCCGCCCACGCATCGTCTGACCGGATCATGTCACCCCCGTGGTGATCCCTGTATGTCGATACATCGTAGTGCGGGCCGGCTACGGGCGGTGTCCCGCAAGCCAAACAGCCGGTCGCCGTCCAGCCCTTCATCGAATGCTGTCTCCACCGCCGAGCACGACCACCCCGGCGGACCCCTCGACAGACTTCAGAAGGAGCCGACATGGCCACCCACTCCCAGACCCGGCGCCACACGTCCAAGCTGCGCATCGGCGTCTCGGTCGCCGCGGCCCTCGCCGCCGCGATGTTCGGCATGGCGCCGGCGGCCCACGCCACCACGGACCCCGACCCCATCAACCACGCCTATGTCGCCTGCGGCTCCAACGGCACCCAGGACCGCTGGACGACCCGCGCAGAGGCGGTCGCCCGGGCCCGCAGCTGGATCGGCGGGCCCGCCTACAGCCAGGAGGCCTGCTACACCAACCAGTACGGCAGCTACCGCACCGACTGCTCCGGCATGGTCTCCATGGCGTGGGGCCTGGCCGGGAACGGGGGCAACTTCTGGACCGGCAACCTGGACCAGGTCACCACCCCGATCCCGGCGGCGCAGCTGCAGCCGGGCGACGCACTGCTGCGCCACGAGAACAACCCCGCCGTCGACCACGTGGCGCTGTTCGTGGGCTGGGCCGACGCCGCGAAGACCCGGCCGATCGTGATCCAGCAGACCGGCTCCGCGCACACCACCATCGAGGGCGAGCCGACGAACTTCAACTGGCTGCTGTACACGCCCGTCCGCTACGACCGGATCGTCGAGGACTCCGTGCAGTCGTCGGCGTCGGTCGTGTTCAACGGCAACCTGTACGAGTTCGCCCGTGGCACGGATGGCACGGTGAAGTACTGGTACGGCAATGGTGGCCCGTGGTCGGCGACGCAGAGCCTCGGCAGCGCGGTGGCGTCGGATCCGGTGGCGACGGTGTTCAACGGCACCCTGTACGTGTTCGCCCGCGGCACCGACGGCAACGTGAAGTACTGGTACGCCAACGGTGGTGCCTGGTCTGCGGCGCAGACGCTCGCTGGTAGTGCGGGCAGCGGGCCGCTGACGAGCACGGTGTTCAACGGCAGCATCTACGTCTTCGGCCGGGCCGCCGACGGGACGGTGAAGTACTTCTTCGCCAACGGTGGCGCGTGGTCCGCCGCCCAGTCGGTCTCGGCGACGGCCGTCAACGGGCCGCTGGCATCCACCGTGTTCAACGGCACCCTGTACCTGTTCGCGACCGGCACCGACGGGACCGCGAAGTACTGGTACGCCAACGGTGGTGCCTGGTCGGCGACGCAGACGGTGTCCGGTAGCGGTGGTCTCGCCAACGGGCTGACCAGCACGGTGTTCAACGGCAACCTGTACGTCTTCGGCCGCGCTACTGACGGGAGCGCGAAGTACTGGTTCGGCAACGGCGGTCCCTGGTCGGCGACGCAGACGGTGACCGGCAGCGGCTCG
Source organism: Dactylosporangium sp. NPDC000521 (assembly GCF_042898305.1). NCBI lineage: Bacteria > Bacillati > Actinomycetota > Actinomycetes > Micromonosporales > Micromonosporaceae > Dactylosporangium > Dactylosporangium sp. NPDC000521. Next base: position 54,736 of record NZ_JBIAYW010000033.1, read on the forward strand.
ATCGGCGGCGCGGTGAGCAGCAGCGTCTTCAACGGCAACCTGTACGTCTTCGCCCGCGGTACCGACGGCACGGCGAAGTACTGGTTCGGCAACGGCGGCCCCTGGTCCGCCACCCAGACCGTCACCAACAGCAACGGCCTCGGCTGACCCCTTCCCGCAACGGGCCGGCCCGGACCGGGCCGGCCCCTGGAAACCGATCCTGAGGAGGAACCATGTCCATCTCCCGTACCCGGCGCGCACTGTCCGTCCTGCTCGCCGCCCTGACCACCGCCGCCACGCTCGGCCTGGCCTCGCCCGCCCATGCAGCCGCCACCGCGGACCCGAACATCGACGGCGGCGGCTGGCCCGGGCGGAGCTCGGCCCAGCACCAGACGACCAACGGGTTGTCCCGGGCCCTCAGCTCCGCACCCCCGGCCGGCTACCCGGTCTACGGCATCGACGTCTCCAGCCACGACTGGAGCAACGGCAAGACGATCAACTGGAGCGGCGAGGCCGCCAACGGCGTGAAGTTCGCCTACATCAAGGCCACCGAGGGCACCTCGTACGTCAACCCGTACTACAGCAGCGACTACGCCACGGCCAAGAGCGTGGGCATCTACGCCGGCGCCTACGCCTTCGGCCGCCCCGACCTGGGCAACCCGGTCGGGCAGGCGGACCACTTCGTCGACAACATGCAGTTCACCGCCGACGGCAAGACACTGCCGCCGTTCCTCGACCTGGAGTGGCCGTACATCCAGGGCACCCCCGCCTGCTACAACCTGTCCACGAGCCAGATGGTGAGCTGGATCAGCGCGTTCCTGAGCCGGGTGCAGTCCCGCATCGGCAAGACCCCGATGATCTACACGAACGTCAACTGGTGGAACCCGTGCACCGGCAACTCCACCGCCTTCGGCAGCTACCTGCTCGACATCAGCTCCTGCGACGCCTCGCCGCCGTCCGTCCCGGGCTGGGGCACGTCGTGGACGTTCTGGCAGTACGCGATCCCGGACTGCGACAGCAGCGTCACCCGTGACTGGAACGTGTTCAACGGCAACCTGACCCAGCTTGCCCAGCTGGCCGGCGCGGCACCGGCGCAGTCGTCGGGGTCGGTCGTGTACAACGGCAACCTGTACGAGTTCGCTCGTGGCACCGACGGCACCGTGAAGTACTGGTACGGCAACGGTGGCCCCTGGTCGGCCACGCAGAGCCTCGGCAGCGCGGTGGCGTCGGACCCGGTGGCGACGGTGTTCAACGGCACCCTGTACGTGTTCGCCCGCGGCACCGACGGCACCGTGAAGTACTGGTACGCCAACGGTGGTGCCTGGTCCGCGGCGCAGACGCTCGCTGGTAGTGCGGGTACCGGGCCGCTGACGAGCACGGTGTTCAACGGCAGCATCTACCTCTTCGGCCGGGCGGCCGACGGGACGGTGAAGTACTTCTTCGCCAACGGTGGCGCCTGGTCCGCCGCCCAGTCGATCTCGACGACCGCGGTGAACGCGCCCCTCGCCTCGACGGTGTTCAACGGCACCCTGTACCTGTTCGCGACCGGCACCGACGGGACCGCGAAGTACTGGTACGCCAACGGCGGTGCCTGGTCGGCCACGCAGACGGTGACCGGCAGCGGTGGCCTCGCCAACGGCCTGACCAGCACGGTGTTCAACGGCAACCTGTACGTCTTCGGCCGCGGTACTGACGGCACGGCGAAGTACTGGTACGGCAACGGCGGTCCCTGGTCGGCGACGCAGACGGTGACCGGCAGCGGCTCGATCGGCGGCGCGGTGAGCAGCAGCGTCTTCAACGGCAACCTGTACGTCTTCGCCCGCGGCACCGACGGCACGGCGAAGTACTGGTTCGGCAACGGCGGCCCCTGGTCCGCCACCCAGACCGTGACCAACAGCAACGGCCTCGGCTGACCTCGTCCACAATGGGCCGGCCCGCAACGCGCGGGCCGGCCCTTCCGGCGTCAGAAACCGAGTGCGGCGGCCGCGCCGGTGAGGCCGGCCGACGGGCCGAGCTGCACGGCGGTCACGTCGGCGGAGCCGGGCAGGCGCACGCTGCGGCTGACCGTGCCGGTGGTGATGTCCAGCAGCTCAATGACGGCGTTGCGGTCCGCCCCGCGACCGAGCACGGCGACGGTGGTCTCGTCGTACCAGCCGACGGGCGTCGAGCCGGCCGGCACGGTCGCGACGACCTTCCCGGACGTCGCGTCGAACACCGGCGACGCGAGGGGCCGCGCCGCCTGGATGGTGGAGGCGTCCGTCAGCACGTACCGGCGAGACGGCGAATAACACGTGGCGCCCTCGACCGATCCGCCCGTGCCGTCGAGGCGCGCGCCCAGGGTGCCGTCGGGCGACACGTACTGCAGCGGGCCGGGCTCGACCGTGTCGCCGGTCTGCGTGCCGCGCAGGAGGACCAGGTAGCGGCGCGAGTCGGCGGCCCAGCCGGCCGTCGAGCCGAGGATGTCCGCCGGGAGCGGGGTGTCCGTGACGTGCCGGTCGGCCACGTCGACGCGGTGGGCGGTGAAGCGGACCGTGGGGTCCTTCTCGATCGAGGTCCACAGCACCGCGGTGCCGTCCGGCGACCACGACGGGCCGTTGCCGGCGGGGACGTCGACCCAGTCGACGGCGTCGCGGCCACGGTCCAGCAGCGCGGCCCGGTCGGCGAGGCCCAGCCGGCCGTTGTCGTTCACCGCCGCACGGGTCAGGTCAGGGGAGAGGACCACGGTGAACGGCAGATCGCGGTACTTGCCGTGGGCCGGGTCGAGGATGCCGGAGTGCCCCTCGCGGCCGTAGACGTGCGCCACCTGAGGGCCGCCGCCGGGCGCGGCGGGCGCGGGTGCGCCGGGGTCCATCGGTGCGCCCGGCCCGCGCAGCAGCAGCGCGGGGACCGCCAGGGCGGTGGTGACCGCGACGGCGGCCGCGATCGCCACGGCACGGGTCCGGCGGCGCCGGCGGGCGGTGTCGAGGACGGTGTCCGCCAGGCCCGGCGGCGGCACGAGGTCGGCGGGGAACGAGACGTCTCGCAGGTGCATCATGGCGCGGTCCTCACCATCGGGGTGGTCGCGAGGTCGGGGTACGCGGCCCGCAGCTTCGCCAGGGCCTTGGACGCCTGGCTGCGCACGGTGCCGAGGGAGATGTCGAGCAGCTGGGCGACCTCGGCCTCGGAGCGGTCCTCGTAGTACCGCAGCACCACGACCGCCCGTTGCCGCGCCGGCAGCGTGCGCAGCGCGTCGAAGACGCCGTGCCGGACCACGGTCTCGGCGGCGTGGTCGTCGCCCGCGGCGCGGTCCGGCGCGGCCGGCACCAGCGTCTCGGGCCGCCGGGAGCGCAGCCGCCAGCGGTTGATCTGATGGCGGTACATCGCCGTGCGCACGTACGCCTCGGGATGCTCCCGCCGGCGGATGGTGGCCCACCGCCGGACGGTGCCCAGCAGGGCCGTTTGCAACAGGTCCTGCGCGAGATGGGTGTCGCCGGTCAGCAGGTACGCCGTGCGCAGCAGCGCGGCCGACCGGGTGGCCACGAACTCGCGGAATTCCCGCTCGTCCTCCGGGCTCATCGAGGTTCCTCTCCGTCGTGGCGGTGCCTCACCTCTCCAGACACCGCGACGCCCGGGAGCAATGCCTACGCCGGCGGGCGCGATGCCGCAACGGCGGCGGCGGGCCGCAGGGCGGGCGCGGTGGCGGCGACGAACAGCGCCAGCAGCACCGGGATGGCGAGGGCGCCGGGCAGGCCGACGACGGTGCTGGCGGCGCCGATCAGCACCGGCCCCAGCAGGAAGCCCAGGTAGCCGAGCCCGACCACCCGGGCGAGGGCGCGCCCCGCCGCGTCCGGGTTGCGGTCGCCCGCGGCGGAGTACACCTGCGGCGCGATGAGCGCCATCCCGGCGCCCAGGCAGGCGAAGCCGGCGACGCCCGCGACCGGCGCGCCGGCGAGCAGGGCGGCGCCGAGTCCGCCGGCGGCGAGCAGCCCGCTGGCGCGGACCACGACGACCGGCCCGAACCGGGCGGTGAGCCGGTCACCGGCGAGCCGGGTGAGCGTCATGGCGACCGAGAACGCGGCGAACGCCGCCGCGGCGAACCCGGCCGAGCTGCGCAGCTCGTCGCGCAGGTAGACGGCGCTCCAGTCGGCGGCGGCGCCCTCACCGACGAGCGCGCAGCAGACGAGGACGCCGAGGAACAGCACGCCCCGCACCAGACCGCCCCGCTCGACCGGCGTCGCGGCGGTCGCCGGCACCGCGACCGCGGCCGGCATGGCCCACCACGCGGACCACGCGGCGAGGGCCACCATCGCGACGCCCACGGCGGCGAACGTGCCGCGGGGGCCGGCGCCGGCGTGGGCGAACAGGCCGCCGGCGCTCGCGCCGAGGAAGCCGCCGATGCTGTACACCGCGTGGAACGAGGACATGATGGGTGCGCCCCAGGCGCGTTGCACGTCGATCGCGTTGGCGTTCATGGCGATGTTCAGCGTGCCGTGCACCGCCCCGAACACGAACAGCGCCGCGGTCAGCGCCACCAGCCCCGGCGCGTACGCGGGCGGGATGAGCACCAGACCCTCGGCGAACGCGACCGGCAGCATCACCCTTCGGCTGCCGAACCGGTCGACCAGGCGCCCGGTGGCCTGCATGCCGGTGATCGCTCCGGCGGCGAACGCCAGCAGCGCCACGGCGAGGGCGCCGTCGCCGAGCGCCAGATCCCGTTTGATCGCCGGGATGCGGGCGGTCCAGACGCCGAGCGTGACGCCGAAGAGCAGGAACAACAGCGCGGTCGCGACCCGCGCCCGGACGAGGACACCGGCTTGCACGCGCCGATTCTGCCGCATGTACCGGCGGCGCGCTGAATACCATCGGCTGATGGATTTCCGCGAAGCCGTCCGCGCCGACCTGCCCGCGATCGTCGCGCTGCTGGCCGACGACGTCATCGGCAGCACCCGCGACGCCGCCGCCGTCGACGAGGCCTACGAGCGGGCGTTCGAGGCGGTCACCGCCGACCCGCGCAACCAGCTGATCGTCGCCGACGACGGCGGTGAGGTCGTCGCGACGCTGCAGGTGACCTACATCCCCGGGCTGGGCCGGCACGGTGCCGAGCGCGCGCTCGTCGAGTCGGTCCGGGTCCGCGCGGACCGCCGCGGCAACGGGGTGGGGGCGGCGCTGATGGCCTGGGTGGTGGCCGCGGCCCGGCTGCGGGGCTGCGCGCTCGTGCAGCTCACCACCGACAAGCGGCGCACCGACGCGCGCCGGTTCTACGAGCGGCTCGGCTTCGTCGCCAGCCACGAGGGCATGAAACGGGACCTGTAGGGGCCGTGGCGGCGGCCTCTACGACGGTGGGCGGGCGCGCCGTCGGACCCGCTCATCCGCATCACATCGGTCCGCCGGCTACGCCTTGGTGATCCGGCCGCCGTCGACCTTGATGGCGATCTCCGTCAGCCCGGTCGTCGCCGGCCCGCTCATCCTGGCGCCGTCGGCGATGGCGAACGTCGAGTTGTGCGCGGGGCAGGTGGCGACGCCGTCCTTCGGCGCCGTGACCTTCACGCCCTTGTGGGGGCAGGCCGCGTTGTACGCCTTGAACGTGCCGGCGACCGGCTGGACGACCAGGACGTCGCCGACGACCTCCCCGCCGCCGACCGGGACTTCTGCGGTGCTCGCCAGGCTCGCCGCGGGCGCCGGCTCGGACGCCGCGGTGCTCGGCGCACCGGCGGCGGGTGCAGCGGCGGGACCTTCCTCGGTGGAGCCGCAGGCCGCCAGCAGGGCCGTGGCACCGGCCCCGGCGAGCAGCGCCCGGCGGCCCGCACACCATCGTATCGACACAGTTGAGCTCCTTCCGTCGGTTGTCGAACCCGCACGGTACGCATCAACTTCATCGATCGCAATTAATTGCATGGTTCTTTCATGCCCCGTTAAGGCAGGGCGCCGGCCCCCGCGTCGTTGCGGGGACCGGCGCCGGAATCAGAGGGTCAGGCCAGGGTGAACCGCCACTGCTGGTTGGTGCCGCCGTGGCAGGTCCACTGGAGCAGGCGGGCGCCGTCGGCGGTGGAGCCGCCGTTGACGTCCACACACAGTCCACTTTGGACGTTCTTCACCGTGTACACGCCGGAGGTGCCGGTCGGGGTCACGACGAACTTCTGGTTGTTGCCGTTGTTGCAGGTGAACTGCTGCAGGAAGGCGCCGGTGGCGGTGGAGCCCCCGACGATGTCGAGGCACTTGCCGCTGTGCACCGCCTTGAGGTAGACGGCGCCGCCGCCGGCGTCGACCGCCTGCCACTTCTGGTTGTTTCCGCCGGTCGGGGCCCACTGGATGATCTGGGCCTCGTCGGCGGTGGACACGCCGTTGACGTCGACGTTCTTGCCGCTGTGCTGGGCCGTCATCGTCCACGTCTTCCCGGCCACGCCGCCGGTGTTAGGGGTGCCGACGCCGGCGCCGCCGAAGGTGAAGGAGTCGAGGTCGAAGCCGTTGTTGGCGCTGTTCTTGAACACCATGTAGAGCGTGTGGGTGCCGGACAGCGCGGCGGTGTTGACCGTCGCGGTGTTGGCGTAGTTGTCCCACCCGCCGGTGTTCGGGATCGCCGTCGTCGCCAGCAGGGTGCCGGTCGGCGAGTCGGCGCGCAGCTCGATGGAGCCGCCGCCGGTCGGCGAGGAGACCCGGTAGGTGACGTTGGTGATGCCCTGCAGGCTCATCGGGTTGAACGAGATCCAGTCGTTGTTGGAGATGTCGCCGATGCGCTTCGTGCTCTCCGCGCCGGCCTGGTCGATGACCCGGATGCCGGACTGTGCGGTGAAGTACTCCGCCTGCTTGTGCTTCGGCTGCAGGATGGCCTGGCCGTAGCCGGTCAGCGGGGCCGCGCCGCCCGCGCCGCCGTTGTCGGTGTACTTGGCGATGAGGGCGTAGAACAGGTTCGCGCCGTCGGGGTGCCCGCCGAGCAGGTCGGTGGAGATGGTCCCGGAGCAGCCCGGGTACTCGGTGGTCTCGTGCAGGTGGTCGTCGTGGCCGAGGGCCGGGTTGACGTACACCTTGGAGCAGTCGACCGTGCCGCCGTCGGGGTCGGTGACCGTGACGGTGTAGGCCACCTGGTCGCCGAAGTTGAGCATGCCGCCGTTCACCGGGGTGCTGACCGTGACGGTCGGCGCGGAGTTGCCGACGGTGATCTGCACGTTGGCGAAGCCGGTCTTGCCCGTGTTGTCGGTGACCTTCAGCTGCGCGGTGTAGTTGCCGTTGGCGGTGTACGTCTTGGCGGGGTTGGCCGCCGTCGACGTGGTGCCGTCACCGAACGTCCACAGGTAGCTGATCGTGTTGCCCGGGTCCGGGTCCATCGAGCCGGCGCTGGAGAACTGCACGCTCAGCGGGGCGCTGCCGTTGGTCACGTTGGCGGAGGCCTTGGCGATCGGCGACCGTCCACCTTGGACGTAGTCGATGCGGTACAGGCCGGAGTCGTTGTTGCCGCCGCCGAAGTTGGAGCCCCACTCCAGCAGGTACAGCGAGCCGTCGGGGCCGAACTCCATGTCCATCGGCTTGTTGAAGTTGCCGCCGGGCAGGAACGTGTTGGTCCGCGTGACGGCGGTGTTGCCGTCGAAGTGGACCTCCTTGACGAAGTTGCGGGCCCACTCGTAGAAGAAGTGGACGCCGTCGTAGTACTGCGGGAACTTCGTCGTGGACGGGTTCGAGGCGTTGTACCGGTAGACCGGTCCGCCCATCGGCGCCGAGCCGCCGGCGCCGAGCTCCGGGAAGTTCGTCGAGGCCGGGTAGCCGTACCACATGTTCGGCGCGACGATCGGCTTCAGGTTGACCAGGCCGGTGTTGTTGGGCGAGTTGTTGACCGGCGCGGCGCAGTTGGACTTCGCGCCGACGACGCCGGTGTCGGGGTTGTACGGCGCGTAGGGCTGGTTGTCACCGTGGCAGAACGGCCAGCCGTAGTTGCCGGCCGTCTTGATGACGTTGAGCTCGACCAGGCCTTCCGGGCCGCGGTTGGTGGTGGGCGGGTTGCGGTCGGGGCCGTAGTCGGCCAGGTAGACCCAGCCGTTGGCCGGGTCGATCGAGAACCGGAACGGGTTGCGGAAGCCCATCGCGTAGACCTCGGCCCGCGTCTGGGCGGTGCCCTGCGGGTAGAGGTTGCCCGACGGGATGGTGTAGCCGCCGGACGCCGCGGGGCGGATGCGCAGCAGCTTGCCGCGCAGGTCGTTGGTGTTGCCGGCGGTGCGGGCCGCGTCCAGGTTGGCCTTGCCGGCCCGCCAGTCCAGCGGGGCGTAGCCCTGCCAGTTGGGGTCCAGGTTCGGCGGGGTGTCGTCGCCGGTGCCGATGTACAGGTTCCCGTCGGGGCCGAAGGCGATGTAGCCGCCGGTGTGGCCGGGCTCGGGGAACGTGCGGTCCCGGTAGGCCGGGATGTCGATGATCGTGACGCCGCTGGACATGTTCAGGGTGTCGCCGCTCAGCGTGTACCGCGAGACCCGGTTGATGTCCGTCGTGCTGCTGGCCGGCGAGTGGTACAGGTACACGTAGCCGTTGCTGGCGAAGTTCGGGTCCAGCGCCAGGCCGGTGAGGCCGTCCTCGCCGCCGGTGTAGACGCTCAGCGTGCCGGCCGTGACGGTGGTGTTGGTGCTGGGCTTGAAGATCTTCACCTGCCCGGCGCGCTGGATGTAGAGCACCCGCCCGTCCGGCGCGACGGCGAGGGCCATCGGGTCGGCGGTGTTGTCGTCGAGGGTGCGCTTCTCGAAGTTGCCCCAGACGGTGCCGCCGCAGTCGCCGGCCAGGTTCCCTGCCGCCCACCGGATCCCGCCCAGGACGTGGTTGCGGAAGAACGTCTCGCTGTAGGACTCGATCGCGTGGCCCATGGCGGTGGCCCACACCCGTCCGCCGCTGGTGTTGCGGCACCAGGAGATCGGGTGGTCGCTGCCCATGGCGCGCGGCCCGGGGTTGTACGTGCGCTCGTCGGCGGTGACGAGCACGTGCACGTCGCCGCGCGGGTTCTTGTCGAAGTTGTACCACTCCTCGCTGCGGTTCCACCGGTCCGGCAGGCCGACCGTGGAGGGGTGGAACTTGTCGGCGACGATGGCCTGGCCGGCCAGCACGCCGGGGGAGTGCTCGGGCATGTGGGCGCCCGCGTTGACCGTCTGGTCCCACCACGGGTACTCGGTGTCGATGCCCATGTCGGTGGCGTTGTGGACCGCGACGATGCCCTTGCCGCTGGCCAGGAAGCCTTCCACGGCTGAGCGCTGGGCGGCGGTCGTGAAGACCATGCCCGAGGTCTGCAGCATGACGAGGACGTCGAAGGTGGCGAGGTTGGCCGGGGTGAAGACGGCCGAGTCCTCGCTGAACACCGCCTCGAAGTTGTTGGCAGCGGCCTGCTGCTGGACCATCTGGATCGCGGCGGGGATCGAGTCATGCCGATACCCGACGGTCTTGGTGAACACCAGCGCGCGGAAGGCGGGCGCCGCCGCCGCGGGCTGGACGAGCGCCATCGACAGCAGCATGCCGACGATGGTGCCCAGGATCAACGTGCTTCTTCGCATGCCGTTTCCTCTCGGCGGGACAACGCGATGCGGGCCATGGGCGCACGACAGCACCCCGTGGACAGGGTTGCGTGGCGCGTGAGTGATCCGGTCGATTCGACTGCCGTCCGCCGCGACGGACAGTGACATCGACTGGATGGAGACGCGCTAGCTGCCGTGACGAAGAGTCACATCGATGGGCTCTTCTGTCATGGCTCGCGGCGCCAAGCCTGCTCCGGCGGGCCTTTTGAAGTCAATACGGACAACAAGTGGGCAGCTCATAACGCTTTTTTGCGGCTCAGTTCTGCGCCCGGAGAGCACGGTTTCGTAGCTGTTTCGTCTTGATCGGGTTACGTCATTGCCAGCCGACGTTCGGACCTTTAACGTGACTGACACAATCTTTTGTCTCATCCAGCAGAAGTGCTGCACCGGCGACCGGAAGATCTAGCGATGTGAAGTCCGTTGCCTACGTTGAGTGCTGCTCGGTTTGTGATCGTCGGCGCGATCACGCCCGGAGGTGACACACCGTCAGCAGAATTTGCCGTGGCATCGAGCTCCATGCTCACCCTCCGAAGGGTTGTCGAGGCACCTCATTCAATAGGAGTACACGTGAGACGATCCACGTCCGTCGTTGCGGCGATGAGTGCCGCGTTGCTGATCTTGTCCGGTTGTGCCACTGACGAGCCGGCCACGACCGCCTCCGGCGCCGCGTCGTCGACCGCGGCCGCCGGGTCCGGTACGGGTGAGCAGTCGAAGTTCTTCGTCCAGGCCGATTACGACAACGAGCTGTCGTTGTTGCAGGCGACCGCGACGGGTCCTGCGGAGAAGCCGTGGGAGCAGGTGCTGAACCCGAAGCTGGTGGATACGGCGAAGTTCAAGAAGGCCGGTCCGTACAAGGTGTGTTTCTCCAACGCCGCGTTGAACAATCCGTGGCGGCAGGTCGGGTTCAAGGTGATGCAGGCCGAGGTCGAGGCGCAGAAGAGCCTGATCAAGGAGTTCGTGCACGTCGACGCGGAGGGCAAGGACAGCAAGCAGATCGCTGATATCAACGACCTGCTCGGCAAGGGCTGTGACGCGCTGATCGTGTCGCCGAACACCACCGCGACGCTGACCCCGGCGGTTGAGGCCGCGTGCGCCAAGGGTCTGCCGGTGATCGTGTTCGACCGTGGTGTGGACACCAAGTGCCCGGTGACGTTCATCAACCCGATCGGTGGCTACGGGTTCGGTCACGTGGGTGCGTCGTTCCTGTCGGAGAAGGTCAAGCCCGGCGGGAAGGTCCTGGCGCTGCGGATCCTGCCCGGCGTCGATGTGCTGGAGACGCGTTGGTCGGCGGCGAAGGTGCAGTTCGACAAGGCGAAGGTGAACGTCGTCGGTGTCGAGTTCACCGACGGTGACCCGGCGAAGACGAAGAAGATCGTCAACGACTACATCCAGCGGTACGGCACGATCGACGGTATCTGGATGGACGCCGGCGCGACCGCGGTCGCCGCGGTGGAGGCGTTCCAGGATGCGGGCAAGCCGGTCCCGCCGATCAACGGCGAGGACCAGCTGGACTTCCTGAAGCTGTGGAAGGACAAGAAGCTGACCGCGATCGCGCCGACCTACCCGACCTACCAGTGGCGCACCCCGATCATCGCCGCACTGAAGATCCTCAACGGTGAGCAGGTCTCCAGCCCGTGGAAGCTGCCACAGCCGACCATCACACAGGACAACCTCGACAAGTACGTCGACGCCAACATGCCCCCGCTGCACTACGCCATGTGCGGCTGCACCGACCTGCCCGGCTACCCCCAACGCTGGAAGTAAGGACGCCGATCAGACCTGCGTGAACCGCCACTGCTGGTTGGTGGTGCCCTGGCAGGTCCATTGGACCAGCCGCGTGCCGTCGGTCGCCGCGTTGCCGAAGACGTCGACACACAGTCCACTCAGGACGTTTCTGATGACGTAGACACCCGCGGCCGCCGTCGGGGTCGGCGCCGGCGTTGCGGCAGGTACCGGTGTGATGGTGAACCTCTGGTTGTCGTCGTTGTTGCACCGGTACTGCTGCAGGTACGCCCCTGCGGTGGTGGAGCGGGCGTCGACGTCCAGGCACTTGCCGGAGTGGACGGCTTTGAGAGTGACGGCGCCACCGCCGGCGTCGATGACCTGCCACTGCTGGTTGTCGGCGCCGGTCCCGGGCCATTGGATGACCGGGGTTCGATCGGCGTCCGAGTGCGCCTCGACGTCCATGAGCTTGCCGCTGTGCTCCGCGGTCAGCGTCCACGTCCGCCCGGTGACCGGCGTGGTGCCCGAAGGGCTCGGTCCCGGTGTCGAGGATGCGGTGGGCCCGCGGGTGACCGCCGCCGGTCCTTTGGTTGTGGATCCGGCGGTGACCGGTGGTCGCGGCGGTGTCGGCGGTGGCGCCGCGACGCGGGTGGGCGCGGGTTCCGCCGGCGGCGTGGACACCGCGATCGGCGTGACGACGACACCGGCCACGATGACCGTGCCCGCGACGAGGGAGACGATGGGATGTGCCGCTACGGCAGCCGCGAGCTTGCCGGTCAGCGACAACTGCACGGTGCCGGAGGCGGCCTGCGAGAAAGCGGCCCCCGACAGGAAGCCTTTGGCCATGAGGGCGGCGATGAGCGTGGCCGGAACGGGGAGCACGGCGAGCGCCGTGATGATCTTGTCGATCCTGATCAGGTCTGCCGTGGTCGCGGTGCAGGCGGCGCAGTCGCGGATGTGCCGGGCGATCCGTTTGCGCCAGACGGTCGACGGCTGCCCGTCCCATCCGGACACGACGGTGTCCAGGCCGGCGCAGCGAGGCTCGGCGGCGAGGGCGCTGACGATCGCCCGGCATCGCTCCAGCTGCTCGCGCATCCGCTGCAGACGGACACCGGCGTGCGCGACGTTCACCCCCATGGCTTCGGCCACCTCGGCGCGGCTCATGAGCTCCGCCGTCTCCTGCCACCACAGCGACAGCAGTGTCCGGTCGTCCGGATCCAGCCATCGGCTCGCCTCGGCCAACCGGCGTCGCTGCTCCGCGAGCTGCATGTGCAGCACTGTCGTGTGCTCGACGTCCGCCGCGCTGTCCGCGACGTCGGCCGCCTCCTCGATCACCGTGGTCCGTGCTGCCGCGGACTGCCAGCGGTCCCTGTGCCTGCCGATCTGATGCATCGCCACAGCGGCCAGCCATGGCCGGAAGCTCTCAGGACTGCGCAGGCCCGGCAGGTCTCGCAGCACCAGCAACAATGTCTCCTGCACGACATCGTCCACGTCGGCGGGCCTGCCCACGGCCCGGCCGACGATGTTGTACAGCAGCGGCAGGCACGCCGAGATCAACTCGTCACGCGCATCCCTGCTGCCGGCCTGCGCGGCGATGACCAGCGGCGCATAGTCACCCCGGAAGGTCAGGGGCGGTACAGATGGCGGCTTCCGCAGCCGGGGTGCCGGTCCGCCGTGCATATCAGGTCCCACAATCGCTGTCATGAATGCGCAGGTCGTTCATCGGCCCATCACAGTGGCGACGGAAGGCGATGGTGTCAAGATCCCACCGCAGCGCGGTCCATTGCGCGGATGGACATAACAATTTTTCCGGGAGCGATTCGGCGACGTCTCGCCCGCCGCGACGGACAGTCACACTCAGGGTTCCCGAGCAGTGCCTGCGACGCCCAGCGTCTTGGGGCCATCCTGGGAAGTCAATATTTTGGCGGGTATGAGCAGGTCGGCGGCGCTTTCCGGCCCGCTCGGTCGGTAGAGCGCTCTCACTGGCATCGTCCGTTCGCCCGGTCGAACTCGGTCGATCGGTGGAGGTCGGGCAACGGCTTTGTTTCGGTGACGTTGCGCCGTTGCGGCCGAACATCGAAACATTTACTCTGATCTCCGCGACCTTTAGTCGAAACAAGCAAAAGTTCCGGACTTCAATGGCGAAAGTCCCCACGCTACGTGCTCCACCGATGCTCGAACGCAATCACGGCCGTCTTCGATGGTTACGGTCGGTTAGGGGTTTGGGATGTCTGAAACGCCCCCGCTGCTACGGCTCGGTGGGATCGGCAAGTCCTTCCTCGGCGTCCGCGTGCTGTCCGATGTGGACATCGACGTGCGCGCGGGCGAGGTGCACGCCGTCGTCGGCGAGAACGGTGCCGGCAAGTCGACCCTCATGAAAATCATCTCCGGGGTGTACACCCCCGACACCGGCACGATCGAGCTCGACGGCCGCGCCGTGAGCTTCAAGGGCCCGCGCGACGCGCAGGCCGCCGGCATCGGGATCATCCACCAGGAGTTCAACCTGCTGCCCGAGCGCACCGTCGCCGAGAACGTGTTCCTCGGCCACGAGCCGGTCCGCCGTGCTGGTCTGCTCGGCCTGGTCGACCGCAAGGCCATGCACGCGCGCACCGCGGAGCTGCTCGCCGCCGCCGGCGAGACGTCCTTCGACCCGGGTGTGAAGGTCGGCCGGCTCGGCGTCGCCCAGCAGCAGGTCGTCGAGATCGTCAAGGCGCTCGCGCTCGACGCCCGCCTGCTCATCATGGACGAGCCGACCGCCGCCCTCGCCGACCACGAGGTCGAGCTGCTCTACGCCCTCGTCCGCCGGCTGCAGGAGCGCGGCATCGGCCTGCTGTACGTGTCGCACCGCCTCACCGAGGTCTTCGACCTGTCCGACCGGATCACCGTGCTCAAGGACGGCCGCCGGGTCACCACGCTCGCCACCCGCGACACGACCGGCGACCAGCTCGTCAAGCACATGGTCGGCCGGGACCTGGCCAGCTACTACCCGCCGCGGGCGGAGCCCGGCGACATCGGCGCGGCCCGCCTGTCCGTCCACAGTGGAGCGAACCACAAGCTGCGCGGCGTCGACGTGACGCTGCGCGCCGGGGAGATCCTCGGCATCGGCGGCCTGCAGGGCTCCGGCCGCTCCGCGCTCGCCCGGGCGATCTTCGGCGCCGACCCCTTCACCGCCGGCACCGTCGAGCTCGACGGCGCGCGGGTGCAGCTGCGCTCACCCCGCGCGGCGATCCGGGCCGGCATCGCGTACGTCACCGAGGACCGCAAGGGCGAAGGCATCGTCGCCGGCCAGTCGGTCCTCGACAACGCCCTGCTCGCCGGCCGCGCCGTCTTCCCCGGCTGGCGCGGCCGGACCGACCGCACCGTCAAGGTGCGCGACCTGCTCGCCGCGGTCGAGGTGCACGCCGCCGGCGAGGATCAGGAGATCCGGTTCCTGTCCGGCGGCAACCAGCAGAAGGTCGTCCTCGCCCGCTGGCTCGCGCTCGGCCCGAAGGTCCTGCTCTTCGACGAGCCGACCCGCGGCATCGACGTCGGCGCCAAGTCCGCGATCCACGACCTCGTCCGCAAGCTGGCCCGCGAGGGCGCCGCGGTGCTGATGATCTCCTCCGAGCTGCCCGAGCTGCTCGGCATGAGCGACCGGATCGTCGTCATGCGCGACGGTGCCGTCGCCGGGGAGCTGCCCGCCGGCGCCAGCGAAGAGGACGTCGTCGGGCTCGCGACCGGCGCCGTGACCGTCGAAGAGGTGAAGGCATGACCATGGCGCCGCCCGTACCGGCGAAGACGACCGCGATCAGACTCAGGGCATCGGCCGCCGGTCCCGCCCGCGGGGTCTACATCGCCCTTGCGCTGACCCTGGTGATCGGCTGGATCGTCGTGGCGATCGACGGCGGGTCGCTGTTCAACCAGTCCACCGTCGTCAGCCTGCTGCACGTCGCGACCGGGCTGGGGCTCGTCGCCGTCGGGCAGACCCTGGTGATCCTCGCCGGCTCGCTCGACCTGTCCGTCGCGTACGTGATCAGCATCAGCACCCTCGTCGCGGCCGAGACGATGGCGGGAAGCGACGGCAACATCCTGCCGGCGCTCGGCCTCGTGCTTCTCGTCGCCGCCGCCATCGGGCTGCTCAACGGGCTGCTGGTGACGAAGCTGCGGATCAACGCGTTCATCGCCACCGTCGGCGTCGGGCTGCTGCTCAAGGGGTACCTCGACAACGGCTACGACGGCCCGGCGGGCAAGACCGCGCCCGCGTTCGTGCAGAGCCTCGGCTACCAGCGGATCGGGCCCGTGCCGGTCGCGTTCCTGCTGCTGCTCGCCGTCGCGGTCGCGGCCTGGTTCGCGGTGCGCAACACCCGCTTCGGCCACCACCTCATCGCCGTCGGCGGAGACCCCGACGTGGCCCGGCTCTCCGGCGTCCGCAACGACCGCATCCTCATCGTCGCCCACGTGCTGTGCGCGCTGTGCTCCGGCCTCGCCGGCATCTACCTCGCCAGCCGGCTCGGCTCCGGCGCGCCCCGCGTCGGCGTCGAGGGCCTGTACGACCTGGAGTCGATCGCCGCCGTCGTGCTCGGCGGCACCGCCCTCGCCGGTGGCCGCGGCGGGGTCCTCGGCACGGTCGGCGGCGTGCTGCTGCTGGCCAGCATCGACAGCATCTTCAACCAGCTCGAGGTCGACGCGTTCTTCAAGCAGGTCATCCGCGGCGTGATCATCATCGCGGCGGTGGCCGTCTACGCCCGGCGGATGCACCGCCGCCGCACGACGTCCCGGAAGGCGGCAGCATGACGGCCACCGTTGTCGAGACCAGCCCGCGTCGGTGGGCCGATCTCACCAAGCCCGGCGGGATCGCGCCGATCGTCGGGATCCTCGCGATCCTGCTGGTGCTGGTCGCCATCCGGCAGCCCGACTTCTTCGCCCCGGCGTCGCTGCTGTCGTTCGTCGGCCGGTCCGCGCCCATCATCCTGCTGGCCGCGGGGCAGTACTTCGTCATCGTCTCCGGCGAGTTCGACCTCTCCGTCGGCTCGCTCGTCACCGCCCAGGTCGTCGTCGCGGCCCGGCTCATCGACAGCGACCCCTCCCGGACCTGGCCGGTGGTGCTCGTCGTGCTCGCCTTCGGCGTCGTGGTCGGGCTCGTCAACGGCCTCGTCACCACCCTGCTGAAGGTGCCGTCGTTCATCACCACCCTCGGCATGTACCTGATCCTCGTCGGCGCCGTCTACCTGTGGTCCGACGGCGCGCCCAAGGGCGGCCTGTCCGAGGAGTTCCGCCGCTTCGGCCGGCGCGCCTTCGAGGACGTGCCGCTGCTCGGCCGGGTGCCCTACGCGCTGCTCGTCCTCCTCGGCGTCGCCGCCGTCGCGGTCGTCGTCACCCGCTCCGACTTCGGCCGCACGCTCGTCGCCGTCGGCGGCAACCCGCGGACCGCCGAGCTGACCGGCGTGCGGGTGTGGCGCACCAAGACGATCGCGTTCGTGCTCAGCGGCGTCTTCGCCACCGTCGCCGCGATCCTGCTCGGCGGCTACAGCGGCGTGTCGTTCCAGGCCGGCGCCGGCCTCGAGTTCGGCGCCATCACCGCCGTCGTCCTCGGCGGGGTCGTCCTCGGCGGCGGCCGCGGTGCCGTCGCCGGCGCCATGCTCGGCGCGCTCACCCTCGAGACGCTGTTCGCCCTCCTCAACTTCTACGGCGTCTCCGGCGCCCTCAGGTCAACCGTCCAGGGCCTGATCATCCTCATCGCGGTCGCGGTCGGATCACTGCGCCGCCGCTGAGGCACACACCCCACACCCCATCCCATAGGAGTACACGTGAGACGAACGACGTCCGTCGTTGCGGCGATGAGTGCCGCGTTGCTGATCTTGTCCGGTTGTGCCACTGACGAGCCGGCCACGACCGCCTCCGGCGCCGCGTCGTCGACCGCGGCCGCCGGGTCCGGTACGGGTGAGCAGTCGAAGTTCTTCGTCCAGGCCGATTACGACAACGAGCTGTCGTTGTTGCAGGCGACCGCGACGGGTCCTGCGGAGAAGCCGTGGGAGCAGGTGCTGAACCCGAAGCTGGTGGATACGGCGAAGTTCAAGAAGGCCGGTCCGTACAAGGTGTGTTTCTCCAACGCCGCGTTGAACAATCCGTGGCGGCAGGTCGGGTTCAAGGTGATGCAGGCCGAGGTCGAGGCGCAGAAGAGCCTGATCAAGGAGTTCGTGCACGTCGACGCGGAGGGCAAGGACAGCAAGCAGATCGCTGATATCAACGACCTGCTCGGCAAGGGCTGTGACGCGCTGATCGTGTCGCCGAACACCACCGCGACGCTGACCCCGGCGGTTGAGGCCGCGTGCGCCAAGGGTCTGCCGGTGATCGTGTTCGACCGTGGTGTGGACACCAAGTGCCCGGTGACGTTCATCAACCCGATCGGTGGCTACGGGTTCGGTCACGTGGGTGCGTCGTTCCTGTCGGAGAAGGTCAAGCCCGGCGGGAAGGTCCTGGCGCTGCGGATCCTGCCCGGCGTCGATGTGCTGGAGACGCGTTGGTCGGCGGCGAAGGTGCAGTTCGACAAGGCGAAGGTGAACGTCGTCGGTGTCGAGTTCACCGACGGTGACCCGGCGAAGACGAAGAAGATCGTCAACGACTACATCCAGCGGTACGGCACGATCGACGGTATCTGGATGGACGCCGGCGCGACCGCGGTCGCCGCGGTGGAGGCGTTCCAGGATGCGGGCAAGCCGGTCCCGCCGATCAACGGCGAGGACCAGCTGGACTTCCTGAAGCTGTGGAAGGACAAGAAGCTGACCGCGATCGCGCCGACCTACCCGACCTACCAGTGGCGCACCCCGATCATCGCCGCACTGAAGATCCTCAACGGTGAGCAGGTCTCCAGCCCGTGGAAGCTGCCACAGCCGACCATCACACAGGACAACCTCGACAAGTACGTCGACGCCAACATGCCCCCGCTGCACTACGCCATGTGCGGCTGCACCGACCTGCCCGGCTACCCCCAACGCTGGAAGTAGGAGGAACCGCTCGTGCGCGCCATCGGTGCCAATCCCTGGATCTGGTCCTCGCCCGTCGACGACGCCGCCCTCGCGACGCTCGTGCCACGCCTCGCCGAGTGGGGCTTCGACGCGGTGGAGCTGCCGATCGAGCAGGTCGGTGACTGGGACCCGGCGCGCACGAGCGACCTCCTCGCCGCGCACGGCCTGCGCGCCGCCGGGGTCTGCGCGGTCACGCCGCCGGGCCGCGACCTGGTCCGCACCGACGACGCCACCGTCGCGTCGACCCGGGCCTACCTACGGGCCTGCGTCGACGCGGCGGCGGCCGTCGGCGCGCCCTGCGTCGGCGGGCCCGTCTACGCCGCGGTCGGCCGCACCTGGCGGATGACCCCGTCGGAGCGGCAGGCGTGCTACCGGGACTTCCGGGCGGGCCTCGCGCCCGTCGCCGACCACGCCGGGGAGCGCGGTGTCACCATCGGCGTCGAGGCCCTGAACCGCTACGAGACGAGCGTCGTCAACACGATGGAGCAGACCGTCGAGCTCATCGAAGGCCTGCCGGACAACGTGGGGATCATGCTCGACACGTACCACATGAACATCGAAGAACGTGATCCCTATGCGGCCGTGGCGGTCGCCGGCCCGCACATCAAGCACGTCCAGGTCAGCGGCACCGACCGGGGCGCACCGGGCAGCGACCACCTCGACTGGCCGCGCTTCCTGGCGGCCCTGGACAAGACCGGCTACGCGGGCGCGCTGTGCATCGAGTCGTTCACCGCGCAGAACGCGACGATCGCGACCGCCGCGTCGATCTGGCGCCCCCTCGCCGAGACCCAGGACCGCCTGGCGCTCGACGGCCTGTCGTATCTGCGGGGCGTGCTGGCCGGGTAGCCTCAGTTCGCCGCGGCGCGGACGGCGGCGGTGGCGTCGGCGGAGATGCTCTTCCACGGGACGCCGAACACCGACTGGGCGGCGGTGTCGACGGGGCGGCGCTTGCGGACGACCTCGGTGAAGAAGGCCAGCATCTTCGCCTCGCCGTAGTGCTGGGCGAGGTAGGTGACGGCGAGCAGGGCGATGCCGTAGCAGGCGGCGGTCTCCTCGAACGTGGCGTCCGCCGGCGGGCCGGTGAGGGTGACCGAGCCGTCCCACCTGCCGGCCGCCACGTACGACCGGACCGACGGCAGCTCGTTGCGCAGCTCGCCGCCGGAGCCGTTGGCGATGTACGTGGCGATGCCCTCGGTCAGCCACCAGGCGGCGGCCGGCGGTGCGACGCCGCCGAGGGTCACCACGTGGGCGAACTCGTGGGTGATCAGGGTGGGCAGCCACGAGTCCGTCAACGTGCCGTGGTCGACGACGACGTCGGACGCACCCGGCTGCAGCGGGATCGTGTACGCGGCGGCGTTGGCGGAACCGCCCGCGTACCAGCCCTTCCACTGCTCCTCGCCCGCGACGTAGACGAAGTACCGCCGTGGCGGGCCGTCGAACGAGGCGGCGAAGCGGTCGTCGGTGCCGGTGGCCGCCTCCGCCGCCCGCAGCACCCGGTCCAGCACCGCCGGGGTGACCCGGGGGTCGTCGGCCGGCCCGGCGACGGTGACCCGGCTGCCCTCCTTGACGGTCAGCGCGGTCGCGTCCCAGGGGCGGCGGGTCTGCTCGTACCCGGCGAGCCGCAGCCGGCCGTGCACCACCGACCACTTCGTGCTGACGCGCAGCTGCACGGGCGTGCAGTCGTCGTCGGCGAAGCAGTAGCCGACGTCGACCGGCACCCGCCACGCGTCGTTGACCTGGGACGGCAGGTCGGCGGTGGCCATCGTCCAGCGCCGCACGCGCAGCGCGGTGAGCGAGTCGAACCGCCGGCCGGCCTGCTCCCGCAGCGGCGCGTCGTCGGCGGGGATCGCCTGCAGGTAGCCGTCGCGGTCGCCGCGCAGCAGCGCCGCCGACTGCCGGGCCAGGACGTCCTGGATCGCGAACAGTGGGTTCTCGTCGGGCCGGACGATCGGCCCGGTGAGGGCGATGCCGGCACCGTACGCTGTGGGTGTCGGCGGCACCAGCAGCGTGACGAGCACGGCGAGCGCGGTCACGGCGGCGGCCGACAGGACGGCCAGCGCGCCGTGGCGCGGGTCGGGCCGCCGTGTCCATCGCATCCACTGGGTTCGGGTCACGTCGGGACCGTAGACGCGCGGCGGCAGCCCGCCGGGCCGCCGCCCCGGGTCTGGCATCTTTCCGGGAGCCGCCGGGTTGCGCCCGCCCGGCGCGGCGAACAGGATGAGCGCGGATCTTGACTGAGGAGATGGTCGGCATGAACGTCGGGGACGTCGTCGAGGACTTCGAGCTGGCGGACGAGCAGGGGGTGACCCGGTCACTCACCGGGCTGCTCGCGGACGGGCCGGTGGTGCTGTTCTTCTACCCGGCGGCGCTGACCGCCGGCTGCACCGCCGAGGCGTGCCACTTCCGCGACGTGCGCGCCGAGCTCAAGGCGGTCGGCGGGCAGCCGGTCGGGATCAGCGGCGACGAGGTCGAGCGGCAGGCGGAGTTCGCGAGGAAGCACAGCCTCGGCTACCCGCTGCTGTCCGACAAGGACGGCGTCGTGCGCGGCCTGTTCGGCGTCGGGCGCGGGCCGCTCGGCCTCACGGCGACGAAGCGCATCACGTTCGTCATCGACATCGACCGCAGGATCCTCGAGGTCATCAAGAGCGAGATCCGGATGGACGTGCACGCCGACAAGGCCGTCGCCGCGCTGCGCAAGCGGCAGGCCGCGTAGCCGGCGACACCGTCCGGGGCCGTTGTCGCGGTGGCCGCCGCGGAGGAACTGTCATCCGGCGGGCCGGATTCCGGTCTGTTGCGCGCGAAGGGGGCACCCACGGGTGCCCGTGACGTCGCGCGACAGTGCGGGAGCAGGCAGTGGACGCACCGGAACGACGAAACGACGACCTCGCTGCCGGTGCGGCCGGCCGGCCGTGCGGGAGCATCGCCGCAAGTACATCAAACTGAACTGGTGTATGGTGCTCGGCGTGGAGCCTCAGGTCGGACTGCTCACCGTGCTCAAGGAGTGGGGACGGATCGGCTGCATCGGCTTCGGCGGCCCGCCGGTGCACATCGCGCTGCTGCGGCAGCTGTGCGTCGACCGCCGCCGGTGGCTGGACGAGACCGAGTTCGAGGACGCGGTCGCGGCCTGCAACCTGCTGCCCGGCCCGGCCTCGACCCAGCTCGCCATCTTCTGCGCCTGGCGGGTCCGCGGGCGGGTCGGCGCGCTCGTCGGCGGTGCCGCGTTCATCCTACCGGGCCTCGTCCTGATCCTCGCCCTGTCCGTGCTGTTCCTGGCCGGGTCGCCGCCGCTGTGGGTGCGCGGCGCCGGTGCCGGCGCGGGCGCGGCCGTCGCGGCGGTCGCCGTGCAGGCCGGCTGGAGCCTCGTCCCGGCGAGCCGCCAGCGGGCCTGGCGGTCGGGCAGCAAGGTGCGCTGGGTGCTGTATGTCGTCGCCGGGATCACGGCCGCGGCGACCCTCGGCCCGTGGCTGGTCCTCGTCCTGCTCGGCTGCGGCGTGCTCGAGGCCGCGCTCACCGTCGCCGGCACCCGGCGCACTCCCGGCCTGCCGCTGCTCGCCGCGGCCGGCGCGGGCGGGGGAGTGCTGCTGCCGCTCGCCTGGGTGGCCCTGAAGGTCGGCGCGCTGTCGTACGGTGGCGGCTTCGTCATCATCCCGCTGATGCGGGCCGACGCCGTCGACAATCATCACTGGATGACGGACGCGCAGTTCCTCAACGCGGTCGCGCTCGGGCAGATCACGCCGGGCCCGGTCGTGCACACCGTCGCGGTGGTCGGCTACGCCGCCGCGGGCATCGGCGGCGGCCTGCTCGCCTCGGCCGTGGCGTTCGGCCCGTCGTTCGCGTTCATCCTGCTCGGCGCGCACCGCTTCGACCGCCTGCGCGGCGACGCGCGGGTCAGGGCGTTCCTCGACGGGGCCGGCCCCGCCGCCATCGGCGCGATCCTCGGCTCCGCGATCCTGCTCGCCGCCGCGCTGCGCGAGCCGTGGCAGTTCGCCGTCCTCGCCGGCGCCGCGATCCTGCTCCTGCCCCTGCGCCGCGGTGTCGTCCCCACCCTCCTCGCCGCCGCCGCGATCGGTGTAACCATCAGTTTGATTTGATGTATTCTGCGTTCGTGAAGTCTTCACCTCCGGGCGTGCTGCAGCTGGCCGGGCACCCGGTGCGGTGGCAGCTGCTGCGGGAGCTGTCGCGCAGCGACCGGCAGGTCCGCGAGCTGGCGGCGCTGATCGACCAGCGGCAGAGCCTGACCTCCTACCACCTGGCCCAGCTGCGCTCCGGCGGCCTCGTGCGGACCCGGCGCAGCTCCGCCGACAAGCGCGACACGTACTACAGCCTCGACCTGGTCGCATACCGCTCGCAGCTCGCCTCGGCCGGTCTCGCGCTGCACCCCGGCGTGCGCCTCACCCCCGCGGAGCCGCCGCCGTCCTTCCCCCGCGCTCCCGTGCGCGTGCTGTTCCTGTGCACGGGCAACAGCTCCCGCTCCCAGATGGCGGAGGCGCTGCTGGAGCGGCTGGGCGGCGGCAGGGTCCGGGCCGCCAGCGCCGGCAGCGACCCGAAGCCCGTCCACCCCGAGGCGGTCCGCGTCATGCGCGCCGCCGGCATCGACATCGCCGGCCGCCACCCGAAGCACCTGAGCGTCTTCGCGGAGGAGCCCTTCGACCACGTGATCAGCCTGTGCGACCGCGTCCGGGAGCTGCGCCCCGCGTTCGCCGGCACGCCCGCCCTCGCCCACTGGAGCCTGCCCGACCCGGCGACCTCGACCGAGCCGTCGCCGTTCACCCGCACCGCGGAAGACCTGACGACCCGCATCACGTTCCTGCTGCACGCCATCGACAGCACCCTCGAAAGGTCGCAGTGATGAGCCTCGAACTGACCGATCTGGTCCACGTCCGCTACCTGGTCGACGACGTCCCGGCCGCCGTCGCGTTCTACACCACCCACCTGGGCTTCACGGTCAGGACCGACGCCGCCCCGGCCTTCGCCGACGTGGTCCGCGGCCGGCTCCGCCTCCTGCTGAGCGGCCCGGCCAGCTCCGCCGGCCGCCCCATGCCCGACGGCGCGAAGCCCGGACCCGGCGGCTGGAACCGGATCCATCTCCTCGTCGACGACCTCCCCGCCGAGGTCGCCCGCCTGCGCGCCGCCGGCCTCACCTTCCGCAACGACATCGTGAGCGGCCCCGGCGGCCGGCAGATCCTCCTGCAGGACCCTTCCGGCAACGTGATCGAGCTGTTCCAGCCCGCCTGAGCCGCACGATCCTGCGCCACCGCCGGCCGAGGGATGGCCCTTGTACTCGGCCGGCGCCTGGTGCGTCGCGAGGGGTCGTCCGCGTCGGTACCCCCCGCGACCGCCTGCTGCTTCGCCGCGCCGCGGCGCCTACTCGGGCGCGGACCCCAGCGCCTCGACGAGCGGGTGGCCTTCGTCCTCGACCGGTGCGTCCAGCTCCAGCCGCCGCAGCGCGTCGACGTACGCCGCCGGCGGCGCCCCGTGCTGCAACCCGAGCGTGATCGCCGTGGCGAGCGCGTCGGCCAGCCCGGCCAGCTCGGACCCGTGCACCCCCGCCCGCAGCTCGACCAGCCGCAGCCCACCGTCCATCCCGTGCCCGGTCGTCATCGCCCCCGGCACCCCGCCGATCGTGAACTCCACCGTGCACCCGTCCGCCCGCCGCTCCCGCGGCCCCGGCACAACACCAGCCATGGCTCCACCCCGTCCGGTTTCCGTGCCGGCCCCCGACGACCGGCGACGCCCCGAACCGTAGGCCACCCGGCGTCCGAGTCACAGCACCGACACGAGCGGACTTCGAACACCAGATCGACACGCCGCCGACACGCCGACCGGCGCGGCCACAATGCCACGGCCGGCCATCACCATCACTCCGGCCGCGGTGCCGCCTGGCGATGCGTGCAGGAAGCGATCACCCTGCTCGCCGCGGCCGCCGGCGACCTGAGCACAGCGATGGCACGCATCCGCACCCTCGCGTACGCGATCCTGGACGGCATCCTCATCCCGATAGACCGAGTCGCCGACCAGCGGCCGTACTCCTCCGGCAAACACCGACGACACGGCGTCAACGTGCAGGTCATCGCAGACGCTGCCGGGCTGCCTCGTGTGGACGTCGCCGGCGCTGCCCGGCGCGACCCACGACCTGATCGCCACCCTCAAGACCTGGAAGACCCTGGCGAAACTCCGCTGCTGCCCACGCCGAGCCACCACGATCGTGCAAGCCATCCTCGCGCTGCACCACGTGGAGACCAGGCACTACCCACAATGAAAATGGCTCACTGCCTGATCGAGAAGATCAGCGCGATCCGCGTCCCGGACGGATGAGCTCGTCTCGAAAGGGGCACTCTTGTCAATGTCCTCTATACACCGCCTATCCGCACAGTTCGAAGAAGACTTATATAAACCCCAATTGTAATTATCAGACGCATTGGATGTCGTGTATTTGTCAATTATCGCGCCGTAGGGTCGTGGTGGCATCACGCTGAGCTACGGTTGCGACACTTGACGTTGTGATGCGGTCGTCGGCCCGGTCGGCGACAGCGTGTCCGCATCTGCCGGGTGGCCTGTGTCGATCGCTCTCTGCCTGGAGGACGGGATGCCCCCTCGTGCGTGAAGGGCCCGAACCGAGCGGCGACCCATTGACGACATGGCGCGGTCGCCGTGCTGGTCACCCGTGGTGCGGTCGGCGGCGTCGCGCTGCCCCGGGCCGCTCTCGCGCTGGCGGTCACCCTCGACCTCGTGCCGACCGGGTGGGAGCGGCCCCCGTTGACCCGCCTGCCGTACGACCCGATCGCCGTCGACGGCGGCGCGTTCATCAACGGCAGCCACCGCGCGCTCGTCACGCTCGACGCCGCACGGTGGTCACCATTTTCCGCGAATGGTGACCCGCAGCACCGGAATCCAGTAAGAAATGTAGAGGCGCTTTATATATTGTCGTCAGTATATATCTCTGATAATTTGGCCCCACGCATCCGTCGGACCCGAAGGGCCTTTCAGTGAAACTGCAGGAATTCACCTCACCCGGCACCTTTACCGTTACCGTCCCACCTGGCTCGGCCGTGCTCGTGGAGGCCTGGGGCGGCGGAGGCGGGGGCGGGGGCGGCTGCGTGAACAGTTCGGCCGTGTGCTTCGGCGGCGCGGGTGGCGCGGGCGGGTCGGGCGCCTACGTGCGAGGTGTCGTGACCGCCTCGCCCACCGACGGGACCCTCACCGTCGTGGTCGGAGCGGGCGGAGCCGGGGGCGCCGGCGCCGCGTCCGCCTCCTATACCGGCGGAGTCTCCGGTTCCGCCGGCCGTCCGGGCACAGGCGGCGGCGACACCACGATCAGCAACGCCGGCTCCACCGTCATCAACGCACGCGGCGGCGCGGGCGGAGCCAACGGAGGGGGCGGGAACATCTCGGGCGCCGCCGGCTCCAACGGACAGGGCGGCAGCGGCGGAACCGGTACCTTCCCGGCCGACAGCGGGCTGAGCCGAGCCGGTGGCAACGGCGGAAACGCCGCCGCCACTTCCGGCGGCCCGCAGGCCGGCCAGCCCGGCAGCTCCACCAGCAACGGAATGCTGCCGCCGGCCCCCAACACCGGCGGCGCCGGAGGCGGCTGCACCCAGAACCAGAACCCGGCCGGCAGCGGCGGCGCCGGCAGATCCGGCTACGCCGTCCTCACCGTGCTCTCCAGCCCCACCACGGCTCCCAGCGAGCAGATCACTCCCGCGCCCTGGAACCAGAGCACCTACAACCCGACCATCGACAGTCCGAACAGCCGCGCCACCGTGACCTGCACCCCGGACGCGGTCAACGTCCAGATCGTCGTCAACCGCACCAATCAGCCCGACAAGACGTTGCAGTTCTACTACAAGATCGACGACAGCGCCCCGATCTTCACCAACGTGACCGTGAAAGCCGACGCCAACGGCAACGCCACCGGCTCTTTCAGCGTCCCCAACGTCACCCGCGGCGATCACCGGCTCAACGTCCTCATCAACACCGCCGAGTCCGGACAGACCTTTACACCATCGGTAGAACCATTCCCTTCACCTTCTGACCAACCAGGAGGTGGCCGCCGACCGCAACGGAGCACGTCCCACCACCACTGACCCCGATGAGCGCGTCGGTGCGCGATGCCGGCGCTCGTGGTGGCGACGGCGGGGGAAGCCGGCGGACTGTAGGACCCGGGCGCTGCCCGGGTCCTACGCGTCGGCGGCAGGAAGCAGCCTTCCGGTGCGGGTCCACGAAGTGCTGCCACCGGTCCCCGCCCACGCCGGGCCCCCTGAAGACGATCAGCTGGCGCCGATGTCGAAGAGGTTGCCCTCGGGGTCCGACAGGGTCGTCCAGACGGCGCCGTACTCGGCGAAGTCGGCGACCTGCTTCGCGCCGAGACCGACTGCGCGGGCGACGGCGCCGGGCAGGTCGGCGGAGTGCAGGTCGAGGTGGATGCTGTTCTTGCCGGGGGTCTTGTCGGGGACCTGGATGAACATGAGGACGGGCTGGGCGCCGGTCGAGCGGCCCACGGTCGCGAAGAACGGGGTGGCCTCGGGATCGACGGGGCGGTCCAGCAGCGCGGCGTAGAAGCCGGCGAGGGCGGCCGCGTCGGCGCAGTCGACGGTGACGTGGGCGATGGCGAGGTCGGTCACGGGTTCTCTCCTCAGAACGAAGGTCAAGCGGAAATGGGCCAGCAGATCTCGGTGCGGAACTCGTCGGGGTCGGTGGTCTCGCCGGGTCCGACGAGGTAGACCTCGACGATCGGGTCGGGCAGGGCGGTGTCGTGGGACGCGACGTGCAGGCCGAGCCGGCCGTACGTGATGTCGCAGTCGGCGAACGGGCCGTTGTGCACGGCGACGGCGTAGCGGGAGGGTGGCAGGGTCGCGAACCGGTCGTCGCCCACTCGGACCACATCGGCCGAAACCGGAACGAAGGCGACGACCTCCCCGACCTCGCCCTCGAAGAACTCGGCGGAGTAGGTCGCGCCGGACGGGCCGGCCGGATCGGTGCCGAGGTCGGCAAGGGTCGAGTACAGCGCGGGGAAGACCTGCCCGCACCAGTCCGTCACCTCGGTGCGGGAGAGCCGGGCCGACACCCGGAGCACGGGCGACCCCGCCGACAGCCGGTGCCGGACCGGCAGCTCAGGCTCGGGCCCCAGCAGGCGGCGCAGCGAGAGCACCACGTCCCGGGTGCGGGTGAGCTCGGCCTCCATCCGGTCCAGGTGCCGGGCCAGCGCCTGGTGCCGCGCGGACGGGTCGGGCTCGGCGAGCACCCCGCGGATCTCCGCGATCGGCATGTCGAGATCCCGTAGCCGCCGGATGAGGTGCGCGTCGTCGACCTGCCCGGGCGCGTACCGCCGGTAGCCTGTGTCCTCGTCGACCCCGGCGGGCACCAGCAGCTCGATGTCGTGGTAGTACCGCAGTGTCTTCGCGCTGAGATGGCACAGCCGCGAGAACTCGCCGATGGTGACGCCCGGTGTCATGCCCCCTGTCATGCCATTGAGTGAACCTGTTCCAGTAGGTGGAAGGTCAAGCTTCTCCGCATATGCTGTCGGGTATCGACACAGATGGAGGCCTCCATGGACGGAGCGCCACTGCTGTCCGCGAAGCTCACCCGGCCCGAGACGGTGGACCGGGCGCTGCCGCGTGAGCAGCTCATCGACCTGTTGTGGACCCTGACGGACCTGCCGGTCACCGTGGTCACGGGGCCGGCCGGATCCGGCAAGAGCCGCCTGGTCGCCGCGTGGGCCGACGACAGCCCGGGCTGGGACTCGATCGCCTGGCTCAGCGTCGACCAGGACGACCGGGGCCAGCCGGCGCGCCTGTGGCGGCACCTGCTGGCGGCCCTGCGCGGGGCCGGGGTGCTGCTGCCCGCGACGCTGCTGGACCTGACCGCCGCGCCCGACCACGCGGCGGTCACCGAGCTGGCGGCCGTCCTCGCCCACCAGCAGCACTCGATCGTGCTCGTCCTCGACGACGCCTGCTGGCTCGACGCGGAGCAGCTGGACGAGATCGAGTTCCTGCTGCGGTACGCGCAGAGCCACCTCCGCCTGG
The DNA here is from genome assembly GCF_042898305.1 of Dactylosporangium sp. NPDC000521. Classification (NCBI taxonomy): domain Bacteria; kingdom Bacillati; phylum Actinomycetota; class Actinomycetes; order Micromonosporales; family Micromonosporaceae; genus Dactylosporangium; species Dactylosporangium sp. NPDC000521. The sequence continues at coordinate 82,978 of NZ_JBIAYW010000033.1, forward strand.
TGCTCGTCGGCCGGCACCGGCCACGGTTCCCGCTGCACCGCTACCGGCTGACCGACCAGCTCAGCGAGCTGCGCGGGCCCGAGCTGGCGCTCGGCGCCGACGAGGTGCTGGCGCTGTTCGCGCTGCACGACGTCGACCTGACCCCGGCCGCGCTCGCCGACGTGATGGCGCAGACCGGCGGCTGGCTCGCCGGGGTGCGGCTGTGCGCGCTGGCGATGGCGGACGGCTCCCCGGTGCCGGTGCTCGCGGGCCACGACTACGTCGTCGACTACTTCACCGGGGAGATCCTGGACCGGTGCACCCCGCGCCGGCGGCGCCTGCTGGCGGGGGTCGCCCGCCTGGACACGTTCACGGCCGGGCTCGCCGCGATCGTGGGCGGCGTCGATGAGGGCGACGTCATCGCCGAGCTGGAGGAGGCCGGCGCGTTCCTGGAGACGGTGAGCGAGGCGCAGGGCACCTACCGGCTCCACCCGCTGTTCGGCGCCGTGCTGCGCGACCGGCTCCCGCTGCCGCCCGCCGAGGAGCGGGCCGCCGGCCTCGTCGCGGCCCGCTGGTCCGCCCGGCACAGTGACCTCGCCGAGGCGGTCAGGCACGCGGCGGCCGTCGGCGCGTGGGAGGACGCGGCCCGGTTCGTCGTCGACGACCTGGCGGTCGGCGAGGTCATCGTGGACGGACCGGCGGGCCGGCTCACGGGCCTGCTCGCCGGCATGCCCGCCAGGCCCGAGACGCCCGAGGGCGTGATCGTCGCCGCCGCCCACGCGATCTCCCACAGCGACCTCCCGCGGGCCGAGCGGCTCCTCGCCGGCGACGCCTGGCTCCCCGGCCCGGACGCGTCGCTGCCGAGCCGGATCGCCGCATGCATGGTCCAGCAGTCCGTCGCCTACGAGACCGGCGACGCGGAGCGGCTCGAGGCGGTCACCGGCGCCGCGGCGCGGCTGCTGCCGCAGGTCGACCCGGGCAGGATCACCGCGCGGCCGGAGCTGTGGGTGTTCGTCCTGTCCGGGGTCGCGACGGCGCACCTGCGGGCCGGCCGGCTCGACGAGGCCGCCGGGAGTTTCGCCGCGGCGATGCGAGCGGCCCGCAGCGAGCGGTGCGGCGGCCTCCTCGCGTACTGCACGCAGCATCTCGCCTTCACGGAGGCGCTGCTGGGAAGGCTGCGCTCGGCGTACGACACGGCCCATCGGGCATCCGACGTGGTGGCGCGCACCGAGGCGCTGAACCGGGGCCCGCGGCACGTCGCCGACCTCGCGCTCGCGTGGGTGGCCGCCGAACGCTACGACACCGCCGCCGCCTGGCGTCACCTGCGCACCGCCGAGGCCGGGCTGGCCACCGACATCATGCCGCGGGAGTGCGCCTACGCGGCCACCCTGACCCTCGTGCGGTCCAGGCTCCTGCGCGCCCGCGGCGAACTGCCCGCGGCGCTGTCGGTGCTGCGCGGCGCGCCGCCGGAGACCTCGGCCCGCCTGTGGGTGCGGCACGAGCTGGACCTCGCCGAGTCGCGGGTCCTGGTCGCGATGGGCCGCCACGAGGAGGCCCGCACCGCCCTGGCGCGGCTCGACCAGGAGCGGCCGGAGGCGACCCTGGCCCGCGGCTCGGCGCTGCTCGCGACCGGTGACCCGCAGCGCGCCGTCGACTGTGCCCAGCAGGTGCTGCGCCTGCAGGGGCTGGCGGTCGGCGCGCTCGTCGAGGCGTGGCTGCTGCTCGCGGCCGGCACCGCCCGGCAGGGCGACGACGAGCGCGCCGCCGAGGCGCTGCGGACCGCCGTCGGGTTCACCGTCGACGACGGCGGCACCCGCGCCGTCCACGAGGCCGACGGCGTCCTGCGCCAGCTGCTGCGCCGGCTCGCGGCGACGGCGGATCCCGTGCCCGGGTTCAGCCTCCGGCAGGCGGAGGTGCTGCGGCACCTCGCGGCGCTGACCCCGACCGAGGAGATCGCCGAGCTCATGGACGTGACGGTGAAGACGGTCCGCACCCACATCCGGGAGGTGCTGCGCAAGGTCGACGCGTCCAGCCGTGCCGAGGCGGTCCGCCGGGCCCGCGACCTCGGCCTGCTGTAAACCGATTGGACCTGAAGCCCACTCCAGGTCGTACGGTGGCGGACGTGAGCATGGAAGTCACCGCCTGGAACCAGATGTACCAAGCCATCCACGCGACCCAGGACCGGCGGCCGTTCTCGGTCGCCACGCTGCGCCGGATCGCCGCGTTCGCGCGCCCGCACAGGGCCCGGCTCGCCGGGTTCCTGTCACTGAGCGTCGTGACGGCCCTCCTCGCGGTCGCCACGCCCGTGCTCGCCGGCCGGGTCGTCGACGCGATCGTCGGCGGCGGCTCCCGCGACACCGTCATCACCCTCGCGGTGCTGATCGCGGTCATCGCGCTCGTCGAGGCCGGCGTCGGGCTGCTCGCCCGGCTGCTGTCGGCGCAGATCGGCGAGGGGTTGATCCACGACCTGCGCACCACCGTCTTCGACCACGTGCAGCGCATGCCGGTCGCGTTCTTCACCCGTACCCGCACCGGCGCGCTCGTCAGCCGGCTCAACAACGACGTCATCGGCGCGCAGCGCGCGTTCAGCGGCACCCTGTCCGGCGTCGTCAGCAACGTCGTCACCCTGTCGCTGACGTTCGCGGTGATGGTCAGCCTGTCATGGCGGATCACGCTGCTCGCGCTGCTGCTCCTGCCGGTGTTCGTGCTGCCGGCCCGCCGGATGGGCAGCCGGCTCGCCCGCCTGCAGCGCGAGGCCGCCACGCACAACTCGGCGATGAGCACCCAGATGACGGAGCGCTTCTCCGCGCCCGGCGCCACCCTCGTCAAGCTCTTCGGCCGGCCCTCCGACGAGTCGGTGGAGTTCGCCGCCCGGGCCGGCCGGGTCCGCGACATCGGCGTCCGCACCGCCATGAACCAGACCGTGTTCATCACCGCCCTGACCGTCGTGTCGTCGCTCGCCCTGGCCCTCGTCTACGGTGTCGGCGGCGTCGCGGCCCTCGCCGGCCGGCTCGACGCGGGCGCGGTCGTGGCGCTCGCGCTGCTGCTGACCCGGCTGTACGCGCCGCTGACCGCCCTCGCCAGCGCCCGGGTCGAGGTGATGAGCGCGCTGGTCAGCTTCGAGCGGGTCTTCGAGATCCTCGACCTGCGCCCGCTCGTCGCGGAGAAGCCCGAGGCCCGCGACGTCCCGCCCGGCCCGGTGTCCGTCGAGTTCTCCTCCGTCCGCTTCGGCTACCCCTCCGCCGACAAGGTGTCCCTCGCCTCCCTGGAGGAGGTCGCGAGCCTGGACACCCGCGGCGGCGTCGAGGTCCTGCACGACGTCTCGTTCAAGGCCGAGCCGGGCCAGATGATCGCCCTGGTCGGCTCGTCCGGCGCGGGGAAGTCCACCATCGCGCAGCTCCTGCCGCGCCTGTACGACGTGGACAGCGGCGCCGTCCGCCTCGGCGGGATCGACGTCCGGGACCTGTCCTTCGACGCGATCCGCTCGACGCTGGGCATGGTCACCCAGGACGGGCACCTCTTCCACGAGTCGGTGCGCGCCAACCTGCTGCTGGCCCGGCCGTCGGCGACGGAGGACGAGCTGTGGGCGGTCCTGCGCCGGGCCCGCCTCGACGACCTGGTCGCCTCCCTGCCCGACGGCCTCGACACCGTCGTCGGCGAACGCGGCTACCGCCTCTCTGGCGGCGAGCGGCAGCGCCTCACCATCGCCCGCTTGCTCCTGGCCGGCCAGCAGGTCGTCGTCCTCGACGAGGCGACCGCGCACCTCGACTCGACGTCGGAGGCGGCTGTACAGGCAGCGCTCGCCGAGGCGCTCAGCGGCCGGACGGCGGTCGTCATCGCGCACCGCCTGTCCACCGTCCGCGCCGCCGACCTCATCCTCGTCGTCGAGGCCGGCCGGATCGTCGAGCGCGGCACCCACACGTCGCTGCTCGCCGCCGGCGGCCGCTACGCCGAGCTCTACTCCACCCAGTTCGCCGACACCGACGACCAGGTCCGCGTCTGACCCAATCCGAGGGCGGCCCGAGCGTGGCCTGCCCGAGGCGCACCCTGGCCGCTGACGACGCGCCGCCCGCCGGTTTCAAGGCGGGCGGCGCGTCGCGTTCCCGGCGGGTACTTCCGGTCGCGCCCGCCCCGCCGTCCCGCCGCCTTCGTGCATCCCGGCGATGCCGGCCGTCGATCGCCCTGCGTCAGCCGGCTGCCGACCGCACCTCGAGGAATTATGCGCTTCAGTCTCGCCGTGCGGCGGCGGAGTGGGATTGACAGCTTCAATGTGCGGGCCTAGGTTGATGGAACTTATCCGGTTCAGTGATCGCGCACCCCCACCCCAGGCGCGCGGCGGGGCCGGCACCGCCTGAAGGGTCGATCCGCGATGCCCCACCACGGGTTCAACGTCCAGTGGATGTTCAACGCGCACGCCGGCGTGGCAGGGCCCGACGAGCGGGTCCTGGACGCCGTCGCGGCGTGGGGGTTCGACTTCATCCGGCTGCCGGCGGACTACCGGCTGTGGAGCGTCGGCGGCGACCCGCACCACGCCGACGAGTCGGTGCTCGCCCGCGTCGACAAGATCCTCGACGCGTGCCGGCAGCGCGGCCTGCATCTTTCACTGAACCTGCACCGCGCGCCCGGTTACATCATCACCGGGTGGGAGACCGAGCCGTACAACCTGTGGACGGACCGCCCGGCCCGCGACGCGTTCGTCGCCACGTGGGAGCGGTTCGCCCACCGGTACATCGGCATCCCAGCGGACGAGCTCAGCTTCGACCTCGTCAACGAGCCCCCCGCGCTGGGGCTGCGCGGCTTCACCCGCGACGCCCATGAGGACGTCATCCGGCACGCGGCCGCCGCGGTGCGGGCGATCTCGCCGGACCGGCCGCTGGTCATCGACGGCCTCGACGGCGGCAACCTCGCCATGCCCGAGCTCGCCGACCTCGGCGCCACGCAGAGCGTCCGCGGATACCAGCCGATGAGCGTCTCGCACTACCGGGCGCCCTGGTGGCCCGGGCATCACGGGCTCCCGGCGCCCGCCTACCCGTGCGACTACGACGGGCGCTGGTGGGACGCCGCCGGGCTGCGTGACTTCTACGCGCCGTGGCGCGAGCTGGAAGCCACGGGCGTCCCCGTGCACGTCGGCGAGTTCGGCTGTTACGAGCACACCCCCGACGACGTCGCCCAGGCCTGGTTCGCCGACCTGTTCGACGTCTTCGGCCAGTTCGGCTGGGGCTACGCCCTGTGGGAGTTCGAAGGCCCGTTCGGCATCGTCGGGCACCACCGGCCCGGCGCCCGGTTCGAGCGGCGTGACGGCTTCGACGTCGACGTCCGCCTGCTCGACCTCATGCGCGCGTTCTGACCCTGGCACCTGTGCGGCACAACCGATAACACCCCCCTCAGATCGGAAGGTGGTACCCGTGCATATGAAGAAGCACCTCGTCGCCTTGCTCGCAGTGACCTCCCTCGTCCTCACCGCCTGCGGGGACGACGCGGGCAGCGGCTCGGACGGCAAGATAGCCGGCGACATCACGGTACTGACGCAGCGGACCGACCTCGTCGACACCGTGCTGCCGGAGTACAAGAAGAAGTTCGAGGCGAAGTACCCCGGCACGAACGTCAAGTTCGAGGCGATCACCGACTACGAGGGTGAGGTGCGCGTCCGGATGAACACGAAGAACTACGGCGACGTGCTGCCGATCCCGAACTCCGTCACCGCCGACCAGCTGCCGTTGTTCTTCGAGCCGCTGGGCACCGTGGACGCGCTGAAGGACAAGTACCGGTTCGTGCGCTCCGAGCAGACGTTCGGCGGCAAGGTCTACGGCCTCGCCATCACCGGCAACGCCCAAGGCTATGTGTTCAACAAGAAGGTCTGGGCGCAGGCCGGCGTCACCGAGCCGCCGAAGACGCCCGAGGAGTTCCTCGCGGCGCTGAAGGCCATCAAGGACAAGACCGGCGTGATCCCGCTGTACACCAACTACAAGGACGGCTGGCCGCTCGGCCAGTGGGAGGGCGTGCGCGGCGCCGTCAGCGGCGACCCGGAGGCGGCCACCAAGCTCGCCAAGGACGACGCGCCGTGGAGCCCCGGCAAGGAGCAGTACATCATCGACTCGCTGCTCTTCGACGCGGTCAAGGGCGGCTACACCGAGCCGGACCCGACGACGACCAACTGGGAGCAGTCCAAGGGCATGCTCGGCACCGGCAAGATCGCCACGATGGTGCTCGGCTCCTGGTCCGTGGTGCAGATGCAGGCGGCCGCCGCCAGCAAGGACGACATCGGCTACTGGCCGTTCCCCAACCAGGTGAACGGCAAGTTCCACACCGTCGTCGGCGGCGACTACAAGAACGGCATCAACGTCAACTCGAAGAACAAGGCGACCGCGCGGGCGTGGGTGGACTGGTTCGCCGACGAGTCGAACTACGCCACCGACCAGGGCGGCGTCTCGGTGGTGACGAGCGCGCAGCTGCCGGCGTCCCTCGCCGACCTGCAGACGGCCAAGACGGAGTTCATCGAGCTGAACCCGGCGCCGAAGGGCGAGGAGGGGCTCGCCGACAAGATCGGCAACACCGCCGAGATCGCGCTGTTCGACGGCAAGTACCGCCAGCGGATCGTCGACGCGGCCCGTGGCGCGAAGAAGGAGACGAAGGAGCAGATCTTCGCCGACCTGAACAAGAAGTGGGCCGACACCCGGGCGAAGCTCAAGTAGGTGCTCCTCGGCGTGGGGGCCCCCCCCCGGGCGCCCCCCCCCGGCCGCCCCGCGGGGGGGGGGGGGGGGGGGCCGACCCCCCCCCGGGGTTTAGTTGGGGCCCGGGCGGTGCAGAT
>NZ_JBIAYW010000034.1:0-79010 GCF_042898305.1 Dactylosporangium sp. NPDC000521
ACCCGGCCCGAGATCTACGCGATGGGCTTCCGCAACCCGTTCCGGATGAGCGTCGACAAGGCCACCGGCGTCGTCTACGTCGGCGACTACGGCCCGGACGCCGGCACCACCGACGCCAACCGGGGCCCGTCGGGGCAGGTCGAGTTCAACCGGATCACGTCGCCGGGCAACTACGGCTGGCCGTACTGCACGGGCAGCAACACCACCAGCGAGACCTACAACGAGTGGAACTTCTCGAACAACACGACCGGCGCCAAGTACAACTGCGCGGGCGGGGCGACGAACAACTCGTTCCGCAACACCGGCCTGGGCACCCTGCCCGCGGCGCGGTCCGCGTGGATCAAGTACGGCGGCGACTCCGGCACCCCGGCCGAGTTCGGCGGCGGCTCCGAGTCGCCGATGGGCGGGCCCGTGTACCGCTACGACGCGGCCAACCCGTCGGCGACGAAGTTCCCGGCCAGCTTCAACGGCATGTTCTTCGCCGGTGAGTTCGGCCGCGGCTGGATCAAGCCGATCGTCGTCAACAGCGACGGCAGCCGCGGCGCGATCGACACGTTCCCGTGGGGCGGCAAGCAGGTCATGGACATGCAGTTCGGCCCCGACGGCGCGCTGTACGTCCTGGACTACGGCACCGGCTACTTCAACGGCGACGCCAACTCCGCCCTGTACCGCTACGACTACGTGGGCGGAGGCAACCGTGCGCCGACCGCCGTCGCGAGCGCGAACAAGACCTCGGGTGCGGCGCCGCTGGCGGTGACGTTCTCCTCCGCCGGGTCCAGCGACCCGGAGGGCGGTCCGCTGACGTACTCGTGGGACTTCGACGGCAACGGCACGCAGGACTCCACGGCGGCGAACCCGTCGTTCACGTACACCACGAACGGCACCTACAACGCGACGCTGACCGTGCGGGACAACCAGAACGCCCCGGCCACGTCCAGCGTGCTGATCAACGTCGGCAACACCGCGCCGACGGTCGTGGTCAACGCGCCGGCGAGCGGGCAGCTGGTGTCCTTCGGCGACAGCGTGCCGTGGAGCGTCACCGTGACCGACCCCGAGGACGGGGCGATCGACTGCTCGAAGGTCACCATGACCTACGTGCTCGGGCACGACCAGCACGCCCACCAGATCACCTCGCAGACCGGGTGCACCGGCACGATCAACATCCCGGTCGACGGTGAGCACGACGACGCGGCGAACATCTTCCCGATCTTCGACGCGCAGTACACCGACAAGGGCGGGCTGACCGTCCACGCGCAGAACATCCTCCAGCCGCGCAAGCGGCAGGCGGAGCACTTCAAGACGTCGTCGGGCATCAACACGTTCACCAAGACGACGGCCGAGGGCGGCAAGACGGTCGGCGACATCAACAACGGCGACTGGATCCAGTTCGACCCGTACAAGCTGAACAACGCCACCTCGGTCTCCGTCCGGGCGTCGTCCGGCGGCACCGGTGGCACCGTGCAGTTCCGCACGGGCTCGGCGACGGGCCCGATCATCGGCTCCGCGACGATCCCGGTGACGGGCTCGTGGGAGACGTTCACGACGGTGACCGCGCCGATCTCCGGCGCACCGGCCGGCACCACGTCGCTGTTCGTGACGTTCGCCGGCACCGGCACCGCCGCACTGTTCGACGTGGACAGCTTCACCTTCACGACCAGCAGCAGCGGCATCGGCCCGGTCAAGGGTCTCGCCGGCAAGTGCCTCGACGTGCGCGGCGCCGCCACCGCCGACGGCACGCAGATCCAGCTGTACACCTGCAACGGCACCAACGCGCAGAACTGGACCCGGTCCGGTCAGACGCTGCAGGTCCTCGGCAAGTGCCTCGACGTGTCGGGTGGCGGCAGCGCCGACGGCACGAAGATCCAGCTGTGGACGTGCAACGGGTCCGGCGCGCAGAACTGGGCGCCGAACGCCGACGGCACGCTGCGCAACCCGCAGTCCGGCAAGTGCCTCGACGTGTCCGGCAACAACTCCGCGGACAGCACCGTCGTGCACCTGTGGACCTGCATCAGTCCAGCGCCCGCCAACCAGAAGTGGACCCTGCCCTAACGAGGTGATCGGGCGCCCGTGCCGCCACACGGGCGCCTCCTTCCCTGCTAAGGAGATTTCTGTGCGCAGAATCCTGGCCGGAGCGGGCGCCGCCATCGCCCTCGCCGCCTGCACCCTGTCCGCCGCCAGCCCGGCCGTCGCCGCCGACGCGCCCTACGACGTCCTCGTGTTCTCCAAGACCGCCGGCTTCCGCCACGACGCGATCCCGGCGGGCATCACCGCGATCCAGCAGTTGGGCGCGGCGAACAACTTCACCGTGACCGCCACCGAGGACGGAGGAGCTTTCACCACCGGCAACCTCGCGCAGTACGAGGCGGTCGTCTTCCTCAACACCACCGGTGACGTGCTCAACGACGCCCAGCAGACGGCGTTCGAGTCGTACGTGCGGGGCGGCGGCGGCTACGTCGGTGTCCACGCGGCCGCCGACACCGAGTACAGCTGGCCGTTCTACGGCAACCTCGTCGGCGCCTGGTTCGCCTCGCACCCGGCGATCCAGCAGGTCAACTCGAAGACCGAGAACCGGGCCCACCCGGCGACGGCGCACCTGCCGCAGACCTGGACGCGCACCGACGAGCTGTACAACTACCAGACCAACCCGCGCGGCAGCGCCCGCGTCCTGGCGACGCTGGACGAGTCGTCCTACTCCGGCGGGTCGATGGGCGCCGACCACCCGATCACGTGGTGCAAGACGATCGACAGCGGCCGGTCGTTCTACACCGGTTTCGGGCACACGCAGGATTCGTACTCCGACGGCAACTTCCGCAACGAGCTCCTCGGCGGCATCCGGTACGCGGCGAAGCGGGCCAAGGCGGACTGCCGCCCGGAGAGCGGCTACACCGCGATCTACAACGGCTCCACGACCGGCTGGTCGCAGGCCGGCCCCGGCAGCTTCACCAACAGCGACGCGACGCTGACGTCCGTCGGCGGCATGGGCCTGTTCTGGTACAGCGCGAAGCAGTACGTCTCGTACTCGCTGAAGGCGGACTGGCGGCTCACCGGCGACAGCAACTCCGGCATCTTCGTCGGCTTCCCGAACCCCGGCACCGACCCGTGGGTCGCCGTCAACCAGGGGTACGAGATCCAGATCGACGCGACCGACGCCGCCGACCGCACCACCGGCGCCATCTACACGTTCAAGTCCGCGGACATCGCGGCCCGCGACGCGGCGCTCAACCCGGCCGGCGAGTGGAACACCTACGAGCTGCTCGTCGAGGGGCAGCGGATCCGGGTGTACCTGAACGGCAGCCTGATCAACGACTTCACCAACACCGACCCGAACCGCAACCTCGACGGGTACATCGGCATCCAGAACCACGGCACCGGTGACACGGCCTCGTTCCGCAACATCCGGATCAAGGACCTCGGCGGGAACCCGTCGACCGACGTGACCGTGCAGGCCGAGTCCTTCAGCTCCGTCAACGGCGCGCAGGCCTTCACCAAGGCCGGCGCCAACAACGGCCAGACCCTCGGCTACATCGACCCGGGCGACTGGGCCGGCTACAACAACGTGAACGTCGGCGGCGCCACGTCGTTCCGGGCGCGGGTCGTGTCCGGCGGCGCCGGCGGCCAGATCCAGATCCGCAACGGCTCACAGACCGGCACGATCCTCGGCACCGTCAACGTGCCGAACACCGGCAGCTGGGACACCTACGCCAACGTCACCACCACCCTGACCGGCGTCCCGTCGGGCAACGCGAACCTGTTCCTGACCTTCACCGGCACGGGCACCGGCCTCTTCGACGTCGACGACTTCACGCTGGTGAAGGGCACGACGCAGACCGGGGTCGGGCCGGTCAAGGGCCTGGCCGGCAAGTGCCTCGACGTCCGCGGCAGCGGCACCGCCGACGGCACGCAGATCCAGCTGTACACCTGCAACGGCTCCGGCGCGCAGACCTGGACCCGCAACGGCCAGACCCTGCGGGCCCTCGGCAAGTGCCTGGACGTGTCGGGTGGCGGCAGCGCCGACGGCACGAAGATCCAGCTGTGGACGTGCAACGGGTCCGGCGCGCAGAACTGGGCGCCGAACGCCGACGGCACGCTGCGCAACCCGCAGTCCGGCAAGTGCCTCGACGTGTCCGGCAACAACTCCGCGGACAGCACCGTCGTGCACCTGTGGACCTGCATCTCGCCGGTGCCGGCGAACCAGAAGTGGACGCTGCCGTAACGAACCGCTCCACGGAGGGGCCCCGGGCACCTGCCCGGGGCCCCTCCCGTTTGCATTCCCTACTAGGGTGGGCCGGGTGCGGGGGACACGAGCAGGTTTCGCAGTGGCGATGATCGCTTCCGTCGGACTGGCCGGTTGCGCCGATAAGTCCGGTAAATCGGACACGGCGGCACCACCGCCGAGTGAGGCGGCATCCGTCGCGGTGATCGAGTCGCCGTCGCCGCCGCTGTCGCCGTCGCCGTCGGTGAAGCCGTCCGCCAAGCCGTCGACCAGCAAGAAGCCGGCCCCGAAGCCGTCCTCGACGCTCAAGAAGCAGGTCACCGCGGGCGGCGACACCGGCGGGGCGAAGGCGCCCCCGCCGAGCGGCGACGGCGTCCCGGCGACGGCGGCCGGCACGTTCACCGTCGCGACCGGCGGCACCGCGATCGTCGGCACGGGCGCGACGCTGGTGAAGTACCGCGTCGAGGTCGAGAACGGCATCCAGTGGGGCGGCAACCCGGTCTGGACGCCGGAGAAGACCGCCGCCGAGGTCGAGCGGGCACTCGGTGCGGAGCTCGGCTGGACCGCGTCGGCCGAGCACCCGGTGACCTACCCGTCCAACAAGCTCGCCGACGCCAGCTGGTCCTTCCAGCGGGTCAGCGGCGAGGACTACAGCGTGCGGCTGCGGCTGGCCACCCCCGGCACCGTCGACAAGCTGTGCAAGGCCGTGGGCGTCAACACCCAGGGCATCTACTCGTGCCGGTACGGGCAGACCATCCTGCTCAACCTGCGCCGCTGGCTGAAGGGCATCGACGGGGCGCCGGGCGTGGACTTCCACGCCAACACCGTGAACCACGAGATGGGCCACTTCCTGGGCTTCGACCACATGAAGTGCCCGGGCTCCGGACCGGCGCCGATCATGCAGACGCAGACGATCGCGCTGAACGGGTGCCAGTACAACTCGTTCCCGTTCACCGCGGAAGGGACCTTTGTCCAAGGCCCCTGGGCACCCAGCTGATCCGACGCCGAAGGTCCTGCTACTTGAGGCGGCGGAGCAGGTCGATGACGTCGGCGTCGTACTCGCGCCACTCGCGGTCCGGCTTGAAGCCCAGCTCGGCGTTGACCTTCAGCAGCGGCTCGTTCTCCGTCGCGTTCCACGTCTGCACGTCCAGCAGGTGCGGCTCGGCGGCCCGCAGCTCGAAGAGCATCCGCGCCTTGATCGCCCGGCTGATGCCATAGCCGCGGTGCGCCGGCACTTCGATGGTGTCGTACTGGTCGGCGCGGGTCGGCCGCTGCGCCGGGACGACGACCTCGGTGAGCCCGGCGATCGTGTCGGACGCCTCGTGCACCGCGAGGACGATGTACGGCTTGAGGCCGCGCGCGTGCAGGGTCGCGAGGCTCGCCCGCAGCCGCTCCGCGTCGTATGAGCTGGGCCGCAGCTCCAGGTCCGCCACGACCGACGCCCGCGCCGCCTCCTTCGCCGCCGCGTAGGCCGCGTAGTGCTGCTCCGGCGGGCCGCCCGGGTGGTACTCGACCCGGTAGCCCGCGCCGATGCCGGCCGCCATCTCGCCCAGCCGCAGCCAGTCGACCCCGCCCAGGTCCAGCAGGTTGCGCTGCTCGATGAACGCGCACTCGAAGCCGAACGACTCGAAGAACTTGATGCTCGGGGTGCCGCCGATCACCTCGACGCCGACGGACTCGAAGCCCTCCTCGGCGGCGCGCCGGGCCACCGCGGCGAGCAGCGCCGTGCCGACGTGCCCGCCGCGCGCCGCGGGCACCACCGACAGCTCCAGCACGCCGATGTCCTCCAGCGCGAGCAGGCTCGCGTGGCCGAGCACGGCGCCGGACTCGTCGACGGCCAGCCACGACGTGCGCCGCTCACCGGGCATCGTGACCGCGAGATACTCCCGGAACTTGACGTCGCGCCACGGCGGATCCTCGGGCACGTCGAAGGCCACGATCTCGTTGAGCGACCGCAGCACCGCCTCGATCTCAGCCGCGGTCGCGGTCCCTGGGTCCCACTCGCGCACCATCACGGAGTCAAGCTTGCCTACCTTTGTGGCTCAGCGGAAGTACCGCGCCGCAGAGCGTGGCCTTTCATGTACGCGGATCTACCCGTCGCCTCACCCTGTGCGGTCCCGGCGGCCGTAGTCGTTCGTCGCGTTGAAGACCGCCGTGCGGTACTCCTCGGGGATGTTGTACGAGTGGATGGCGGCGTTCCAGCCCTCCAGCGTGGACAGGTCGCGGCCGCCGGCGCACAGGTACGCGGCGGCGGTCAGGGCCGCGTCGTCGATGTCGTTGACGTCGGTCACCCCGTCGGCGTCGGCGTCGATCCCGTACTGCTTCCAGGTGCTCGGCAGGAACTGCATCGGCCCGACCGCCCGGTCCCAGGTCTTGTCGGTGTCGATCGCGCCGCCGTCGGTGTCCTTGATCGCCTGCCGGTTGCTCTGCCCGTCCAGCGGCGGGCCGATGATCGCCGGCACCGACTTGCCGTCGTCCTGCACCAGCGCGCCGCCGGTCCGGCCGTGGTCCGACTCGATCTTCGCGATGCCGGCGAGCGTGGTCCAGGTCAGCTTGCAGCCCGGCGTGGTGCGGGCGGTGATCAGCTCCGCGTACCCGTACGCCTGCATCGAGACCGGCGGGATGTTGAGCTTCACCGCGCGCGGGCCGGCCCACGCGGCCAGGACGTCCGACGGGCGCTCCTTGGTGCCGGCGGGCGGGCTGAACGTCGTCGGCGGCGGCTGGGGCACGGGCGCTTCGCCGGTCTCGATCCCGCCCGGGGTCGCGGTCGCCGGCGGCGGGGCGGAGCCGCCCGCCTCCGGCTCGGACACGGCCGGGACGAGGAACCTGCCGGACGCGAAGGCGACACCGAGCATCAGGGCGAGGGAGAGGCCGGCGACGAGCATCCGGCCGCCGGGCGTGGGCAGCCACACCCGCAGCCCTTCGAAGCGGGCCGGGCGGCTCTGCAGGACGTCGGCGGGCGCGGGCACCGGCGGCTTGCCGGTGGGCGCCTGCGGCTGCGCCGTGGGCGACTGGTCGCCGGGCCCCTTCGCGGCGTGCTTCGGGATGTGACGCTGCTGCGGCGGCACGCTCGGCGACGAGTCGGCGGCATTGTCGGTGGTGGACTTGTGGTGTTTCGCCGCTCTTCTACCGTGCTTCGGCGGCGGATCCCCCTGGGAGGAGCCCTCATCCGGCGCGGGTGAGCGGATCGCGGTCACCGAGAGTGTGTCCACTGTGGTGGGTTGTTGCTCGTCGGGCCGGGGACCGCGGTTCTGTGCCACGTGTCGAGTATTCCGCACTTGCCGCGCACGTGTCACCGTCGCCTAACCTGTGGGGATGCCTCGTTACGAGTACCGGTGCAGGGCCTGCGGCGACACGTTCGAAGTCCAGCGACCGATGGCTGAAGCCAATGCGAACGCCGCGTGTCCGGCAGGCCACGACGACACGGTGAAGCTGCTGTCGACGGTCGCCGTCAATGGTGTCAACGCCGCGGGCCTCTCGCAGCGTCCTTCCGGTGGCGGGTGTTGCGGCGGCTCGTGCGGTTGCTGATGCATTGTTACGGGCCGGTTTCGCAATAACCGCCGGATGTCTTTGATGTTGTGGCCTCGCGTGCCACAACTCGGCCGGTCAAGTTGTCGTTACGTCACGCGAAACCCACTCGAACTTCATCCCCGTATGCTTGCTGACCTGCTTGGAAGAGCGCAGACCAACGTCTGTCCGACCTTGAGGACGACCGGTTGGGGACCGTTTCTACGATGTGCGCGACCCAGGGGTGGGGAAATATGGGGAACGCCTGAAAAGGGAGGCGGGGGTTTCACGTGTCGGCGCGGACGCATCTGCCCAGCGGGCTGGTGACATTCCTGTTCACCGACATCGAGGGCTCGACTCGACTTGCCCAGATGCTCGGCACGGGATATCGGCCGGTGCTCCAGGAGCACCGGCAGGTGATCCGTCGCGCGCTGTCCAAAGCGGATGGTGTCGAGCTCTTCACCGAGGGTGACTCGCTCTTCGTCGCGTTCGCCGACGCCGCCGCCGCGCTCACCGCTTGCATCGAGGCGCAGCGCGAGCTCGCCGCCCACGACTGGCCGGCCGCGCCCGACGGGTCCGAGGCCCGGCCGAAGGTCCGCATGGGCCTGCACACCGGGTTCGCCGAGCCCTACGGCGGGGAGTACACGTCGCCGGAGGTGCACCGCGCGGCCCGCGTCGCCGCCGCCGCCCACGGCGGGCAGGTTCTGTGCTCCGCGGCCACCGCCGGCCGCGTCGGCGGGCCCGAGGGCGCCCTGGGTGACGACGCCTACCTGCTCGACCTGGGCCTGCACCGGCTGCGCGGCTTCGACGGCTGCGAGCGGATCTTCCAGCTGGTCGCCCCGGGCCTCGACCGCCAGTTCCCCCGGCCGCGCACCATCGACGCTCCCGCCCACAACCTGCCGGTGCAGACGACCCGGTTCATCGGCCGCGCCGCCGAGCGCGCCGCCGTGCGTGACCTCGTCGGCGCCCACCGCATCGTCACCGTGGTCGGCGCGGGCGGCGCGGGCAAGACCCGCCTCGCCGTCGAGGCAGCCGGTGAGCTCGTCGAGCAGTTCCGCGACGGGGTCTGGTTCGCCGACCTCAGCGCCGTCGCGACCAGCGACCTCGTCGACGTCGCCGTCGCGGCCGCCGCCGGGCTGCGCCCCGAGCCGGGCCGGCCCGTCATCCAGACCCTCGCCGACCACGTCCGCGACCGGCGGATGCTGTTCCTGCTCGACACGTCCGACGCGCAGCTGCCCGCGGCCCGCCGGCTCGTGTCGCGGCTGCTGTCCACCGGACCGGAGGTCACCGTCCTGGCGACCAGCCGCGAGCCGCTCGGCCTCGCCGGCGAGGTCGTCTGGCGGATCCCGCCGCTGTCGGTCGAGGCGGCCAGCGGCGGCGGGTTCAGCGACGCCGTCGCGCTGCTGGTCGACCGGGCCTCCGCCGCGCGGGGCGGCCGGCCCGCCGAGCCGGGCGAGATCGCCCAGCTCACCCGGGTCGCCGAGGCCCTGGAGGGGTTGCCGCTCGCGCTGGAGCTCGCCGCGGCGCGGCTGCGGCTGCTGTCCGCCGCGCAGCTCGCGGCCCGCATCGACGACGTCCTCGGCACCCTGGACGCCGGTCGCGGCGCCCTGTCCGACGCCGACGTCCCCAGCAACCGGCACCGCACCATGCAGGCGGCCGTCGACTGGTCGTACCGGACGCTCGACGAGCGCGCCGCCCGGCTGCTGCGCCGGCTGTCGGTCTTCGCCAGCCCCGTCGACCTGCCCGCGATCGAGTGGCTGCACGACGGCGACCCCCTCGACCCGCTCGCGACCCTCGTCGACAAGTCCCTGCTGCAGGCGGAGGCCGGCGCGACGAACGCGACCTACCGCATGCTCGACCCGATCCGCGCCTACGCCGCCCGGCTGCTCGTCGAGGCCGGCGAGGAGGAGCCGGCCCGGGAGCGGCACGTCGCCTGGTGCCTGCAGGCCGCGCACGACGCCCACGTCGACACCGACGGGCGGCCCGTCACGCTGTCGCTCTACACCCTCGACCCGCTCGCCGACGAGCTGCGGGCCGCCCTGCACTGGACCGTGACCCGCGGCAGCGGGCGGCAGGGCCTCGCCGTCGCCGGCGCGCTCGACCAGTGGTGGCGGGAGCGCGGCCTGGTCCGTGAGGGTCGCATGTGGCTGTTCCGCCTGTACGAGCGGATCAGCGCGACCGGTGAACCCGTCCCCGACGCGGAGCTCGCGGCGGCCTACCACATGCACTCCCTGCACGCGGGCGCCGACGGCGAGACGGTCGAGGAGCTGCGCTTCTCGCAGCGGGCCGAGGCGGCGGCGCGACGGGCCGGCGACCCCGGGCTGATCGCGCGGGTGCTCGCCGGGCGGGGCGCGCCGCTGCTGGACATGGGCCGGTTCGACGAGGCTGAGCGCGGCTGCCGGGAGGTGATCGCCCTCGCCGAGGAGCAGGGCGTCGCCGGGGAGACGCTCTCCGCCGTCTACGCCCTCGCGCAGCTGCTGTGGCGCCGCGGCGCGCTCGACGAGGCCGCCGACCTGCTGGCGTCCGCCCGGGCCCTGGAGAACTCCCGCCCGATGGAGCGCGGCCGGCGGACCGTCGACATGCTGCTCGGCATGGTCGCGCTGGCCCGCGGTGACCTGGTCGCGGCGCACGACCACCTCATCGTGGCGCTGCGGTCGCGGATGAGCTTCGGCTTCCAGCTGCGGGTGTGCGAGGCGCTGATGGCGATCGCGGTGCGGTGCTCCCTCGCCGGCGAGACCGGCACCGCGGCGCGGCTCTTCGGCGCCGCCCAGGCGGCCAGGGTGCGGCTGCGCTGCTCCGCCGGCGGGTTCGGCGCGTACTGGACGGAGCAGCAGGCCGCGCTGCGGACCGCGATGGGCGACGCGGACTTCGACGAGGCCTCCGCCGCCGGTGGCGCGCTGAGCCTGGAGGAGTCGGTGGCCCTGGCCCTGACGATCGAGCACCCGGACCTGGTGGCCGGCTCGATCCGCTTCTCCGCCGCCGAATAGCTTCCGCGAAACGCCGGATGGGGTGGCAGCTCGCCGGGGGATTGCCCCGCTGCGCTGCCACCCCACCTCAGGGAGGGCTCACCGACGTGTCGGTGCGCTACCTCTTCAGACGCATCGGCTCCTGTACCGGTTGCCTACAGGGACCGTCCACAGGATGGTCTACGGGATGGTCTACAGGATGGTCTACAGGATGGTCCAGGTGTCGCCGCTGTTGAGCAGGGCGCCGAGCTCCTCCTCGGGGGTGCCCTTCGCCTTGGCCTTCGCCGTGGTGAGCTGGTCGCGGACCACGTCGTCGTAGGCGGGCCGCTCCACGTTGCGGAACACCCCGATCGGCGTGTTGCGCAGGTCGAGGCTCGGCAGCCGGGACAGCGCGAACGCGTACGCCGGATCGGCGACCGACTCGTCGTGCACGACGATCTCCTCCGGCGCCGCCGAGGCCGTCGGCACCACGGACAGGCCGAAGCCGCCCGGCGGGTGCGTCACCGCCCACTCGCCGTCCTTGCCGAACGTGATCGGCTGGCCGTGCTCCAGGCGGATCGTGAAGTCGTCCCTGGTGGCGGGCTCCTTCAGCGCGTCGAACGCACCGTCGTTGAAGATGTTGCAGTTCTGATAGATCTCCACGAACGCCGAGCCGCGGTGCTCGGCCGCGGACCGCAGCACCGACTGCAGGTGCTTGCGGTCGGAGTCGATGGTGCGGGCGACGAAGCTCGCCTCCGCGCCCAGGGCCAGGGAGATCGGGTTGAACGGCGAGTCCGCCGAGCCCACCGGCGTCGACTTCGTGATCTTGCCGACCTCCGACGTGGGCGAGTACTGCCCCTTCGTCAGGCCGTAGATCTTGTTGTTGAACAGCAGGATCTTCAGGTTGACGTTGCGGCGCAGCGCGTGGATCAGGTGGTTGCCGCCGATCGACAGCGCGTCACCGTCGCCGGTCACCACCCACACCGACAGGTCGGGGCGGGACACCGACAGGCCGCTCGCGATCGCCGGCGCGCGGCCGTGGATCGAGTGCATGCCGTAGGTGTTCATGTAGTACGGGAATCGCGACGAGCAGCCGATGCCGGAGACGAACACGATCCGCTCGCGCGGGATGCCGAGCTCCGGCATGAACGACTGGACCGCGGCCAGGATCGCGTAGTCCCCGCAGCCGGGGCACCAGCGCACCTCCTGGTCGGACTTGAAGTCCTTCGTCGTCAGCTTGAGTGCCTCAGGCATTCTTGACCACTTCCTCCAGCACGGACTCCAGCTCCGCGGCGGTGAAGGGCAGGCCGCGGACCTGGTTGTACGCGATCGCGTCGATCAGGAACTTCGAACGGATGACGCCGGCCAGCTGGCCGAGGTTCATCTCCGGGATGACGACCTTGTCGTAGGCTGCGAGCACCGCGCCGAGGTTCTTCGGCATCGGCGACAGGTGCCGCAGGTGCGCCTGCGCGATCGGCAGCCCGCGCTGGCGCAGGGCCCGCGCCGCGGCGCCGATCGGGCCGTAGGTGGAGCCCCAGCCGAGCACCAGCACGCGGGCGGTGCCGTCGGGGTCCTCGACCTCGACGTCGGGCACCTCGATGCCCTCGATCCGCGCGGCGCGGGTGCGCACCATGAAGTCGTGGTTGGCCGGGTCGTACGAGATGTCGCCGGTCTTGTCGGCCTTCTCCAGGCCGCCGATGCGGTGCTCCAGGCCGGGCGTGCCGGGGACCGCCCACGGGCGGGCGAGGGTCACCGGGTCGCGCAGGTACGGCAGGAACGTCGTGCCGTCCTCGCCGTTGGGCTCGGTCGCGAACTCGGTCCGCAGGTCCGGCAGGTCCGCGACCTCCGGCAGCCGCCACGGCTCGGAGCCGTTGGCGATGTACCCGTCGGACAGCAGGATCACCGGGGTGCGGTAGGTCAGTGCGATCCGGGCCGCCTCGATCGCGGCGTCGAAGCAGTCGGCGGGGGAGCGCGGCGCGATGACCGCCACCGGGGCCTCGCCGTGCCGGCCGAACAGCGCCATGTTGAGGTCGGCCTGCTCGGTCTTGGTCGGCAGGCCGGTGGACGGGCCGGCCCGCTGCACGTCGATGATGAGCAGCGGCAGCTCCAGGGCGACCGCGAGGGAGATGGTCTCACCCTTGAGGGCGACGCCCGGGCCCGAAGTGGTCGTCACGCCCAGCGCGCCGCCGTAGGACGCGCCGAGGGCCACGCCGATCGCGGCGATCTCGTCCTCGGCCTGGACCGTCGTCACGCCGAACTTCTTGTGCTTGCTCAGCTCGTGCAGGATGTCCGACGCGGGCGTGATCGGATACGCG
This sequence comes from Dactylosporangium sp. NPDC000521, assembly GCF_042898305.1. Taxonomy (NCBI): domain Bacteria; kingdom Bacillati; phylum Actinomycetota; class Actinomycetes; order Micromonosporales; family Micromonosporaceae; genus Dactylosporangium; species Dactylosporangium sp. NPDC000521. The sequence continues at coordinate 12,981 of NZ_JBIAYW010000034.1, forward strand.
CCCAGGAAGACGGGCAGCTCCGCTCGTACACCCGCCGCGACGACACCGAGAGCGAGCGCGGCGTTGCCGGTGATGTTGCGGTAGTTGCCCGCGGTCATCTTGGCCGGCTTGACCTCGTAGCGGACCGCGAACGCCTCGGTCGTCTCGCCGAAGTTCCACCCCGCGTTGAAGGCGGCGATGTTGGCGGCGACGAGCTCCGGCCGGGCGGCGAACTTGCGCTCCAGGAAGCGCAGCGTCGACTCGTGCGGCCGGGAGTACATCCACGACAGCAGGCCGAGGGCGAACATGTTCTTGGCCCGCTCGGCGTCCTTCTTGGACACGCCGTGCGACTCCAGCGCCTTCACGGTCATCGACGTCAGCCCGACCGGCGCGACGGCCCAGCCCTCCAGCGACCCGTCCTCGAGCGGGTTGCTCGCGTAGCCGACCTTCGCCAGGTTGCGCTTCGTGAACTCGTCGGTGTTGACGATGATCGAGGCGCCCTTGGGCAGGTCGGCGAGGTTGGCCTTCAGCGCCGCCGGGTTCATCGCCACCAGGACGTTGGGTGCGTCGCCCGGCGTCAGGATGTCGAAGTCGGCGAAGTGGACCTGGAAGCTCGACACGCCCGGCAGGGTGCCGGCGGGTGCGCGGATCTCGGCAGGGAAGTTGGGCAAGGTCGAGATGTCGTTGCCGAGCTGCGCGGTTTCCGACGTGAACCGGTCACCGGTGAGCTGCATGCCGTCGCCCGAGTCGCCAGCGAACCTGATGACCACTCGATCCAGCTGGCGGACCTGCTTGGTCACGTGAGCTGACCTCCTGTTTGAGCCGGCGGAGCGGGGATGCGGTGGTGCGACGACATCGTCGAGCCGGCCCGATCCTTCTGACAATCAGAGGGTACGTCGAAGGTCCGCGCCCGCCGCCTTCGCAGGTGCCGGTGTGCGTCGGATCCCGGATTTGTGCGGCTGACGTCGAACCACACAAACGCCGCTATTCTGCGCTTTATTCGTCCGGCTGCCGGAAGCTGGACCCCGCGACGGGGCCGCTCGGCAGCCTCGGCAGCGTCAGCGACCTGGGAATCGGCGTGCGCTGGGGCAGCGGCGGTAGATCTTCGTCACTTCTGCGCGGCTCCGGCACCAGCGTCTGGGACGCGGCGTCTCGTGCACCGGAATCGTCTTGCATGCCGGGCCGGTCCCGGGTCGCGGACTCGTCCCGCAGGCGTCGCCGCAGCGAGAACACGACGAGGAACCCCACCAGCGCGACCAGCCCGATGATCCCGCCGATGAACGGCAGGCTGGACAGCTGACTGCTGGTCACGGCCACCGGCGACGCCGGGGCGTCGGTGGGCAGCTGCGGCTCACCGGCCAGCGGCGGCCCGGTGATCTTGTAGTCGGCGCGGGTCTCGACCGGGTCCAGGCCGATCGGCGCCAGGTAGCCGTGCACCGCGCCCGTCAGCGGCACCTCGGCCCGGGCGGCGGCGCTGATCGACAGCACGAAGTTGGCCGGGACGTCCTTGCCGGCGGCGACATCGCCCAGCTCGCAGCGCGACCGCTCGGGCGACAGCTTCCGCTGTGCCCGGCAGGCGCTCGGGAACGACACCACGTCGACACCCGGCGGGGTGACCACCTCGAGCGCGCCGGCGGCCTTCGCCGAGCCGGTGTTGCGCAGCTTGACCTGGAGCGTGGCGGTTTCGGTGCGCGGCGTCGCCTGCGCCGGGAGGGTCAACGGGTCGGCCGTCAGCTCGATGCCGGGCACCGGGGGCTTCGTGTTGAACGTGATCGAGAAGTTCCGCACCTTCTCCGGGAAGTTCTCCATCACGGCCGTCACGTTGCCGGATCCGGACAGCCGCCAGGCGTCCGGCGCGACGTCGACGTCGACCACGACCCGCCCGATCCCGCCCGGCGCGAGCGGGCAGGAGAAGCTCAGGGTGCCGTTGCTGGTCCTGCAGCCGTCGATGCCGTAGCCGCCGGTCGCGCGGGTCCCGCTGGGGAAGGTGTAGAAGCCGGTGATGGTCTCCGCGGTCTCGCCGAGGTTCTGGACGGAGATGACCAGCTTCGAGGCGCCGTTGCCCTGCCAGTACGCGTCGCCGAGCACGACGTCGCTGACCGACACCGTGAACTTGCGCACCTTCTGCGGCGGTGGTGGTGGCGGCGCCTTCGTCGTCGGGCGCGTCACCGGAGGCTTGGTCGTCGGCGCCTCGGTCGGTGAGGGCGACGCCGCCGGCTCGGTGGTGACCGGCGGATCCGACGGCGCCGTCGTCGACTCCTCCGGGCCCGGCTCCGCGTACGCGGCCGGGGTGAGCGTGAAGAGCAGCGCGCAGGAGGTGCTCAGCGCGACGAAGGCAGCACGTGGCCGGGCGCGGCGGCGCGCGGGTGCTTCCATGGGGCGTCCTCGTATCCTGGCGGCGGTTGACGATCCGCTAGCTGCTTGCTTGCCATAGGGCAAGGAAGCTCATTATCTAGACAAGTTCTGGTTTTCGGCATGTCGGAGATTGTGTTTCTGCGAGTACGGTGCGTGTTGTGAACGGCTATCTCGGTGGTTATGCGACGCTCGGCCTTCTGCTGCTGGTCGGCGCGGGCGTCTTCGTGGCCGCCTTCGCGGCCGCCCGGCTGCTGGGACCGCGCCGGTCGGCGGACAGCGGGGCGGCCGCCGCGAAGTTCGACACGTACGAGTGCGGGCTCGACCCGGTGGGTGGGGACTGGGCGCAGGCACAGATTCGCTACTACGTGTACGCGTTCCTGTACGCGCTGTTCGCCGTGGAGAGTGTGTTCCTCTTCCCGTGGGCGGTGATCTTCGACCGGCCCGGGTTCGGGACCGCCGCGGTCGTCGAGATGGCGATCTTCGTGGCGGTCCTCGCCCTGGGGATCCTGTACGCGTGGCGCAAGCGCATCCTGCGCTGGACGTGACGCAGGCCGGTCAGGCCAGGCCTCGCCGGGAGACCGCGGGCTGCCGGTCGCCCCTGATCGCCGCCACCGTGTCCAGGACCCGGCGGGTCGCGCGCACCTGATGGGCCCGGAAGACCCGCGCGCCCAGCCACGCCGACACCGCCGTGGCCGCCAGGGTCCCCTCCAGGCGCTCGCCGACCGGCAGGTCGAGGGTCTCGCCGATGAAGTCCTTGTTCGACAGTGCCACCAGCACGGGCCAGCCGGTCGCGGTCATCTCGTCGAGCCGGTTGGTGATGGCGAGCGAGTGCCGTGTGTTTTTCCCGAAGTCGTGCGCCGGATCGATGAGGATGCCGTCCCTGCGGACCCCCAGGGCGACCGCCCGCTCGGCGAGTGCGGTCACTGTCCGTACAACATCCTCGACGGGATCCGCGAACGCCACCCGATGCGGCCGGGTCCTCGGGGTGAGCCCGCCGGCGTGGGAGCAGACCAGGCCCGCGCCGGTCTCCGCGGCGACGACGGCGAGGTCCGGGTCGGCGCCCGCCCACGTGTCGTTGATCAGGTCCGCGCCGGCCGCGATCACCTCCCGGGCCACCTCCGCCCGCCACGTGTCGATGGAGATGACCACGTCAGGGAAGCGCTCGCGGACCTTCGCGACCGTCGGCAGCGTCCGGCGCAGCTCCTCCGCGGCGTCCACGGTGCTGCCCGGGCCGGCCTTCACCCCGCCGATGTCGATGATGTCCGCGCCCTCGCCGACCGCCGCCTCGACCGCCCGCAGCGCCGCGTCCTCGGCGAACGTGGCGCCCTTGTCGAAGAACGAGTCCGGCGTCCGGTTCACGATCGCCATCACCGCGTAGTCACCGTCGGTGAACTGCCGGCGGCCCAGCCGAAACATCATGAATCCTCCGTCTTTCCTTCAGAAGGGTGTGCCGGGCTCGCCCGCGCCCCAGTCAGCGTGCCACGATTCCCCCTATGGCTGAGTTCCTCCTGGTGTTGATCGCCGCCGTGGTCGTCGGGGCAATCGGGTTCGGCGTGTCCTTGTTGATCACCGGTGACGACCCGGGGATCGAAGGTCACGAGCCTGACGGGCGCGCGGTGCCCCTGCCGTCCTCCCGGCCCCTGGTCGAAGGCGACGTCGGTCAGGTCCGCTTCGACACCACCCTGCGCGGGTACCGGATGGCGCAGGTCGACGCGGCGCTGCGCCGCGCCGGCTACGACATCGGCTACAAGGAGGAGCTGATCCAGGTCCTCGAGGCCGAGGTCAAGGCGCTGCGCGACGGGCGCACCGAGGACGCCGACGCGCTGCGCGACGCCCGCGAGGCGGCGGTCACCGGCGCCGGCGGCAACGTCGTGCTGTCCCCGCCGTCCGCCACGCCGTCGGCAGAGGTCGAGCCCGAGGCAGAGCACATCGTCGACCTGGACAAGCGGGCCACGGATGACGACAGCACCGCGCACACCTGGGGCGAGCCTTCCCCGGTGGTGAAGTGACCGATCCGTCCTTCGAGGCGGTCGCGCAGCCCGGCGTCGGCGAGGTGACCGCGACGGTGATCGTCCGGGCGCCCGCCGAGCGGGTCTTCGCCGGGCTCATCGACTGGCCCCGGCAGAGCGACTGGATCCCCTTCACCAGGGTCCGCGTCCTGTCCGGGGACGGCGGCGAGGGCAGCTCGATCGAGGCCGTCACCCGCGTCGGCCCGGCCGTGCTGCGCGACCTCATGCGGGTGGTGAAGGTCGACCCTCCGTACGAGGTCCGCGTCGTGCACCACGGCAAGGTGCTGCGCGGCCCCGGGGTGCTGCGCTGCACGCCACTGGGCAGCGACCGCACCCAGGTCGTCTGGCACGAGTGGTTCCACCTGCCGGCCGGGGTCGCCGGGAAGGCGGCCTGGCCGGTCCTCTGGCCCGGCTCCAAGGTCAGCCTCACCGGCGCCCTGCGACGCTTCGCCCGGCTCGTCGAGACGGGGAAACTGTCGTAGGGCTGCAGTACATTGCTGGGCGTGGTTGATGTCGTGGTGGGTGAGGACGGGCTCGCCAGGTGCGCGTGGGGTGGCTCGACCCCCGACTATGCCGTCTATCACGACACCGAGTGGGGCCGGCCCGTCCGCGACGACAACGGGCTCTTCGAGCGGCTCACCCTGGAGGCCTTCCAGTCCGGCCTGTCGTGGATCACGATCCTGCGCAAGCGGCCCGCGTTCCGCGTCGCGTTCGCGGATTTCGACATCGCCACGGTCGCCGAGTTCGGCGAGGGCGACGTGGAGCGGCTCCTCGGCGACGCCGGCATCGTGCGCAACCGGGCGAAGATCGAGGCCGCCATCGCCAATGCCCGCGCCGCCGCCGACCTCCCCGACGGGATCGCCGCGCTGCTGTGGTCTTTCGCACCCGAGCCGCGAGCCGCCCGCCCCGCCAGCTTCGCCGAGGTGCCGGCCGCGACCGCCGAGTCCAAAGCGCTGGCCAAGGCGCTGAAGCGGCACGGTTTCAGATTCGTCGGCCCGACGACTGGGTATGCCCTCATGCAGGCCACCGGCATGGTCGACGATCACCTCGCCTCTTGTTTTGTGCAGCTCGACCGGCCATGATCCGGACTGACGACCGCCCGGGTGAGCGACTGGAGTGTGGATTGATGACCGCCGAGTTCGCCGCCGACTACGGGGGTCCACTCGAACTGGTCGAATATGACCCAAGCTGGCCCGCGAAGTTCGCCTACTACCGTGACGAGCTGGCCGACGCCCTCGGCCCGGTGGCGCTGCGCATCGAGCACATCGGCTCCACGTCCGTGCCGGGCCTGGCCGCGAAGAACGTCATCGACATCCTCATCGTCGTCGCCGACGAGCACGACCGTGACGGCTACCGCTCCGCGGTCGAGTCGACCGGCATGGCCCTGGCCCACCGCGACCCGGCCGCCTCCTGGTCCTTCTACCGCCCGGCCACCCCGCCGCGCACCCGGCACGTCCACGTCACGTCGCGCGGCTCCTCGCACGAGCGGGTCCAGCTGCTCTTCGTCGACTTCCTGCGCAACCACGACCTCGCCGCCGACGCCTATGCCCAGGTGAAGCGCCGCCTCGCCGTCCGCTTCGCCGACGACCGCGAGGGCTACACCCGCGCCAAGACCGACTTCATCTTCGACATGCTCGACCGCGCCGAGCAATGGGCCGACCAGACCGGCTGGACCGTCGACGAGAGGTAGTTCCACCCCGGCGGTTGTGGTGAACCCCACCTCCGGTGGGTGGGGCGGAGCGGAGCCCCCCATCCCCGCGGCGCGCCGGCCTCGGGCACGCAGCACCCGCCAGGCGCCGCTGGGGCATTGTGCTGGTCAGCTCGCCCGATCCGGTCGGTCACGGACAGCACCTGACCGCACAGCCTCTCCGGTGGGTGGGCGGGGCCGGATGGTGGAATGGGGGCATGGCGAAGTGGGCGGTGGTTGTTTCCGGGGAGCGGTACGAGCAGGAGCGGCTCTACGCCTCGCGGTTCGTGCCGGGGACCACGCTTCCCGCCGGGGACGAGGCGCTGCTGGTGGCGGCGGTCGATCCGCCCGTGGTGTTCGGGGTCGCGCGGGCCGACGGTGAGGGGCGGCTGCGGTACACCGTGGACCTGATCGCGGAGCCGGTGCCGTTCGGCAAGAGCCTGGAGCAGGGCGAGCACCGCCTGGACGAGGCGGCGTTCGGCGCGGTCACGCAAGGGGTCACGGGCGCGGCGAAGCAGCCGGCGGCGAAGCGGACCTGGCTGGTGAGCGTCGACCTGCCGATCGAGGCGGCGTCCCCGGGCGAGGCGGTGCGCGAGTTCTGGACCTACGTGCGCGACCTCGGCCCGGCCGAGCTGCCCGCGTTCGTCTGGCCGGCCGGCGACGAGCTCGCCATGCAGGCGTTCGTGCTCGGCGCCGAGGCCAACCAGGATCCGGAAGAGGACTAGAACGTCAGAACAGCCCGAGCAGCGCCGGCGAGTACCCCAGAATCCGCTGTGGATCGGCGTCCAGGACGTTCGACAGCAGCGAGGCGTACACGGCGCGGAAGTCGGTCGTGAACTTCAGGTCGCCGTTGTCCAGATCGGACAGGCCGGCCCGCTCCGCCGCGTCGACCTCCTCGGCGGTCGGCCCGAAGGTCGCGCGGCGCAGCAGGTGCGCGAGTGCTGTCCGATCGGCCATGCGGCCAACGGTAGGGCCCGCGTGTTCGAGTCGCGTAAATCCGCGGTCAGGCTCCGGCGAAGACCGGCTTCTGCTTCTGCACGAAGGCGGTCGTCGATGCCTTGTGGTCCGTCGTCTGCCCGCAGATCGCCTGGGCCTGCGCCTCGACCTCCAGGGCCTCCCGCAGCGTGCCGGAGGAGCCGGCCGCGAGCTGGCGCTTGATCTGCCCGTACGCGACGGTGGGGCCGGCGGCGAGGCGGGTCGCGAGCTCGACGGCGACCGGCAGCACCTGCTCGTCGTCGTCGACCAGGCGGGTCAGCAGGCCGAGACGGTCCGCGGTCTTCGCGTCGACCGGCTCGGCGAGCAGCAGCAGCTCGGCCGCCTTCGCGTGGCCGACGAGCCGGGGCAGCGTCCACGACACGCCCGTGTCGCCGGCGAGGCCCACGTTGGCGAACGCCATCAGGAACCCGGTGCCCGGCCCGCCGATCCGGAAGTCGGCGAGCAGCGCCAGGGACGCCCCGGCGCCCGCCGCCATGCCCCGGACGGCCGCGACGACCGGCTTCGGCATGGTCGCGACCAGCTCGGAGATCGGGTTGTAGTGCTCCCGCACCGTCGACAGCGGCGCATCGCTGCCGGACTCCAGCAGCGAGACGTGCTCGCGGAGGTCCTGCCCGACACAGAAGGCCCGGCCGGTGCCGGCGAGGACGACGGCCCTGACCGCGGGGTCCTCGGCGAGCTCCTTGAGGGTGTCGCGCAGGGCGACCTTGGTGGCGGTGTCCAGCGCGTTGAGCGCCTCGGGACGGTTGAACGTGACGACGGCGACCGCTTCGTTGCGCTCGACCTGCAGACTCATTCGATGAACTCCTTCTACGCTCGCAGACACTGGTCAACGTAACGGTCGGCGGCCGGGCGCAGCCGCCCGGCATGCCGGTCGAAGAACGCCGCCGCCGCCGTCCCCGGCCAGTGCTGCGGCAGCAGCTCGGGCGGCAGCTGCGGGTCGCGGAACAGGAACGCCCGCCACGCGTGCACCAGCATGAACCTGGCCGCGTACGCGCGCTCGTCGTCGGTGCCGGGGCCGACGGCCGACACCAGCGGCGTCAGGTCGGTCACGAACTGCTCGTACGCCTCGCCGATCGCCCGCAGGTCCCAGGCGCGCGACACGAGCTGCTCGCCGCCGGCGACGTGCGCCGCGCTGAACCGGTCGTACCGGACGCCGGCCTCCACGAGGAGCGCGTCGACGCCCTCGCCGGGGCGCGGCGCGATCCAGGTGGACGCGTCGATCGCCCCGTAACCGAGAAATCCCAGGTTGGCGACGAGTTTCGCCCGCGCGCCTCGATGCTGCGGCGGGTCCAGCGTGATGAGATCGAAGCGGCCGTCCCAGCCGGCGTCGCCCGTCGGGGTGCGGTAGATGCGGGCACCCGCCGCGTCGAGCCGCCGTGCCGCCTTCGGGGTGATGCCGTAGCCGGGACCGGTCGGCAACCGTAAAGGGTGCAGCCAACCCTGCCGTACCATCCGTGACACCGCGGTCCGGACGGCGGGTGGCGCGATGCCGAGAGGTGCGAGCAGGCGCACGAGGGCCGCTATGGCGGCCCGTCCACCGCGGGGACGGAGATGGTCGCCATAGAGATCAAAGAGGGCGGACCGGGCCTGCATGGCCGCTTATTGTGACAGTTGACCGGCATTCACCGCCAGGAGTTGTCACATGGTTCGCGTCCCAGTTTGGGTCTTGGGGCCATCATCAGGGAAAATCATCTGTTGGCGCGTTCATCACGGGTCGGAAGGCCGGGAGGCAGGTCCCGGCCGACGTTCGTGAGTGGCCGCGCGGCATGCGGGGACGGCTGTGCCACCTGATGTCTGGGACATCAGGGAGCGAAGGGAGACAACATGGCGGCCATGAAGCCGCGGACAGGCGACGGTCCGCTGGAGGTCACCAAGGAGGGCCGGGGCATCGTCATGCGGGTCCCGCTGGAAGGTGGTGGGCGGCTCGTCGTCGAGATGACCAAGGATGAGGCCAACGAGCTCAGCGAGGCACTGAAGACCGCCACCGGCTGAGGTCTCGTTCATCCAGCACGACCCCGCGCAACCCGAGTGGCCCTGAGGCGGTCGCTCCCCGAGGCGTGCGCGGAAACATGCGAGTTTCGAGTGGAGGCAAGCTCTTGCTGGACATCCGGTTCGCCACGGCCCGCAACGTCTCCGGTGCGGTCGCCGTTGTCGTGCCGGCCGCTGACTCTTCCGACGACCCCGCGGCGACACGGCTGGCCGCCGTGCGGGCGTCGCTGGCGAGATTGAAGCTCGGCCCGGCCGACCTGGACGACATCACCGCGTTCCTGCTGGATGTCGAGCACTCCGGGTCGGCCGGCACTCTCCACAAGCTGCCGCGCGCCGGGCACCGCCCCGACCTGCTGCTCTTCGTCGGTGTCGGGGCCGGCGACGAGGCCGGCTGGCGGGCCGCGGGCGCGAAGCTCGCCAGGGCCGCCGGCGACGAGCCGACGCTCACCGTCCTGCTGCCCGACGACGACGTGACCCCGGCCGCGGTGCGGGGCCTCGGGGAGGGGCTGTGGCTCGCGTCGTACCGCTTCCGCCTCGGCGCCGGCGAGCCCCCTTCGCTACGCCGGGTGACCCTCGTCGCCGCCCGGCCGGCCGAACTCGAGGCGGGCCTCGCCGCCGCCAAGGTGGTCGCCGAGTCGACCCGCCTCGCCCGCGACCTCACCAACATGCCCAGCGACGAGAAGACCCCCGCCTGGTTCGCGAAGCGGGTCGAGAAGGCCGCCGCGGGCGTGGCCGGGCTGACGGTGACCGTCCGCGACCCGAAGGCCCTCGCCGAGCAGGGGTTCAACGCGATCCTCGCCGTCGGCGGCGGCTCCACCCGCGGCCCGCGCCTCGTCGAGCTGTCCTGGCGCCCGCGCGGCGCCCGGCGGCACGTGGTCCTGGTCGGCAAGGGCATCACGTTCGACACCGGCGGCATCTGCGTCAAGCCCCTGTCCGGCATGAAGCTCATGCGCAAGGACATGGGCGGCGCGGCGGCCGTGATCGGCGCGACCCTCGCCGCCGCGGCGCTGCGCCTGCCAGTGCGGATCACCGCACTCGCCCCCCTCGCGGAGAACGCGCTCGGCGCCGACTCCTTCCGCCCCGGCGACGTGATCCGCCACTACGGCGGCATCACCTCCGAGATCCACAACACCGACGCCGAGGGCCGCCTCGTCCTCGGCGACGCCATGGCCTACGCCGTCCGGCGCCTGCGCCCCGACACGATCATCGACCTGGCAACCCTCACCGGCGCGCAGGGCGTCGCCCTCGGCAAGCGCACCGCCGCCCTCTACAGCCACAACGACACCCTCGCCAAGGAGCTCGCCGCCGCCGCCGACACCGCGGGCGAGTCGGTCTGGCGCATGCCCCTGCACGACGACTACACCGACGCCCTCGACAGCGACGTCGCCGACATCGTCAACTCCACCGACGTCGGCGCCGGCTCCGTGATGGCCGCGCTCTACCTGCGCGAGTTCACCGGCCCTCTGCGCGACCAGTGGGCCCACATCGACATGTCATCCTCAGCCTGGTCCGACTCCGCCGACGCCGACCTCACCAAGGGCGCCACCGGCTGGGGCGTCCGCACCCTGCTGCGCTGGCTCGAGACAACAGCCTGACGTTTCCGCGTCTTCCCCGCCCGTACGGCGCAGCCACCCCTCGACGGCGACGACCGCGTCGGGCTGCTTCGCCTCGCACGGGATCACGGTCGCTGCCGGCTCGATGCTCGACCTTCGAATCGCACGGTCCGTCACGTCCCGCGCCTGATGCCGCCACCCACGGACGGATGGCGGAACGGTGCTGCTGGGTCGGAGCGTCGGGTAGGGCGGTCGACGTCGGCCGGGCGCCGGGCCGCGGGCTGGGCATTCGGGGTGATCGTGGAGTTGCGTGGCGAGGGTGGCCTGGACGGCGTTGGTGCGTGATTCGGCTCGTGCTGGTGGGCACGGGGCAAACTCTTGGCCGAGTGTGCGCCGGATTATGACCATGGTCCGCGGTGTGACCTGAGAGCCCCGTCAAATGGCGGCACGCCGCAGCGGGCCGGGCGACTGGGGCGGGCGTGCAGAGATCGAAGCGCGGACACGGCGAAGCCGAGCATCGGGGCGTTGAGTTGCGTGTTCGGTGGGTCGTGGAGCGAGGGCGACTGAACAGTGCTGGTGGGTGACTCGGCTCCGCGCTGGCCGGCGCATGGCGAACCCCGTTGGCCGTGTTTGCGCCGGATCGCGAATACCGGTCCGCGGTGTGACTTGAGAGCCCAGCCAGACGGCCATGCCGGTCGCGCGCCTGGGGGTTGCGGAAATCGAAGTGCCGGGCACGGGCGCAGTCGAGTATCGGGGCGTTGAGTTGCGTGTTCGGGTGGGTCGCGGGGCGGGGGCGGCTGAAGGGTGTGGGTGGGTTTGCGGTGGGTCGTGAACATGGTCCGCGATGTGACCTAAGAGCCCGCCCGAGGGGGCATGCCGCAGCGGGTCGGGCGACTGGGGTGGGCTTGCGGTGGTCGAAGCGCCGGCACGGGGACAGTCGAGCGTCGGGGTGTTGAGTTGCGTGTTCGGGTGGGTCGCGGGGCGAGGGTGGCTAAGAGCGCTGGTGGCCGTGTTTGCGCCGGATCGCGGATACGGTCCGCGGTGTGACTTGAGAGCCCAGCCAGGCGGACATGCCGGTCGGGCGACTGGGTGGGCTTGCGGAGATCGAAGCGCCGGGACGGGGACAGTCGAGCGTCGGGGCGATGAGTGGCGTGTGCGGGTGGGTCGCAGGGCGGAGTGGCTGAAGGGTGTGGGTGGGTGATCCGGCTCGTGCCAGTGGGCGCGTGGCGAACCGTGGGCCGAGTTTCCGCCGGATTGTGAACATGGTCCGCGATGTGACCTGGGAGCCCGCCCGAGGGGGCATGCCGCAGCGGGTCGGGCGACTGGGGGTGGGCTTGCGGAGGTTGAAGCGCCGGCACGGGGACAGTCGAGCGTCGGGGTGTTGAGTTGCGTGTGGGGGTGGGTCGCGGGGCGAGGGTGGCTGAACAGTGCTGATGGGTGACTCGGCTCCGCGCTGGTCGGCGCATGGCGAACCCCGTTGGCCGTGTTTCCGCCGGATCGCGAATACGGTCCGCGGTGTGACTTGAGAGCCCAGTCAAGTGGAGGCATGCCAGTCGCGCGACCGGCATGGGCCTGCGGAGATCGAAGTGCCGGGCCCGGGGGCAGTCGAGTGTCGGGGCGTTGAGTTGCGTGTTCGGGGTGGGCGTGGAGTTGCGGGGCGGGGTCGCTGAACAGTGTTGGTGGGTGACTCGGCTCCGCGCTGGTCGGCGCGTGGCGAACCCGATAGCCGAGTTTGCGCCGGATCGTGAACATGGTCCGCGGTGTGACTTGAGAGCCCGGCCAAGCGGGCATGCCGCAGCGGTCGGGCAACTGGGGAAGTCGACGGCTCGCCGATAGGAAGTCAGGAAGACCGGCAGCCGGGAAACAGGAGGCCGGAACGGCGGGGAGGTCAGCGCGTCGGGGAGTCGGGACGTGTGGCGGCTCCGCCCCGCGCTGGCGGGCGCGAGGCGGGAGCAACCCAACGACCCGACGAAGCAAACAACCAGAACACCCCGGAGAGGCCCGTCACCGGCAGCGCCCCGGCATGGTCAGGCGCACGGGCATCGGAGCGCCGGCCACCCCGGGCAAAAGCGGCGGAGTGCCGGCCAATGCCCCGGCCGACCGGAGGAGACGCGGGAAGCCGGGGCGTCGGCGCGGTCAGGAAGCGTGGGCGGCTGGATGGTCGTCGTGGGATGCAACGGCGTGCAGTGCGTTGGTCTGGCGCAGGAGGTGCGGCGTGCGGGGTGCTCGGCCGGGGGAGCGGGTGGAGCGGGCGGCGGCGCGGCGGTCCTGGTCGAGCCAGTCCAAGGCGGTGCGGACGGTGTAGGCCCACCAGCCGATCGTGGCGCCATACCACTCGCGGAGGTCGGCTGGGGAGGGCGCGGGGGTGCCGTAGACGGACTCGGCGGAGGTGAGGTGCTGGCGCATCTCGAGCGGGGCGCGGTCGGGGTGGCCGAGGGCGCGCAGGAGCAGGGCGTGGGCGGTGAAGGGGCCGATGCCGCGCACGGACAGCAGCGTGTCGTAGACCTCGTCGGCGGGGGCCGTGCGCAGCCGGTGCTCGTCAAGGGTGCTCAGGGTGGTCAGCACGGCGTGGACGCGGCGGGCGCTCAGGGTGTTGCTGGCATACGGCGTGAGGCCCTTGACGCCGAGCGCCACCAGCGTGGACATCGGCGGGAACGCGGCATAGCGGACGCCGTCGACGATGCCGTGGGGACCGTGGTCGGTGAGGAGGCGGCGCTTGTACGCCTTGGCGAACCAGTGGGCGGAGTGGTGCACGAGCGTGTAGAAGACGGCGGCCTCGGTGAAGGAGGCGAAGCGGACCTGATGCAGGCCCTCGGTGGTGGCGAGGACCGAGGTCATGGCCGGGTCGGCGCGGGCCAGGCGCAGGAACGTGGCGCGGTCGTCGCGGAGGCTGAGCCAATCGCTGACCCGGTCGCCGACCGCCTCGGTCTCCCCGGGTCTCAGCTCGCCGTCGCTGAACACGGTGAGCGCGACGCCCGGGAGCCCGTCGTCGCGGGCGGTGACCTCGGCGACGACGGCGCGGGCCGGGTCGGACGGGTGCAGGAACGCGCGGCGGGCGCGGCCGGCGGTGACGAGCTGGTCGCCGCTGCAGGGGGCGAAGGACTCCATGGCGCGCAGCGAGCAGGCGAGGTCGAACGGGGCCGTGGCGGACAGGACGGTGCTGGTGGTCGTGCCGAGTGCTGTCATGCCCCCAATTTTCGAACAGGGGTACGACAATTTCGGGAAGGAAAAGCCGCGCGCCTCAAGGGGCGAGGCGCGCGGCTGACAACGATGTTGCCACCGCCGCGGACGCGGGACAACCCTGTCACCGTTCGGGTGAGTGTGATGCGTTACGACCCAGGGGTCGGTCGCCTGAACAGCCTCGGCGGCCGACGTACGATGGCGGCATGTCAGCCCCGGCCACCACCGTCGAAGCCGCGATCGCCGCCGCTCTGTCGACCGTCGACGACCCCGAGATCCGCCGACCGATCACCGAGCTCGGCATGGTGCGCGAGGTCGTGCTGCGCCCCGACGGCGTCGCGGTGATCGGGCTGCTGCTCACGGTGGCCGGCTGCCCGCTGAAGGACAAGCTGCGGGCCGACATCACCGGCGCGGTCGGCGCGGTCGACGGGGTCACCGGGGTCGAGGTCGACTTCGGGGTCATGACGGCCGAGCAGCGCAAGGAGCTGCAGAGCAGCCTGCGCGGTGACGTGCAGGAGCCGGTCATCCCGTTCGCCCAGCCGGGCTCGCGGACCAGGGTCTACGCGGTCGCCAGCGGCAAGGGCGGCGTCGGCAAGTCGAGCGTGACGGTCAACCTGGCGGCGGCGCTCGCCGCGAAGGGCCTCAAGGTCGGCGTCGTCGACGCGGACATCTACGGCCACTCGGTGCCACGGATGCTCGGCGCGACCGGCCGGCCCACGCAGGTCGAGTCGATGATCATGCCGCCGTCGGCGCACGGGGTGAAGGTCATCTCGATCGGGATGTTCACGCCGGGCAACACGGCGGTGGTGTGGCGCGGGCCGATGCTGCACCGGGCGCTGCAGCAGTTCCTCGCCGACGTCTACTGGGGCGACCTGGACGTCCTCCTGCTGGACCTCCCGCCGGGCACCGGTGACGTGGCGATCTCCCTGGCGCAGCTGCTGCCGTCGGCGGAGATCCTGGTCGTGACGACCCCGCAGGCCGCCGCGGCCGAGGTCGCGGAGCGGGCGGGCTCGATCGCCCTGCAGACGCACCAGCGCATCGTCGGCGTCGTGGAGAACATGTCCTGGCTGGAGCTGCCCGACGGCCAGCGCATGGAGGTGTTCGGCAGCGGCGGCGGCGCGCAGGTCGCGGAGTCGCTGGGCCGGGCCGTCGGCGCGAAGGTCCCGCTGCTGGGCCAGATCCCGCTCGACACGCGCCTGCGCGAGGGCGGCGACGCCGGTCTCCCGCTCGTGCTGTCCGACCCGTCGACCCCCGCCGCGGCCGCGCTGACCGCCGTCGCCGACCGCCTCGCCGTGCGCCGCGAGAGCCTGGCCGGCAAGCCGCTCGGCCTCAAGCCCGCCGGTCGCTGATTTCAAGAGCAGCAACCGCGGCCATGGTACTGAGCGGCCACCCCTCTGGGCAGGCGCTGCTAGCGGGCCGGCCGTGCAGGTGCGGACGGCGGGGCGGCCGAGCCGCAGAAAGCCGAAGGCCAGGCGGACCCCGGTCCGCCGGACCTGGCGCACAGCAGGCTGGGCACGCTCACCGCAGCGCTGGATCGGCCGCGGTCTCGTCTGCCCGTCGCGGTGAACGATCCGCGACCCTCTGGCGCCCGGCTGGCGCTGCCCTGCGCCGCGCTCGGGCGGCGCGCCCAGGCCAGGTGACGTCATCCCAGGAAGGGCGGGCCAGGGCGGGGCGACGGGCTTGACAAGCGACATGAGCGCCGGACCGGCCACGGTCTGTCTGCCGTCGCGGTGAACGACCCACGACCCCCGAGCGCCCAGCTGTCGCCGCCCTCGGGCGGCGGCGCGTCCAGGTCAGGTGACGTCGTCCCAGGAGGGGCGGGCCGGGGCGGGGGTGACAGGGGCCGCGGCGGGCTTGGTGAGCGACGTCGGGGCCGGCGTGGGGGCCGACTTGGCGCTGATACCCGAGGCGGCGGCCTCCGCGTCGCGCTTGACCGAGTCGGCGACGCCACGGACCTCGCCGACGATCTCCTGGAGGGGGCGCCGCAGGGCGGCCTCGTCGGCCTCGCTCAGCAGGTGCTTGCGCAGGAAGGCCTTCGGGTGGAGGTCCTCGAGCTGGATGTCGGTGCCGAGCTCGCGGCTCAGGTCGCCGGTGGCGTTGCGGGCCATCTGGCGGACGTTGCGGAGCATGCGCATGCCGTCGCTGATCGCCTTCGGCAGCCGGTCGGGGCCGAAGATGAACAGCCCCACCAGGATGATGACGATGAACTCCCAGCCACCGAGGTTTTCCAAGCCCATTGCCGGCCCTCCCTGCTCTCGCCCGCCAGCCTACGCACCCGGAGCCCCCCTCGGGGAGGGCCCACCGGTCACTTCGCGTCGGCGACCAGGGTCACCGAGGTCTTCTCCCTGGTGGTGCCGCGCAGGTACTGGATCTCGACGACCGCGCCGGGAGCGTACTTCCGGATGAGGGCCGTCAGGTCCCAGACCTCCTCGACGGGCTTGCCGTTGACGGCCAGGATGACGTCCCCGGCGTGCAGACCGGCGCCGGCGGCCGGCCCGTTGGCCTCGACGGAGGCGAGGCGGGCGCCGCCGGCGGGGTTGCGGTAGCTCGGGTCGGTTGAGACACCCATCACAGTGCGCCGGGCCTTGCCGGTGTTGATGACGTCCTGGGCGACGCGGCGGGCGTGGTTGATCGGGATGGCGAACGCGAGGCCGACGTTGCCGGCCGTCGCCTGGTCCTCGGAGAGGGTGCCGATCACGGAGTTGATGCCGACGACGCGACCGGCGCCGTCGAAGAGCGGGCCGCCGGAGTTGCCCTGGTTGACGGCCGCGTCGGTCTGGATCGCCGAGTAGTAGCGGGCGGTGCCGCCCTCGCTGGTGCGGATGGGGCGGTCGAGGTAGCTGACCACGCCGTAGGTGACCGTGCTGGTCAGGCCGAGCGGGGCGCCGACCGCGACCACCGGGTCGCCGACCTGCAGCTGGTCGGAGTCGCCGAACTCGACGGGTTTCAGCTGGCCGTCGGGCAGACCGGCGGTGTCGATCTTCAGCACGGCGATGTCGGACTCGTCGTCGCTGCCGACGACGGAGGCGGGGGCGACCGAGGCGTCGGTGAAGCGGACCGTGGCGGAGCCGGTGCCACCCTGCACCACGTGGTTGTTGGTGATGACGTACCCGTCGTTCGACACCACGAAGCCGGAGCCCAGGGACGTGCCGGCGCCCACCCGCATGCTGATCGTGACGACGCTGGGGAGGACCTTCTTCGCCAGGGCGGCGACGGTGTCCGGCGGGCGGCCGTTCAGCGGCGGGTTGCCGCCGAGCGTCGATCCGCCCAGGACGCCACCGCCGCCACCGGCGAACACGTAGCCGAGGGTGCCGCCGAGCGCGCCGGCGAGCAGGGCGGTGACGATCGACACGATCAGGATCAGCCCGAGGCCGGCGCGCGGTGCGGGGCCGGGCGGCGGGACCTTCTCCAGCGCCGGCGGCTCGTCCGCCGGCGTCTTGACCACGACGACCTGCGCGTCCGGGTCGCGCCACGGGTCGGCCAGGGCGTCGGACCACCAGCTGCTCGGGGCGGGCTGCGGTCGTGGCTGCGCGGGCGGCATCGGCCAGCCAGCGGGGCTGGTCGATGCGCCGTGGCCAGGCTGGCGCCAGGCCGAACCGTCTGTCACGATCGGCTCCTCCGTCCGTTTCGCATCCAGCATTACACGGGCCGGCATCCCACACGTGAGGGCGAGGTCTCCCGAGGCCCTGTTTGGAAGGGGGGATGAACCGCCGCCCCCTTCCGAACAGGGCCTAGGCTTGCGGGGATCGACGTCTCATGGAGGTGTGACATCCCCCCGTCCGTCAGAGCAGCGCAGCAGTTCGCCGACTTCGTCGACGGCTACGTGCTGGAGGACCCCGTGCTCACCGCCGCCCGCGAGCAGGCCGCTGAGCTGGGCATCTCCAGCGTCAGCCGGGGCGAGGGCGCGGCGCTGCGGGTCGTCGCCGCGGTCAGCAACGCGAAGGCCGTCGTCGACGTGGGCACCGGCACGGGGGTGAGCGGCGGGTGGCTGCTGCGCGGCATGCGCCGCGACGGTGTCCTCACCACGATCGACCTCGAGCCTGAGCACCAGCGGGTCGCCCGGCGGGTGTTCGCCGCCGCCGGCAACCCGCCGTCGCGGACCCGGATCATCAGCGGCCGCGCCCTGGACGTCCTGCCCCGGCTCGCCGACCGCGCCTACGACCTGGTGTTCGTCGACCACGACCCGGGCGAGTACGCCGCCGTGACCGCCGCGGCGGAGCGGCTTCTGCGCCCCGGAGGGACCCTGGTGCTCGCCGGCGCGCTCGGCGGCGGCCGGGTCAGCGACCCCACGATCCGCGACGCGGAGACCGTCCTGCTCAGGGAGGCCGTCAAGGCCATCAGGGACAGCGACGCATGGGTCCCGGCCATCCTGCCCCTGGGAGAAGGCCTCCTCGTGGCCGCCAGGGCGCAGTAGCCGGCGGGTACAAGCGGCGCAGGCAGCGCAGGCGGCACAAGCAGCGCAGGCGGCACAGGGAGCGCAAGCGGCACAGGCGGCACAGGGAGCGCAGGCGGCGCACGCGGGATTCAAGCGGCGCACGCGGGGTAGGGGCGGCGAACGCGGCACGAGCCCAAGCGACACAGGCGGTACAAGGCAGAACAGAACGGCATGGACGGCACAGGTGGTGCAGGTCAGCGGGTGGAGCGGGAGCGCCGCCGGGGCGGGTCGTCGCCGGGGTCGAAGGTGTCCTCCTCCGGCTCGTCCAGCGACTTCTTCGCCTTCTTCCGCTCCAGCTTCGCCCGGCGCACCGCGGCCTCGTCCAGCTCCTCGCTCATCCGCGCCAGCTCCGAGCGCAGGAAGTCCCGGGTGGCGACCTCACCGACGGCGATCCGCAGCGACGCGATCTCCCGCGCCAGGTACTCGGTGTCCGCCTTCTGCGCCGCGGCCCGCCGGCGGTCCTCCTCGGCGGCGAGCCGGTCCCGGTCCGCCTGCCGGTTCTGCGCGAGCAGGATCAGCGGCGCCGCGTACGACGCCTGCAGCGACAGGATCAGCGTCAGGAACGTGAACGTGTACGGGTCGAACTGCCACGTCCTCGGCGCGAGCGTGTTCCACACGACCCACGCGAGGATGAAGACCGTCATGTACACGAGGAACTTCGCGGTCCCCATGAACCGCGCGATCCCCTCGGACCACTGCCCGAACGCCTCCGGGTCGAAGCGGGGGAGCTTCAACCGACCCGGCTCGCGTGGCTGGTCGAGCCGCCGCCGGTCAGCCATGGTCGAGCGCCCGTCCTGCCGAGCCGGTGGGGCTCGACCAGACGGGGCCGGCGTGCTCCCGGTCACGCCAGTCCTCGGGCAGCAGATGGTCCAGCACGTCGTCGACGGTGACGGCGCCGACGAGCCGGTCGTTGTCGTCGATGACCGGCATGACCACCAGGTTGTAGGTCGCCATCCGCCGGGTGATCTCGCCGAGCGTGGCCTGCGGCGCGAGCGGTTTGATGTCGTTGTCCACGACGCCGCCGAGCAGCGCCGACGGCGGTTCGCGCAGCAGCCGCTGGAAGTGCACGACGCCGAGGTACCGCCCGGTCGGCGTCGCCATCGGCGGCCTGGTCACGAAGACGCCCGCCGCCACCGCGGGTGACAGCTGCGGCTCCCGGATGCGGGCAAGGGCCTCCGCGACGGTCTCGTGCGGCGCCATGACGATCGGCTCCGACGTCATCACCGACCCGGCGGTGCCGGGCAGGTAGTCCAGCAGCGCCCGCACCGGCGACGCCTCGTCGGGCTGCATGAGGTCCAGCAGCACCTCCTGCTCGCCCTTCGGCATCTCCGCGAGCAGGTCGGCGGCGTCGTCGGGGTCCATCTCCTCCAGCACGTCCGCGGCCCGCTCCGGCTCCAGCGCCGCCATGATCTCCAGCTGGTCGTGCTCGGGAAGCTCCTCCAGCACGTCGGCGAGCCGCTCGTCGTCCAGCGCGGTCGCGACCTCGACGCGGCGGGTCTCGGACAGGTCCTGCAGCACGTTCGCGAGGTCGGCGGGGCGCATGTTGTCCAGCACCGCGAGGATGCCGGCCGTGCCCTGCGCGTGCGGGGTGCCGGCGAGCCCGGCGACCTCACCCCACTCGAGCTGGTTCAGGTGACCGCGGCGGGTCAGCCGGCCGCTGAACTCCCGGACCGCGACCCGGCTCAACGCCCACGTCCCCGCCCGGTCGGCCTCCATCGCGACGTCCACGACCGTGCCGGTGCGGCCGGTCGCCGGGATGCTCACGTGCCGGTCGATGAAGTCCTCCAGGACCAGCAGCTCACCCTGCCGCTTCTCGAACCGGCGCAGGTTGAGCGTGCCGGTGTTGAGCACCACGGCGTCGGGCTCCATCGCCGTGATCCGGCCGATCGGCAGGAAGATCCGCCGCCGCATCGGCATCTCCGCGACGAGCCCCACGACCCTCGGCGGCATGTCGTCGGTGCGCGCCCGCGCGACCGCGTCACGCACCCGGCCGACCTGGTCACCGTTCGGGTCGAAGACACTCAGGCCGGCGAGGCGCGCGACATAGACCCTGGGCGCGGTGCTCACGAGGTTCAAGACTACTGAAGAAGACCGCCGGCTTGCCGTTGGACCGCCTCCCGTGCCTGTTCGAGCGCCTAGGCTCGTACGCATGCGCATGCTGCGGTACAAGGTGGTCGACGTATTCACCGACCGGCCGTTCACCGGCAACCCACTCGCCATCGTGTTCGACGCCGACGACCTCGCCGGCGAGCAGATGCAGTCGATCGCGCTCGAGTTCAACCTGTCCGAGACGATCTTCGTGCTGCGCCCGACGACGCCCGAGGCGACCTACCGGGTGCGGATCTTCACCCCGGGCACGGAGCTGCCGTTCGCCGGGCACCCCAGCGTCGGCTGCGCCATCACCCTGCACCGCGACGGCCTGGTCAAGACGACCGACGTGATCATGGAGTGCGGCGCCGGCCTGCTGCCGATCACCATCGACGACGTGCACGGCACCGCCACCGTCACCGGCGGCACCCCGACCGTCGAGCCGGCCCTCGATCCGGCGCCGCTGCTCGCCGCCGTCGGCCTGACGGAGGCCGACCACGTCGGTCCGGCGCCCCGCAAGGCCGGGTGCGGCCTGCCGTTCACGTTCCTGTCCGTGACCGACGAGGCGGTCGGGCGGCTGCGGCCCGGCGGGCTCGTCGACAACCTGAGCGTCCTGCACTGGGACGCCGAGCGGCACGAGGCTCATGTACGGGTCCTCGTCCCCGACGTCGGCGTCGCCGAGGACCCCGCGACCGGTTCGGCGGCGATGGGGCTCGGGGTGTGGCTGGTCGCGTCTGGGCTGCTGCCGGGTGAGGGCATCAGCCGGTACCAGATCCATCAGGGCTCGGAGATGCGCCGGCCCTCGCTGCTGAGCTGCTCGATCACCGCGGCCGGCGGCGAGGCCGTGTCCGCGACCGTGTCCGGCCATGCCGTGCCGATCGCCTTCGGCGAGATGATCGTGCCGCCGTTCGTGGGCTGACCCGGCCCGGATCCGGCGGGCGTCGCGGCGCGCCGGCCGCCGACCACCACGATCGTCACGCCGGCGAGCAGCAGCGCGATGCCGGGCAGCGTCTGTGCCGCCGGCAGCTGGTCGAGCATCAGCCACGCCAGCAGCAGCGCGCCCGGCACCTCCAGCAGGAGCAGCACGGCGACCGTCGTCGGCGGCACCCGGCGCAGCGCGTAGTTGATCAGGGTGTGGCCGAGCAGCTGTGGGCCGGCGGTCATCGCCACGATCGCCAGCCACGTCCGCGTCGAGTAGCCGCCCAGCTCCTGCCCGCCGAGCACGCACGCCAGCCCGAGCAGCGCCGCGCAGACGGAGTAGCAGACGGTCGCATAGGTGCTGGTCGCGATCGTCCCCCGCGCGTGGGCGCCGAGCATCGTGTACCCGGCGGCCGCGATCCCTCCGGCCAGCGCGAGCGCGTCACCGAGCAGCGCGCGGCCCGACAGGTCCGGGTCGGCGCCGGTCGCCAGCGCCACGCCCACGACGGCGACCCCCACTCCGGCCCAGGTGCTGCCCGGGACCCGCACTCCCCGTGCCACGGAGATCAGTGATGTCCAGATGGGTGTCGTACTGACCAGCGCCACCGACATGGCGACGCTCGTCAGCTTGGCGCTCGGCACCCACGTGGCGAAGTGCACGGCGAGCAGCACTCCCGACGCGGCGCTGGCGCGCACCGCCCGCGACCGGAACTCCTCACGGCGCGCCGTGACGGCCACCGGGGCGATCGCGGCGACCCCGAGCGCGTTGCGCCAGAAGGCGATCGCGAGCGCGGGCGCGGCCGCGTAGGCGATCAACGGCGCCGACGACGAGACCGCGATGATCGCGACCGTGAGGGCGGCAGCGGCAGCTGTCCCGATTTGACGCATGCGCCGATGTTGTCACCAGGTGAAAATTGTCAGCGATCCGACACTTGGCGGGGCGCTCAGGCAGTAAACCAGAGCGATCTGTACTCGTACTTTCGGACGATGCCATGGGAGCCGAACGGTGTTTAGTGCTGTCCTTTTCGACTACTTCAACACGTGCACCACCGCCGTCGTGCGCGGAGACGGCCATCGCAGGACCGCCGAGGTCCTCGGCGTCGACCCCGGCGCGTGGCTCAGCCTCCTCGACCGCACCTTCGACGCACGAGCCAAAGGCGCCTACGGCAGCGTCTTAGCGGGTCTCCGCGCGCTGTGCGTCGAGCTCGGCGTCGAGCCCACGCCCGCCCAGCTCCGCGAGGCCGCCGAGCTGCGCATCGCCTCGCTCCAGCAGGACGCTTCACCCCGCCCAGAGACCGAGCCCGTCCTGCGCTGGCTGCGCGACCACGGCATCCGCACCGCCGTCGTCAGCGACTGCTGGTTCGAACTCCCGACCGTCCTGCCCGGCACCACGATCGGCCGCCTCTTCGACGCCGGCGTCTACTCCTCGCAGGTCGGCCACGCCAAGCCGCACCCGGCGATGTACCGCACCGCGTGCGAACGCCTCGGCGTCCACCCCGAGGCATGTCTGTACGTGGGCGACGGCGGTGGCCACGAGCTCACCGGCGCCCGCAGCTTCGGCCTCACCGCCGTCCAGCTCGACGCGCCCGACCTCGGCGGGCACCTCACCTTCCACGCCGACCTCGACTGGGACGGCGCCCGCATCACCAGCCTCGACCAGATCCCCGACCTGGTCGGCGGCCGTATGCCGCTGCCCGCGACGGTCGGCGCGCCTATGCTGGACTGGTGACGGCGCCGTCAGGGCTTCTGCCGCCGATGGACGGACGGTTGCTCGCCGGACTCGCGGCGGCCACCGTCCGCGCCCGCCTGACCGGCGAGCGACTTACGTTCCCGATCCCGCCGGCCGGTCCGCTGCACGACCTCGGCGCCTCCTTCGTGACCCTCCAGCGTGCCGGCGCCCTCCGCGGCTGCGTCGGCACCCTCGAGCCGGAGCGCCCGCTGCACCGCGACGTCGTGCACAACGCGGTGCGGTCCATGAACGACCCACGGGTGCCGCCGGTCACCGCGGCCGACTGGCCCGAGCTCGACATCACGGTCTCCGTCCTCACCACGCCCGCCGACCTGCCCGCCGGCAGCCGTGCGGCCCTGCTGGCGATCCTGGAGCCGGGGGTGCACGGCCTGATCCTGACCGACGGCACCCGCCGCGCCACCTTCCTGCCGGCGGTCTGGGCCATGCTGCCGACTGCCGCCCAGTTCCTCGACGCCCTGCTCCACAAGGGTGGGTGGCCCTCCTGGCCGCCGGACCTGCGGGCCCTGGCCTACACCTCGGCCGAGTTCGAGGACCGCGCCCCGCGCCCGCCGCTGACCCTGGCGGCGACGGCGACCTGACAGGCCACCGTTGTGATTGGATGGCAGGCGTGGAACCGCTGGTCGAAGAGGCCGCCAAGAAGGCCGCCGTCGCCTGGCTCGCCGTGCCCGGCGCCGGCCCTGCCTACCTGGTCTGGTGCGCGTGGCTCGGCGGGTCGCTGCTGGTCGTGAGCGGCCCCGGCGAGCAGGCCGCCCCGGGCCTGGCCGAGACCGGCACCGCCGAGGTCTCCCTCCGCGGCGACCACGGCGGCCGGATCGTCACCTGGACCGCGGCGGTGGAGCGCATGGACCCGGCCGGGGATGCCTGGGCGGAGCTCGTGCCGCAGCTGGCCGGGAAGCGGCTCAACGGCGGCACCGACCTCGCGACCAAGTGGGCCACGGACTGCGTGGTCAGCCGCCTCACCCCGGTCGAGGACGCCCCGCTCGTCCCGATGCCCGACGACTCGCAGGCAGCACCGCCGAAGCCCTCCCCGGCGACACGCCTGCCGAAGCGCCCCTTCCGCCTGCACAAGGTCCGCGGCGCCAAGCCCCGCAAGTGACGAGCGCCGCCTGCCCTCGCGGGTGACAGCCGCGTCGCCCCGTCCCCGCTCGCGACGCCGCCCGCGCCGTGGGCGGCGGTCGCCGCCTGACCTCGCAGGCGACCGGTGTGACTGAGCCTCGCAGGCGACGAAGCGGTCCACCCACCCCGCGCCGGCACCGCGCCGACCCGCAGGTGCCGCGGCGGCCGCGGGCGGCGGGTCAGAAGCCGACCGCCGCCAGGCTCGCGTCCCACAGCTGCGCGGCCAGCCGGGGGTCCTCGGCGGCCGCGTTGGGGCGGATCAGCTTGCGCTTCTCGTAGTAGCCACCCGACACGAGCTGCGGCCGGGGCGTCGCCACCAGCCAGACGAGCGTGTCCGCGCCCTGCTCGGGCGTCTTCGCGAACGGTGTCACCTTCGACATCAGGTTCACCCCGATGCCGGCGCCGAAGCGGCTGCGCACGAAGCCGGGGTGGTAGCTCGCCGACATGATGTCGGGCCACCGCCGGGCCGCCTCCGCGGCGAAGAGGATGTTGGCCTGCTTCGCCGCGCCGTACCGCTTCCACATCCCCGCCTTGCGGTCCCCTCGCAGGTCGGACGGGTCGATCGTGCCCATCGAGTGGGCGGCGGAGGCGGTGTTGACGATCCGGCCGCTGCGCAGCTGCTCACGCAGGAGGTGGCTCAGCAGGAACCCGGCCAGATGGTTGGTCTGGATGGTCGGCTCGAAGCCGTCGACGGTGCGGGCGTGCCCGGCCACCACACCGCCGGCGTTGTTCGCGAGGGCGTCGATCCGCTGGTACCGCTGGCGCAGCTGATCCACCAGCACGTGCACGTCGTCGAGGCGGCTGAAGTCGGCCCGGTACGCCGGGGGAGTGCGCCCACCGGCGGCGGCCACCTGGGCGACCGCGGCGTTCAGCCGGTCGGGGTCGCGGCCCACGAGGACGACGTGCGCGCCGCGCCGGGCCATGTCGACCGAGGCCGCCAGGCCGATCCCGGAGCTGGCACCGGTGACCACCACCGTGCGGCCGGTGAGATCTCCCACAGGGGCATTCTGCGCCATCACGCGACGAGGCTACCGTGGCGAAGGTCCCCTTAATGAAGCCTAAGGAGCACCGCCATGCGCCCACGCCGGTCCTGCCTCGCCGTCCCCGGCTCCAGCGTCAAGATGCTCGACAAGGCTCAGGGGCTCCCCGCCGACCAGGTGTTTCTCGACCTCGAGGACGCCGTCGCGCCGCTGGCGAAGCCCGACGCGCGCAAGAACATCGTGGCCGCGCTCAACGACGGCGACTGGGGCGGCAAGACCAGGGTCGTGCGGGTCAACGACCTGACCACGCCGTGGACGTACCGCGACGTGATCGAGGTCGTCGAGGGCGCCGGTGCCAACCTGGACTGCATCATGCTGCCGAAGGTCCAGTCGGCGGGGCAGGTCGAGTGGCTGGACCTGACCCTCACCCAGATCGAGAAGACGATCGGGCTCGAGCCCGGCAGGATCGGCATCGAGGCGCAGATCGAGAACGCGGCCGGCCTCGTCAACGTCGACGCCATCGCGGCCGCCTCCCCGCGGATCGAGACGATCATCTTCGGCCCCGCCGACTTCATGGCGTCGATCAACATGAGGTCGCTCGTGGTCGGCGGGCTCATCCCCGGGTACCCGGGCGACCCGTACCACTACATCCTCATGCGCATCCTGATGGCCGCGCGGATGCACGACCTGCAGGCGATCGACGGCCCGTTCCTGCAGATCATGGACGTCGACGCGTTCCGTGAGGTGGCGACCCGCAGCGCGGCGCTCGGCTTCGACGGCAAGTGGGTGCTGCACCCCGGCCAGATCGACGCGGCCAACGAGGTCTACTCGCCCGCCCAGGACGACTACGACCACGCCGAGCTCATCCTCGACGCGTACGAGCACTACACGTCGGAGGCCGGCGGCAAGCTCGGCGCCGTCATGCTCGGCGACGAGATGATCGATGAGGCGTCCCGCAAGATGGCCCTGGTCATCTCCGCGAAGGGGCGTGCCGCCGGCATGTCCCGCACGACCTCGTTCACGCCGCCGTCCTGAGCGTTCGCCGGACCGAGTGCAACCCGCGGGCCTGAGAAATCCGTGTCGCATTGCCCGGAAGCGGCTCGGGCAGGCAGGATTTGCCCTATGGCACCCGACCTACGATCGACCGGCCCCGCGGGCAAAGGCAACCGGCGCGACGCGAGCCGCCCTTCCTCGGCCCGCCGCACCCTGCGGGCCGTCCCGTCCACCGGACCTGAGCTCGCCGAGGAGCCGGTGGCGGAGGACGAGGGCGCGGCGATCGACCGTCTCGACGGCCGCGTCGCGCTGGTCACCGGCGCCGGCAGCCCGGACGGCATCGGCTACGCCACCGCCCGCCGGCTGAAGGCGATGGGCGCGGCGGTCGCCATCGTCTCCACCACCCGGCGCATCCACGACCGGGCCACCGAGCTCGGCGTCACCGGCTTCGTCGCCGACCTCACCGTCGAGGCCGAGGTCGGCGCGCTGGCCGACGCGATCGTCGACCAGGTCGGCACCGTCGACATCCTCGTCAACAACGCCGGCCTGGCCAGCAAGGCCAGCCCCGAGGTGCTGCGCCCCGTCGCGCAGCTCACCTACGAGGAGTGGCGCGCCGAGATCGACCGCAACCTCACCACCGCGTTCCTGGTCAGCCGCGCGTTCGTCGGCGGCATGGCCGAGCACGGCTGGGGCCGCATCGTGAACCTCGCCGCCACCGCCGGCCCGGTCAACGCCCTGCCCGCCGAGGCGGGCTACGCGGCCGCGAAGGCCGGCGTCGTCGGGCTCACCCGCGCCCTCGCCATGGAGCTCGTCGCCGACGGCATCACCGTCAACGCGGTCGCCCCCGGCATCATCCACACCGGCGCGTCGACGCTGGTCGAGCTCAAGCAGGGCTTCGGCACGCCGATGGGCCGCCCCGGCACCCCCGAGGAGGTGGCCGCCACGATCGCCTTCCTGTGCTCACCCGGCGCCTCGTACATCACCGGGCAGATGCTCGTGATCGACGGCGGTAACAGCGTCCGCGAGGCCCAGTACCGGTAAGCGTCGGACGGCGTCAGAAGCCGAGCGCCACGATCGGGATGCCGCAGAGCACGAGCAGCTCCACGTAGCCGATCACCAGCGCCGCCAGCGCGAGCCCGTGCCCGCGCTGGCCGGTGCGGCCGGTCTGCGCCCACGCGATGTGCCCCATCAGGATCCCGAACGGTGGCACCAGGACCGCGCAGACCAGGGCAGCGATCGCCATCTTGTTGTAGCCCACCTGAGAACCATTTCACAGCGGTGTGTGGACTGCTCACGTTGGCCTGGGCCAGGCCGAGCCGCAATACTGCCTCCATACCTGCCGGTAACAAGCAGGACGCTGACCAATGGAGGTCCGTCAATGGCCCGCCTCGCCCAGACGCCCGGTCTGACCGATGTGCAGCAGTCGATTCTGGAGACGGTGCGGGAGTTCGTCGACAAGGAGATCATCCCGCACGCGCAGCACCTGGAGCACGGCGACGTCTACCCGGCGGACATCGTCGACGGCATGCGCGAGATGGGCCTGTTCGGCCTCACCATCCCCGAGGAGCACGGCGGTCTCGGCGAGTCGCTGCTGACCTACGCCCTGGTCGTGGAGCAGCTGTCGCGGGGCTGGATGTCGGTGTCGGGCATCGTCAACACGCACTTCATCGTCGCCTACCTGGTGGCGCAGCACGGCTCGGCGGAGCAGAAGGCGAGTCTCCTGCCGCGGATGGCCGCCGGCGAGGTCCGCGGCGCGTTCTCGATGTCGGAGCCGGGCTGCGGGTCCGACGTCGCCGCCATCCGCACCAAGGCGGTCCCGGACGGCGACGGCTACGTCATCAACGGCCAGAAGATGTGGCTGACCAACGGCGCCTACTCCTCCGTCGTCGCCACCCTGGTCAAGACGGACCTGGGCGTCGACTCGGTGTACGGGAACATGACCACGTTCCTGCTGGAGAAGGCGCCCGGCTTCGGCGAGAACGAGGCGCTGCCCGGCCTCACCATCCCCGGCAAGATCGAGAAGATGGGGTACAAGGGCGTCGAGACGACGGAGATGGTCCTCGACAACGTCCGGGTGCCCGGCAGCGCGGTCCTCGGCGGAGCGTCCCAGGCGGGCCGCGGTTTCTACCAGATGATGGACGGCATCGAGGTCGGCCGCGTCAACGTCGCCGCCCGGGCGTGCGGTCTCTCGATCCGCGCGTTCGAGCTGGCCATCGCGTACGCGCAGCAGCGCCAGACGTTCGGCGCGCAGCTGGTCAAGCATCAGGCGATCGCGTTCAAGCTCGCCGAGATGGCCACGAAGATCGAGGCGGCGCACGCGCTGATGGTCAACGCCGCCCGGCTCAAGGACGCCGGCCAGCGCAACGACGTCGAGGCCGGCATGGCGAAGCTCCTGGCCAGCGAGTACTGCGCCGAGGTCGTGCAGGAGTCCTTCCGCATCCACGGCGGCTACGGCTACTCCAAGGAGTACGAGATCGAGCGCCTCATGCGCGAGGCGCCGTTCCTGCTCATCGGCGAGGGCACCAGCGAGATCCAGAAGACGATCATCAGCCGGGGGCTGCTCAAGGAGTACGGGGCCCGCTGATCGCGTGCACGGCCCGCACCACGGCGATGCACGTGTCCTCGACGTAGTCGACGCCGGCGGCCTCGGCCAGGGCGCGCCCCTCGGGCGAGACGATGTCCTGCTGCAGCCAGACCGCCGGCGCGCCGAGCGCGATCGCGTCCTTCACGACCTGCGTCGCGTCGGCGGACGGCCGGAAGACGTTCACGAAGTCGACCGGCTCCGGGATGTCGGCGAGGCTGCGGTACGCGCGCACCCCGAAGATCTGGTCGGCGAAGGGGTTCACGGGGATGATCCGCCAGCCGCGCCGCTGGATCGACAGCGGCACAGCGTGGGCGGTCTTCCGCGGGTCCCGCGACGCCCCGACGACGGCGATCGTGGCCGACTCCCGCAGGATCTGCTCAGCGCTGCGCATGCTCCGACCGTAGCGCGCGGCACCTCACCCCGCCGGGATGGGCGCCGGCCTGCTGGCCGCTCCCGCCAACGGCTTACAGCGCCGGTCCGCCACCGTCCCGCACCGGTCCGCCGCCGTCCCGCCGATGCTTACAGCGCCGGGATGGGCGTTGACGCGCCGGCCGGACCCGCCGGCGGTTCACAACGCGCGGATGGGCGTCGGCCCGCCGGTCAGCCCCGCCGACAGCCGCGCGCCGAGCAGCAGCGCGTGCACCCGCACCGCCTCACCCGGATCGCCGACGACCGCCCGGCGCTCCGGATGCGCCACGTAGTAGCCGATCAGATCCATCAGGAACAGCAGACTGCCGTCCACGTCCTCCGGCCGCACCGTCACGGGCCGCGACCGCCCCGCGACGAGCAGGTCGACCCTGGGATGCGACCGGTCGCCGTTGAGCTCGACCCGTTCGATGCTGCTCCAGGTGTACGAGCGGCCGCCCACCCGCACGCCGTCTCCCGTGAGCCGCACCGCGGGCGTGCCGCGCACCAGCCGCAGGAGCCCCCGTGCACCGGACGCGTACATCGCCGCGGCGCAGCCGATCGAGACCACGACGACGACCGGTGCGGCGCCCGCCAGCAGCGCCCAGACGAGCCCCACCGACCCGACCGCGAACATCCGTCCGACCCGCGCGCACGCCTCGCGGAACGGCCGGTGGAGCTCCCACCCCGGCCGCGCCGGCGCCTCGTCCCGCCGGCGCAGCTCGTTGACGGCGAAGTTGGTGCCGTGCACGACCACGTTGGCCAGCACGAACGGCACCAGCACCGGGCTGCCCGCCGGTCCTCCGAGCGCCAGCAGCAGCGCACCCGCGAGCAGCGTCACGCCGGGCGGGACCGCGACCCACAGCCAGTTCGACGGATTGCGACGTGGCGCGCTCATGGCCATACGCTATCCACTCCCATCCCCGCGCTGCGTCCCCCGATCGGCCTCGCCGCCGGGCCCCGCGCCGGTGCTGCCGACCCTGCGGCGGACCGCGCCGCCGAGGACGGTGACGGCGGCGCCGACGTAGACGAGGTTGAACACGATCTGCACGATGACCGCGATCCGGGCCGCCTGACCCACCGGGTGCACGTCGCCGTAGCCGACCGTCGCGAGCGTCGACAGCGTGAAGTACAGCGCGTCGGTCCTCGTGGCCAGCCCGGTGAACTGCCCCTGGTGGTTGGCGAGCAGCACGTACACGAGCGAGAACGCCAACACGGTGACGACCAGCAGATTGATCAGCGTCTCCAGGTGCGCGGAGCCTCGCTCGGCGGCGCGAACCTGCCGGAGCAACTGCCGCCGGAACATCGCGGCCAGCACCGCGAGCAGCAGCACGGCCCCGCCGGCCTGCGCCCACTCGCCCGCGGTGCGCATCAGGCGCAGCGGGACCAGGTAGTACAGGAACCCGGCGGCCGCGAGAGTGCACACGCCGCGCCGGACCGGTCTCCGCACAGCTCCACCGTGCCCCACGGCGGCGGTGCGGTCAGGTGACCTGCCGGGTGAGCGCGCCCCGGAGCCGCTCCAGCTCCTCGGGCGTGCCGATCGCCGCGCGAAGCTCGGGCTGCCGGGCGTAGAGGTCGATGACCCTGGTCAGGAAGTACAGCGACACCTCGAGCGGCACGTCCTCGCCGGGGCGGAACTCCCGCACCCGCCGCCCCCGCACCAGCTCGGGGCTGTCGATCGCCCACGCGCCGGACTCCGACCTGGCGCCCAGGGCGTCCCACGGCACGAACGAGCGCCCGCCGTCGATCGCCAGCCCCTCCGGGGTCAGCACGAGCGGGCCGCTGCGCAGCATCCTGACCGACAACACCAGCAGGAACAGCGTGGTCAGGACGATGATCCCGTAGGACATGGCGCGCAGCACCGACAGGTGCCCGACCCGGAACCCGTTGAACGCCATGAGCACCAGCGCGGCGCCCAGCACCCCGTAGAACACGCACTGCCGCCGGAAGTTCGGCTGCACCCCGAACGCCGCCTGCTCCCGCCACACCACGATCGCGAGCGTCGACGGCCCCCGCGTCGTGTGCGCCAGGAGAATCAGCCCGAACGCGATCCCGATCGTCGCGATGATCAGCAACGCCAGGAGCACCGGCACGTACGCGGCCGGGTCGTCTCTGGTCACCACCGGCACCAGCACGCCGACCACCAGGGTCGGCGCGAGGAGCACCAGGAAGTCACCGGCACGAGCACGCATACAACCGAGCTTATGCACGCAAGCTGACCGTTTCCTGACCGCCGATCACAGCAGCGACAACTGCTCGCCCACCTCCACCCGCCGCTCCTGCGCACCCGGCGCGGGAAGGACAGCGGGGGTGACCGGCAGCCCTGGCTCACCCTCCGCTCCCAGCCGGCCTGCGCCCCTGATCGCGGCCGTCCCCGCGGAGGCGTGGGTGGAAGTACGGGTGGAGCTGGGAGTGGACGATGACGACGGGCCCGGGCCGCCGCTGCTCGTGGACTGTGCCACGGCGCTCGTCCCCGGCGTTCCGGTGGCGCTTGGACCGGTGGGCAGCGGTAGGGGCTCGGTGCCGGCCGCCGGCCCGCCGGTGGGCCTGTTCGCCGTGCCACCGTTGCGCCTGCCCGCCGACGCCTCGGTGGCTTGGGTGACGGGCAGCGGTAGGGGCTCGGTGGTTGTCGCCGGGTCGCCGGTGGATCTGTTCGTTGCGGCTTCGGTGGTGGGAGGCGTCGAGGTGCCGTTGGTGGCCGCCGGCCGGCCGGTGCGCCTGGCCACGGGGGTTTCGGTGGTGGCTGGGGGGAAGGGCAGCGGCAGGGTGTCGGCGGGCGGTGGGGGCGGGGCGACGGAAGGTTGGCGGGTCGTGCCGGTGCCGCCGGTGGGCAGGCCGTGGCGGCGGCAGGCGAGGCGGACGCGGGCGGCGATCTCGCGCTGGTAGGCCTGGCCGGCGTAGGCGCCGTCGCCGTAGAGCTGGCGGTAGCGAGGGGCGAGGTGGGGGTGCTCGCGGGTGAGCCAGGCCTGGTACCACTCGCGGGCGCCCGGGCGCAGGTGCAGGGCCAGCGGGACGACGCTGGCGGCACCCGCGGCCGCGAGGGCGGCGACGGTGGTGTCGATCGACTCGGGGGTGTCGGTGAGGCCGGGCAGGATCGGGGCCATGAGGACGCCGACGGCGAAGCCCGCGTCGGCGAGGCGGCGCACCACGTCGAGGCGGCGGCGGGGGCTGGGGGTGCCGGGCTCGACGGAGCGCCACAGCGGCTCGTCGACGAAGCCGATCGACATCGAGACGCTGACGGTCGTCACCTGTGCGGCCTGGGTCAGCAGGTCGAGGTCGCGGGCGATGAGCGTGCCCTTGGTGAGGATGGAGAACGGGTTGGCGTGGTCGCGGAGCGCGGCGAGGATGTCGCGCATCAGCTTGTAACGCCCCTCGGCGCGCTGGTAGCAGTCGACGTTGGTGCCCATCGCCAGGTGCCTGGGGGACCAGGAGGGGGCGGAGAGCTCGCGGCGCAGCACCTCGCCGGCATTGACCTTGACCACGATCTGCGAGTCGAAGTCATGGCCGGCGTCGAGGTCGAGATAGGTGTGGGTGTTGCGGGCGAAGCAGTTGTGGCTGACCACGCCGCCCGCGATGAAGTCGCCCGTCCCGGTCGTGATGTCGAACATGGGCACGTCGACGCCGAGCGGCTCGATCGCGGTCACCCGCAGGCCCTCGTCGCCGCGGACGAGCTCGCCGGCGACGGTGCCGGTCGGGGTGGCCGGGGCGAACGTCAGCCCGAAGCGCAGCCGCTCCCGCACCCCGCCGAGGACCCTGGTCAGCGTGCCGTCGGTGACGGTGGCGAAGCCGAGGACCGTCAGGCACTCGACGAGCCAGTCGACGACCACCTTGTCGACCAGGTCGAAGGCGGGCAGCTCGCCGGACATGTCGCCGGCGGCGTCGAACAGCCCGGCGACGAACCCCTGCCGCCACGCACGGGTGGGGACCTCGGGCCAGTCGATGACGGCGCTCGCGTCGCGGACGCTGGCGCCGGCATACTCCCGGTCGTCGGCGGCCATCGCGTGCAGCCCGCCGCAGGCGGTGGCATAGGCCCTGGCCCGGCGCAGCGCGGCGGGCGCGACCGGGCCGGCGTGCCCGTCGCCGTGGACGAACCCGCACAGATAGCCCCGCCGATAGCCCGGCGTCACCCGGGGACGCTCGGGGAGGGCGCCGAAGCCGGTGAGCCGGTTGGCGGTGGTCAGGTGCGGCCGGCGGGCGCGGCCGTGCCGGGCGCCGGTGACGTGCTTCCAGCCGCGGTCGGACAGGAACCGGTGGTCGCCGGACGCGACGAGGGTGGTGCCGTCGTGGAGGGTGACGCGGTGCGCGGGCTTGACGGTCGACCAGTGCGCGAGAACCTTCGTCGTCACATAGCGTCGCAGCCGGCCGTCACGGACGGTGCCGATGATGTCGTCGCCGGGGCGCAGATCGGCGAGGGGCCGGGTGGTGCCGTCGGCCATGAGGATCGCGGTGTCGCCGGCGAGGCAGTAGACACACGCGTGCGAGCAGCCACGGTACGGGTTGATCGTCCACTCGAACGGCACGCGTGACTGGCCCGGCACCCGGTTGATCAGGGACTTTGCCTGCACCTCGTAGAACGTGACACCGCGGAACTCCGGGGTGTCGAAGGTGCGGGCGACGGCCCCGGGCAGTGCGAGCGGAAGCGCTCGCACTGGCCCGGCGTCACCGGTGCCGGGACCGCCAGTCGCCTTCAGGTTGTCCCATCGCACACGCCAATTCGAACACGTGTACGAACGAATCGCAAGCTACGCCTCGACGGTTTCGCCCACAGCGTTCTCGCGCTCCGTGACGCCCGCCGGCTTCGCCTCGGGCTCCTTCGCGGTCTCCGCCTCGGCGGCCTCGGTCTTGCTCGTGTCGGCCTTCGCCGCCTCGGTCTTGCTGGCCTCGGCCTTGCCGGCCTCGGGCTCGGCCTTGGCGGGCGCGGACTTGGAGGGCGAGTCGTGCTTGGCGGCGTGCTCGGCGATCTGCGCCCGCACCTCGTCCATGTCCAGGTCGCGGACCTGCTGGATGAGCGACTCGAGCTGCTGCTCCCGCATCATGCCCGGCTGGGAGAACACCGCGACGCCGTCACGCACGATCATCAGCGTGGGGATGGAGCGGATCTGGAACTCCATCGCGAGCTCCTGCTGCGCCTCCGTGTCCACCTTGCCGAAGGTCAGGTCCGGGTTGTTCTCGGAGACCTTCTCGAAGGTGGGGGCGAAGGCACGACACGGCCCGCACCACTCGGCCCAGAAGTCGACGAGGGTGATGCCCTCGCCACCGACCTTCTCAGCGAAGTTCTCGGCGGTCAGTTCTACGGTTGCCATGTCTGTTCCGATCCTTTCGGGCGGTCGGGTACGCACCGTCATAACCACGTACCCCTTACTCGCATTCCCAACCGGTGTCAGGGCTCACGGTGGCGGGGCCCGGCACGTGATCCATCATGGAGGGCATGGATCGGCCGACGTTCGTGTTCGACGGTGACTGCGCCTTCTGCTCATCATGCGCCCGGTTCATCGAGCGGCGCATCAAGCCGGCGGCGCATGTCGTGGCGTGGCAGTTCGCCGACCTCGACGCGCTCGGCGTCACCGAGGACGAGGCGGGCGCCGCCGTGCAGTGGGTGACCGCCGGCCGTGCGCCAACCGCGGGCCCGGTCGCGATCGCCGACATGCTGCGCTCGGTGCCCGGACCGGCCGGGCGGTTCCTGTGGCGCCCGCTGGGTGCCGTTCTGGGGCTGCGGCCCGTCTCCGCGCTCGCCTGGCCGGTGTACCGGTGGGTCGCCCGCAACCGGCACCGCATGCCCGGCGGGACCGCCGCCTGCGCGCTGCCGCCGAACCACCCCGCCCGCGCCGGCCACTGACCCGGAGCAGCAGCCCGCGGCGCCACTCCGCCCCGCCGGCCGCTGCGCAACAGCGACAGGCTGCCCGCACGAGCAACAGGCTGCCCGCAGAACAACGGGCTGCCGCAAACACCACAACAGGCTGCCGCGAACAACAGGCCGCGGCGCCGACCCGCTACGACGGGTCGGCCAGACGAACCTGGACGGCGAAAGCAAAGCGGTAAGGGGCAAACCCGGAGATTTGCGGCTGAGCCGGGCTTTTCGGCATACGCTCGCGAGTGGGAGGTACGCCATGTCGAGCCAGCCCACACCGAGCCAACCCAGCGCCGGGGTCGATCTGCCGCTGCACAGGCACGAGTGGGACCGGCTCGTCCGGCTGCCCCGACACGTCCTCGTCGTCGCCAGCGCCGGGGACGACAACGTCGACGCCGTCGCCGGGGTCGAGGCCATCGCGGCCGGCCAGCGCTCCCGGGCGCTGCTCGTCCGGGGCGTCGTCGCGGCGATCTTCGCCGAGCACGAGCAGGTCACCGGCACCGAGCCGCTGGACCGCGAGGGTGTCCTCGCGGAGTGTGGCGCGGCGGTGCGGATGCTGGCCGGTCGGCTGGGCGCGGACGTCGCGCTCGCCTACGGCGAGTGGCTGATGGACGTCGCGGCCAGCGTCGGGCGCACCGCGTGGCGGCCCGGCGTGATCAAGCTCGGCGGGGTGGAGATCCTGCTCGCCGAGCGGGAGTTCGTCAACGAGATCGGCAGGGAATTGGCGCTGGCTCTACACCGCCAGTAGCGCGAGCGCCGGCGGACGCCGGTCGGGTGGGCTGGGCAAACCTTCTCATCCGGCTGGCCTCCAAACACAACCGCCGGATGAGCGGCAGTCGTACGGATGCCGCGAACGCCGACAGGATCGCGAACGCCGGCAGGATCAGGCCTGCACCATGCAGCCCCACCCGTCATAGACACCGTCCTGGCGCTCGACCACGCCGCGCACCGCCCAGGTGACCTCGTGCAGCGCCGGCGGCTCGACCGCGTCCCGCCGGATCGCCTGCAGCACGAAATCGGCCTCGTCGCCGCGCTCGACGGTCACCGCGAACCCGAGGTCGCGCAGCTCCTGTGCGGCCGCCTCGGCGCGGTCGGTGTCGGGGAAGTACGCGAGGAACTCGACCGGTCGCGGCTGGCTGAGCCGGTCGCCGTGGCCCTCCAGCTCCTGGACGACCTGGTTGTCCTCCATGATGTTGCGCTGCCAGCCGTTGGGGGTGAGCTCCTCGCGGACCCTGCTCCAGCCGGGGTCCGGTTCGAGCGTGCCGGTGGGGGACAGCGCGGGGATGTCCGGCAGTGCGGGCGCGGCCGCGCCTTCGGGCAGGTAGCCGGTGATGCGCCCGGTGTTGGCGGTCACCACCCGGCCGACCATCGCCCCGCGGGCGCCGCGCAGCGCCTGCCGCACGGCCTCGTCGAGCGCGTGGATGGCGCCCAGCTCGGACTCGGCGGGCATGCCGCTGGCGCCGTCACCGGCATAGGTGAACTCGACGTCGAAGCGCTGCGGCAGCCGGGCCACCGGAGCCGCCTCGACGGCGCCGAGGTCGATGTTGTACATCGCCAGCCCGGCCCCGATCTCGCCGGGATACACGGCCCAGCGCTCGACCCATGCCGGCTCGCGCCCCAGCAGCCTGCGCAGCAACCCCACTGCCGTCCTCCTAAACGAGCGTCATTCGCGCGGCTCCGGGAAGCTCGGCATCTCCGGCCCCGCGTGGGACTTCTTCGGCACCATGACCTTGCGCCGGAAGACGCAGATCAGCGTGCCGTCCTGCTTGTAGCCCTTGGTCTGCACGGTGACCACGCCGCGGTCGTCCTTGGACTCCGACTCGCGCTTGTCGAGCACCGTGGTCTCGCCGTAGATGGTGTCCCCGTGGAAGGTCGGCGCGGTGTGCCGCAGGGACTCGACCTCGAGGTTGGCGATCGCCTTGCCGGACACGTCGGGCACCGACATGCCGAGCAGGATCGAATAGACGTAGTTGCCGACGACCACGTTGCGCTGGAAATGCGTCGACGTCTCGGCGTAGTGGACGTCGAGATGCAGCGGATGATGGTTCATCGTCAGCAGGCAGAACAGGTGGTCGTCGGACTCGGTGACCGTTTTGCCGGGCCAGTGCCGGTAGACGGCGCCGACCTCGAACTCCTCGAAATACCGGCCGAACTGCATCAGCGACTCCCTCGTCGTTGTGGGGTCTGCAAGCATGCCGGGTACGGACGGGAAATTCAGCCGAGTGTGACAAAGACGCAGTGAGCGGCGGGGCCCTCCCTGGCGCCCGCCGCCCACGCTGTGTGACCAGTATCTTGGTCGCGAATACCACGCTCCGTATAGAGACGCAGATCACAGTTATGGAAATGAGACGAAAATTGAGCGCAAGGACTACGGAGTGTGTCGATACTCTCACTACAGAGCGTAGTGGGCGTCGGGTGTACGAGACGGCGGACGGTAAAGTCTGGCGCCGATGGAACGGTTGAGCACGCGGGGGCGCGTGGCGCGGGTGGCGGTCACGCTGGTGGTCGTCGTGCTGACCTTCGCCGGCACGCTCGTCGGCAACGACTTCTGGTTCCCGTTCGCGCCGTTCCAGATGTTCGCGATCGCCGACAAGCCCAACGAGCCGGTCCTGGTGCTGCGCACCGACGGGATCGACACCACGGGCAAGCGGATCGTGCTCGACGAGCGCAACGCGGGGGTGCGCCGGGCCGAGATCGAGGCGCAGATCGAGCGGTTCAAGGCGGACCCCAGCCTGCTGCGCTCGGTCCAGGAGGCCTATGCCGCCCGGAATCCGGGCCGGCCGCCGCTGGTGGAGGTCGACATCGTCGAGGTGCAGCACCATCTGCGCAACGCGCAGCCGACCGGCGTGATCACCGAGGTCGTGCTCGCCAGGTGGAAATCATGACCAAGCTGCGCGACTGGCTCTTCGAGCCGGTGCCGAAGGGGCGCATCGCCGCCTTCCGCACCCTGATCTACGTCTTCGTCGCGCTCGACGTGGTCTTCTTCAGCGCCTGGATCAAGAGCCACGGCGACCTGCCCGGCAACCTGTACCAGCCGCTCGTCGTCGGCCGGCTGCTGCCGCTGCCCACGCCCACCCCGCTGGTGGTCGGCGCGATCTACTGGGCGCTGATCCCGCTGAGCCTCGCCGCCGCGACCGGCCGCGCGCACCGGCTCCTCGGCTGGAGCGTGTTCGTCCTGTACCTCGAGTACATGATCATCGCGATGAGCTACGGCAAGATCGATCACGACCGGTTCGGCCTGCTGGTCGCGCTCGCCGTGCTGCCGACCGCGGGCCGCGCCAGGCACGGCGACAAGGAGGTCACCGAGGCCGGCGGCTGGGCGCTGCGGCTCACCCAGGTCGGCGTCGTCTGCACGTACTTCCTGTCCTCGATCGCCAAACTGCGCTTCGGTGGGTTCGCCTGGCTGACCGGGGCGACGCTGACCCGGGCGTTCATCCGCCGTGGCACCGCGCTCGCGCACTGGCTGCTCGGCATCCCCGGCTTCACCACGGCCAGCCAGATCGGCATCGTGAGCTTCGAGCTGCTCAGCCCACTGGTGTTCGTGGTGAAGCCGAAGGTGCGCGCCGCGGTCGTCGCCGGCTTCTACGCCTTCCACCTCATGACCTTCTGCCTGATCACGATCTCGTTCGTCCCGCACCAGGTGGCGATGGCGTGCTTCCTGCCCCTGGAGAAGGTCACCCCGGTGGTCTGGACCCGCCGTCTGCTGCGGCGGGCGGAGCCGGCCGGCTCAGCCGAACAGGCTCGCGAAGAAGTCACCGAAGCCGCCGGCGATGTCCATCAGGGCGCCGCCGATGGACTTGACCACCTCGGCCGCTGACTGCGGCCGATACGCGACGAAGAAGATGAGGAAGGCAATGCCTCCCCAGGTGAGGACCTTCTTGACCATTTTCGGCAATCCCCTCCGGGTCTGCGATTGCAAGGAACGTAGCGTATCGGGTGAGCGCCACAGGGTGAATGAGTGTCGGCCCGGGGATTCACGGTAGATGCACAACGACGACGACATCGGCGTAGGGCCTTGGGACGGCGAGTGGCCGGCCGGGGCCCACTACGACCCTGAGCTGCTCGCGGCCGGTGACCGGCGCAATGTCGTGGACCGCTACCGGTACTGGCGGCTCGACGCGATCGTGGCCGACCTCGACCACCGCCGGCACGCGTTTCACGTCGCCATCGAGAACTGGCAGCACGACCTCAACATCGGCACGGTCGTGCGCAACGCCAACGCGTTCCTCGCCGCCGAGGTGCACATCGTCGGCCGCCGCCGGTGGAACAAACGCGGTGCAATGGTCACTGACCGCTATCAACACGTCCGGCATCATCCGACGGTCGAGGAGTTCCTCGACTGGGCGGGCGCGCAGGACCTGCCGGTGATCGGGATCGACAACCTGCCGGGCGCGCTGCCGATCGAGCGGGCCGAGCTGCCCCACCGGTGCGTGCTGTTGTTCGGCCAAGAGGGCCCTGGCCTCTCGGAACCTGCCCGGAAGGCATGTGCCGCCGTGTACTCCATCGCGCAGTACGGCTCCACCCGGTCGATCAATGCCGGCGTCGCCAGCGGGATCGCGATGCACACCTGGATCCGGGCGTACGGCGACAACAGCCCATAAGACCCATTACCGTGGGTACATGGGCGTCGCAGTCAGCTGTCCCCGTTGTGGCGGCCCGGTGCGGTCACCGGACCTCATGCACTCCGAGTGGAGGTGCGATGAGGACGGCGAAGTGCTGCCGCTGCACGTCGCACAGCACATCGGACCGGAGATCGTCGAGGCGGCGAAGGCCAGGCTGATCGCCGCGGCCCAGCGCGCCGGCGAGCGGCGGCCCACGCCGATGTGGTGCCCGTGGCCGCTGCCGACCGGCTGGACCGTGACCGGCGTCGGCTGGGTCGGCGACGAGCGCTCCGGCGTGCGCGCCACCGCCGTCGCGTGCAGCGGCCCCGGCCCGGTCGAGCACGGCCCCGCCGACTGCGTGATCGTCGCGGAGGAGCCCGGCATCGGCCTGGGCACCCGCTTCGCCGGCATTCCCGGGACCGACCCCGGCCCGTTCTTCGACGCCGACATCGCCACCACCACCGCGCACGCCAAGGTCCGCGCCGCCGGCTGGCCGACGCCGTTGTGGATGGCGAAGTCACCCGAGGACCGCTGCGCCTACGTCGGTGAGGCGATGGGCGTGTGGCTGTATGTCGTCACCTGGCCGGCCGCCGCGGGCTACCTTCTGGAGGAGGAGCTCGACCTGCACGACCTCGCCGACGATGTGCCAACCCATCTCGTCTACGGCGCGCCGTCGCCCTATCTTCACGGCAAGGCGTAGAAGTTCACGACTAGGATCGACCCTCAGTCGATGGGGTCGATGTCGGCGCGCCATACATTCACCGTGTGCCGCGCAACTGATACGCTGAGTTCGCCGCGGTGCAGGTGCACGACGCCGTGGGGAGGGGATTGACGGCAATGGTCAAAAAGGTCCTCACCTGGGGAAGCATTGCCTTCCTCATCTTCTTTGTGGCATATCGGCCGCAGTCCGCGGCTGAGGTCTTCAAGTCCATCGGCGGCGGAATCATGGACATCGCCACCGGTTTCGGGGACTTCTTCTCCAGTCTGGTCGCCTGACTGCGATGTCCACCGGGCCTGAGCCTTCCGCTGAAGAACCGGGTGCACGCCGCTGGGAAGATCGTGACACCGAGCCGATCCCGCGGGCCCGTCCGGCCAATCCCGACCCCGCCGGCTATGCCGACCCCGACCCGTACAACGGCGGTGCACAGTCGGCCGGCCTCGGCGGTTATGACCGCGGCGACTATTACGTCGAGGAAGGCCCGCCGACCTTCACCGAGGACGAGTTCTCCGGCCTGCGCGCCGGCGCCGACACCGGCCCGTCCATGCCGCCCGGCAGCCGCATGGCGCCCCTCGACGAGGAGGCCAGCCGGCACGCGGCCCGCTATCTCTTCCCGACCGAGAAGTTCCGCGGCGAGTGGAAGCGGCACTGGATCCAGCTCGCGAAAGAGGGCGGGATCGCCGTGGCCGCCACGATCGCGATGGGCTACATCGCGGGCTGGCTGACCAAGCACAACCAGACGCAGCTGCGCACCGTCGTCCTGGTCATCTGGGCCGTCGTGATCCTCTACTGCGCGTGGCGGGTCGCCGACTGGTGGTACGACCGCTTCATCCTCACCAACAAGCGGGTGATGGTGGTCTCCGGGATCTTCACCCGCAACGTGGCCATGATGCCGCTGCTGCGGGTCACCGACATGAAGTACGT
Source organism: Dactylosporangium sp. NPDC000521 (assembly GCF_042898305.1). Lineage (NCBI taxonomy): Bacteria > Bacillati > Actinomycetota > Actinomycetes > Micromonosporales > Micromonosporaceae > Dactylosporangium > Dactylosporangium sp. NPDC000521. Next base: position 54,089 of record NZ_JBIAYW010000034.1, read on the forward strand.
GCAGTCGCTGACCGGACGCATGTTCGGCTACGGGCACTTCGAGCTGGAGTCCGCCGGCCAGGACCAGGCGCTGCGCAACATCCGCAACCTGCCCAACCCGAATGAGCTCTACCTGCGCATCGTCGAGGAGATGTACGAGCCGGAGGCCGTCGAGGCCCGCCTGGGCCGTGCCGCCGGCGTCGAGGACGACGGAACCTAGGAAAACTTTTCCCCCGAGGTGCAACCGTGCCGCACCTCCATCGCGTCTTGCCTGGTGGGCGGAGCGGGGGAGGGAGCGGCGGTGCCGGACGAGGCGGGGTTCCGTGAGGAAGACTTCCGTGATTTCGTCGAGACCAGGTCCAGTGCGCTCCTGCGCACCGCGTACCTGCTCGCCGGGGACTGGGCGACCGCCGAGGACCTGCTGCAGATCGCGCTGACCAAGACCTACCTCGCATGGAAGCGGCTCGGCCACATCGAGGCCGTCGAGCCCTACGCCCGCCGGGTCCTGGTCAACACCTCCACGAGCTGGTGGCGGCGCCGGTGGCACGGCGAACGCCCCACCGAGATCCTGCCGGAGTCCGCCGCCGCTGACCGGGTCGAGGAGAGCCTGGAGCGTGACGCCCTGTGGCGGCACGTCCGGGAGCTGCCCAACCGGCAGCGCGCCGTGCTGGTCCTGCGCTTCTACGAAGACCAGTCGGAGGCCGAGACGGCGCGCCTGCTCGGCGTGTCGGTCGGCACGGTGAAGAGCCAGGCGTCCAGGGCGCTCGCCACGCTGCGGCAGCGGCTCAGCGCGGAGGGCATCGAGCCCGCCGCCAGGCCGGCGAGACCGCCGACGGTGCGGCTGAGGCCGGCGGCACCGGTCACGAAACCCGCGGCGAACACCGCGGCGAACACCGCGATGTCCGCGCTGACGACGAACGTGGCGAGAACCGCACAGGCAGAGCAAGTCGTGCCGAAGGAGCAGCCCGCACCCGAAGACGAGTGCGAAACGCCCGGACGCGAGGCCGTCCTGGTGGAGACCTCCGGGCCGGTGGAAGTGGGACTGGTGACGTGACCATGATCGAAGATGCGCTCCGCGAGGCGTTCAAGGCGAAGGCGGGCACCGCGCCGCCGGCGCCGCTGAACGGTATCGCCGACGTCGCCATCCGCAACGCCGGGCGGATCCGCCGGCGCCGCCGCGCCGCCGCGAGCGGGTTCGCCGCGTTCGTCGTCATGGCGGTCGCCGCCATCGCCACGTTCCACGTCGTCGGCCAGGGCACGCCCTCGGCACCGGTCGCGCAGGGCGACCACGGTCCGCAGAGCTCGCAGCCGCAGGCCACCCTCGCCACGCAGTCCGATCCGCCGGCCGTGGGCAAGGAGGTCGCCGCGATGGACGGGGATGCGCAGCCGTCCACCACGGTCCGGCTCAAGCTGCCCGACAACGGCAAGGTCGACGCCGCGTACAAGGCGAAGGACGGCTACCTGGTCGTCAACACCGAGGCCGACGGTGACAAGCAGCTGGTGCTCCAGGACGACCACGACAAGCAGCCGCAGGTCCTGGTGAAGAAGGCGTCGAACATCGCCGTCGCGAAGGGCGGCGACAAGGTCGCGTGGGCGCAGGAGGGCAAGGTCACCGTCGCCACGCGCACCACCACCGACGACAAGACCAAGAAGCAGCAGCTCACCGACCAGGTGACCGCGGAGGTGCCGGAGACCGCGGTCGCGGTCGGGTTCGTCGGCTCCGATCTGCTCCTCGGCCGCGAGGAGGGCGCCGGCTACGACGTCTGGTACACGGGCCGCGACTACATCCAGTCGTGGGACGACAACGTCGTGCGGATCTTCGGCGTCGACCCCGGGACGAAGAGCGTCTACGCCGAGGTGAAGCCCGCCGACAAGGACGAGCCCATGTGCCTGGCGATGCTGACCCTGGACCAGCCGTTCAAGGTCGCGCAGCGGCGGTGCGGGCTGCCGGTGGCGGCGAAGGCCGGCGGCCGGGTCTCCCCGGACGGGCACTGGCTCGCGTACCCGGTCGATGGCCTCAAGCAGGTCGCGATGCTGGACCTGACGAAGGTCTTCGACACGGCCACGGCGGTGGCGGCGGCAGCGGTGAAGACCTGGAACCTGACCGTCACCACGAAGACGGTGTGGATGAACGCCACGACGTTCGTGGTCGACAGCGGGGGCAAGTTCCGCGCGATCACCCCGACGGCGGCCACCCCCGAGCCGCTCAACGTCGAAAGCGAAGGCGTCGTCCTGATCGAACTGCTCTAACCTTGTTGGGTGCGGATCGATCTTCACTGTCACTCGACCGCCAGTGACGGCACGTCGAGCCCGGCCGAGCTGGTCGCCGAGGCGGTCGCCGCCGGGCTCGACGTCGTCGCGCTGACCGACCACGACACGACCTCCGGGTGGGCCGCCGCGATCGCCGCCCGCCCGTCCGGGCTCACGCTCGTGCCGGGCGCCGAGCTGTCGTGCCGGTGGCACGGCGGGCCGTGGCCGATCTCGCTGCACCTGCTGGCGTACCTGTTCGACCCGGCCGACCCGGCCCTGGCGGGGGAGATGGCCCGCATCCGTGCCTCCCGCGAGACCCGCGCGGAGCGCATGGTGCACCTGATGCGCGCCGACGGCATCGACGTCACGTGGGCCGAGGTCCTCGAGCACGCCGGCGGTGGCACGGTCGGCCGTCCGCACCTCGCGCAGGCGCTGATGCGCCGCGGCCTCGTCGACACGGTGTCGGAGGCGTTCCTTCCGGAGTGGCTCGGTCACCGGTACCGGGTGGGCAAGGAGGACCTCGACGTCTTCGACGCCATCCGGCTGGTGATCGGGGCCGGCGGCGTGCCGGTCTTCGCCCACCCGCGGGCCAGCATCCGCGGCCCGGTCGTCCCCGACGTGGCGATCGAGGAGATGGCCGACGCGGGGCTCTTCGGCCTGGAGGCCGACCACACCGACCACAGCCCGGCCGAGCGCGCGCACATGCGGGCGATCGCCGACCGACTCGGGCTGGTCGTCACCGGCTCCAGCGACTACCACGGCACCAACAAGACCGTCCGCCTCGGCGCCCGCACCACGGCGCCCGAGGTGTTCGAGCGGATCGTGGCGGCCGCGACCGGGTCCGGTGTGATCGCATGACCGGGCAGCGAAGCGGCTCGGCCCGGTCATCATGTGGCAGGTTCGGGTCAGGCCGACGCCGGAGCGCAGCGGAGGTGGCGGCGTGACCACGGAGTACAGCGGCGCCGGCGACCCCAGACGCAGCATCGAGCTGCTGTGGGGCACCGCGACGCCTTCGCGGCGGGGACCGAAGGCGAAGTTCACCGTCGCGGACGTCACCGCGGCCGCGATCGGCCTCGCCGACGCCGAAGGGCTGACCGCCGTGTCGATGCGCCGCGTCGCGGAGCAGCTCGGGGTGACGGCGATGTCGCTGTACACCTATGTCCCCAGCAAGGCGGAGCTGCTCGACGTCATGGTCGACACGGTCAGCGCCGAGGCCGTCCGTCCGGCGTTCACGGCCGCCGGGTGGCGCGAGCGGCTCGTCGAGATCGCGTCGTCGAATTGGCTGCTGTACCGGCGGCACCCGTGGCTGCTGCAGGTGGCCACGAGCCGGCCCGTCCTCGGCCCGAACGTCATCGCGAAGTACGACTTCGAGCTGCGGGCCTTCGAGTCCTGCACCGTGCCGGACGTCGACGCGGACCTGCTCCTCGGTCTGGTGCTCAACTACGTCGCGGGTGCCGTGCGCGCGGCGGTACAGGCGGACCAGGCCGAACAGGGCACCGGGATGAGCGAGGAGCAGTGGTGGGAGGCCTACGCGCCGCTGCTCGGCGAGGTGCTCGACCCGGCGCGCTTCCCGACGGCGGCACGGGTGGGGCAGGCGGCGGGCGAGGAGTACGGCGCGGGAGACCCGGTGCGCGCGTACTCCTTCGGGCTGGAACGGGTGCTGGACGGGATCGAGACGCACCTGGGCCGCCTTCGTCCTTGAAGGCGGCCCAGGTTGTTCGTGGTGCTGCGTTTCGTGGCGCTGCTTTCGTGGCGCTGCTTTTCGTGGTGCTACTTGAGGACGGTGCCGATCGTCTTGGTCAGCGTGCCGCTGGTGTCGTCGCCGTCGAGCGACCAGACCATGGCGCCGCCGTAGCCGTTGACCCGGATGTACAGCGACTTCTGGGCGACCGTGAGCTGGTCGTCGAAGGTCCAGAACGTGCTGCCGTTGAACAGCCACGCGTGGCCCGAGCGGAGGTCGCGGTACACCTTGTACCCCTGCTGCGGCAGCGTGGCGAGGACCTTGTAGTCCTCGTTACCGGCAGCCCAGGTGGCCGGCGCGGGGCCGGTCGCGGGCTGGAAGAGGCCGTGGTTGGCGGTGCTGGTGATGCCGGTCCAGCCCTGGCCGTAGTACGGGATGCCCAGGACGAGGGCCTTCTTCGGGGCGCCGCGGTCGGTCCAGGCCTTCAGCGTGGTGGAGCCGCTGAAGTCCGGCGTGGTCGGCGCGCCGCGCGGGACGAACAGCGCGGACTGCTGGTTGGTGGTGGCCTCCCACGTGCCGTGGAAGTCGTAGCCCTGGATGGTGCCGAAGTCGAGGTACTTGAAGATCTTGTTGACCTCGAAGCCGGCGTCGATCTTCGCCGGGCTCGCCGGCAGGAACGCGGTCAGGGTGGCCTTCTTGCCGAGCTGCTTGCGGAACTCCGCGACCATGAGCGTGAAGTTCTGCTTGTCCTCGGGGCGGATCACGTTGCCCGGGTTGCCCTCCGAGCCCGGCCACTCCCAGTCGAAGTCGAAGCCGTCGAAGACCCCGGTCGACCAGAACGTGTCGATGCACGACTTCACGAGCGCCTTGCGCGACGCGTCGGTCAGCACGGCGTCGGAGAAGTTCGCCGACAGCGTCCAGCCGCCGAGCGACAGCAGTACCTTCAGCCCGGGGTGCTTGAGCTTCAGCTTGCGCAGCTGGTTGAAGTTGCCGTTCAGCGCCTGGCCCGGCGCGTCCGCGACACCGTCGACGCTCTCCTCGGCGGAGACCGGCCGCTGGTAGTCGGCCCACGGGTCGGCGGAGACGCACTTGCCGGTCGCGTCGACGTTGCCGAAGGCGTAGTTGATGTGGGTCAGGTTCTTGGCCTGCCCGCTCGTCTCGAGGTTCTTGACGTAGTACTGGCGGCCGTAGATGCCCCACTGGATGAAGTACCCGACGCGCTTGTACTGGTCCTGATGCGGCGCGCTGTGCGCCGACGCGGTGCCGGGCACGATCGCCAGTGACGCGAGCGTGAGCGACACCGCCAATCCGGCCAGGACGGAGCGTCTGCCCATGAACCCTCCATGACTGTAAGGAAACTTTGCTGTTGATGGGCAACGTAGGGGTGCCGCCGGGTGGCGTCAAGACCCTGGTTTCCGGTCTATGCAGGCACACCACGACAATCCGGGAGTGGATCTCAAGCTCTTCGGTGAAGTCTTCGTGACCCTGCTGGTCATCCTCGATCCGCCGGGCGCCGTGCCGATCTTCCTCGCCCTCACCGGGTCGATGGCGGCCAAGCACCGCAACCGCGCCGCTCTGCAGGCTGTGCTGCTCGCGCTCGGCGTCATCGTGGCGTTCGCGCTCGTGGGGCGGCAGATCCTCGCGTACCTGCACATCGACCTGCCCGCCCTGCAGGGCGCGGGCGGCCTGCTCCTGCTGCTCGTCGCCCTCGAACTGCTCACCGGCAAGACCGACGACCCCCGTCAGGAGGCCACCTCCAACGTCGCGCTCGTCCCCCTCGGTACCCCGCTGCTGGCGGGCCCCGGTGCGATCGTGGCCACGATGCTGTTCGTGCGGCAGGCATCCAACGTTTCGGGATATGTCGCTATCGCTGTGGGCATCGTGGCCGTCATGGCCATCGTCTACCTGGTGCTGCGCTTCTCCGGCATCCTGGTGCGCATCCTGCGGCCCAGTGGCATCGAGGTGGTCACCCGCATCGCCGGCCTGCTCGTCGCCGCCATCGCCGTCCAGCTGCTGGCCGACGCCATCGGCGCCTTCGTCACCGAGTACCTGCACTCGCCCCATTGAGGTTTTGTCGTACCCCGGTGGCAGGATCGAGGAGTGGACAACGAGCAGCTCGGCCTCTTCGCCCCACCCCGGCGCCTGTTCACCTGCACGCCCAGCAAGCTCGGCAGCTATGAGGACTGCCCGCGCCGCTACCGGTTCACCTATGTCGACCGCCCCACCCCGCCCAAGGGACCGCCCTGGGCGCACAACTCGCTCGGCGCGTCCGTCCACACGGCACTGCGCAGCTGGTATGCGCTGGACCCCGCCCGCCGCGACCGCTCCGCCCTGCCCACCCTGCTGAAGGCCACCTGGGTCAGCGAGGGCTACCGCGACGAGACCCAGGAGCGCGACGTCTTCCGCCGCGCCCTGGGCTGGCTCGAGTCCTATGTGGACGGCCTCGACCCCCACGACGAGCCGCTCGGCGTCGAGCGCACCGTCGCCGCGCGCACCGACACCCTCGCGCTCTCCGGCCGCGTCGACCGCATCGACCTGCGCGACGGCCACCTCGTCATCGTCGACTACAAGACCGGCCGCTCCGGCGTCACGCCCGACGACGCCCGCGGCTCGCGCGCGCTCGCCCTCTACGCGATCGCCGCCTCCCGCGTCTTCCGCAAGCCCTGCCACCGCGTCGAGCTCCACCACCTCCCGACCGGCACCATCGCCGCCCACGACCACACCGACGACTCCCTCGCCCGCCACCTCCGCCGAGCCGAAGCCACCGCCGCCGACATCACCACCGCCGACGCCGCCCTGGCCGCCGGCACCCCCGCCGACGAGGCGTTCCCGGTGGCCCCGGGCCCGCAGTGCTCCTGGTGCGACTTCCGCCGCTCCTGCCCCGCCGGCCTCGACGCCGCCCCGAAGGACCCCTGGACCGCCGTCGACCGCCCCGCCACCTAGCCCCCCGCCCTCCGTGTGCCCGGCGGCGCTTCCCGCGCGGTGCAGCAGCGGTCTTGCAGCAGTGCGTGGTGAGGGTGCTGCCGGGCCGCGGCGTCAGTTCCCGGCGCCCCTCGGCCCCGTCGCCGTCGCCGTGAACTTCTGCGCCGACGCCGATGCGGTCAACGGCTCTGCGCTCCAAGGGTCTGCGTCCCATCCCCGCAGCCGCCGTGCACCCGCAGGCCTGGCGCCGGCGCTGTGGCGCGGAGCCCGGCCTGCGGCGTGCGGAGCCCCGTCCTGGCGGCGTGCAGCCTGGCGGCGTGCAGCCTGGCGGCGTGCAGTGCCGGCCTGCGCAGTGTGGGTGTCCGGCCTTGCGGCATGCGGGGTCCCGTCCTGGCGGCGTGCGGTGGCAGCCTGTGTGGTCCCCAGCTTGCGGGGCGCGGGGCGGCCTGCGTCGTGTGCGGGTTCCGGCCTGCGCGCACGGTGCCCCGGTTGCGGTCCGGCGGCCTGCGGCGGTGCCCGGGTTTGCGATGCGGGACGGCCTGCGGCGTGGCCCGGGCTGCAGTGTGCGGTGATGGCCTGCGGTTTGTAGTGCCCGGCGCGCTGGGACGGCCCGCATCGTGCGGGGCTTCGGCCTGCGACGCTCGGTGCCCGGGCTGCGGTCCGGCGGCCTGCGGCGGTGCCCGGGTTTGCGATGCGGGGCGGCCTGCGGCGATGGCCCGGGTGTGGTGTGCGGTGTGGGGTGCCCAGTGTGCCGGGACAGCCTGCATCGTGCGGGTCCCTGGCTTGTGGCGCGGAGCCCGGCTTGTGGCGCGCGGAGCCCGGCTTGCGGCTTGCGGCGCGGGCCCGGTCGCGGTGTGGGGTGCTCGGTGTTCCGATGCGGCTGCATCGTGCGGGGCCCTGGCCCGCGGCGCACGGAGTCCGGCTTGGGCATGCGGGGCGGCCTGCGGTGGGGAACCGGGTTGCGGTGTGCGATGCGGTGTGGGCCTGCGCCATGTGGTGCCCGGCGTGGGGCGCGCGGGGGTGGCCTGTGACGGTGCCCGGGTTGCGGTGTGGGGTGGCCTGCGGTGGGGGCGGTGTGCGGTGCCGGCCTGCGGCGTGTGGTGCTTGGCCTGCGGTGCTGGGCGGATTGCCTGGCGTCACCATCGCGGATGTCGTCTTGGTCGTCACCCTTGTTGGCGAGGTTTGCCGGTTGCCCTGGGCACGCAGTGATCCTGGTGCGATTTTCGCTGCTCATGCCCTGCTGGCGGCTGTGCCGCACTGAAGGACCGCGGGCCTTCGTCGACTGGCCCAGCCGTCCGCTGCTCGTCCCAGGTGCCTGGCCTGTGGCGCTGCGTGGATCGCCTCACTCCGCCATCCGCGGACCCGCGGCGCCAGGGCGTGATCGGATGGCGGATCCGGCCCGCTGTCTGATCAGCCGGGGAAGGCGGCGGTGAAGCAGGTTGAGAGCAGGGTGTCGAGGTCGGGGGCGGGGTCCTGCTCGACCCAGCGCATCAGGGCGGTGTCGAAGGCGGCGAACGCGACCGCCACCAGGACGGCGGGGCGGGGGTCGGTGGTGGGGTCGGTGCCGATGCGGGTGGCGAGCTCGGTGGAGAGGGCGGCGCGCCAGGTGACCTGGCGCTCCAGGTAGCGGGCCAGCAGCGGCGGGGTGGTGACCATGATCTTCGTGAGGCGCCGGGACTTCTCGGGGTGCTCCCGGAACGTGTCGGTGAAGGTGCGCAGCGTGTGCTGGAGGGCGGCCGCCGGGGGTTCGGGTGCGGGGCGGGCGGCCAGGGTGGCGGTGAGCCGGCGGCCGAGGTCGCTGAGGCGCTCGATGATGACGTCTTCCTTGGACTGGAAGTAGCGGAAGAACGTCCTGCGGGACACGCCCGCGGCGGCGGCCATCTGGTCGATGGTGGTCTCCTCGAACCCCTGGATCGCCAGGAGCCGCAGCGCGGCCTCGGTCAGCTCGTCGCGGACGAGCTGACGTTTGCGATCGGCGAGGCTCACGCAGGCATTCTATGCGCCGCACGACAATTTTGGCACTTAGACGCGTTGCTGACACTAAGTGCCATGCTCAAGGAGTGCGGAGCCGGTAGACCGTGATGTCGCCGCGCTGCCAGGCCAGGTCGGTAAGGGTGGGCAGCGCCGCGGTCGGCGTACCGTGGGCGCGGTCGACGAGAATCCAGCGGACGCGCTGCTCCCGCAACCACGACAGCCGGGCAGGGGTCGGGTCGAGCACGGCCGCGTCGTTGAGCGCGAGCCGCGCCGGATCCCAGTAGGTGAGCGCAGGGCCGATGCGGTGCGCGCGGGACTGTGACTCCGTCGACTCGGGCGAGTAGCCCCAGCTGCCCAGGAGGACGCGGCGCTCGCTGTACGCGGAGATCCAGTACGCGAGGCTCTGCCCCCGCATCAGGCCGCTGCCGCCGACACGGTGGACGTTCGTGGCCACGTACTCCGCGGGGGTGCTGTGGGCGCGCAGCCAGCGGGCGCCGGCGACCTGGTCGGGCGTGATCCGGATGTGGTACGCGAGGCCGAGGTTCGCGTTCGTCACCGCGTCGAACGGCAGCCGGGCCACGCCGGCGAAGAGCACCACGACCAGCGCCCCGAAAGCCCCGGCACGCCGATCCAAGAGCCGGTGCCAGAGCCGATCCAAGAGCCGATCCAAGAGCCGGGGCGAGAGCCGGTGCGAGAGCAGGTACAGGAGCAGGGCCGACACCAGGACGAGGGCGCCCAGGGCGTACACCGGCAGCGGCACCCACCAGCGATGCCGCGGCACCGGCAGGGTGAACGCGACCGACACCGCCGCGAGCGCCGCCGCCACCGCGAGCGCCGTCCACAGCGCGCGCGGCGACCACGGCAGGCGGACCAGGCCGGTCGCCGACAGGATCGCCGCGCACGGCCAGGCGGCGACGACGAAGAAGTGCTCGCTCCACGACACGTGCCAGACACACAGCGTGCCGGCGACGCCCGCGACGGTCGTGCCGGCCAGGAAGACGCAGGCGTCATCCCAGTGGCGGAGGAGCAGGACGCCGGCGAGGCGGGCGCCCATCGCGATGCCGTACGCGCCGAGACCCCACAGGATGAGCGGGACGTCACGCACCGTGGTCCCGTGCCGCTGGCTCCCGACGAAGTCCAGCATGATCGCGAAGGGCCCCCACCGCAGGCCCTGCCCCTCGAACCCGTAGAGGACGGCGACCGCACCCACCGTGATGGCGGCCAGCGACCCCCCGAGCAGCCACGGGGTCCATCGTGGCCGTCGCCGCAGGAGGTGTACCGTGCAGACCGCCGCCACCCCCGCCCCGAAGAGCGGGACGATGGTCGACTTCGCGCCGGTCGTCCCGGCCGCGAACAGCAGCACGAGCAGCCAGTCCCGCCGCCCGCCGCCGCGCAGCACGGACACGATCGCCGCGATCAGCGGCATGCTCAGCGCCGCGCCGAACAGCAGCGAGCGGCTCGACCAGCTGTAGTACGCGGTGATCGAGCCGAAGAACGCCGGCGCCTGCCGCTGCGGGACGAGCTCGCCGACGGTGAACATCAGCGCCGCCGCGACGGGGCCCGCCCACGGATGCCCGGCGACCCGCCGGCCGGTGACCGCGAGCAGGCACACGGCCAGCACGGCGAGCACCGGCAAATCCAGCCGGAACCACACGACCGGCAGGTCGACGCCACTGATCAGGCTGCTCGCGGCGACGTGACCGTACGCGAACCAGTGGTACCCCAGCGTCCGGTCGCCCTGCTCGGGGACGGCGAGCGGGAAGTGGTGCTTCAGGTCGGCGCTGACGGCGAGGAGGTTCAGCTGGTCGATCATGTAGTCGTGCGCGCCACCGGTCGGCAGCGGCGGGTTGACCGCCAGGAACGCCGCCGTCAGGTACGCGAGGAACCCGGCCGCGATCCCGGCGACCGCCCACGACCAGGCCGCGGACGGCCGCTCGGGATAGTCGGGGCTCCGCCGGTGGCGCGCCAGCGGGACGATCGCCAGCAGCGGCCACGCCCACAGCCAGCCGCGCAGGTCGAGCAGGCTCGCGGCCGCCAGGCAGGCCGTTTCGGCGAGCAGCCCGACGACGGTGCCGTACGTGAGGTCCTCGAGCAGCGACTGGGGCGTGGGCCGGATCGCGCGGTACAGCAGCGTGCCCGGCGCCACGACGGCATAAGCGAAATATCCGGCATATAGGGCAACATCGAGCGGTGAAGTGCCGAGCGCCAGCGGAAGCGCGACGGTCGCCAGGGCGAGCGCGAGCCATGGAAGTTTCATGCCAACCGCTCAACGCCGGGGAGCGCGACGGTGTGACGGCCCTCAGGAGGCGAGGCGGCGCATCGCGTCGCGGCGCAGCGGGGAGATCCAGTCGATCGGGATGGCGCTCAGCATCCGGCCGAGGACCAGCGCGTTCGCCGACGTGATCAGGTCGGTCCCGGGGAGGCCGGGCAGCCCGTACAGGCGGCGCGCCCACGCCGGCAGCAGGCCGATCGCCAGCGCGGACACCCCGAGCGCGGCTCCCCGGACGGGGGTGAGGCCCAGCCCGTACGGCAGCGGGGGCAGCGTCAGGAACAGCCCCGTCGCCGCGGAGTCGACGGTCAGCTCCAGCTCCGGACGCATCCGCTCGTAGTAGGCGGCGACCGCCGCCGCCGAGTCCGGCACCGTGGCGGGGTCGAGGCCGACGAGCTCGGCCGCCCTGGTCTGCTCCGCGTAGTAGCGGTCGATCTCCGGCCCGCTCAGCCGCAGCCCGCCCCGCAGGGCGGCCTCCATGAACGACTCGACCTCCGTGACGTGCACCCATCGCAGCAGGTCGGGGTCGTCGACGCGGAAGCGCTCGCCGGTGCGCGGGTCGGTCGCGGTCATCTTCGCGTGGATCGCCCGCACCCGGCGGCCGGCGCGCTCGGCCTGCTCGGTCGTGCCGTAGACGACCGTCCCCACGTACATGGCGGTGTGCTGGAACCTGCCCCACGGGTCCTTGCGGTACCGGCTGTTCTGCTCGACGCCCGCGACCGCCCGGGGGAGCAGTGCCTGCAGGTACAGGCTGCGCAGGCCGCCGACGGTGACGATCGGCTCCCGGTGCACCCGCCAGGTGACCGAGTCCGGCCCGAAGAGCCCCGGGTCGCTCAACTCGGCAGGTCCTCGGCCGGGTCGTCGGCGTGCCGCTGCTGGCAGGCGGGGCACAGCCCCCAGAATGTGACTTCGGCCTCATCGACGACGAACCCGTGCGCCTGCGACGGCGTCAGGCACGGCGCGTCGCCGACCGCGCAGTCCACGTCGGCGATCTCTCCGCAGCCGCGGCAGACGATGTGGTGGTGGTTGTCGCCGACACGTGACTCGTAGCGCGCGGGACTGCCGGCGGGCTCGATCCGCCTCGCCAGCCCGGCCCGGGACAGGGCGCTGAGCACGTCATAGACCGCCTGCGTGGAGACCGTGTCGAGCCGGTCCCGGACCCGAGCGGCGATCTGGTCGACGTCCAGATGGCCCTGCGCCTGCCCCCGCGACGCTTCCAGGACCTCCAGCACGGCCAGCCGGGGCCGCGTCACCCGCAGACCCCGGGCGCGCAGCAGATCCTCACCCGACACGCTTCCAATAACACCACGCACCCTGGAACCGTTCAAATGTTTCTGAGCTCTTGCTTGAACTGCCGGTGCTCGGGTTGTGTACACGTCCGGTGGGGGAGGATCGCCCGACGAAGAGGAGGCCCCGTGTTCGAACGTGTGCTCGGTCTACCGGCTCACCCGTTCTTCATCCATGCGGCAGTCGTGCTCGTGCCGCTGCTGGCGATCGCGGGCATCCTGTACGCCGTCTGGCCGGCCGCCCGTCACCACGCCCGCTGGACCATGGTCGTCCTGGCCGTGGCCACCCCCGGCGCGGTGTTCGCCGCCAAGGAGTCCGGCGAGGCGTTCGGGGAGAGCCCCAACTTCCAGTCCGGCCAGCTGCAGGCGAAGATCAGCGAGCACGAGGACTTCGGCAGCACGCTGTTTCTGATCGTGGTGGGTCTTGCCCTTGTCACGCTCGTCATGGCGTACGTGGTCCGCCCCGCCGCGGCCGTGTCGATCGGCCCCGCCGCCGCCCACTGGGCACTCAGCGGGCTGACCGTGGTGCTGGCGGTGGCCGCCCTCTACTTCGTCTTCAAGGCCGGAGACACGGGCGCCAAGATGGTCTGGGACGGCTTCTAGCACTCAGAACAGCAGGCGGCCGCAGAAGATCAGCAGCAGCACGAGGATGACCGCCCCGGCGAAGATCCCCATCCCCTTGGTCAGGATCGTCGCCGCCTGCTCCTCCCGGTCGATCCGCTCGGGATCCTGCGCGGGCAGCTTCCGCGGCGCGGCCGGTCGCTCGACGGTCGGGGGCCGCCACCCACGCGGGGGCGGCGCGCTGCGCGGCGCACCGGTGTAGGGGACCGCCGCGGGCTCGGCCGGCGCGGCCGGGGGTGGCGGTGCGGCCCCCTCCGGCGGCCGCCGCCAGAAGGCGTCGTCACTCACGCCACGAGCGTACCCACCGGGCCGGTAGCCGGACCCGGCCCGGTGGGGGAACCTCAGTCGCTGTTCAGCAGATCGGCGAGCGACATCGGACGGGTGGCGTCCGGGTCGCCCTGGTCCAGGCGCACGGTCGGCTGGTCGTCCGCTGCCTGCTCCGCCTGCCGCGGATCGGTCTGGTGCTGGGGGGCACTGTCGTCTGTCATGCCGCCGAGTGTGACCTGTCGACGGAAGGGCGACTGTCGTCATTCGGCCAACTTCCCGCAAACTCGCCGGAGTACGCTCGCGGCGTGGCGACGACGAACGAGTGGGCATCCACCGATGAGCAGCGCGAAGTCTCCTTCGAGGACTTCGCCGACGAGCTGGTCGTGTTGCCGGACACCACGACCGACGACACCGACGCCGGCTGGGGCGAGCGCAGCGCGTCCAACGACGACCGCCTGCTCGCCGACCGCCCCCCGCACTGGGACTGACGGACCGGCACAGACAGCGCTACGCCCCGAGCCGGTGACCGGCGGGGCGTAGCGCTGTCTGGTGCGAGCGGCCTGCTGTGTGGTGCGGGCAGCCTGCTGTTCGGTGAGCGGCTTCAGGCGGCCGAGGAGGCCGACTTCGTCGACGCGCCCGCCGAGGACGTGCTCGACGTCGAGGCCGCGGCCGGCTTCGAGTCGGAGGACGAGCTCGAGCTCGTGTCCGAGGACTTCGACTCGGAGGACGACGAGGACGACGTCGCCGAGGAGGTGCTCGACTTCGTCGAGGAGCGGGAGTCGGTGCGGTAGAAGCCCGAGCCCTTGAAGACCACACCCACCGCGGAGAACTGCTTGCGCAGGCGGCCCTGGCACTCGGGGCACTCGGTCAGCGCGTCGTCCGTGAAGGACTGCACCGCCTCGAGCTGGTGGCCGCAGGCCGTGCAGGCGTATTGGTAGGTAGGCACCGTTCAGCCTCCATCATTGGCACTCAACCCTATCGAGTGCCAATAGTGCGGTATCGCACATCCTTTCGTCCAGTGGAGGTGGGCGGTCTCATACCTGGCGGTAGCCCCCACCAGGGCTCCCGAGACCCGCTGGTCGTGCGGCTCGGCGGGCACGGACGGCAGGAGCTCGCCCGGGTGCAGCAGGGCGATCGTCGGGGCAGTGACCCGGGCGAGGACCCGGTCGTAGGAGCCGCCGCCCTGGCCGAGCCGCGTCCCGTCCAGCCCGACGGCGAGCGCCGGGACCAGCATCAGGTCGACCGAGCGGACCGCGTCGACGCCGAGCCGCGGGCCGGTCGGCTCCGACAGGCCGAGCGGCCCGCGGGCCAGCGTCCCGTCGTAGCGAGCCCAGTCCAGGTCGCGCGAGGGCAGCAGCACGGGCAGCAGGACCTGCGGCACCAGGGCGGCCAGGGTGGATGGGAGCTCGGGGCCGCCCGCCTCGAACGGCAACGGCACGTAGGCGGCGACCGAGCGCGCGCCGGCTGCCCGCACCATGGCAGAAACAGCAACAATGAGTGAATTGTCCGAAAATGGGTGCGCGGAAGAGCGCCGAGCGGACCGGATGTGCGACCGGAGCTCGGATTTCGGGGACACCGCAGGCGGCACCGCTCAAATCCTCCTCATCTGTGACAGCATCGCAGAAACACAGCTTCGGGAGGACGGACGTGACGCTGCGGGCGCGGCTCACCGCCGCCTTCCTGGCGGTCGTGCTCGGACCGGTGCTGCTCGGCGCGGTCTTCGTCGGCATCGCCGTCGCCGCCGTCAGCGAGCAGCGGGCCAAGGAGCGGCTCGAATCCGGCGCGCAGAACGTCGAGGCCGCCCTCGCCGTCACGTGCCAGCGGCTGCGGCTCGCCGCCGAGACCACGGCCCTCGTCACCGCCGGCGGTGACCAGCCCGACGCGGCCGCGCGGGCCGTCGTCCGCGGGCTCGCCCGCGCGGTCGAGGTGAGCGGCGCCGACGGCACCGTGGTCACCACCGCGGGCACGCTGCCGCCGAAGCCGTGGGCCGACTGCGCCGCGCCGGCCCCCGCGCCGTTCGCCGCGGTCGCCGCGTCCGTCGACGTGCTCGACCCGAGCTCGCGGCGCATCGGCCGGGCGTACGCGGTCGAGCCCGTCGACGCCACCCTCCTCGCCTGGCTCGCCGACGCCAGCGGGGTGCGGGTCGAGTCGCTCGCGGCGGGCCAGCCGGACTCGGAGGCGGTGCGCGTCGCCGGCGGGCTCGACCGCGGCGCGACCGGCACCACGACCGGCGGCCTGCTGGTCCGGCGGCTCGAGCCGCAGCCCGGCCAGCCGCTGACCCTCGCCCTGTCCGTGCCCGAGCCCGACACGGGCGGCCTCTACGCGGTGCTCGTCGCCGTCGTCGCCTGCGCCGGGGTGGTCGCGGTCAGCGTCGCCTGGTGGCTGGCCCGCTCCACCACCCACCCGCTGACCGAGCTGGCCCTGGCGGTCGAGCGCGTCGCCGACGGCGACCTCAGCGCCCGGGTGCCCGTCCGCAGCCAGGACGAGGTCGGGCGGCTCGGCCAGACGTTCAACCGGATGACCCGCGAGATGCAGGGGTACGTGCAGGCGCTGACCGCCAGCCGCGACCAGCTGCGCGGGCAGCTCGGCGTGCTCGGCGACACCCTCGCCGGCACCCACGACCTCGACCGGATCCTGCAGGTCATCCTGCAGACGGCGACGGCCGCGACCGGCGCGCAGTCCGGGGTGGTCCTGATGGTCGACCCGGCCAGCGGCGAGCTGCGCGGGCAGGTGGCGGAGGGGGTCGCCGGGTTCGACGCCACCGACCTGCGGCTCCAGCTCGGTGACGGGCTGCTCGGCACGGTCGCCGCCTCCGGTGAGCCGCGGCGTGGCCGGGTCGACCGGGACGGGCCGGTCCTGGCACCCGCCGAGCCGCGCTGCATCACGTACGTCGCGGTCCCGATCGCCGCACCCGGCGTGGGGCCCACCACGGGCCTGGAGCCCCAATCGGACCTGCCGCCCGCCGCGCGCGGGGTCCTCGCCCTGTACGACCGGCACGGCTTCGACGAGTTCGACGACGCGGACCTGATCACGCTGCGGACGTTCGCGGGACAGGCGGCCGTCGCCGTCGACAACGTCCGGGTGCACGAGGAGGCGCAGCGGCTGTCGCTCACCGACCCGCTGACCGGCCTGTCCAACTACCGGTACCTGCGTGAGTCGCTGCGCCGGGAGGTCGAGCGGGCCAGCCGCTTCGGCCGCAGCCTCGCCGCGCTCGCCCTGGACCTCGACCGGTTCAAGGAGGTCAACGACACCTACGGGCACGCGGCCGGGGACGCGGTGCTGGCCGAGTTCGCCCGCCGGCTCCGGGCGGAGATCCGCGAGGTCGACTTCGCGTTCCGGCAGGGCGGCGAGGAGTTCGTCGTGCTGCTGCCGGAGACCGACGCGACGGGCGCCGCGGTCCTCGCCGAGCGGCTGGGTGCCGCCGTACGGCGCAGCCCGGTCCTTGTGATCTCCTCCACGCCCGGCCAGCCGCCGCGGCGCATCCCGGTGACGGTCTCGATCGGCATCGCGGTCTTCCCGATCCACGGCGCGACGGGAGCGGCGGTGCTCGAGGCCGCGGACGACGCGCTCTACGCGGCCAAGGCCGCCGGCCGCGACATGTACAAGATCGCCCTTGACCTGGCCGTGGCGGCGCCGCAGGAGTCGTTCGCGGGTCCGTCGGAGGTGCCGTTCGCGGGTTCGTCGGAAGTGTCGTTCGCGGGTTCGGAGGTGCCGTGCGCGGGTTCTTCGGAGGTGCCGTTCGCGGGTTCGGAGGCGCCGTTCGCGGGTTCGGAGGCGCCGTTCGCGGGTTCGGAAGAGCCCGTGAAGGCTAGTGCGGAGGTGACGCCCGGCGCGCCAAAGTCGGCACAACCGCCACGACAGACCCGCGGCGGCTAGCCTTGCCACATGCCTGACACGACTCCTCACCAGCCCGCGGCGCAGCGCCAGCGGGCTGTCAAAGCCGTGATCCCGGCGGCGGGCCTGGCCACCCGCTTCCTCCCGGCGACCAAAGCCGTGCCGAAAGAGCTGCTGCCGGTCGTTGACCGGCCCGTCCTCCAGTACATCGTGGAAGAGGCCGCGGCAGCCGGCATCCGAGACATCCTGCTGGTCACAGGCAGGGGCAAGACATCGATGGTCGACCACTTCGACCGCCGTCCCGACCTCGAGGCGCGCCTGCAGGAGAAGGGTGATGACGAGCGGCTCGCCGCGGTCAAGCGCCCCAGCGAGCTCGCCGAGATCTACACCTGCCGTCAGGGCGAGCCCCTCGGCCTCGGTCACGCCATCTCGTACGGTGAGTCGCACGTCGGCAACGAAGCGTTCGCATGCCTGCTCGGCGACGAGTTCGTCGAGGAGACCGAGCCGCTGCTGCCCGCGATGCTCGACCTCCAGGCGCAGACCGGCGGCATCGTCCTCGCCCTCATCGAGGTCGAGCCCGACGAGACCAGCCGCTACGGGATCGCGTCCGTCGAGCCCTCCGACCTGTCGGCGGACGCGGGCGAGGTACTGAAGGTGACCGGCCTCGTGGAGAAGCCGAAGCCCTCGGAGGCGCCGAGCAACCTCGCCGTGATCGGCCGCTACGTGCTCCCGCCCACCCTGTTCGACGCGATCCGCCGCATCGGCCCCGGCGCCGGCGGCGAGATCCAGTTGACCGACGCGATGGCCCTGCTGCTCGCCGAGGGCACCCCGGTGCACGGCATCGTGTACCGCGGCACCCGGTACGACACCGGCATGCCCCTGGGGTACCTGCAGGCCGTCGTCCAGCTCGCGTGCAAGCGCGACGACCTCGGCCCGGCGTTCAGCCAGTGGCTGACCCAGTTCGTGGAGAAGGATCTGCGCGGGTGACAGCGGTTCCAGCGACGGGCTCCCACCACGACGCCGCACGCGATGCGGGCGTCGGGTCGAACGCGCGCGTCCCACTCGCCGACTATCTCGCCGGCGTGCTCCGGGGCCTGCGCCCGTTGCCCCCGCTGGACCTTGAGATCACCGCCGCGCACGGCAACGTGCTCGCCGAGGACGTGGTCGGACCGGGCCCCGTGCCCGCGTTCGACCACGCCGCGATCGACGGCTACGCCGCCCGGTTCGACGACATCAGCGACGCGCAGCCGGGCCGCCCGGTCCGGCTCAGCGTCGTCGGTGACCTGGTCGCCTCGAGCTGGCGGCCGGTCCGGCTGACCCCGGGCACCTGCTTCTCCGTCGCCGCGGGCGCCCTGATGCCGGTCTCGGCGGACGTGGTGGTGCCGCCGGGCATGACCGACCAGGGCATGGCGGCGGTCGAGGTGTACCACCCGACGAAGCGCGGCCACGGGGTGCGCCGCGCCGGCGACGAGCTGCCCGCCGGGGCGGTCCTCGCCCGCGCCGGTGCGTACGTGACCCCGCCGCTGGTGTCCGTCCTGGCCGCCAGCGGCATCGGGCACGTCGTCGTGCGGCCCAGCCCCCGCGTCGTCGTGATCGCCACCGGCGACGAGCTCGTCGACGTCGGCCGCGCCAGCCAGCCCGGCCAGGTCGTCGACGCCAACTCCCACGCGCTCACCGCCGCGGCTGCCGAGGCCGGGGCGCACGCGTACCGCGTCGGCATCTGCGACGACGATCCCGAAGGGCTCCGCGGGCTGCTCGACGACCAGATGCTGCGCGCGGACCTCATCATCACGACCGGCGGCACCGGCACCGGCCCCGGCGACATGGTCCGGCGCATCCTGTCACGGTCCGTCGTCTTCTCCGACCTCTCCGTGTACCCGTGCTCGTCGCTCGGCTACGGGACCATCGGCGGCGCCGCCGGCGTCAACGGCGTGCCGATCGTCTGCCTCCCCGGCGACCCCGGCGCCGCGCTCATCGGCTTCGAGGTGCTCGCCCGGCCCGTCATCCAGCTGCTCGCCGGCGCGGACCCCGTCTTCCGGCCCAGCGTGCGCGCGCACCTGCTGGAGACCGTCAGCTCACCCTCCGGCATGCGGGAGTTCCGCCCCGCGTACATCACCGAACGCCGCGGCGGCGGCTACACCGTCATGCCGCTCGCCGGCGGCCCGTACACGCTGTCAGGCCTCGCCGACGCCAACGGGCTCATGGTCCTGGGCGAGAAGGTGATCAGCGCCGCCGCGGGCTCTACAGTGGACGTCATCATGTTGGATAGACGGCGATGAGTCAGCCTGGATGGCCGGCGGTCCTGACCGACGGTCCCGTCACCCTGCGGCCCTACCGGCGCGCCGACGCCCGCCCGTGGGCCGAGGTCCGCCGCGCCAACGAGCAGTGGCTGTCGAAGTGGGAGCCCACCCCGTACGGGTCGTGGCACGACCTCAACTCGCCGGCCGCGTTCCGCGCCGTGCACGCCGACCTGCGCCGCGCCGCCCGCAACGGCAGCGCCATGCCGTTCGCCGTCTGCTACGAGGACCAGCTCGTCGGCCAGCTCACCCTCGGCAACATCGTGCGCCGCGCCTTCTGCTCCGGCTACGCCGGCTACTGGGTCGACTCCCGCCACGCGGGCAAGGGCATCACCCCGACCGCGCTCGCGCTCGCCGTCGACCACGCCTTCAGCGTCGGCGGCCTGCACCGCATCGAGGTCAACATCCGGCCCGACAACCTCGCCAGCCGGCGCGTCGTGGAGAAGCTCGGCTTCCGCCAGGAGGCCTACCACCACCGCTACCTGCACATCGACGGCGACTGGCGGGACCACCTCGGCTACGCCATGACCACCGAGGACATCTCCACCGAAGGCGGCCTCCTCGCCCGCTGGCACAAGGTCCTCGCCGCCTGACGTTTCCCGGCTCCCCCTGTTCGGCTCCTTCTTTTCCTGCTCGGCTCCTCCTTTTCGGGTGTTTCCTCCTGCGTGTTGACGTGGTGTGACGCTGCGCAACCCGTACTGTTCTGAGTCGGAGTTACCACGCTGTAACTTCCACAGACTTGGATGACTTCGCGCGCCTGGGGGGACCGGCGTGCGAGTCGGTGAACGGAGGCGTGAGGGTGCCGACCTCGGTGCTCCTCGCCGTCCTTGCCGCTGCTGGGCTCCTGGCCTTGGCGCCCGCGTTGGTGCGCCGGTACGACGCCACAGAGCGGCTGGTGGCGGAGCGGGCGTTGTCCACGGCACGGGTGCTGACCCGTGCCGGGATGCGCGCTGACCGCCGCCGCCGCACGATCCCCGGCCGCCGCCCGGTCAACCCGCCCCGCACTGTGGTGCACCGCACGGTCGCTCCTCCCGCCAGCGCCGCCGCGCCCGGTGCCGCTGCGCCTGCCGCCCCTCCGCCGTTGCGGGTCGTGCCGGCCAACGCCCGCCGGCGCCGTCCTCACCGGGCGCCCCGCGCCATGTACCGCCGCCGCCGGGTCCTGCTCGCCCTCGTCCTGCTCAACCTCGTCGAGCTCGGCGGCGTCGCCCTCGTCAGCAGCGGCTTCTGGGTCGGCTTCGCCGTCACGGGCGCCCTGCTCGTCGCCTACGTCGCCCACCTGCGCACCCGCGCCCTCGCCGAGCAGCGCCGCCGCCGCCGCGAGGCCCAGTACGCCGCCTGGATCGCCCGCCGCCAGGCCCAGGTCCGCCGCGAACAACTCCGCCGCGCCGCCCAACGCCGCGAGGCCGTCGCCGCCCAGCTCGCCGAACGCGACCGGGCCCGCCGCGAGGCCGCCCGCCTGGGCGCCCTGGGCGCCGTCCGAGGCCGCCCTTACGACACGCGGGCATCAGGTCAGTGATCTGATTCGCGCCCCGTCCAACCCGTTTGCTACTCTTGGGCCCGGCCCACTCCGGCGGGCCGACTGGGGTTGTGGCGCAGTCTGGTAGCGCACCTCGTTCGCATCGAGGGGGTCAGGGGTTCGAGTCCCCTCAACTCCACCAATCGGCGCAGTCTGCTCAACGGACTGCGCCGTTTCGCGTTGGTGGTGGAGTTGGTTCCCCGCGCACGGGCTTCGCCCGCGCTTCCCATTGGGGGAGCTTCGCTCCACCCACGCCCCCTCAAGACCGTAGCCGGGTGCTCTGGGTGCGTGGCTCGTCGGCTGCGCCGCCTCGGAAGGGCGGGGTGCGGCTCCATCCACGCCGTTTTCAAGACCGTGGCGGGGTGCTCTGGGTGCGTGGCTCGTCGGCTGCGCCGACTCGGAGGGGCGGGGTGGCTGGTGTCCGCCTGTCCATGAAGTGCGGCTCCACCCACGTCCCCTCAAAATCCGTGGCGGGGTGCTCGGGTCGGTTGGCTCGTCGGCTGCGCCGACTCGGAGGGGCGGGATGGCTGGTGTCCGTCTGTCCGTGGGGGTGCGGCTCCACCACGCCCTCTCAAACCGTGGGTGCTTGAGTCGGTTGGCTCGCGGCTGTGCCGCCTCGGACTCTTGTGGGATTGATGTCTGCTCGCTGGTGGGGGCTGTGCCTTCTCGAACCTGGCGGGTCCGGTCGGCTTGCTGTTGCCCCATCCGCATCCCCTCAAGGCTGGGGCGGGTGCGGGTCGGTTCGCCGTTGCTTCGTCCGCGCTTTCTTGATGCCGTGGCGAGGTGCGCTAGCTATTGGGCTCGTCGGCTGGCGCCGCCTCGGATCGATTCGCGGGCGGAATTGCTCGCCTGTGTGGAGCGGTGGGTCTGGGCTTCTCGAATCTGCGGCAAGGCGGTCGGCTTGCTGTCGGTCCATCCAGCGGCTGCTCGAAACCGCGGCGGCAGGCTCTTGGTTTGTGGGCTCGTCGGCTGCGCCGTCTCGGAAGGTTCGTGGAGGGCTTTCCGTGCGGGCGGTGTGCGGGCGGCGGTCAGCTTTGCGGGTGGGATGGCGTTGCTTGCTCGGGCCAGATCGGGAGCTGCGTCGATTCTGGGCTTGAGGGGGGTAGGTCGTTGTGGTGAGTCGCTGAGATTCGTGGTCTTGGGGGAGAGCGAGCCGGCTGGCCATGGAGACACTCAACCACGGGGTACGACAGAAAAGCGGCCTCGGCGCGGCTGGAGGCAGTGCCGGCCGGATTCGAACCGGCGTCCTTCCGATCCGGAGTCGGACGCGTCCACCGCTGCGCTACGGCGCTGCCGTCGGCGAGTGTACCGAGCGGCGGTCGGTCACTCGGCGGGGGCGAAGCGGTCCAGGGCGGGCATGTAGCGGCGGTAGGGGCCGACGTCGTGGCGGTATCGGCCGGCGAGGACCTCGGCGATCTGGGCGGCGTGGGTCAGGTCGTGGGCGACCCAGGCGGACAGGACCTGGGACAGCGTGACCGTGCCGAACTCCGGGTGGGTGCCGGTCAGCGTCAGGTCGTCGGCGGTGAGGCCCAGGTTGGCGAGGTCCTGCAAAGCGCGGGCCCGGGTCGCGTGGAAGCGGTCCAGCAGCGTTGCCACCGGCTCGCGGTCCCAGGAGAGCATCGCGACGCGGTTGAAGGGTTCGAAGGTGCGGCCGGTGCCGTGCGCGACGATCAGCTGGATGCGGGGGATCCAGTTCGTCTCGTCGCCGTGCAGGAGGTGGCCGGCGATGGCGTACGCGCTCCAGGTGTCCGGGCCGTCGTCGCGGTGCAGCCACTCGTCGGGCAGGTCGAGCAGCAGCGCGGACACCGTGGTCGGGGTGCGGGCCAGCAGGGTCGTCGCGTCGGAGATTCGCATGTGGCCAATGCTCGGCGCACTTCGGCCGCGGGGACAGGGCCACCTCGCGATGACTGGCCTGGCGCCCCCGAGGGCCGGTCAGGAGCCGGGTCGGGCAGGGGCTTCCAGGTGCTGGTGGAGCCGGTCGAGGAAGGCGCCCTGGGCTTTGACCAGCTTGGTCCTGGCGGCCTCCAGGCCGAGCCACGCGACGCGATCCAGCTCGGGAAACGACTTGATGACGCCCGATCCCTTCGGCCACTCCATCTCGAAGGTGTTGCTGACCGCGGCCTGCTCGTCGAAGTCGCCTTCCAGGGCGAACACGGTGACGACCTTGCCGCCGCTCTGGCGGACCTCGCCCAGGCAGATGGGCGTGCCCGCGGGCGCGGGGGCGCCGAGCTCCTCCTCGAACTCGCGGAAGGCGGCGGCCTGGGCGTCCTCGTGTTCGTCGTACTCGCCCTTGGGGATGGACCAGGCGCCGGCGTCCTTCCGGGCCCAGAACGGACCGCCCATGTGCCCGACGAGCACCTCGACACCCTGGTCCGAGCGCCGGTACAACAGCATCCCCGCGCTCAGCCGAGCGGTCTTCGCCATGTCTGGCCTCCCTGTGAGCCGGGCCGATGCTTGATGCAACCACACTTCGCGACGACCGGCTGGCACCCTGAGGCGATGGACGAGATCGATGACGACGCGCTGCACGCGCTGGTGACGCGGATCGCGAGTGCGCGCGGGAAGGTCGTCGTGGTGGAGGTGCCGCCGGACCGGGTCCAGGACCTCGTCGACGAGCTGCAGGCCGCGGCGTACGAGGACGAGGCCGACGTGCGGCTCGTGCTCGGCGCGGCGTGCACCACGGCCGCTCGCGCCGTCGAGCACCTCGCCGGTGTGCTGCAGCTGCCCTATGCGGCGAGCCGCGGGTGGCTGGACCTGCTGGGGGCGGTCGGCGACCGGGCGGCCTCGCTGCGGCAGTGCCTCGTGGTGGCCGACGCGGCGGACCTGGTGCGGCACGAGGACGAGGACCGGTGGCACGAGCTGGTCGCCGCGTTGAGCGGCGGGCCGTCCTGCCTCGGCGGCGGGTGGAACACGCTCGTCCTGGCCGATCATCCGTGGCGGTGGGAGGACACACCGTTCCGGTCGGCCGCGAACGCGCAACGCGGCGCCGAGCAGGGGAAGCGCTCGTCCGTGCTCACACGATGACCGTCGACAGCGGTCTTGTTTACGCAGAGTGGGCAGGAGAATGCTAATAGTGTGAAAGCCGCATACGGTTGCTCCAGGACAGAAGCTCCAGGAGGAATCTGTGCGGAAGCAGTACGCCCATCGCCGGCGTATGCATGACGATGCTGGTGCCCGTGGCGCCGGCGGCAGCGGCTCCCGGTAAGGCGCGCACGACCGAGTCGGCCCCGACGTCGTTCACCACGACTAGCGCGGACACCTACACCATGCCGGCCGGTGTCACGGAGGTCGATGTCGTGGTGATCGGTGGCAGGGGTGGCAACGTCGAGCCCGCGAAGGGCGGCCTGGGCGCGAAGGTGAGCGGCCGACTCACCGTGACCCCCGGCGAAACCCTCAACGTCTTCGTCGGCGACTCCGTCCCGAGCGCCGCCTCCGCCCCCGTGGTGCCGGCCGCGCCGGTGAACCCGCCGGTGCCGCCCGCGCCGCAGGCGACCCTCGACATCGACACGGGCACGCAGAGCGGCGTGCTGCGGCCGGGTTCGGCGGTGACCGTGAGCGGTGACGGGTTCGCGCCGCACTCCACGGTCACGGTGACGATCTACTCCACGCCGGTGGCGCTGCACGAGCATCGTGACCGACGCGGCGGGCTCGTTCGTCACACAGGTGACCATGCCGGCCGGGCTCGCCGCCGGTAAGCACTCCATCGTCGCCCAGGGCGTCGACACGCTGGGCGTGTCCCGCATCATGCAGGTCACGGCGACCATCCGCACCGCCTCGATCGGCGGCACGCTGCCGGTCACCGGCGTCCCGGTCAACGTCCTGTGGCTGTTCGGAGCCATGCTCCTGCTGAGCGGTGCCGCACTGCCCTGGACCGCCTGCCGTGCCTGAGTCGCGCGGCAAACGCGGCGGTGGGGGGGGGGGGGGGGGGCGGCCGCGCCCCCCCCCCCCCCCCCCCCCCCCCCGGGGGGGGGGGGGGGGGACCCCCCCCCCCCCCCCCCCCCCCAAGACCCCCCCCCCCCCCCCCCC
>NZ_JBIAYW010000035.1:0-76149 GCF_042898305.1 Dactylosporangium sp. NPDC000521
CGTGCCAACAGCCGAGCCCGGAAAACAGGACCGGCGGGCGCCGCAGTCCAAGCCCACAGCGTACCGAGAACCCCGCCCCCCGTTCGCGCTCGGCCAACGCGCCCAGCTCGGTGTTGCCTCCCACCAACACCGCATGCCGTAACCCACCCGAAGACCGAGTTCGGTACCAAGGCCTGGTCGACCAAGAGCTCGGCTTCGAGCCCGAGCTGGCCCGCGGGCTGTTCGCGCTCTCCCGCGCAGTGGGGAATATCGCTCACGCCTGGCAGAAACCGATGAGCGCCGGCCGGGCGCAGCCCGTGGCACCGGCCGACCTCAACGCCGCGCTCGGCCGGCAACTCCTCAACGTCCCGATAGGACTGACTGAAGCGTAGATACCAGCGCATCCGACCACCATCACCTCCGGCGGGATCCGGAACCCGGCGAAGGCCCACGCCTGAGGCAGCCACGGGCCAGAGCGGGTCGATGGCTTCACTGTTCTCGTCTGCCTCGATCTTGCCAACGCTCAATGCAACTGCCATCAGCGGTGCTCCGGTACGCGGTGTGTTCCCCGACAAAGACCATCTCTTGAGGAGAATTGGCGCCCAGCGGCGTCGCCTCAGCGCGCCGGCCGAGCGCGAGATTGATGCTCGTGAACACTTGACACCTCCGTCGATGCGGTGGTCCCATCGGTATCAACTGTCAGGCAACTTGCCTAACAATTCAGAGCTCCTCAAGCTTGGAGGCTCGATGAGTTCCAGAGGACGACGAAAGGCGAGACGATGGATCACTCCTCTGCTGGCGGCAGCAGTGGTGGCCGCGATCCTTTCGCTGGCGGAACCGGCTCAGGCCGCCGCGACCCGGTATGAGGCAGAGAGCGCCACCATCTCCGGCGGCGCCGTGGAGTCCAACCACACCGGCTTCACCGGAACAGGATTCGTCAACTACGACAACGTGACCGGCAGCTACGTCGAGTGGACGGTCAACGCCGCCACGGCGGGCACCGCGACGATCGGGCTGCGCTTCGCCAACGGCACCACAACCGACCGGCCGATGGACGTCAGCGTCAACGGCACGACGGTCGCCACCTCGCTGTCGTTCCCGGGCACCGGCAACTGGGACACGTGGCAGACCAAGACCATCACCGCTGCGGTGAACGCCGGCACCAACAGGATCCGTGCCGTCGCGACGACCGTCAACGGCGGCCCCAACGTCGACCGGATCGACGTCGACGTCGCGCCGCCGACATCGGACTACCAGGCGGAGAACGCGACCGTCTCACAGGGCGCGGTCGAGTCCAACCACACCGGGTTCACCGGCACCGGCTTCGTGAACTACGACAACATCGCCGGAAGCTACGTCGAGTGGTCGATCCCGGCCGCCACCGCGGGCAACGTGAGCGTCGCCATCCGATACGCGAACGGTGTCGCGAACGGCGCGAGCGTCGACCGGCCGATGGACGTGACGGTCAACGGCACCCTCGTGCGCAGTGCCCTGTCGTTCCCGAGCACCGGCAACTGGGACACCTGGCAGACGGTGACGTTGACCGTCGGCCTCTCCGCCGGCACCAACCGGATCCGGGCCATCGCCACGACCGCCAACGGCGGGCCCAACGTCGACCGGCTCAGCACCGGCGTCCCCGGCGACACCGCGCCGCCGACCGCACCCGGACAGCCCGTCTGCGGCACCATCACCGAGAACAGCATCAACCTGTCGTGGGGCGCCTCGACCGACAACGTCGGCGTCGTCGCGTACGACATCTACCACGACGGCAACAAGATCGGTGAAGCCGCCGGGAACGCCACCGCGAAGTCCCTGACCGGCCTGCAGCCCAACTTCGAATACCGCCTGTCGGTCTTCGGCCGCGACGCGGCAGGCAACGTATCCACGAGCAGCCCGCAGGCGATCTGCCGGACCCTCGCCAGCTCCGACACACAGGCGCCGACCTCGCCGACCGGCTTCGCCACCGCCAACATCGCCGGCAATTCCGTCGACACGTCGTGGACCGCGTCGACCGACAACGTCGGCGTGACGGGGTACGACGTGCTGGGCGCCGGCGGCTCGGTGCTCAAGTCGGTCGGCAACGTGACCTCCACGACGGTCACCGGGCTGGCGTGCAACACCACGTACACGCTGACCGCGGTCGCGAAGGACGCCGCCGGCAACACCTCTTCGCCGAGCAACGCGAGAACCATCACCACCACCGCGTGCAGCGGGGGCGTGCCCTCGAGCATCACCACCGTCTCGACCGGCTGGACGATCCCGTGGGGACTCGCCTGGCTGCCGGACGGCCAGACGGCGATCGCGACCGAACGCGACTCGTTCAAGGTCTTCAAGGTCACCCTGAGTGGCGCGCGGACCCAGGTCGGCACCGTGCCGAACACGGTCACCACCAACGGCGAAGGCGGCCTGCTCGGCGTCGCGGTCGACCCGAACTGGAACAGCAACCACTACGTGTACTTCATGCACACCGCCGCCGAAGGCAACCGCATCGCCCGGATGACCTACAACGGCACGACGCTCTCGGCGTACACGTCGCTGGTCACCGGCATCATGAAGAACCGCTACCACAACGGCGGTCGCTTGGCGTTCGGCCCCGACGGCTACCTCTACGCGACCACCGGCGAGGCGCAGACGCCCAATCTCGCCCAGGACAAGAACTCGCTCAACGGCAAGATCCTGCGGATGAAGACCGACGGCACCCCGGCGCCCGGTAACCCGTTCGGCACCCTCGTGTACAGCTACGGCCACCGCAACCCGCAGGGCATCGCCTGGGACTCCCAGGGCCGGCTGTGGGAGGCCGAGTTCGGCAACAGCCAGTTCGACGAGCTCAACCTCATCAAAGCGGGCCGCAACTACGGCTGGCCGACGTGTGAGGGCACCTGCAGCGTCTCCGGGATGGAGAACCCGAAGCGGCAGTGGTCGGTGAGCACCGCCTCGCCGAGCGCGATCGCGATCGTCCGGGACGTCGTGTACATGGCGGCGCTGCGCGGCCAGCGGCTGTGGCGGATCCCGTTGCTCGACGGCGAGAACACCGGCACACCGACGGCGTACTACGTCGGCACGTACGGGCGGCTGCGCACCGTGGTCAAGGTGCCGGGCGCCGATCAACTGTGGCTGTCGACCACCAACTGCGACAACAACGGCGGTGCGGCCGCCGGCTCCGACCAGATCTTCCGGATCGCGATCAGCTAGTCGATTCCGAACCCCCTGGAGGAACGATGCGACTCATGAGCAGGCGCGCGGGCCTGACCGCGCTCGCGGTCGGCGTCGTGGCGGCGCTGACGCCACTCGCACTGCAGATCCCGTCCGCCGAGGCCGCCACGACGGTCTACCAGGCGGAGAACGCCACCATCTCGCAGGGCGTGGCGGAGTCCAACCACGCCGGCTACACGGGCACCGGATTCGTGAACTACGACAACGTCAGCGGCTCGTACGTGCAGTGGTCGGTGACCGCCGCGGCCGCCGGCAGCGCGACGCTCACCATCAGATTCGCCAACGGAACGACCACCAACCGGCCGATGAACATCAGCGTCAACGGCACGACCGTCGCGTCCGGCGTGGCGTTCAACGGCACCGGCAACTGGGACACCTGGCAGGACGTCAACGTCACCGCGACGCTGAACGCCGGCGCCAACACGGTCCGGGCCACCGCCACCACGGCCGGCGGCGGACCCAACGTCGACAAGCTCACGGTCGTCGACGGCAGTACCGGCGGGCCCAGCATGGCCGTCGCGCCGTACGAGTACTTCGGCTGGGGCAACCCGCAGAGCCCGACCTCGGTGATGTCGGCGACCGGCATCAAGTTCTTCACGCTCGCCTTCATGCTCTCCGACGGCGGATGCAACCCGCTGTGGGACGGCACGCGTCCGCTCACCGGCGGCGACGACCAGGCGAAGATCAACGCCATCCGCGGCGCCGGCGGGGACATCATCGTCTCCTTCGGCGGCTGGAGCGGCAACAAGCTCGGCGAGAAGTGCTCGTCGGCATCCGCGCTCGCCGGCGCGTACCAGAAGGTCATCAACGCATACCAGCTCAAGGCGATCGACATCGACATCGAGGCGACCGAGTTCTCCAACGCCACCGTCCGGCAGCGGGTCATCACCGCGTTGAAGACGATCAAGACCAACAACCCCGGCATCAAGACGTTCGTCACGTTCGGCACAACCCCGACCGGGCCGGACTCCGACGGCATCGATCTCATCAACAAGGGCGCCGCGGCCGGCCTGAACAACGACGGCTGGACCATCATGCCGTTCGACTTCGGCGGGCACAGCGGCACGATGGGCGCCGCGTCGGTCAGTGCCGCCGACGGCCTGAAGAACGCCGTCAAGAACGCCTACGGCTACAGCGATGCCGTGGCCTACACGAAGATTGGCATCTCGTCGATGAACGGCAAGACCGACGAGACCGACGAGACCGTCACGCTCGCCGACTTCCAGACGATTCTGGCGTACGCGCAACAGCACCAACTGGCCCGCCTGACGTTCTGGTCGATCAACCGCGACCGGGCCTGCGGCAGCGGCTCCGACGCCGATTCGTGCAGCGGCGTCTCGCAAGCGGCATACGCATACACCAAGGTGCTCGTCCAGTACACCGGCTGAGAAGGGAATCCCATGAAGCTCAGACAGTTCGGTGTGGCGCTGTCCGCGGTCGGGCTGGTCATGGCGCTGCCGCCATTGACCTCACCGGCGGCAGCGGCGGCGCCGTCCGTGGACTACCAGGCCGAGAACGCGACGATCTCGCAGGGCGTGGTCGAGTCCAACCACACCGGCTACACCGGTACCGGATTCGTCAACTACGACAATGTCAGCGGCTCCTACGTCCAGTGGTCGGTGACCGCGTCGGCGGCCGGCACGGCCACGATCGTCCTGCGGTACGCGAACGGCACCACGACGAACCGGCCGATGGACATCGCCGTCAACGGCACGGTGGTCTCCGGCGCACTGTCCTTCCCCGGTACCGGCAACTGGGACACCTGGCAGACCAAGACGGTCACGGCAGCGGTGAACGCCGGCACGAACACGATCCGCGCCACCGCGACCACCGCCAACGGCGGGCCCAACGTCGACAAGCTCAGCGTCGCCGTGGACACCGGACCGCCGCCGGGCGGTCCGGCCGTGCCCTTCGGCAGTCACCTCTTCCCCTATGTGAGCGGCACGCTCCGGCCGAGCGGCACGCAGTCCACTGTGGACCAGGCAGTCGTCACCTACTACAACAAGTGGAAGGCCGCGTTCGTCAAGCAGAACTGCGGCAACGGCTGGTACGAGATCATCTCGCCGGACGCCGATCACCCCTATGTCGCCGAGGCGCAGGGCTACGGCATGGTGATCGTGGCCACCATGGCCGGCGCCGACCCGAACGCGAAGACCGTCTTCGACGGGCTGGTCAAGTACATGTTGGCCCATCCGTCCGTACACAAT
Organism: Dactylosporangium sp. NPDC000521; assembly: GCF_042898305.1. Taxonomy (NCBI): domain Bacteria; kingdom Bacillati; phylum Actinomycetota; class Actinomycetes; order Micromonosporales; family Micromonosporaceae; genus Dactylosporangium; species Dactylosporangium sp. NPDC000521. The sequence goes on from NZ_JBIAYW010000035.1 coordinate 5,400, forward strand.
CCCGATCTGCTCGCGGCTGAGCAGGACACGGCCTGCAAGAGCGTCAACGGTTCGGACTCGGCGACCGACGGGGATCTCGACGTCGCGTACGGCCTGCTGCTGGCGGACAAGCAGTGGGGCAGCACCGGAACCTACAACTACAAGCAGTTGGCCATCAGGCACATCAATGCGATCAAGGCCAACGAGGTCAACCCCACGACCCATCTGCTGCTCCTCGGCGACTGGAGCACCCCGGGCGACAGCCTCTACTGGACCACCCGGCCGTCCGACTTCATGATCGACCACTTCCGCGCCTTCAAGACGGCCACCGGTGACACGGCGTGGGACACCATCCGCACCGCGCACCAGAACCTCATCACCGACCTGCAGAGCCGGTACGCGTCGAGCACCGGACTGCTGCCCGACTTCGTCGTCGACACCAACACCACGGCGCGCCCGGCGCCCGGCCAGGTGCTCGAGGACCCGAACGACGGCAAGTACTTCTGGAACTCCTGCCGCACCCCGTGGCGTATCGGCACGGATGCGGTGACCAGTGGAAACGCCGCCTCGCTCGCCTCGGCCCGCAAGCTCAACACCTGGGTGAAGGGCAAGACCGGCGGCAACCCGAACAGCATCGCCGTCGGCTACTCACTGGGCGGCACGGCGATCTCCTCCGGTAGCGAGCCGGCGTTCTTCGCACCGTTCGCGGTGGCGGCGCTCACTGACTCCGGCAGCCAGGCATGGCTCGACGCGCTGTGGACCAAGATGGTCAACACGTCGTTCACCAGCACCGACTACTACTCGACGAGCATCCAGCTCCAGGTGATGATCGTCGTCAGCGGCAACTTCTGGGCTCCCTGATCGCAACTGTCGGGTCCGGTGTCCCCGGTGGGCACCGGACCCGACCACGTGTGCATCGGCGGGGATGGGACGGCAGCGACGTCGGTCGCCCGGCGCGGCAGGTCAAGCTGTTCCGAGTGCCGTGGGTTCCGCGGCCGGCGCCGCCGCCAGCCAGTGTGATCCGGCGCCGGCCGCCGAGATGGGCGTCCTCGACACTGATGGTGATCTCGGCCTCGGCGTCGTCGCGGCGTACACAAATTTGAAGTCGACTCTAAAATTCTACCTGGCTATCATCATGGAATGCCTCTGCATGAGCACCTTTCGTTCCGCGATGGTGAGCTGTTCCTCGACGAGGTGAGCGCCGGACAGATCGCACGGGAGTTCGGCACTCCGGTCTTCGCGGTGTCCGAGACGCAGCTGCGCCGTGACACCCGGCGGTGGACGAAGGCGCTGGAGGATGCGTGGCCCGACGGTCCGGCCGCGCTGCTGCCGGCCTTCAAGGCCAACACCTGCCTGGCGCTGCGCCATGTACTCAACGGGGAGGGCGTCGGGTGTGACACCTTCGGCGAGCATGAGCTGCGGGCCGCGCTCTCGACCGGCGTCGATCCCGCCCGCGTGTCGCTCAACGGCACGAACAAGTCCGAGGGGGCGATCCGCCTGGCGATCGAGCATGGTGTGCGGATCACGCTCGACAGTCCCCGCGAGGTCGAAACGGTCCTGGCACTGACCAGCAGCGGGGGCCGGCCGGCCCTCGTGCGGTTGCGGCTTCGTCCGGGCGGCGAAACGCTTGCCGGGCCGAGCGACTTCTCCGACCGTGGTGACTCTATCGCCGAGCTCGCCGCGGCGTACCGCCCAGGTTTCGCCCTGGCGGACGCCGAACGGGCGGCGCGTTCGATCGTGGACTCGGGCAGCGCGCGTCTTGTCGGGACCCATGTGCACCTCGGCCGGCACACCACGAGCCTGTCGACCTGGTCCGGCGTGGTCAGCGATCATGTTCGCCAGATCGCGCGGATCTCAGCCGTCTGCGGCGGTTGGCGTCCAGCGGAGATCGACCTCGGCGGTGGATACGCGGAGCGCGGCAGTCCTGTCGGACAGGCGATCGTGGGTCGCGGAGCCGCGCCGGAGCCGCCGTCGCCGGAGCGGTACACACAGGTCGTCGCGCAGGCCCTGCGTGCCGGCATGCGGCAACACGGCTTCGACAGCAAGGGCGTTGCGCTCCAGCTGGAGCCCGGACGGGCCGTCTACGGGCCGGCAGGCGTCCACCTGACGCGGGTGGTCAGCGTCCGGCGTTCACCTGAGCGTCCCGATCGGCAGTGGGTGGAGCTGGACACGACGGAACAGTTCCTCGCCGATGTGGTGCTGGAGCACGCCCGCTACCCCTTCGTCCTCGCCAATCGTGTGTCGGCGGCCCCTGGTGTGCCGGTCGACCTGACCGGATCCAGCTGCGGGTTCGACATCATCGCGGCCGGCGTCACCGTGCCGGGGGACATCGCGCCCGGCGATCTCGTCGCGCTGCTCAACACCGGCGCCTACGTCGAGACGCAGACGACGAACTTCAACGCGTTTCCCCGGCCCGCGACGGTGCTGGTCAGCGGTGATCTCGTCGAGGTGATCCGCCGGGCCGAGACCCCGGCGGAGGTGTTCGCCCGCGACCGGATCCCCGCCCGGCTGACGGGCCGCTGACCCGGCGTCTCGCTCAGCCGCCGACGGCGATCCGGGCGAAGGCGATCGCTCGTTCGAGGTGCGCGAGGTGCCCGCCCTCGTCGCCGAACCCGTGGCCGCCTTCGAACCAGTGCAGCTCGCACGGGTGGTTGCGAGCGGCGAGCCGTTCGGCGTACGCGACGACCTGTTCCGGAGGCGTGCGGGTGTCGTTGCTGCCCTGCCACAACAGGATCGGTGCGCGGACCTCGTCGACGTACGTGAGCGGGGAACGCTCACGGTAGAGGTTGCCGTGGGTCTCGGGCGGCCCACCGAAGAGCATCTCGTCGAGGCGCCGTATCGCCAGCGGGCTGCTGTGGTGGTTCAGCTCCCAGTCGGCCAGCACGACCTCGCCGATGCCCGCGGCCCACAGCTCCGGTTGGCGTCCGAGCGCATAGAGCACGAGGAAGCCGCCGTAGGACTCGCCGTTGATGAGGATCTGACCGGCGGCCGAGATTCCCTCGTCGACGAGCCACCTGTGGGCGGCGGCGAGGTCTTCCAGTTCCCAGCGGCCGACATCTCCGTGGATCTGTTCCTCGAACGCGCGCCCCCGCCCTGACGAGCCGCGATAGTTCACCGTGAGATAGGCGAAGCCGTGGTCGACCCAGGCCCGGGCGGCGGGTGTGAACTCGTCGGCGACGGAGAGGTGAGGGCCACCGTGGCAGTGCACGACCGCCGGGAACGGTCCGGTGCCGGTCGGGCGGGCGAGCCATCCCTGGATGTGCGTACCGTCGCTCGACGGGAACACGACGTGCTCGAAACCGGCACGGTCCGGCGAACCGTCTCCACCGAGCACCACCCGGTGCCGGGACGGCGCGTGCCAGGCGATCAGCGTGAGCGGGGACATTGCGTGCTCGTGCGACGCGAGCACCGTGCCGTCCGTGCCGAACTGTGACATGCGCAGGTATAGCGAGCGGAAACTGCCGGCCGGGAGGTCGAGTCGCTCTCGTTCGCCGGTCAGGACGTCGACGCGCTCGAGCCACTGCGCGGCGAGCAGCTCGACGCAGAGCAGTACGTGGCGCCCGTCCGGTGACCAGTCGAGCGGGACCACCGTCGCCGTGGTCTCCTCGAGGAGCTCGACGGTGGTGTCGCCGACGGGGTCCCAGACGAGGACCCCCGATCGATCACCGGCTCGCTGAGTCGCGATGAGCACCCGCTGATCGCCCCGGTGCGGCGAGCAGCAGACGGCAGTCGCCGCGCCGGGCGACGGCAGCATGAGGCGTCCGACGACCGCGCCGGTCGTGGTGTCGTAGGCGGTGACGGCGAACCGCCGGGTGCCGGGCGCGTGGTCGGTGGTGTCGAGCGTGGCGACCGTACCGTCGGCCGAGATCCGGCAGTTCCACGCCTCGTGCACCGTGCGGACGAGGCGCCGGGGCGAGGTCGCGGGTGTGCCACGGGCGGGGAGACAGACCAGGTCGTAGCCCTCGTCGGTGACGAGGTCGAGCACAAGCGTCTCGCCGTCCGCGCTCACGTCCGCACCGCGGAGCGTGTAGTCGGGCAGGCCCGGCGTCATGTCCTCGATCACGCTCGTGTCGTCGAGCAGCACGCGATGGACGTGCCCGAGTTCGTTCCCTCCCTCGTCGGCGAGGAAGAACGCGGCGGTCGCGTCGGCGGCGACCCACGCCGAGTCGATGAACCCGTCGGTGGGCACGCCGATTCGGCGGACCTCCCCGGTGGTGAAGTCGCACGCCGCGAGCTCGAGCCGGTGCTCGTCCTGCAGCGCCGCGAGCCCCCGCGACCGCTCGGTCTTCGCCACCTGCACCCACCTGAGGCGAGGCGCGAGGAACCCCTGCCGCCAGTCGCCAGTCACCGGACCCCAACCCTCGACAGCTCGGACAGCAGCACCGCGGCGATCTTCGGCGCCGAGAGGTACCGATGCAGCTCGATGTTCTCATTGGGAGCGTGGTTGGCCTCGTCGGCGTTGGCGAAGGGCACGCCGATCGACGGCACGCCGAGGATCTTCGTGAACACGTAGTCGGGAAGGCTGCCACCCATGGCCGGCACGAGGTACGGATCCTCGCCGTGCACGAGTCGCAGTGCCCGTCGGATCGGTTCGACGAACGCTGAGTCGAGGTCCGTGCGGGACGGCTCCATCGCCGCGCGCAGCGTGCAGCGAACATCGGGGGCGTGGCGCCGCACGTGGTCGGCGATGCGCTCGTACGTGGTGTCGACCGTCATCGCATCGACCAGCCGAACGTCGCAAACGGCTCGGGCCATGGCCGGGATCACCGCGCGGTCCGCGCCCGCGGCGCCGGTCTCGAACCGGCTGATCGTGAGGGTCGGATGTGCCGCGAGCCGATCGTAGAACGGCCGCTCGGCGGGTTCGTCCCAGCGGCCGATGCCGAGGGCGGCAAGCTGTTCGTCGTCAACGGGGAGGGCTTCGAGCGCGCGTGCCTCGGCGTCGCTGAGCGGTGTCACCTCGTCGGTGAAGCCGTCGATGGTGACCAGCCCGCGATCGTTCTTCATCGACGCGAGCAGGTGCACCAACTCCCAGGCGGGATTCGGCCCGACCCCGCCCCAGTTCCCCGAGTGCAGGTCGATGGCCGCACCCTGTGCGATCAGCTCGAACTGAACAATTCCCCGCACCCCGAAGTTCATCGTCGCGCGTCCGCTCTCGTGCACCGGACCGTCGCTCCAGACGACGAGATCGCAGGCGAGGAGATCCGCGTTGCGGCGGACCAGATCGGCGAGGTTCGGGCTGCCGACCTCCTCCTCGCCGTCAAGCAGCAGGGCGACGTTGCAGGGCGGCGAGCCGTGAAGACGGATCCATGACTCGATGGCCAGGAGGTGGGCGAGATGCTGACCCTTGTTGTCGGCGGTGCCGCGACCGTAGACGCGACCGCCGTGCACCGTCGTCCTGAACGGTTCGAACAGCCAGTCGTCGGCACTGCCCGCGGGCTGCACGTCGTAGTGACCGTAGATCAGCACGCGGGGTGCGCCGTCGACCTGCGGCCCGCGCAGCAGCACGGCGGGCTGGCCGCCGGTCTCCAGCAACGTCGTCTCGAGGCCCCAGGCAGCCGCGCGACCGCGGATGTGATCGGCCGCTTCACGCACGCCCCGGTCCTCGGAGCTGACCGAGGGAATCGAGACGTACCGGTCGAGCTCGTCGAGGTGGGCGTCGCGACGTTGGTCGAGGTCGACGAGCACGCTCTGGAGATCAGTCACCGCAGTGCACCTCCACGGTCGAATCGTGGAGTGGACTCTAGATATCTCCTGTACTACAGTCAAGGTTCCGCTCCGACCGAAAAGATGCGCTCGGCCGCGAGTTCGTTCCGATTCGACAGGATGGGCATGGAAGAGGCTGGCCTGCGCGAGAGGCAGAAGCAGGTGCGCCGGCTCGCCGTGCTGGATGCGGCGCGTCAGCTGTTCGAGGAGCGCGGGGTCGACGCGACGACGATCGAGGAGATCGCCGGGCGCGCCATGGTCTCCCCCGCCACGATCTACAACTACTTCGTCTCCAAGAACGACCTTCTCCTCTCGCTGTTCGAGCATGAGTGGTCCGACGTCGAGGTCCGGCTCGCGAAGATCACGCTGCGGGCGGGGGACGACGCGGTCACCGCGATGACCCGGTTCGTCGAGGGGTACAACCGCATCGACGAGTCATTCGGACCGCCTCAGCTGTGGCGGCAGCTGATCGCGGCGTCGTTCACCGCGTCGGCCGAAGTGCGCACGTCATACCAGCAGATCAGTGACCGCTTCGAAACCGTCCTGGCCGAACGTCTGCGGCGCCTCGTCACAGCCGGCCTGCTGCGCCCCGAAACCGACATCGAGGCGCTCGCCCGGTCGCTCAGCGCGATCGCCGACGCCGACTTCCACCGCCGGGTCCGCGTCCGCGAACGCTGGACGAGAACGACCTCGGACCTTCTCCGGCGACAGATCCGCCAGATCCTGCAAACCTCGGCCTGAGGCACGAGGCAAGCGCCCTGCTCTGTTGCGGGGTACCGTCTGCCGCCTCCTGACGGGTGCGCGCAACGCCGTCAGGCCCGCCCCTCTGCGGGCCTGACGGCGCCGGAGCCAGGTATCCGGTACGGCGCGCCACTCAGCGCCGGGCGTGCGCCCGCCCGACCGCGTCGAGGAGATGGCCGGACGGCGCGGCGACGCCGGGTGGGAGCGGGTCGGGGTTCGGCGGCTTCGTCGCGCCGGTCAGCCACGCCGCGAAGAGCGCGGCGAGCGACCGGCCCGCGACGCGCTCTGCGAGGGCGACGAAGTCGGCGGTGTCGGCATTGCCGTAGCGGTACCGCGTGGCCCACGTCCGCATGATGCGGAAGAACGCGGCGTCGCCGACCAGCATCCGCAGCGCGTGCAGGGTCATCGGCCCGCGCGAGTACACCGACGTCACGAACGGATCGGCGCCCGGGGGGCCATAGGGCGGTGGGGTCCAGAGCCGGCTGTCGACCGGCTGGTTGTAGAGCAGGTTGAACATCTCGCGGACGGTCGTGAACCCGTCGTGCTCGTTCCACAGCCACGCCGCGTACTCGGCGAATCCCTCGTTGAGCCAGAGCTCCCGCCAGTGCCGCACGGACACGCTGTCGCCGAACCACTGGTGTGCCAGCTCGTGCGCGACCAACTTGTCGTCGTGCGGGCTTGGGCCGTCGGCGAAGAACGAGGCCGGGTAGACCGGACGGGTCTGCGTCTCCAGCGCGAACAGCAGCGGATCGTGTTTGTCGACGATCGCGCCGCCGGCCTCGAACGGGTACGGCCCGAACAGCGTCTCCAGGTAGTCGGTGATCTCGTCGGTGCGGCCGACGGAGTCGTCGGCGAGCGTCGGCGGCAGGCTCGCGTCGACCGCGATGATCGTCTGCCGACCGTGGTGCTGATGCTGGTCGATGCGCCAGCGCCCGATCGCGAGGGTGGTGAGGTAGCTGGCCACAGGGTTCGTCGTGGCCCAGCGGAACGTCGTCCAGCCGTCGTTCGTCGCCGAGCCGAGCAGGATGCCGTTGCTCAGCGCGCCCAGTCCTTCCGGCACGGTGACGCGCACGCTGTACGTCGCCTTGTCGAGCGGATGGTCGTTCACCGGATACCAGCTGGCCGCCACCTTCGGTTCCCCGGCGACGAGCGCTCCGTCGTCGGTGTGCATGAACTGCGCCTCGTACGGGATCTCCGGTATCCGGACGGTGTAGGGGACGCCGTGGTAGCGCACGTCGACGACGAACGGCAGCCCGACGGGCAGGCCGCGGGCCGGCGTGACGACGAGCTCGTCGCCGTCGCGGGTCCAGCCGGCCGGGCGGCCGTTGACCGTGAGCGCGTCGACGGTCAGGCCGGTGAAGTCGAGGTCGAAGCGGGACAGCGGCTGGGTGGCGGTTGCCGTGATTGTCGCGTGACCGTCGAGCTCGTCGGTGGCCGGCTGGTAGCGCACGTCGAGGTCGTAGTGGCGCACGTCGTAGCCGCCGTTGCCGTCGAGCGGGTACGCCGGGTCGCCGATACCGGCCGCGCCGGGCCGGAAGTTGGGCTGGAGGTCGGGCCGGGCCGCCGCATGGGCGGCGGTGGTGGGTGTCGCGGCGACGACGACGGCGAGGGCCGCGGCCAGTAGATGACGTCTGTGCATGGGGATCCCCCGATCAGCTCGGCAGTGTCCAGGGTGGACATTCGTCGCACCGGGTCTCGATGCGGGGCACGGCCACGCATCGATACGGTCACATGCCGGGTTTTCCCTCGTCCGCCCCTCGATCGGCGGGCGAGATGCAGCCGGGGCCGCCGCTCGTCGGTCTTCCTTGTGGGGCTTCCGGCGCGTCCGCGGTCCGGGTGGTTCGGGCGGTCAGGGCGCCGACGGCGAGCGCGATCCGCCGCGACGGCGGCGGATCCTCGGCGTCGCGGGCGAGGACGGTCAGTGGCAGAAGCGCCCGGGCGTCGCTGATGCGCGCCTTGCGTAGCACGCGCTGGCAGCGGGCGTCGGACCCCACAGTCGAGTCCGTTGCATTGAGCGTTGCCCTGGTCAGGCAGGCTTGAACGGTGAAGCTCTCGGACCGCCGACGCCCGTCCCTGCCGCGCGCCGTCCTTCGTCAGTGGGCAGTGAAGCCACCGTCGACGGGGAGGGTCACACCCGTGATGTAGGCGCCCGCGTCCGAGACCAGCAGCAGCAGGGCGCCCGTCACGTCGGCCTCGGTGGCCAGGCGGCCCAACGGTGTGCGGGCGCAGTAGCGCTCCACGAACGACGCCGGCTGGGTGCCATCGGCCAGGCCGCCCGGGGCCAGGCAGTTGACCCGGATGCCGTGCGGGCCCAGCTGGACGGCCATGTGGCGGGTCAGGCCGATCATGCCCGCCTTGTCGTACGCGTAGAACAGCGGCATCGTCATGGAGGTCCCGGTGTACAGGCCGAAGTCGGGGCCCGTGATGCCGTAGATCGAGCCGATGTTCAGGATCGCGCCGCCGGTGCCGCGCTCGATCATCGCCGCCGCGACCGTCTGGGTCACCAGGAACAGGCCGCGGGAGTTGGCCGCCGACGTCGCGTCCCAGTCAGCCGCCGATGTCGTGAACAGGTCGCCGCCCTGGCGGTGCACGGCGTTGTTGACCAGGATGTCGACGCTGGAGTCCAGGCGGGCGCACAGCCCCGCGATCGACGCCGGATCGGACAGATCCAGCGCAACGCCCGACGCCGCGAGGCCGGACGCGCGCAGCGCCGAAGCCGCGGCCTCGGCGCGGGAGGTGGAGCGGGACGTGATGACCACGTGGGCGCCCGCCTCGGCCAGGATACGGGCGATCGGCGTGCCGTACAGGCCGGTGCCGCCGGTGACGATCGCCGTCCGGCCGGTGAGCGAGAACGCGTCGAAGACGGTCATGCGAGCAGCTCCGCGAGGCCGGCGGTCCACCGTGGCGGCGGTCCGGGTTCGGTCAGGGCGTGCAGGGCGCCGGCGTCCTTCCACCCGGCGCCGGTGGCGATGAGCACGGCCCGCGACCCGGCCGGCAACCGGCCGGACGAGGCGTCGGCGAGCAGCCCGGCGAGGGCGGTGGCCCCGGCCGGCTCGACGAAGATGCCGGCCCGCACCATCCGGGCGTGCGCGGCAGCGACCTCCGCGTCGGTGACCTCGGTGAGGTGACCGCCGGACCCGGCGACGGCCGCGGGAACGTCGTCGTCGAACAGCGTGGCCACCTGCAGGCCGGAGATGCCGGTGGTGCTCGGCGAGGTCAGGACGCCCGGCCCGCCGGCGAGCGCGTCGCGGACGGTCGGACAGCCGCTGGGCTGGACGGCCACGAGCCGGGGCACGACGCCGCCGAGGTCGCGGTACCCGCGCCACAGCGAGGCATACAGCCCGCCCCCGCCGATGGGCGCATACACATGGGTGAGCGAGGCCTGCGAGGCCAGCTCGTACGCGATCGTCCGAGCCCCCATCATGATCTCCGGCGCGTACCGGCCCCCGGTCAGGAACGCCAGGTACCCCTGCCGCGCGGCGACGTCACGCACCTCGGACGCCAACGCGAGCGTGGTCCGCGGGTCGTGCCCGAGGCCGTCGACGAGATAGACCTCCGCCCCGGCCGCGCGGATCTGCACCAGCTTCTCCGGCGGCGTGGTGGCCAGGGCGAGCAGGATCACCCGGACCCCGGCCCGAGCCCCGTAGGCGGCGACGGCCGCCCCGCCGTTGCCCGAGGACGTGCCGACGATGCCGCGCAGCGACCGCTCCCGGACCAGCGAGACGGCCACCGCCGCCACCCGGTCCTTGAACGACCCGGTCGGGTTGAGATGCTCGCACTTGACGTGCACGGTGATGCCGGACAGGCCGGGGACATCGAGGACATCGGTGACGTCGAGCAGCGGCGTGTCACCCTCGCCCAGGCTCACCATCAGGCCACCACCCGCGACGGGGTGGTGGATCGCGGCAGCGACGCGACGTCGACCGGGCACACCCCGGGCGTGGCGACCTCGATGGCGAGGGCCACGTCGGGAAACGCCGACCGCCAGGCGACCGCGCCCTTGGCGACGATGACGGCGACCGAGGCGGGGTCGATGCCGACGGACGTCAGATGTTCCCGATGGAACGGCGGGGTCGCGCGCTCGGTGACGACGACCCGCACGCCCCGCTGCCGCAGCACCGCGGTCGTGCCCATGCTGAACGACTGCCCGGTCATCCACGACCCCGAGGTCGTGTAGCCGCCGTCGGTCACGGCGAGGATCTCGGCTTGCATTTGCACGGGTGTACCGTGCCGGGCGTCCGCCTTTGCCCCGACCGTGGCGAGGATGCTCGCTCCGGTACCGAGCGACGCCGCCTGCCGGGCGACCTCGGCGTCGGCGATCACGACGACGGCATCGGGGGCGTCAGCGGCGATCAGGGCCGCCAGCAGCGCGGTCCCGTCCCCGGGGCTGCCGCCCCCGATGTTGTCGGCGACGTCGGCGAGCACGACCGGCCGGACACCGGCGGCCAGGGCTTCCCGCACCGCGGCGTCCACGCCGGGCCGCTGCAGGGAGAATTCCTCCGCGTGTGCCTCGATGTCGCCGGCGATCTCGTTGGCGACCCGGCGGGCGGCATCGGCCTGATCCGCCCCGGCGACGACGAGCACACCGATGCCGGCCCGATCGACGTCGCTGTACGCGAAGCCGGGCGTGAGCGAGACCCGGGCCAGCCCGGCCTGGGCGGCCAGGGCCCGCGCCCGCTCGATCAGCCCCCGCATCGGCTCGGCGTCGGTGGACTGCGCGAGGGGACAGGTCAGCAGCGGCACCCTGGCCAGCACGGTGGTCAGCGGACGCCCGCCGATCACCTCCGCCAGCAGGGTGGCCGCCTCGTGCCCGCGCTCGAACATGTCGACGTGCGGGTACGTGTCGTAGGCGAGCACGATGTCGCAGGCGCCCACGAACGCCGGCGACGGGTTCGCGTGCAGGTCGAGCACCGCGGCGATCGGCACGCCGCCGACGATCGCGCGGAGCTGCCGCAGCAGTACGGCCTCGACGTCCGGTGTCCCGGCCGCGACCATCGCCCCGTGCAGGTTGAGCAGCACCCCGTCGAACGGGGCGGCGGCCGTCAGCGCCGTGGTGAGGCGGTCGAGCAGGGTGGCCAGGGTCTCGGCGGGAGCCGGACCGGACGGCCAGGCGCCGGCCGAGAAGACCGGCACCGCGTCGAGTCCGGGCGCGGCCAGGAACCCGCTGATGACCGACCGGTCGCCATCGTGGTGGCGGCGGACGTCGTCGCCGGCGACCAGCTCGAACGCCTCGAACGCGGCGAGGTCGGCCGGGTTGGGACCGTACGTGTTCGTCTCGTGCCACAGTCCCAGCACCGCGACCCGGGGCAGCGTCATGGCCGCGACTCCGCGACGTGCGCGGCGAGGGCGCGGTCGAAGCGGTCCAGGGTGTCGGTGAGCTCGGCCGGGCCGTGGGCGGCCGAGACGTACCAGATCCCCCGCCCGGCGACCCAGATGCCGTGCGCGGCGAGGGTGCGGCTGACCCGGGTGTACCGCGCGAGGTCCAGCGACTGCAGCGAGGCGTGGTCGACGATGTCGGTCGGCGGGGCGCCCTCCGCGCGGAACGAAACGTGGAACGCGGCCGGCAGGCCCTGGACGTGCAGCGGCACGCCGTAGCGCTCGCCGATGCCGCGCAGGCCGGTCATGAGCTCGGTGCCGTGCTCCTCGACGGAGAGGTACGGCTGGGTCTCCCGCAGCACGTCCATCGTCGCCGAGACCGCGGCGGCGGCCATGACCGAGGCGTTGAAGGTGCCGGAGTGGTTGACCTTCCCGGTGCCGAACAGCTCCAGCAGCTCGCGGCGCCCGGCGATGGCCGCGACGGGCCAGCCGCCGGCGACGGCCTTGCCGTAGATGGCGAGGTCGGGGGTGACGCCGAAGCGCTGGGCGGCGCCGCCGAAGGCGAGCCGGAAGCCGGTGACGACCTCGTCGAAGATGAGCACGGCGCCGTGGGCGGTGCACAGCTCGCGCAGGCGGGCCAGGAACCCGGGGCGCGGCGCGATCGCCCCGCTGTTGCACATCATCGGTTCGAGGATGACCGCGGCGATCTCGCCCGGGTGCTCCTCGAAGGACCGCTGGACGGCGTCGGCGTCGTTGAACGGGGCGACGACCCAGTCGGCGATGTACTGCGGCGGCTGTCCGGCGGAGCCGGGGCGGTGCCCGTCCGGGCCGTGGGCCATGAGGACGGTGTCGAGCCAGCCGTGGTACTGCCCGGCGAACCCGATCACCTTCCGCCGCCCGGTCGCGGCGCGGGCCAGGCGCAGTGCGGCGTGCACGGCCTCGGTGCCGGAGACGCCGAGGCGGGCCATGTCGGCCCAGCCGACCGCGGCGAGCAGCTTCTCGATCGCCTCGACCTCCAGGGCGTGCTGGGCGCCGAAGACCATCCCTCGCCCGACGGCGGTGGTGACCGCGCCGTTGACCTGTGGGTGGGCGTGGCCGAGGAACGCGGGGCCCTGGCCGAGCAGGTAGTCGATGTATTCGTTGCCGTCGACGTCCCACAGGCGCGGGCCGCTGCCCCGGGCGAAGAAGGTCCGGGCGGTGGCGAGCCGCACGTTGGAGCTCACGCCGCCGGGGAGCACCGCGGCGGCCCGAGCGGCGAGGGCGGCGGCGGCGCCGGAGCGGACGACCTGGTCGGCGGTCATCGGGTGGTGTCCTCGTCCGCGGGCGGGATCCACAGCACGGCGTCGACCTCGATGTCGAAGCCGGGCAGCGCGACCGGGACGGTGGTGCGGGCCGGGTGCGGCGCGCTGAGGCGCCGCTGGCAGGCCGCGTTCCACTCGGCGAAGTGGTCCAGCGTGCTCAGGTAGCAGCCGATCCGGACGGCGTGGGCCAGCGAGGTGCCCGCCTCGGCGGCGAGGGCGGCGATGTTGTCGAAGACGGTCTCGGCCTGGTCGCGGAAGGCGGGGCCGGCCTGGCTGCCGTCGGGGCGGAACGGGCCCTGCCCGGAGACGAACAGCAGGTCGCCCACGCGCACGGCGGGGCTGTAGGGGCCGGCCGCCGGACCGATGGCAGGACTTGTCACGGGGGTTGGATACCGCACGAAGACCACCGTTTCACTAGCTGCAATTGATGTTCCGTTTCGACACCCTAATCATCGCGGTGCGGGAGTCGTCAACCCCCGCGCGGCGATGAATGATCACAACGGAACCCGCGGGGCGGTCAGTGCGGCACGTCCTGGGCCGCGTCCACCAGCGGTCCCATGTGCTTCTTGAGCAGGTGCGCGACCCGCTGGGCGTCCTCCGAGGCGAACCGCGACGCCGGCGCGGACAGGCTCAGCGCCGCCGGGACCGCGAGGCCGTCGACGGGCACGGCCACGCACCGCCCGTCGGGCTGGTTCTCGCAGTCGTCGATGCCCCAGCCCCGCTCCACGGTGAGCTTGACCTCGCCCAGGAACCCGTCCACGGTGGTGATGGTGTCGGCGGTGAACTGGGGCATCCCGGCCTGCTCGAGGATGGTGCGCAGCCGGCTCTCGGGGATCTGGCCGGCCATGACCTTGCCGGTCGCGGTCGAGTGCAGGCACGCCCGCTCGCCGCGGCTGGCCGCCAGCCGCACCCGCCGCTCGCTCTCGACCACCTCGACGTGCACGACCTCGATGCCGTCGAGCACGGCGAAGTTCATCGTCTCCTCGAACCGGTCGCGCAGCTTGACCAGGTGCGGCAGCACCGCGTCGCGCAGGGCCGCGCGGTAGTCGAAGCGCTGCGGCCGGAACGCCAGGCCCAGCCGGTACGAGCCGTCCTCGGCGTCGCGCTCCACGTAGCTGCGGGCCTCCAGTGCCGAGAGGTACCGCAGTGCGGAGCTCTTCGGCAGCGACACCGTCTCGGCGATCGCGGCGAGCGACAGCCCGGTCGCGGGGTGTTGCTGCAGGGCATCCAGCACGTCGCACACCCGGTCCACGGCGCGGATGTTGTACCCCGCTGCGCCGCCCTGACCTGCGGCGTCGTCTTCTCGCATCGTTCCTGGCCTCCGTTCGACAGTCCGCTGTCGCCGCGCTGCCCAGTGTGTTCCAACCCTGTTACGAGGATTGACATGATCCACGCGGACGACTAGAAGGTATACCACGTGCTAAAACGAGAGTTTCATTTCTATCTCTGCGAGCATACCGACTCGCGGTCACCCGCGGGACGGCCCACTCAGCCGATACAAGGGAGCCCGATGTGACAGAGGTCGTCCCGCCGCTGATCACCCCCCTCACCGACCAGGGCACGGTCGACCGGCCGTCGCTGTCGCGCCTCGTCCGGCACGTCGTGACCGAAGGGGCCGACGGCGTGCTGGTGCTGGGCTCCACCGGCGAGGGCGGGCACCTGCTCCCCGACGAGCAGGAGGCCGTCGTGGCCACCGCCGCCGAGGCCACCGACCGCGAGGTCATGGCCGGCGTCGCGGCGCTCAACACCCGCCAGGCCGCCCAACTCGCCGCCCGCTTCGCCGCCGCCGGCGCGCGCAGCCTGCTCGTGCCACCGCCGTCGATGTTTCCACTCTCTCAGACGGAGCTCGCCCGGCACTTCGCGGCCGTCGCCGAGGCCGGTGGTCTGCCCACGATCGCCTACCACGTCCCGTCGCGCGTCCCGAGCCCGGTCGGCGCCGCCCTGCTCGCCGAGCTGGTCGCCAAGGGCGTGCTGGCCGGCGTCAAGGACAGCTCCGGCGACCTCGGCGGCCACCGCGCCGCCGTCCTGACCACCGGGCGATCGCCCGCGGTGCGCCTGCTGACGGGCTCCGAGACCTGCATCGACGCCGCCCTGCAGATCGGCTTCACCGGCGCCGTGCCCGGTTTGTCCAACGTCTTCACCTCACTGCACCGGGCCCTGGCCGACGCCGCGGACGCCGGCGACTGGCCCGCGGCCCGGGACGTGCAGGACCGGCTGACCCACCTGCACCGCATCTACGAGGGCCCGCACGGCGACGGCTCCTTCACCGCCGGCGCGATCGGCGCGCTCAAGGCGGCCCTGGTCGAGCTCGGCGTGATCGAGACCGCGACGATGAGCGAGCCGTTCACCTCGCCCGGCGAGGAGGCCCGCCGCCACGTCCGCAACGTCCTGCGCGAGGGCCGGCAGTGACAGGTCCCTGGCCGGCCCCGGTCCGGCTCACGCCGCGGGTCACCCTGGTCGGCAGCGGCACGCTCGGCTTCGGGCTCACCGACGCGCACGACTCGCACGTGTACCTCGTCGACGGCGGCACCGACGCCGTGCTCGTCGACGCCGGCTGCGGCCTGGCCGCGGACCGGATCGCCGCGAACGTGCGGGTCTGTCTCGGCGCCCGCCCGGTGTCACGGATCCTGCTCACCCACGCGCACGCCGACCACGCCGGCGGCGCCGCCGATCTCGCCCGGCTGCTCGGCGCCACCGTCATGGCGCTGCCGCCGGCCGCGGCGATCGTCGCGGCCGGCGACGAGGACGCCTCGGGACTGCGCACAGCGCGGCGGGCCGGGGTCTACCCGCCGGGGCTGCGCCCGGAGCCGGTGCCGGTGCATCCGCTCGAAGCGGACGAACTGGCCGTCGGCGCGCTCACGCTCGGGATCCACCCGACGCCCGGCCACGCCGCCGGCCACTGCTGCTTCAGCCTCCGCGACGCCGGGTCGCACGCCCTGTTCAGCGGCGATCTGGTGTTCGCCCGCGGCCGGGTCGCGGTCCTCGCCACGCCCGACACCGACCTGCCGGCGCTGGGCCAGAGCCTGCGGGCCGTTGCGGCGCTGCAGCCGGACGTCCTGCTGCCCGGGCACGGCGCGCCGGTACTGAGGGACGCCCACACGCACCTGCGGACCGCGGTCGAACACCTCGACCGGGGTGCGCTGCCCCCTGGGCTGCTGCCATGACCGCGCAGCGCCCCTTGGAGGACAAGGTCGCCGTGGTGACCGGCGGCGCGACCGGGATCGGGGCCGGGATCGTGCGGCGGCTCGCCGACGACGGCGCCGACGTCGTCCTCGGCGCGTTGAGTGCCGACGAGGGCGAGGCCGCCGCCGCCCGGCTGGCCGGCCCGGGGCGCACGATCGTCGCGGCCGGGGCGGACCTGGCCACCGCGGCCGGGTGCCGGGCGCTCGTCGACGCCGCCGTGCGCCACCGCGGCCGGATCGACATCCTCGTGAACAACGCCGGCGTCACCGGGCCGTCGGCCGCGGCCCCGTTCGGCGAGTACGACGACGCCCGCCTCGACGCCGTCGTCGACGTCAACCTCAAGGCGCCCTTCCGGCTGGCCCGCGACGCGCTGCCGTACATGCCGCCCGGCTCGGTCATCGTCAACGTCACCAGCGTCGCCGCCTACGCCGCGCAGGCCGACGCCTCCGCATACGTCGCGGCCAAGGCCGGGCTGGCCGGGCTGACCCGGGCCCTCGGCTTCGAACTGGCCGGGCACGGCATCCGGGCCGTCCACGTCGCGCCCGGCGACATCCAGGTCCGCCCCGACGGCCCCGCGCCCGGCACCGGCCCCTTCGACCGGGCCACCCCGCTGGGCCGGCGAGGCGTTCCGGCCGACATCGCCGCCGCCGTCGCCTGGCTGTGCACCCCTGAGGCGTCCTTCGTGACCGGGACAGGGCTGGTCGTCGACGGCGGATGGACGAGCTACTGATGAGGACAAGACGATGCTGGTCGGCGTGAGCGGGCTCGGGTCCATCGGGCTGCAGCACATCACCGCGTTCGCCAAGGTGCCGGAGGTCCGGCTGGTCGCGTTCGACCCCGACCCGGGGCGGCGGGCCGCGGCGGCCGCGCACCCGGCCGTCGGCCGGACGACCGGCGAGTTCGGCGAACTGCTGGAGGCGGGGCCGGACGCGCTTGTGATCGCCGGCCCGGACCATGTCCACCCGGCGCAGATGCGGGCCGCGGCCGACCGGCGCCTGCCGCTGCTGGTGGAGAAGCCGGTCGCGGCGACCCTGGACGAGGCGCGGACGGCGGCCGCCGGCATCGCCGCGACGGGGACGCCGGCGCTGGTGGGGTACGTGCTGCGGCACCGGCTCGTCGTGCAACGCACCCGGGCCGTGCTGGCCGGCGGCGAGATCGGCGAACCGGTGGCCGTGCACGTCATGCTCGGCGCCTACGGCACCATCGAGGCGGCCGTGTCCCGCTTCGCGTCGAAGGAACCGGACCGCCTGTACCGCGACTACTCCCACGAGTGGGACTACCTGCGCTGGTACTTCGGCCCGATCGCCCGGGCGTTCGCGGCGGCGCGGACCGTCACGTCCGTGCCGCACGTGGAGAGCCCCAACTGCGTCGACGGCCTGCTGGAGTTCGCCTCGGGCCTGCGCGCCACGTTCCATCTCGACTACCTGGAGCCGATAGGCACCCGCACCGTGCAGGTCCTCGGCACCGGCGGCACGCTGCTGGCGGACTTCGGCCGGGGCACGCTCGAGGTCCGCGCCCGCGCGCAGGGCCGCGACCGGGCGGTCCGGCACGAGCTGCCCGAGCCGCCGGCCGAGGCACTGGCCCGGCAGGCCGCGCACCTGGTCGCCGTCGCCCGCGGCGAGTCCGAGCCGCTGGTGACCCTCGACGACGGGGTCGCCGCGCTCGCCGTGTCCGAGGCGGTCCGCAGCGCGGCCGCGGCCGGGGCCTGGCAGGACCTGCCGTCACTGAAATGAAACGGCCATACCGCCAACGTTTCGGGGACATACACCAGGTCTCTGATTCTTGACCGGGGCAGTTCCACCGTCTACATTCCCGAGAAATAGAACGCGCGATTCACTAGATGAAACGCTGGAGGTTCGGGTGACGCAGTACCACACCAGCACGGACGCCGCCTTCGAGATCACCGAAGCGGGCGTGGTCGTCGACGCCGTCCCCGCGATGTTCCCCGGGCTCACCCGCGTGGGCGGCGAACTGGTGGCGTCGTTCTCCACCGTCCCGGACGGCTGGCCCGGCGGCACCGTCGGCGTGGTGCGCTCCGGCGACGAGGGCCGCACCTGGTCCGCGCCGCAGATCGTGGCGACCCCGGGCGAGGGGCAGGACGCGGTGCTCAACGCGGTCGCCCTCACCACGCTGCGCGACGGGACGCTGCTGCTGCCGTACAACGGCGTGAAGTGGACCCCGGGCCAGGGCGTCGGCGGCCGGGTCATCTCCGCCCACCTGCTGCGCTCGGCCGACGGCGGCCGCACGTGGACCGGCGGCGAGCGCCTCGACCTCGACTTCTACAGCCCCGCCGTCTACGGCGAGATCGTCGAGCTGGCCGACGGCCGCCTGTTGTGGCCGGTCTGGGGCCAGCGCGCGAGCGGAGAGCGGTGGCGCTCGGCGGTGCTGGTCTCCACCGACGGCGGGCTGACGTGGACGGTCGGCCCGACGATCGCGTTCGACCCGGACGCCCGGCTCGCCGGGCCGTACGCCTCCCCGGAGGTCAACGGCCTGAGCGCCGACGGCGACCCGGATCCCTCGGTCACCAGCGACCCGGCGTTCCGCCCGCACAGCCCGATCGACGGGTTCACCGAGACCACGGTGCTCGAGGTTCACGACGGGCACCTCCTGGCCGTCCTGCGACAGCAGGGCATCGGCGGCGACACGACGATGCGGCTCTTCCGCGCCGAGTCGGCCGACGCCGGGCAGACGTGGAGCCCATACGAGCCGATGGGCTTCACCGGCATGTCCCCACTGCTGCACCGGGCGGAGGACGGCAGCCTGCTGCTCGCGACCCGCCGGTGCGCGCCCGAAGGCGGCCCCGACGCCCCCGGCGTCGAGGTCCGCCGCAGCCACGACGGGGGCCGGTCGTTCTCCGGCCCGCTCCCGCTGGCCGACCCGCACGGGTACCGGTACACCGCCGAGTACCAGTGCGGCTACCCCGCCATGGCGAACCTGCAGGGCGGCGACGTCCTGGTCACCTTCTACAGCTTCGCACCGCAACACGGGCGCTTCGTCGCGTGGAACAAGCTGCGGCTGCTCTAGCCGATCCGGTTCGGAGCCGATCGGCTCTGAATCCGATCCAAGCCGCCCCGCGCCGCCGTGACCTGTGAATTTCCTGTTCTTGTGGCTGATACTGACCCCTGGAAGGCTCATGATCATGCGACGACACACCCGGGTCTTACTCGCCGGCCTGGCCGTGCTCGCCCTGGCCCTCGCCGGCTGCTCCGGCGGCGGCAGCGGCGGCAGCACCGGCGGCAGCCGCGACGCGACCGTCCAGCTCTACCAGGCCCCGCGCGGCTTCAACCCGCTGCTGGCCTCGATCGGGCCGGACCACCTGATGGAGCAACTGCACTGGGACTCGCTCGTCTCGGCCGCCGCGGACAACACCTACGGCCCGCGGCTGGCCGAGAAGTGGGAGGTGAGCGAGGACGGCAAGACCTGGACGTTCCACCTCGTCAAGGGCGCCAAGTGGAGCGACGGGACGCCGTTCACCGCCCGTGACGTCGTGTTCACGTACAACCTCTACGCCAACCCCAAGAGCGGCAGCGGCTACGCCGGCAAGTTCGCCCCGGTCAACGGCGCCGCGGCGCTCAAGTCCGGCGCCGCGACCAGCGTGGCCGGCTTCCAGGCGCCGGACGACAACACCTTCGTCATCAAGCTCGACCAGCCCAACGTCGCGTTCCTCGACGAGCTCGTGCAGCCGATCATGTTCATCCTGCCGGAGCACATCGTCAGCAAGTTCCCGCTCGAAGGGCTGACCGACAACCCGTTCTTCCGCAACCCGACGGTCGGCCTCGGCCCCTACGTCTTCTCCCGGTGGGTCACGGCGGACCAGGTCGAGTTCAAGGCCAATCCGCAGTACCGCAAGAAGCTCGGCCTGGACCGCGTCTTCGCGCAGTACCTCACCACCGACGCGGCGATGGCCCAGCTGCAGACCGGCAAGCTCGACTACGCCCAGGTCGCTGCCCCGGACGCGAAGCGGATCGAGGGTCTCAAGGGCGTCAAGGTACAGCGCGCCGAGGGCCCGGGCATCTTCGCCCTGCACACCGCGCACGACTCCGGCAAGCTCGCGAACCCGCTGGTCCGCCAGGCGATCATGTACGCGATCGACCGTGACTCACTGGTCAAGCAGGTCCTCAACGGCGAGGGCAAGGTGGTCGACACGCTCGTGCACGGACCGGCGTGGGCGGTGCCGAGCGGCCTGACCCACTACGGCTACGACCCGGCGAAGGCCAAGCAGTTGCTGGCCCAGGCCGGCTGGAACGCCGGGACCGAGGTGCGCATCGAGCTCACGCCCGGCCAGCGCGACCGCGACACGGCCGCCACCATCATCGCCGCGCAGCTCAAAGAGGTCGGGATCAACGCCAAGGTGCAGAACTACCAGGCGGCGGACCTGTCCAAGGCGATCGGCAAGCGCGACTTCGACCTGCTCATCTCGGCGTACGGGCTGTTCACCATCGACCCGGCGTCGATGAACGCCCGGCTGTCGTGCGCCGCGGTCGGCGGCACCAACATCTCCGCCTACTGCAACAAGCAGCTCGACGAACTGCTGGCGAAGGGCATCGCGACCCGGGACCAGAGCCAGCGGCAGCAGATCTACGCCGACGCCCAGAAGATCGTCAACGAGCAGGTGCCGATCCTCGCGATGTACGTGCCGAACACGATCGCGGCCACCAGCGACCGGCTCAAGGGTTTCAAGCTCAACCCCTCGGTGGTGGACGCGTTCTGGAACGCCGCGGACTGGTCGGTGAGCTGACCCGGTCCCCGATGCACACAGCGGTGCCGCCGCGCCGGAATCGCGCGGCGGCACCGGCCCCGTTCGCAAGGAGAGTGAGTAGTTGGTCGCCTTCGTCGTCCGGCGCCTGCTGGTGTCCACGGTGGTGCTGATCGGCATCAGCGTGCTGCTGTTCGTCCTGCTGCAGCTCATGCCGGGCGATCCGGCCGAAATGATGATCGATCCGATGTCGTTCTCCGGCGACCGGGACGCGGCGATCGCGCTGCGGCGCCATCAGCTCGGCCTGGACTCCTCGCCGCCGGTGCAGTACGCCCACTGGGTCGCCGAGCTGCTGCACGGCAACCTCGGCTTCTCCTTCAGCAGCGGCCAGCCGGTCACCGAGGTCATGGCGGAGCGGCTCGGCCCGACGGTCTCCCTCATGGGCACCGCGCTGCTGATCTCGCTGCTCGTCGGCATCCCGATGGGCGTCGTGGCGGCCCTGCGGCGCAACAGCGCCGTCGACTACGGCACCACCGTCGTGAGCCTGCTGGCCATCTCGGTGCCGAGCTTCTTCGCCGCGCTGCTGGGCATCTACATCTTCGGCCTCAAGCTGCAGTGGTTCCCCACCAGCGGGATGAACTCGATCGGCGGCGGCGGGTTCGTCGACTCCCTGCACCACCTGGTGCTGCCGGCGTCGATCCTCGGCTTCGCGCTCGCCGGGCCCTACGTGCGCTACGCCCGGGCCGGCATGCTGGAGGTCCTCGGCCAGGACTACCTGACCACGGCCCGGTCCAAGGGGCTGTCCCCGCGCCGGGTGATCGGCCGGCACGCGCTGCACAACGCGCTGATCCCGCTCGTCACGGTGGTGGCCATCCAGATCCCGACACTGTTCGCCGGCGCCGTGGTCGTGGAGCAGATCTTCGCCTGGCCGGGCATGGGCCGCATGGCCCTGGACGCCGTCCTCGCCCGCGACTACCCGGTGCTGCTCGGGTTCGTGATGGCGGTCGCGATCCTCGTGCTGCTGTGCAACCTGCTCGCCGACCTGGCGTACGCGCTCATCGACCCCCGGATTCGGCTGTAGGAGGCCCGTACCGATGGCTACCACCGACATCCCGCCGGCCCTCCCGGCCGCCGCGCCCGCGGCCGCCGGGACTGTCTCCCCGGGACGGCTCGCCGCCCGCCGGTTCTTCCGGCACCGCCTCGCCGTGGCCGGGCTGGTCATGCTCGTCCTGTTCGCCTTCGCCGCGATCGTCCTGCCCTGGTTCCTCGGCACCGACCCCAACCAGGTCGTGCCGACCGCGATCCGCCGGCCGCCCGGCGACGGCCACCCGCTCGGCACCGACTCCGCCGGCCGCGACGTGCTCGCCCGGCTGCTCGTCGGCGGCCGGATCTCGCTGCTCGTCGGGCTCAGCTCGGCGCTGGTCGCGACGATCATCGGGCTCACGCTCGGCGCGGTCGCCGGCTACTTCGGCCGCTGGGTCGACGGCATCCTCAGCCGCTTCGCCGACGTCGTGCTCGCCTTCCCCAGCCTCATCGTCATCATCGTGGTGGCCGCGTTCGTCGGCCCGAGCCTGCCGATGCTCGTCCTGTCCATCGGTCTGTTCGGCTGGCCGACGCCGTTCCGGATCGTGCGCGGTCTGACCCTGTCGCTGCGCGAGCAGGACTCCCTCGTCGCGGTGGCCGGGCTCGGCGCCGGCCCGGCCCGCATCCTGCGCCGGCACGTGGTGCCCGTGGTGATCGCGCCGCTCACCGTCGTGGCCACCCTCGCCGTGGCCCAGGCGATCCTGCTGGAGGCCACCGTGTCCTTCCTCGGTCTGGGCGTGCCGCCCCCGACCGCGAGCTGGGGCAACATGCTCAACGACGCCCAGTCGCTGACCATCCTCGAGACGATGCCGTGGCTGTGGCTGCCGCCGGGCATCGCGATCGCCCTGACCGTGCTCGCCGTCAACTTCGTCGGCGACGGGCTGCGCGACGCCGCCGACCCCAGGAGAGGCCGATGAGCGGGGAGCCGCTGCTGCGGGTGACCGACCTGGTCACCGAGTTCCGCGTCCACGGCGGGGTGGTGCGCGCCGTCAACGGGGTCAGCTTCGACATCCATCCCGGCGAGACGGTCGGCATCGTCGGCGAGTCGGGCTCGGGCAAGAGCGTCACGGTCATGTCCGCGCTCGGCCTGCTGCCCTCGGCCGGCCGGGTCGTCGCCGGGCACGCCCACTTCGCCGGCCGGGACCTCGTCGCGATGCGCGATCGGGAGCTGCAGAAGGTGCGCGGCAAGGAGATCGGCCTAGTCTTCCAGGACCCGATGACCGCGCTCAACCCGGTGATGACCGTCGGCACCCAGGTCAGCGAGGGGTTGCGCCAGCACAACCCGGGCATGGGGCGGCGGGCGGCGGCCGAGCGCGCGGTCGAACTGCTCGCCGAGGTCGGCATCCCCAACCCGAAGAACCGGGCGAAGCAGTACCCCCACGAGTTCTCCGGCGGGATGCGGCAGCGGGCGATGATCGCCATCGCGATGGCCAACCGGCCCCGGCTCATCATCGCCGACGAGCCGACCACCGCCCTGGACGTCACGATCCAGGCGCAGATCCTCGACCTGCTCCGGCGCGTGCAGCAGGAGACGGGAGCCGCCCTCATGATGATCACCCACGATCTCGGGGTCATCGCGGAGATGACGCAGCGGGTCATCGTGATGTACGCCGGCCGCGTCGTGGAGACCGCCGACGTCGACGCCGCCTTCCACGACAGCCGCCACCCGTACACCCGGGCGCTGCTGCAGAGCCTGCCGAAGCTGTACCACCGCGTCGAGGAGTTGCCGGCGATCGGCGGGCAGCCGCCGAACCCGCAGCGGCTGCCGGACGGGTGCGCCTTCCGGCCCCGCTGCACCCGCAGCCACGGCCGCGAGGCCTGCCTCACCCGTCCGCAGCTCGTCGAGACCGGCCCCGAGCACAGCCCCGGTCATCAGGTCGCGTGCCATTTCCACGACGAGGCCGTGGAGGTGGAGGCGTGAGCGCCCCCCTGCTGTCCGTGGACGGCCTGGTGAAGCACTTCCCGATCCGCGGCGGCGTGCTGCAGCGCCGGCGCGGCACCGTGCACGCGGTCAACGGTGTCTCGTTCGCCGTCGAGGCCGGGCAGACCCTGGCCCTGGTCGGCGAGTCCGGCTGCGGCAAGTCGACCGTCGGCCGCACGATCATGCGCTTCCACGCCCCGACCGCAGGGCGGGTCACGTTCGACGGGCGGGACCTGGGAGGGCTCGGGACCGGGGCGCTGCGGGCCGTGCGGCGCGACCTGCAGTACGTGTTCCAGGACCCGTACGCGTCGCTGCCGGCCCGGATGCCGGTGGGCGAGATCGTCGCGGAGCCGCTGGCCATCCACGGCATCGGCGACCGCAACCGCCGCCGGCACCGGGTACTGGAGCTCTTCGACCTCGTCGGGCTGCCGGCCGAGGCGATCACGCGGTACCCGCACGAGTTCTCCGGCGGCCAGCGCCAGCGCGTCGGCATCGCTCGCGCGCTCGCTCTGGAGCCGAAGCTGCTCATCCTCGACGAGCCGGTCTCCGCGCTCGACGTGTCCATCCAGGCCCAGGTCGTCAACCTGCTGGCCCGGCTGCAGCGCGAGCTCGGCGTCGCGTACCTGTTCATCGCCCACGACCTCGCGGTGGTGCGCCACCTCGCGCACCGCGTCGCGGTGATGTACCTCGGCCACATCGTCGAGTACGGCGACGCCGACACGGTCTTCACCCGCCCGTCCCACCCGTACACGCAGGCGCTGCTGTCCGCCGTGCCGGTCCCGGACCCGCGGCTGCGCGACCCCGGCCGGCGCCGGCTGCTCACCGGCGACGTGCCCAACCCGGCCGACCCGCCGAGCGGCTGCCCGTTCCGCACCCGCTGCTGGAAGGCCGAGGACCGCTGCGCGTCGCAGCGCCCGCTCCTGCAGATCCGTACCCCGTCCGGGGCGTCCTCGGCGTGCCACTTCGCCGAGGAGGAGGCGGTGGTGACCCCATGACCGCGCAATGGAGCAGCGAGCGACTGACGGCCGGTGATGGCGGTCCGGGTGTCACCGTCCACGAGCTGGACAGCGGCCGCGACGGGCCGTCGGTGCTGGTGCTCGGCGGCGTGCACGGCAACGAGGTCGGCGGGATCGTCGGCGCCGGACGGCTCACCACCGGCCCGCTGGACCTGCGGGCCGGGCGGCTGCGGGTGGTGCCGGTGACGCACGAGGCGGCCTTCGAGGCCGACAGCCGCACCGGGCCCGCGGACGGCGGCAACCTGGCCCGGTCGTTCCCCGGCGACCCGGCCGGCACCCCGACGCAGCGGCTCGCCGCGCTCGTCGGCGACCGGCTCATCCGCGGCAGCGACGTGCTCGTCGACCTGCACACCTCGACCCCGGCGACCGACATGCCGTTCTTCGCCGGCGGCCTCGACGACGGCGGACCGGCCGCGACGACGGGCGTCGAGCTCGCCGTCGCGTTCGGCGCGGGCATCGTGTGGACGCACGGCAGCCTCGGCCCCGGCCGGACCCTGACCCTGGCGCGGGAGCTCGGCATCCCGGCGATCTACGTCGAGTCGCCCAGCGGCGGCGTGCTGGACCGGGCCCGGCTGGACGGCTACACCGGCGGCGTACGCAACGTCCTCGCACACCTCGGCATGCTCGCCGCCGACGCCCCGCCCGTCCGGCCGGGCCTGTGGCTGCACGGTGACGGCGACACCGACAGCTTCACCGTCACACCGGTCGCGGGCCTGTTCCTGCCCGAGGTCGCGCTCCTCGACCGGGTCGAGCGCGGCCAGCGGGTCGGCAGCGTGCTCGACCCGCGCGGCCGCGAGCTCGCCGTCGTCGCCGCGCCCGAGGCGGGGCACGTGGCCACGCTGCAGCGCTCCGCGGTCGTCGCCGCGGGCACGCCGGTCGTCGGCGTCGCCCCGGCCCGCCCGCCGGTGCTCGGTCGGCCGTCCGATGCCGTCTACGCGCGGGCGGTGCTGGGATGATCGGGGTCGCCGTCCTCGGCTCCGGCGCGATCGCCGCCGACCACGTGTCCGCCTTTGCCCGGATCGGCGGCGTCGAGGTCACCCACGTCGTCGGCACCGACCTCGGCCGGGCCCGGCGGATCGCCGCCCTCGCGCCCGGCTGCCGGGCCGGCACCGACCTCGGCGACGCGCTCGCCGACCCGGCGGTCACCGGCGTCATCGTCTGCGGCCGCACCGGCGACCACCCCGCCCGGGCCCTGGCCGCCATCGCCGCCGGCAAGCACGTCGTCATCGAGAAGCCCCCGGCGCGCCGCCTCGCCGCCTTCGACGCCGTCATCGCCGCGGCCCGCACGGCCGGCGTGCGGGTGATGGTCGGCCAGACGACCCGGTTCCAGCCCGCCGTGCGCACCCTGGCCGCCGCGGCCGCCGCCGGCGAGGTCGGCACCCCGCGCCTGCTGCACCTGGCCTGGTACGTCGGCCACGTCTGGCCCGGCGGCTGGAACAGCTGGCAGCTGGACCCGGCTGCGTCCGGCGGGCACCTCGTCCACAACGGCATGCACCCGCTCGACCTCGCCATCGCTCTGCTCGGCGCCCGGCCGGAGCGGGTCTTCACCCGTGGCTGGTGCACCCACGCGCCCGGCATGCCGACGCCGGACAGCTTCCACGTCACGGTCCGCTTCGCGGGCGGCGCCGTGGCCCTCGCCGAGCTGTCGTACGGCCTGCGCCGCCCCGGCGAGATGCTGCGCCGTATGACGCTCACCGGCGAGACCGGCACCCTCACTCACCACACCGCCGCCGACGCGGCCCTCGGCGGCACGCCCTTCACTCCCCCGCCCGCCTCGGTCGCCGACGCGCTCTACCACCAGGCCGTCCACACCGCGGACGTCTTCGCCGGCCGCGCCGCGCCGCTCATCACCCTCGACCAGTCCCGGGCCGCGCTCGCCACCGCCCTGGCCGCCCAGCGCTCCCTGGAGGCCGGCGCCCCGATGGAGGTGACGCTGGATGCCTGACCCGATGCCGGATCGCGCCGAGGCGCTCGCCGCCGCGCTCGGACGCGTCCGCGCCGACGTGACGCCCGCCCTCGCCCCGCCCGTCCGCCGTGCCCGCGCGTGGGTCGACGCGGGCCACCTCGGCCTTCCGCGCAGCGTGAACGTCGAGTGCCTGAACGGCACCCTCGGCGACGCCGTCGACCTGGCCCGCGCCCTCACCGGCTGCGAGCCGATCGAGGTGTACGCCGAGGGCACCGCCACCGGCCTCGTCGCCTCGCTGCTGATGACCCACGGCGTCGTCGCCTCCCTCGTGGTGGCCGACGCGCCCGGCCTGTCCTCGATCACGGCGCGCCTGATCGGCTCCCACGCCCACACCGAGATCGACCTCGCCGCCCCGGCCGTGCGCCGCCACGGCCCGGACGGCATGCGCCTGCTGCCCATCGGGGCCGCGCCCGCCGAGACGGCCGCCGGCGGCTCCCCGGACTACACCCTGCACGACGCGGCGATCGCCGCCGACACGACCGCCGCGGCCCACCAGTCGATCGCGACCGGGCAGCCGGTCGCCGTGCCGCAGGAGGCACCCCATGACGAACACCGTCAACGACCTGGTCAACCTCGATGACTATGAGACCCGCGCCCGGGAGCTGCTGGACCCGGCCGCGTACGACTACATCGCCGGCGGCGCCGACGCCGAGGTGAGCCTGGGCCTGCCGCGCCGGGCGCTCGACGCGATCCGGCTCCGGCCGCGCGTCATGACCGATATCACGACCTGCGACCCGTCCACCACGGTGCTCGGCCACCCGGTGCCGGCCCCGATCCTCGTCGCACCCTCCGGCGACCACGGCATCGCGCACCCCGACGGGGAACTGGCCACCGCCCGCGGCGCCGCGGACACCGGCACCGTCATGGTGGTCAGCTCCGGCTCCACGTACCCCCTCGAGGAGATCGCCGCCGCGGCCCCAGGACCGCGCTGGATGCACCTGCCCCTGCTGCGCGACCGCGACCTCGCCGTGCAGCTGCTGCGGCGGGCGGAGACCTCGGGGTACAGCGCCATCTGCCTCACCGTCGATCACAAGGTGATGGCGAAGCGGGAGCGCAACATCCGCAACCGCTGGTCGACCCCGCCCTCGCCGAACTTCCCGGCCGCCGCCGTCCCGCGCGCCGAGTGGGACGTCACCGGCGCCGCGATGCGCAAACGCTTCGACGGCCTGCTGGACCGCTCCGCGACCTGGTCCTACGTGTCCTGGCTGGCGGAGCGCACGTCGCTGCCGGTGGTCGCCAAGGGCGTCCTCGCCGGCGCGGACGCGACCCTGGCGGTCGCCGCCGGCGCGGCCGCCGTCATCGTCTCCGACCACGGCGGCCGGCAGCTGGACACCGCCGTGCCGCCGATCGAGGCGCTGCCGGAGGTGGTCGCCGCCGTCGGCGACCGCGCCGAGGTCTACGTCGACGGCGGGTTCCGCCGCGGCACGGACGTGCTCAAGGCGCTGGCGCTGGGCGCACGGGCGGTGCTGATCGGCCGGCCCGTCCTGTGGGGCCTGGCCGTGGACGGTCCGGCGGGGGTCAGCGCGGTACTGCTGATGCTGCGCGACGAGTTGGAGACCGCGATGGCCATGTGCGGCGCGGCCGGCCTCGCCGGCGTCACGAAGGAGCTGGTGCGATGAGCATCGGGGTCGGGGTCGTCGGATCCGGGTTCATGGGGCGCACCTGGTCGGCGGTGGCCGCCACCTGCCTGCCGGGCGCGCGGCTGGCCGGGGTCGCGGGCGGGACGCGGGCGCCGGAGGTGGCGGTCGAGTTCGGGTGCCGGCTCTTTCCCGCGGTACCGCAGCTGCTGGCGGATCCCGCGGTCGACGTCGTCGTCGTGGCCAGCCCGCCGGCCGCGCACCGCGACCAGGTCGTCGCCGCCGCCCGAGCGGGCAAGCACGTGCTGGTCGAGAAGCCGATGGCGCAGGATCCGCGGGAGTGCGCCGAGATGGTGGCGGCCTGCGACGAGGCCGGCGTGCGGCTGGCGGTGGTGTCGCAGCAGCGGTTCCGGCACGTGCCCGCCACCGCCCGGCGGCTCGTCGAGGAGGGCGCGATCGGGCGCGTGACGATGCTGCGGGCACTCGGCCCCGAGGTCGGCTTCTGGGACACCGCCAAGACGCGCGACGCGTGGAAGCTCGACCCGGCGCAGCAGACCGCCTACGCCTCCTGGGGCGCGCACGCCTGCGACCTGCTGCGCTGGCTCAGCGGCGCCGAGGCGGAGGTGGTGTTCGCGCTGTTCGGGGAGTTCTCGTCCCAGCCGCCGCCGATGCGCAGCGCGATGGTGACCTACGGCCTGACCGGCGGCGCGATGGCCCAGGTGTGGATGAGCTACGACATCCCGCCGCCGGGACTGGGCGGCGGCCTGCAGTTCCTCGTCGTCGGCGAGACGGGGATGATCGAGTTCGACGCGTACGGCGCCCTGCGCCTGGCCCGCGACGGGTCGTGGAGCACGGTGACCCGCCAGCCGGACTTCGACGCGACGAACCCGCGCGATCCGGTCCGGCTCGGTGCGTACGCCGCGCAGCTCGGCGACCTGCTCGAGGCGGTCGAGCAGGGCCGTCCGCCGGCGGTGACGGGTTCGGACGGCCTGCTGACCACGCGAATGCTCTACGGCGCCGAGCGGTCCGCTCAGCGCGGCGCGAGCGTCTCGTTGAGGAACGTCAGCGTGTCGGACTCCTGAAAGACCTCGCCGCCCTCGTGCCCGTTGTACGGCCACACGCAGATGTCTTTCGGCCCCGCGTAGTGGTTGTACGCGGCGAACACGGTCGAGGGCGGGCAGACGTCGTCCATGAGCCCGACCCCGAACTGGCCGGGCGCCGTGGCCCGCGCGGCGAAGTTGACGCCGTCGAAGTAGCTCAGCGTCTCGAAGACCCGTTCGAGGTCGGTGCGGCGGGCCTTGAGGTACTGGGCGATCTCCGCGTACGGCGTCTTGTCGGTGATCTCGGTGGCCCGCCGATAGTGGCACAGGAACGGCACGTCGGCGACGATGGCGGCGACGTCGGGGACGAGTGCGCCGGCGGCCAGCGCGAGCCCGCCGCCCTGGCTGCGCCCGTAGACGGCGACCCGCTGCCGGTCGACGCCAGGGTGGGCGCGGACGGCCTCGACGGCGCGGGCGGCGTCGGTCATGATGCGCCGGTAGTAGTACCGCTCCGGGTCGTCGATGCCGCGGGTCATGAAGCCGGGGTACTGCCCGGTCTGCGGTGCCGGGTCGGGGTCGGGCGTGACGCCGGGCCGCCACGCCGAGCCCTGCCCGCGGCTGTCCATGACGAGGTGGGCGAAGCCGGCCGCGCTCATGAACAGCCGCTGGTGGGCGAGGCTGCGCCCGCTGCCGTAGCCGACGTACTCGACGACGGCCGGGACGGGTCCGTCGATGTGCCGGGGCATCAGCAGCCATGCCGCGACCCGCTCCCCGTTCCAGCCGGCGAAGCGCACGTCGAACACATCGACGGTCCGCAGCCCCGAGTCGGCGGCGGCGAACTCGGCGGCGATGTCGTGCCGCCGTGCCTCGGCGAGCGTCCGCGCCCAGAACTCGTCGAAGTCCGACGGCTCGACCCGGTCGGGCCGGTACTCGCGCAGCTCGCTCAGCGGCATGTCGAACATGACCATCGCCAGACCTCGTTCCACTAGCTGAAACGCTCTTTCCATTTCTGTCTGCGATCTTGCCGCCCGCGCTGATGGCGCGTCAAGGGGCGGCCCACTCGCCGCGAGTGTTGAGCGCGGCCCCGGCCTGCAGGGTTCCAAACCCCGTCACTGTGGTTGATCTGGACAGATGCAGCGCTCCGCCATGCCGTCGAGCTGGATCCACTGCCCGCCGAGCTGGCGGCGCAGCACGGTGAGTTGGTGCCGCCGCGCAGTCACCAACGGCGAGAGCAAGCAGGCCGCGGGAGACCCGACAACCAAGATCGCACTCGTCTGGTGGAATACCCGCCGACCAGCACGGACGCACTTGTCGGCAGGTGCAGGGTCAGCCCCTCGGCGAAGGTGGCGTGGGCGCTGGGTGGCTGGGCGTTCAGGCTGGTTGTGCGTCACGCGTTGGCGCGCACTGCCGCTCCTCTGGTCTGGGTGCTGCCGGCGTGCTGCAGCAGTGTGATCAGCACGTCTTTGCCTGATTGCCGCTGCCGGGCGTCGCAGAGGATGATCGGCACGTCGGTCTCGAGGTTCAGCGCCTGCTTGATCTCGTGCAGCTCGTAGGTAGGGGCGCCCTCGAAGCAGTTCACCGCGATGACGAAGGGTGTGCCGCGCTGCTCGAAGTAGTCCACCGACGGGAAGCAGTCGGCGAGCCGGCGGGTGTCGGCCAGCACGACCGCGCCCGTCGCGCCCAGCGCGAGCTCGTCCCAGATGAACCAGAACCGGTCCTGGCCCGGCGTGCCGAACACGTACAGCACGAGTTGCTCGTTGATGGTGATTCGACCGAAGTCCAGCGCCACCGTCGTGGTCGACTTCGCCTCCACGCCGCTGAGGCTGTCAACGCCGGTGCTCGCCTCGGTGAGGACCTCCTCGGTGCGGAGCGGGCCGGTCTCGCTCACCGCACCGACCATCGTGGTCTTGCCGACGCCGAACCCGCCCGCGATGAGGATCTTGATCGCAGTGGGTACCCCGTCAGAGTGCCCGTAGGCCATTGATCGCCGCCTCTATGATGTCGATGTCGGGACGAGTCCCGGCTGGCTCAGAAACCTGGACAAGGAATCGGTCGAGCAGGTCGCCGAGCATGACGCGGATGGTGCCGAGCGGCAGGTCGAGATAGGCGGCCAGCTCGGACACCGACGTCGGCTGCTGGCACAGCCTGATAATCGACAGGTGCTCGGGCTCCAGCCCGACCTCGGGCGCCGTCGTGGTTACCATGGCCGTGACCAGAGCGATGCGGTCAAACGTGCCCCGCACCGGTTGGGTCCGTCCACGGGTCATCGCATATGGGCGCACGACCGGGCCGGCGTAGTCGTCGACCCACGTCTCCACTGGTTCTTCGGGGGCGCTCATCGTGACGCGTCACCCCACCTTTCCGGCCGGATCGTCTGTTCGCGGTGGCGAGCCGAGGTACTTCCCGACGCGGGTGACGAGCATCGCCATCTCGTAGGCGATGACGCCCAGGTCGCCGTTCGCCGCCGCGAGGACCGCCAGGCACGAGCCGTCACCCGCCGCCGTGACCAGCAGTGAGGACTCCTGCATCTCGACGATCGTCTGCTGCAGGGGCCCGCCGTTGAACCGCTTGCCCGCGGCCCGGGCCAGGCTCTGGATGCCCGCCGCGATCGCGCACAGATGCTCCGCGTCGTCCTGGCCGAGCGCTTGCGATGATGCCTTGAGCAGGCCGTCCACCGACAGCACGATCGCGTGCTCCGCGTGGTCGATCCGCGTCACGAAGTCGTCTAATAGCCAGGTCAGGTCGGCGTTCGCCGCCGTCTTCAGAACCACAGGTTTCCCCTTGTGTCATGCCCGCGGTGGGCGAGTTCGGTCCGCGTCGGTCTGTTCACGTCGTCGGCTGTTCGTCGTTGCCGTCAGACGCAGCGCGGGTCGGAAGGGGTGTAGGTGGGTCGATGTCGCCGGCCGAGTGGCGGGGCGCGTCGGCGCGGCCCAGGCGGCTGCCCTGTTGGTAGGAGGAGATCCGGCTGAGCACCTGCTCGGGCGACCGCAGCGGCTCCTTCGCCGGCGCCGGCCCGTCTGCGATGGGGTCGCTGTCCCGCAGCCCTGCCGCGAGGTTTGCCTGGCGCATCCGAACAGGCAGGCCACCCTGGGTGAACGTGCCCCCCGGGTCGGCGGAGGCTCCCGGCTGGGCACCGTTCCTAGCGGCGGGCGGCTCCTGCGGTTCCGGCATCGGCATCACGCTCATCGCCGCGGCGAGGTCCAGACCGCGCACTGGGGGCGGCTCGGCAAGAGCGACCGACCTGCGTTCACTCGTTGGCGGTACGAAGGCAACATCAGATCCCTCCAGTTGGTGCGTACCACTGACCGCCGCCGATGCGCGCGGGCTCGACGCCGGGATGCCGCTGGCCTCGCCGTCGACGGTGCCCTCGCCCAGCAGGTGCTTCGGGATCAGCACGACGGCCGTCGTCCCGCCGTACGCCGACTCCTTGAGCTGGACCCGGATCCCGTGCCGCTCGGCGAGCCGGCTCACCACGAACAGCCCCAGCCGCGCGGCGCTGCTCAGGGTGAACTCGGGGTGGCTGGCGATGCGCTGGTTCAGCTCGGCGAGCTCGTCGGGCGCGATGCCCAGGCCCCGGTCCTCGACCTCCAGCACGTAGCCGGCGCCGACCAGCTGGCCCTTGATGTGGACCTCGGTGTGCGGCGGCGAGAACGACAGCGCGTTCTCGACCAGTTCGGCGAGCAGGTGGATCACGTCGCTGACCGCCCGGCCGGCCAGCTCGACCGGTCCGAACGGGTACACCGTGACCCGCGCGTAGTCCTCGACCTCCGCGATGGCGCCGCGGACGATGTCGACCATCGGGACTGTGCGCCGCCAGACGCGGCCCGGGCTCGACCCGGCCAGCACGATGAGGTTCTCCGCGTTGCGCCGCATACGGGTGGCGAGGTGGTCTACGCGGAACAGCTCGTCGAGCTTGACCGCGTCGCCCTCCCGCCGCTCCATGCCGTCGAGCAGGGTGAGCTGGCGGTGGACCAGCGACTGAGACCGGCGGGCGATACTCAGGAAGACGTCACGGACGCTGCGGCGCAGGTCGGCCTGCTCGACCGCGGCATGGATCGCGGTCTCCTGCACCGCGTTGAACGCATGACCCACTTGGCCGATCTCGTCGTCGCCGAACTCCAGCGGCGGCGCCTCGGCCTTGACGTCGACCACCTCGCCGCGGCTGAGACGGTCCACCACGCTCGGCAGACGCTCATCGGCGAGCCCCCGCGCCGCGTCGCGCAGACGCTCCAACTGCCGCACGATCCGGCGGGCGGTGGTGATTGAGACGATGATCGACGCGATGACCGTAGCGAGCCCGAGGCCGGCAGCGAGCACCAGACGGATGAGGACCCAGACCGCGACTGGCGTGGAGCGCGCCACGATGTCCTTACCGCCGGTCACCACGACGTCGTGCAGGTCAGCCAGGGCGGGGTCGACCACGGCGCGCCATTCGTCGTTGCTCGTCGGCGGCTTGACGCCCGCCCGTGTGTCGGCAATGACGCGGTCCTCCACGGCGCGGAACGCCGTGAAGTTCTTGCCGCTGACCATCTGGCTGTACCGGGCCTGGTCAGCGCTTGAGAGTCTGGCCGTGGTATCGCTGGCGAGGAACCGTTGCGCGCCGACGATTTTGACGAATTGCGCGTGATCGTCGGCCGTCATACGGCCGGCGGCGATGGAGCCGGTCAATAGGGCGTCTTCTTGGGAGATCAGCTCCCAGGTCCGGTTGAGCTGGATCAGTGCGGCTGCGTCGTCGGCGATGTCCTTGTCGTCCAAGCCGCCCAGCGAGTCGTAGACCTCGAAGAGGGAGTCGACCAGCTCGGTGAACGCGGTCGACGCCGCAGCACGGTCAATAGTGCGTGCGTCGATCGAGGCTCGCACAGTGGCCAGTCCGTCCAGGCCGGCGATGACCTTGTCGACTGCCCGTTGCAGCTCCGCATCCCCCGATGGGTTGGCCTGCCAGCTCTGCACCGAGGTCTTGAACGCTGCGCCGGCCTGCTCGGTCTGCTGCCGTCCGGCGGCCAGGGCCTGGCGCTGTTGGTCGCCGGGGGCGCCGAGATAGGCCGTGGAGAGCCGACGCTCGGACTGCAGGTCTCTCAGCAGGGGTTCGCTCGGCTGGTAGATGCCACTGTTGTGGGCCTGAACCCAGAACAGGTTCAAACCCTCTCGCAGGGTCACCCAGGCCGCGAACGCCCACAGGGCAGCCAGCGAAACCAGTAGCGCAGTAATTTTCGCACGCAAATTCGTACTGCGAGAACGCATTACACCATCCACCGCGGGCACGGAAAGCAAGAAAGTCATCGGCTAATTTACAAAAAGTTAATCATGTTGCAAACTTGCGACCTTGTAGACATCGGGCACCGTAACAGCGATAAACGGCTCCCTCAAGCTTGGCTGGTCAGCCGCTGTTTGTTGCTACCGGCGCAGGGCACTACCAAACGCCACCGAGATTGATCTTGCGCTGGGTCGAGTACAGCGCGGCGAGCACCGCGGCGCGGACGATCGCCGTGGGCAGATAGAGTTCCTTGCCGTACCACAGTGGGGGGTCGGCCTGCCGGTCGAAGGCCTCTGCGAGAAACGCGTAACCCTGCCCCACGGCCTCGCCGATCGCGCGGCGTGCGGGATTGCCCGTGGTCAGCAGCACCTGCATGGCGTACGCCGTTTCCTCCGCGGTGCCGGACCACCGGCCCCACGACCCGTCGGGCCGCTGCGTCGCCAGGACCCAGTCCACGGCCGCGGCGACCGCCTCGACCGCCGCTGGCCCGCGGCCGAACTGATCGAGCGCGACCGCGCAGCAGACCGTCGCGTAGTACGGCGAGGCGTGCCACCGGTCGCGCCACGATCCGTCCGCCTGCTGCTCACCCGGCAGTGTTGCCGACAGCTTGTCCAGCACCGCGAGATGGCGCGGTGACGCATCGGCCCAATTGATCATGTGCTGCCCGAAAGCATCCAGTACATGGGCATTGGTGGTGACTGAGAAGCCGTCCTCACCCGGCCAGGTGCAAAAGCCGGCCTCCGTCTCGAACGCCCACAGGCTGTCCGGAGCAACCAGCCGGCCGAGCTTGCCGAGCGCGTACAGCGTCACCGAGCTGGTGTCTGCGTCGGCGGGCAGTCCAGCGCCGGCAGCGATGCCGGACGGCTCCACGGTCGCGGAAAGCTCGTCGAGCAACGCCAGCGGCACGGTGAGCGGCACACCGGCGCGCGCCAGCGAACTGAGCACCCAGGCGCGCTCGAACACCGTGATCGGGACCGGGCACGGTACCGGCCCGTCGTGCCAGCCGGCGACGTCTTCCAGGAACTCCCTCGCCGGCCCTGCCGATTCCGCCGCTGCCGGACCTCCGAGCCACGCAGCGGTGGCCGCCGGCGAGGCGCCGACCGCGCCCGGCGATCCGGGGCGCATGCTGGGCGCGCCTTGCACCCCGGTCCCCAGTACCTCCAGGAAATGCCGCAGCTTTGCCGGCAGTTGGGCCCCGGCCGCCAGCTGCTGCCGGACCGCGGCGAGGCGTCTCGCGTTCATGCCCGGGGGCAGGCCAAGGCGGCGATCGCCCGAGCACGCGTCCAGTCCCCTGATCGGCGCGTCGCGGACCTCGTCAAGGTGCTCGTTGATGGAGGCGACAAGGGCCGGCACGATGACGTCGATCGCCGGGGTGTCCGGAACGGAGAGCGCGCCGTGCTGCAGCCAGCCGAACAGTGCCCGCAACCCTCGATCGGCCGCGCCAGCCAACTCCGCCTCGCTGGCACCGCTTGGTGCACCAGCGTCACGGCGGCGAAGCGTATGGAGCAGGGCCTCGGTCGCGCTCAATGTCGGGACGAGCGCGTACGCCTCCGGAGGCCCCCAGCCACCGTCCGGCCGCTGGTTGTCCAGCAGGTACCGCACCCGCCGGTCGTGCCCGGTCAGCCATGAAGCTGCGGTCACGAGTCGTGCGGTCTCATACACCGATGGGCCGACCTGTCCCCAGGGTTTGGCCGTCAGCTGGGCGATCAGGTCGTGCGCCGAGACAGCGATATCGATGTCCGTCATCGCGCGCGGCGTTACGCGCTGGTCGGCGTCCTCGATCGTCATGTGCCACCCCAGAAATCTGTGACCTGGTAGAAGCCGCTGGTGAACCCGATCTGTCGCGCCAGATAGACGGCTTGCTGGGGACAGGTCGGCTCCAATGGGCGCAGCAGGTCATGGCAGCGCTCAACGAGCATGGTGATCCGCCGGGACACGTCGGCGTGGTCGGTGAGCATGAGAGCGTTGAGGTCCCCCCAGACCGCATCGCGTTCGTGTGTGGCCAGGTCGTTGACGAGGCGCAGCACGCGCTGCGCCTCGCGGCCGGCCATGGTGAGCTCGCCGAGCTGTTCCAGGCAGGACCGGTCACCGGTGAACAGCCAGTGCGAGACGTTGACGAACGACAGTCCGGTGTTGTCGGCGTTGTCGAGGTACTCGTCGAATGTCGGCCCGGCCGTCCCGCCGGCGAGGGCGGACTTCCACTCCCATTCCTGGGCCATGGCCGCCAACATCCGTTCGACCTCCTCGCGCCAGCGCTGACGCCCGGTCCGGAACGAGGGTGCCGCCGCCAAGGCGTCCCGGATCTCGCCCAGGAACCGCCCGAGCGGGCTGGCGGCCGTAGGTACGGCGCCGTCCGCGACGGCGCGGCAATCGGCGACGATGGAGGCCACCTCGTCCCGCGATGTCGCCTGGGAGTCGATCAACCAGTCCGCCGCGAAGACCCACAGCGACGCCCGGTTGGCGACCCGCAGCTGCTCGACCGTGCACCACGGCGCGCCGAACGCGGTGGCATGAGCGACAGCGCTGAATAGGGTCGGGTCGAACGGCTTGGCCGCGAACAGTTCGTGGTGCGCGGCGGCGCGCTCCTGCAGATCACGCTGGCCGGCGGCCGCCAGTGCGCAGATCCTGCCGTGCTCCGAGCCCACCAGGATTTCGTCGTGGCTGGTGAGCGGTGTGCGCATCCGCACTCCTCAGCGCGCGCGGGAACGGTCGACTGGTACCAGCGTCAACTGTGCGCTCTGCTGTGGCCGGAGCGAGGCACCCATCCGCGGGGTGAGGTCGGCGGCGCCGCGCAACCGGATCCGGAACCGGCTCAGGAGGGTGGCAATGATCAGTGGCGCTTCCAGCAGGAACAGGTACTGGCCCAGACACTGGTGCGGGCCGCCGCCGAAGGGGAAGTACGAGTACCGGTGCTGACGCCGTGGCGCGGTGGGAGCGAACCGCTCCGGATCGAAGATCTCCGGATCCTCCCAGAACGCCGCCATCCGTTGGGTGACGTACGGGCTGACGAGGATCGTCGCGCCGCTCGGGATCCGCGTTCGGCCCAGGGTCTCGCTCGCCACGGCCGTGCGCGGGATCATCCAGCCGGCCGGGTACATGCGCAGGAGCTCGTCCAGAACCATCCGGGTGTACTGAAGCTCAGCTACGTGCGATCGCTGGATCTGGCCTGCGCCGACCACCCGGTCGATCTCGCCGTTGAGCCGGGTCGCCACGTCGGGATACCGCTCGAGCACCGGCCACAACCAGGACAGCACCGCGATGGTGGTCTCGGTCGACGTCGAGATCATCGCCACGACGTCATCGCGGATCTGCCGCTCAGAGATCTCCTGACCGTCGACGCTGCGCGGCCGGCACAAGGTGGAAATGATGTCCTGGCTGTCGCTCGGCTGGCGCATGGTCTCGCGGATGATCGGGAGCACCACGTCGTCGATGGTCTGGACAGCGTCGCGGAACGCGCGATCGCCCGGCATCGGAATCGCGTAGGGCATGAACGGCACAAGCAGCCGAGGCACCATCGCCGTCGCGATCGTGCCCAATGCGGCGACAACCCGCACCGCGTCCGGAACGGAGATCTTGTCGGCGAAGAGCACCCGCATCGTGGCTTGACAGACGATCCGGGACAGTGCGTCGTTGGCGTCGACCGCCTGTCCCGTCCTGGCCGGCTCGTCCAGCACGTCGACCGCCTCGCCGATCGCGGCGGCCATCCCGTCGACCAGCGTCTCAACCCGTTTCGCCGTGAACAGCGGTTGCAGGACCCCCCGGCTCGACTCCCACCGCGGCCCCTCCACGACGAGGATCGCCTCCCCGACCGCCCGGCGTACCGGCCGCCAGAGCAGGCCCTTGCCGTCACGCACGTAGTTGGCGGCGTTGTCCCGCAGCACGTGCTGCAGATGCTCGGGATGCGCCACCAGGTACGGACGGAACGTGCCGAAACTCAACCGCACGATCTCGCCGCCGGCCTCGTCAGCAAAGCCGACCAACGCGTCGAGAGGACTGCGGACAAGCCGTGGCAGCGCGCGGCGCAACGGCACGGAGTTGGCCGTGCCGACCCTGACGTCCTGAATGGCTGACAACAAACACCCCCAGCCGGGCTCGCGGAACCCGGGTGTTCAAGCAGTACGCACGTTCTGGTTCGCCGCAATGATCTCACCCCAGCCCGCTGCGGTACTAGGAGAAATGTCATATGTATACATATTCCTCTGCTTTATGAGTTCTCACACGACCGGTGGCGCAGCGTAATCAGCGGTGGTTACCGCGAGTTCGCAGTTCCAGGCGGCAGGCCCGACCCCCATGTGGCGGCGTGCGAACCTCGCGGGTCGCCTCAGGCAACCAGGCACGGACTCATCCGGGGAGCATCGATGGCGCGGCCGAGGCGGCGGTTTGTGAAGCCGCAGTGGAAGACGAGGCGGACCTCGGTGGCGGGGACCAGGTTGAGCAGCACGCCCTCGGCTGCCGCCGTTTGACGTCACCGAACCGCGCGGCTGGAACACTGCCGCCGCGACGGTCACCGACCCTTGGCGGAACCGGGCTGCGTCGTTCCCGGCACTGACGCGGACGCCGGCGAGCCCTCGCCAGCGCGCCGACCAGAGCCGCACAAGCGTGCCGCACCGGGTGTACCAAGGGCCGAACCGATCGGCGCGGAACGCTCGGCCGCCCATTCGCACGGCGGACGATGCGAACCGGCGGCTGCAGGTGTCACACGGCGCCGAGGTGCTCCTGCGCTGTCGTGTCGGCCTGGCGCGCGGCGGGCAGCCGGAACCCGCTGACCGCATCGCGTAGCCCGGTGGCCATCCCGGCCAGATCCGCCGCGGCTGCCTGCGTGTCGGCCGCCGCGGTGCTCGTCGCGTCAGACGCCTGCCGCACGCGGGCGATGCGGTTCCTGGCCTCGGCAGTGCCGTCGCTCGCCCGCCCGGCATCACCGCGGATCTGATCCCGGATACCAGCCTGCTCATCCACAGCCGCAGTGATGGCATGCTGCGACGCGGCGATGCGTTCGATCGTGCCCGCGACCAACGCGAGCGCGTCGGCCGCGCCGGCGCTGTCGCGCTGGATCGCGGCCAAGCGCTGGCCGATGACCTCGGTAGCCTGCGCGGTCTGGTTCGCCAACTCCTTGACCTCCCCGGCGACGACCGCGAAGCCTTTGCCCTGCTCCCCGGCCCGAGCCGCCTCAATGGTGGCGTTGAGCGCGAGAAGGTTCGTCTGCTCGGCAATCGCGGTGATAACCCGGGCTACCTCACCGATCCGCGCCGAGGACTCCCCGAGCTCGGTGATCGTGGCGGTCACCCGTTCCGCGTGCGTGACAGCCTCGCCGACGATTCCGGTGGCGTCCTGCGCGCTGCGGGTGATCTCCGCAATCGCCGACTGCAGCCGGTCGCTGCCCGCACCCACCGACCGCACCCCCTCGCTCACCTCATCCACGCGTTCCTGGGCGCTGCCGGCCTCAGCGGCGACGTGTGCGGCACGGTCGGTCAACGCGTCACTGACCGCCGTGAGCCGGCCCGAGGCGTGCTGCAGCCGCTCGGCCTCTCCGACCACGCGGTGCAGAACCGTGCCGACTCGATCGATCGTGCGGTTGACCGCCACGCCCATCTCGGCCAGATCGTCGCCGCCGCGCACCGGCAACACACCGGTGAAGTCACCGGCGGCGACCTGCTGCAGCATCCGCTTCGTGCGGGTCACCGACCCGCCGATCACCCGGGCCACGACCATCGTGGCCGCCGCCACCGTCACCACCGCCAGCACCGCGACCAGCAGGATACTGATCCGGGTCTGCCGCGACCGGTTCTGGGCAGCCGCGCTCTCCCGCCCAGCCGCCGCGTTGATCACCTCGCCCAGCCGATCACTGGCCTCGTCGAACGTCGCCCACTGCCCGTTGACCCGGTCCAGCATCGCCGCATCAACCACCCCACCGGCCTCAGCGATCGCGGACGCGGTGTCGAGCACCTGGTCGATCGCCGGCAAGAACGCCCTGCGCAGCTGCTCATCCGTCGCAGTGTCCACCCGCGCCGAGCGCAGCGCGTCGGCATGCTCACGCAGCTCACCCGCATGCTCGCGCAACTCGTCCAGCGCGGCCTGCCGCCCGGCCGCGTCGCCGCCACGGGCCAGAATGTTCGCATCCGCGTAGACCACAGCCACCGTGTGCTGCGCATCCAGCACCGCCGCCCGGGTCTCCGCCACCGACAACGCCGCCGCCGACTGCGTCGCCGCCCGCCCAGCCTGCACGAACCCGATTCCGCCGACCACCACCGTCGCCACGGCACCCAACGCCCCCAGCATCGCCAACCGACGACCGATGCTCCACCGCATGCTCGCTCCCCGCGCTCAGAGTCCACCCGCAGCATCGGCACCCGGCCGGGGAATCTGAACCTTCACCAGCGACAGATCTGCGGTGCTGACAGCAGACGGACCGACGGCGGGCATTGCGGCAAACGTCCTGATCAGTTTCGGCTACGAAGGCGTACCGCGTTGGTGCGCCTCGAGCGTGGCTCGCTTGATGAACATGCGATAGGAGCAACCGAAGCGATCCGCATTCCGCATCGGGTCGATGCGGAACTGATCGTCCGGGAGGTCCCACAGCAGCATGCCGAATTCATCGAACAAGCGCAGTGCGGCCACGTCCTTGACGTAGGAGAGCACGTCACCTTCGGCGAGCAGAAACCATTCGCCGAAGGTGACCATGCCGTCACCGCCCTGGTCCGATATCGTGCACACCGCGTTACTGCCGCCTGGACCTTCTCATGATATTGGCGTGGAGGGCGGAGGGTTGCTGGGCGCGGCGTTGGCTTCGACCGGCAAGCAGTTCGTCGTCCTCACCAACCACCGACTGATCTTCCTGTCGCAGACGTTCCTGGGTGGCCCCGGCAAGAACGTCCTCGGCGAGGTGCCCCGGGAACAGCTCGCGCTGGTCGAGGTCAAGATGGGAATCGTGAGCTTGCTGCGCCTGTCGTTCGGCACCCCGGGCGATGGTGTGGCGCTCAGCTTCCCGCGGGTGGACAAGAAGAACGCCGAGGCGCTCGCGGAAGCATTGCAACAGGCTCCGATCGCCTGACCATTGCATCCGTGCGTGCACCGCTGCTGCCGATCGCTTGCGCCGGTCGGCAGCAGCATTCGTGCCGCCCGGGCCCGGCGCCCGGCGGCATCTCGAGTGTCTTGTTCAGTTGTCGAGCGGAGGTGACCCCGCCGGCGACCGCGTTCCTCTCCGTCCAGGCAGGACAGTCCCGTTCGCCGCCCGGTACCGCGAGTACGCGGTCAACGAGTGCCGCCGCTACCTGCGCGGCTACTCCTGGGTCACGATCGTGCCGCGCGAGCTCAGTAGTCGTTGGCCGCCGATCATGCGCTCTGGTAGTGCACGGAGAAGCCGATGAGTGGCCTGTTCCGGGAGGCCGCTCAGTAACTATCTCTCGTCCCTCCGCTCTCGTCACCCGATCGCCCAGTAGCACGGTGTCCATGCCTACGGCCGTCTCGTGTGGTCCAGGCATGGCATGGGAACCTTGTGGGATGGAGGAGTCCGAGGGTGACAACGTCGACCGGGTCGGCGACGTCGATCCTGCAGTCCGCTCCCAGATCATGCTGGCTGAGTACGCAGCGCTCCAGGCCGAGATCGAACGGCGCGCGACCGCTCAATGGAGCGTCTTCGCCCTGCAGTTGGCGTCTGCGGGCGCGATTGCCAGCGTCGCGATCTCAGCGCCGTCGAATCTTGCGCTGTTGTTGCTCGTC
Organism: Dactylosporangium sp. NPDC000521; assembly: GCF_042898305.1. Taxonomy (NCBI): domain Bacteria; kingdom Bacillati; phylum Actinomycetota; class Actinomycetes; order Micromonosporales; family Micromonosporaceae; genus Dactylosporangium; species Dactylosporangium sp. NPDC000521. The sequence continues at coordinate 47,892 of NZ_JBIAYW010000035.1, forward strand.
CCGCTGTCGTCCTACCTTCTGGGCAGCCGGTACATCCTGCACGACTTCCATATCAAGCTGATTCGTCGATATCTTCGGGAATCACTGGCCGATCGGCTGGCGGGCCACATCCAGTGGGAGTCCTGGCGGACCACGGCGCTCGCCGCTCCCACCGCGCGCGGTTGGTTCAGCATTACCGGCTGGAACGTCGTGCATGCCACCCGGCTGGCGTTCGAGGGCGTCGGGTTCCTGGCACTCGTCGCCGCCGGGTTGTCCGCGGGCTATCACTGGTGGCGGACGCCGCCGCCGTGGCCGCTGACCGTCGGCTTCGTCGCGAGTTGGCTGCTCGGCGCGGCCGTTACCGTCCTGCTGCATCGGGCCTTTCAACGCGCATCGGACCTGTGACGACTCGACCAGGGCCGGCGCATCAACCCGGAACGCCGTTGCGCGCTGGGCAACGGCTGCAGCCGGCCGCGGCCGGTGGGCTGCTCGTACCGCACCGCGATGAGCTCGGTGCCGTACCGCGCGGCGAGCCCGTGTTCGCCCTCCTGCCGGCCCGCGCGATCCTGCTGCCGAAGCGCCGCCTGAGCCCGAAGCAGGTCGGCCTGATCGAGATCGCCGGCCACCGTCCTGCTCCTGGCCGCTCTGCTGGCCTGAAGCGGCTCAGGCGGCTCGGCACAGCTCGTAGCCGGTGACGAGGTCGCAGTCGATGGTGACGACGCAGTTCATCTCCTCGTCCACCCAGGGGTGCAGGAGCCGCTCGTAGCCGGCCTGGCGGGCCGGGTCGAGGACGAGCCTCGCGGTGCCGGTGACGACCACCGTCCAGCCGGTGTGGGTGTCCGGGTCGAGGACGTCCGCCTCGTACGCCACGACGACCCCGCCGCCCTGTGTCGCCGTGGAGGCCAGGGCACCGCCCAGGTTGCTGCGGATCACGACGGAGTCGCCGTCGACGAGGTGGTTGACCGGCCGGATCGCCGGGAGCGCGCGCATGCTGAAGACCACCCGGCCTACGGCCACCGACGCCAGCAGCTCCAGGCAGCGGTCACGGCTCAGGGCTCGCATCGACACCATCCCCGCACTGTCCCCCGTGCCGGCACTCCCCGGCCAGGGCCGTTGGACCTGTTCCCGGCGGGACCTTCTGCCCTGCGCGGCACCGCCCGCCGGCCCTGCCGCGCGCTTCCGCCCGCGCCTAGCGTGATCCACGGAAGCGATACGAAGGAGCGCGGCATGCGAACAGTGACCGAACCGGAGCTCGCGCGGATCCTCGGCGCGCTGCCGGGCACCCCGCGGATCGTCGCCAGCGGCAACTACGCCGCCCCGCGCCGCCTGCTGTCCGTCGCCGACGCGGCCGTCGCGGAGTTCCGGCTGTTCATGCTCAACGCCCAGCACGGCCTGCCGGACCGCGACGGCGTCGTCTACGAGTCCGCGTTCCTCGGGCCGGGGATGCGTGCCCACCCGCGGCTGCACTACTTCCCGTGCCGGCTGTCGCTGGTGCCGCACCTGCTCCGGCAGCGGCTCGCGCCAGACGTGGTGCTGCTGCACACGTCCCGGCCGCGCGGCGGTGCGGTCAGCCTCGGCGTGGAGGTCAACGTCCTGCCGGCCGCGATCGAGGCGGCCCGTGCCCGCGGTGGCATCGTCGTCGCGCAGGCGAACCCCGCGATGCCCTTCAGCCACGGCGACGCGCTCGTGCCGCTCGAAGCGGTGGACTACCTCCTCGAGGCCGACGAACCGCTCGCCACGCACGCGGTCGTGGCGCCCGACGCGGTGTCGGCGGCCATCGGGGAGCGGGTGGCCGCGCTCGTGCCGGCGGACGCGACGCTGCAGCTCGGCATCGGCGCCATCCCGGACGCGACGCTCGACGCCCTGCTCGACCGGCGCGGGCTGCGGATCTGGTCGGAGATGTTCAGCGACGGCGCCCTCGCCCTGGAGAAGGCGGGCTGCCTCGACCTGGACACGCCGATCACCGCCTCCTTCTGTTTCGGTTCGGCCGAGTTGTACGACTGGGTCGACGCCAACCCGCGGATCCGCATGCTGCGCACCGAGAAGACGAACGACCCGGGCACGATCGCCGCGCACCCCAACCTGATGAGCGTCAACAGCGCGCTGCAGGTCGACCTGTTCGCCCAGGCCAACGCCACCAGGGTCGGCAACCGTACACACTCCGGCTTCGGCGGCCAGACCGACTTCATCGTCGGCGCCATGCACTCCCCCGGCGGCCACGCCGTCATCGCGCTGCGCTCCTGGCATCCGAAGGCCGACGTGTCGTCGGTGGTGCCGCTGGTGTCCGGCCCGGTCACCTCGTTCCAGCACAGCTACATCGTCACCGAGCAGGGCACCGCCACGATCTGGGGGCGCGACTCGGCCGAGCAGGCGCAGGAGATCGTCGACCGCGCCGCGCACCCGTCCGTCCGCGACGAGCTCCGCACCGCCGGCCGGGCGTTCGGGCTGCCGCTGCGCTGACGACCGGGACCAACGGCCCGAATTCGCCGATCCACCTGCCTCTGCCAGGTCCGCGCGCACCGGTCGACGCTGATCTCATGGGCACATCGCCCACAGGCCGGCTGAGCCGACGCAAGATGGAAAGGATGAGTCCGGTGGTGGCAGTCATGCTCGTGGCCACGTCCATCGTCGCTGTCTACGTCGCGCTGATCGCCCTGCACGTCCATGCCATCCACGGCGACCCACAGGCCACCGGGCGGCACCGGCCGCGGATCGCGATCTGGCTCGCCACCCGCGAGGAACGCCGCCGCGGCCGCGCCGAGTGCGACGCGGCCCGCCGCCTGATGGCCGGCGCACTGGACCAGGCGTCCTACCGGGCCGCCATGGCCGCCATGGCGGCCCAGGACGCGGCCGAGCACCCGGTCGAGATACCGAACGCCTGAACGCCGGCGGACCGCCCGGCGTGCCGGGACCTCCGGGTCGGAGCCGCGCAGAAGGGGGCGCAACGATGACCACCGCAAGGACCACCACCCCGGTGGACGACATCTGGATCCGCGTCTGCCTCCTGGAGTCGCGCGTACGGGTGCTGGAACAGACCGTCCGCGACCTGGCTGCGGCCGTCGACCGCACCGACCCGAACGAAGCCGCGACCGTGATCCGTCAGGCGCTCAACCAGCTCCGCCACTGATCACCCCACCGGGCCGCGGTCCGCCGTACGGCGGCTGGTGGTGGGGCACAGGACCAGGACGACCGGGCTTCGCACGGCATCACGGTTCGACGCGGCCGGGGTGGGCGTCGAACGGGACGGCCGGCCCTTGTCCCGGTTGCCGTGGAGAACCAGGGACGGACCGCGGCGATCAGCTTCCCTGCTTGCCCTCAGGCGGCACGACGATGCAGGCGTCGGTCTCCCTTCATGCCAGGCGGCCGGACAACGCCGCGGCGCGGCCGGGCAGGTCGACGACCTCGTCGACGTCAGGCAGCAGGTCCGTGCGATGGGTGATGAGCAGGACCGCCCGGTCGCCCGCGGCGGTGAGCAGGTCGCGGGTCAGTGCGGCGGCGGTGGCCTCGTCAAGGTGTTCGGTGGGCTCGTCGAGGATCAGGACTGGGAAGTCGGCCAGCAGCGCGCGGGCGAGCGCGAGCCGGCGACGCTGGCCGCCGGACAGGGTGACGCCGTGCTCACCGACAGGGGTGTCGAGGCCGGCGGGCAGGGTCTTGACCCAGTCCAGCAGCCGCGCGGCCGCCAGGGCCGTCTCGAGCTCGGCTGGGGTCGCGTCGGGGCGGCCGATGCGCAGGTTCGCGTCGATGGTCGTGTCGAACAGGTACGCGTCGTCGCCCAGGTAGCCGACGACCCGGCGCAGGTCGTCGCCGCGCAGGTCGCGAACGTCGACGTCGTTGAGCGTCACCCGGCCGGCGACCGGGTCGAGCCACCGCAGCAGCAGCGCCGCGACCGTGCTCTTGCCGGCGCCGCTCGGCCCGACGAGCGCGACCCGGCGGCCCGGGCGCAGCGTGAGTGACACGTCGCGGAACGCCACCTGGCCCGGCGTCCAGCCGGCGGACACACCTTCGAGGCGGACCGTCGGCGGGCCGGCCGGCAACGGTGCGGGCTCGGCCGGATCCGGTGCCGGGTCGGTGGCGGCGGCGATCTCGGCGAGCCGGCCGAGAGCTGCGCGGGCCGCGGCCAGGCGCTGCGCGGCGGCCGGGATCGTGCCGACGGTCTCGAAGACGGCGAGCGGGGTGAGCACGACGACGGCCAGCAGCTCGCCCGGGAGAGTGCCGGACCGGACCGCGACGGCGCCTGCGGCCAGGCCGGCGAGGACGCTCAGGCCCGTGCACAGCGCGGTGACCGCGGCCGACAGGCCCGCGGCGGCGCTGGAGCGGCGGGCGGCGGTGAGCAGCTGCCGGTCGATGCGGTCCAGCGCGGCGAGCGCGTCACCGGCTGCGCCGTGCGCGATGAGCTCGGGCAGCCCTTCCATCAGGTCGACGGTGCCCGCGGCCAGCGCACCGCGCAGGGGCGCGAGCCGGGCGTCGGCGCGACGGACCGCCGCCGACTGCAGCACCGGCACCCCGACCGCGACGACGAGCAGCCCGACCGCGAGGACCGCACCAGCGACCGGCAACAGGCCGCCGACGAGCAGCACGGTGGCCGCACCGGTGACGGCGGCGACCGCGATGGGCAGCAGCACGCGCGCGATCACGTCGAGCACGGACTCGACGTCGTCGACGAGGCGCGCGACGAGGTCACCGCGGCGGAACGCGGCGATGCCGGCGGGTGCGAGGCGCTCCAGCCTCCGGTACGCGTGGACCCTCAGCCCACCCAGCACCCGGAACGCGGCGTCGTGGCCGGTGACCCGCTCGACATAGCGCAGCACGCCCCGCCCGATGCCGAACGCCCGCACGGCGACGATCGCCACCATCAGGTGCAGCACCGGCGGGTGCTGGGCAGCCCGCGAGATGAGCCACGCCGACGTCGCCATCAGCCCGACCCCTGCTCCGGCCGCACCGACCCCGGCGATCAGCGCCAGCGCGAGCTGACCCGCCGCCGGGCGGCACAACCGCAGCACGCCGCGGACAACGCCGCCACCGCCCCGCAACCCGGCCCCGCTGCCCACGCCCCACTCCCGGCCCGCCAGACCGGATACACGTGCAACGCCGCCCCGCGCGCGATCGAGCCGGTCCTGGCATTCGCCGGACTCGCTCGCCGCACCGCGCCCACGGCCATACGTCAATTCATCAACGCCCCGTTCCCGGTCCGCCGCACCAGTCGCGCCGTCCACGTCCCACTCCCTGAACGCTGCACCAGCCGCGCCGTCAACGACCCGCTCCCGAGCCGCCGCACCGGACACACGACCAAGGCCACCCCGCGCCCGACCGGTAGCGCGATCGAGCCGGTCCTGCCTTCCGCCGGACTCGCCAGCCGCACCGAGCCCGCGGCCCGGCGTCGATTCGCCGCTCTTCGCGGGAGAGGCGGCCGGCCCGCCGGGGCGGTCCGTGTGATCGATGGTGCTCATGCCGGGACCGCCGTGCGGCCGACCGGGATCGCGCGGTCGGCGAGGGCGATGAGTGCGGGCCGGTGGGCGGTCATGATGACCGTCCGGCCGGCGGCGTGGGCGCGGATCGCGTCGAGGATGCCCGCCTCCGTCCCGGCGTCGAGGTTGGCGGTCGGCTCGTCGAGCAGGACCAGCGGCGCGTCGCGCAGGAACACGCGGGCCAGCGCGATGCGCTGCCGCTGCCCGGCGGACAGGCCCGCGCCGTCGTCGCCGAGCCTGGTCGACATCCCGTCGGGCAGCGCGTCGATGAACTCCAGCGCGCCGGCCTGCTCCGCGGCGCGACGCAGCGAGTCGTCGGTGGCGCCGGGCGCGCCCAGGCGGATGTTGTCGGCGATGGTGCCCGCGCTGAGCCAGGGCCGCTGCGGCAGCCACGCGACCAGCCGCCGCCACGCGTCGGGGTCGACGGCCGTCAGGTCCTGGCCGTCGACGGTGACGGCGCCTCCCGCCGGCGCGGCGAAGCCGAGCAGCACGGCCAGGGCCGTGGACTTGCCACAGCCGCTGGGGCCGGTCAGGGCCACCAGCTCGCCGGGGCGGATCTCGGCGGTGAAGGGCGGCAGCGACGCCTCGGACCGGCCCTCGTGACGGACGACGACGTCCTCGAAGCGCACGACGCCGGCCGGTGCCGGCGCCGTGCCGTGCGGCGGCACCGGCCGGTCGAGGATCTCGAACACCGACGTGGCGGCGGCGAGCCCTTCGGCGCTGGCGTGGTAGTTGGCGCCGACCTGGCGCAGCGGCAGATAGGCCTCCGGGGCGAGGATCAGCACGAGCAGCGCGGTGGCGAGGCCGAGGCTGCCGTCGACGAGGCGCAGGCCGATGCCGACCGCGACGAGCGCCACCGACAGCGTCGCGAGCAGCTCCAGCACGAGCGAGGACAGGAACGCGACCCGCAGCGTGCGCATGGTGGTGGTGCGCTGCTCGGCGCTGATCCGGGCGATGACGCCGGCCTGCCGTTTCGCGCGGCCGAAGACCCGCAGGGTCGGCAGGCCGGCGACGACGTCGAGGAAGTGGTGCGACAGCCGGGCGAGGAGCCGGAACTGGCGCCGGTTCGCCGACTCGGTGTGCAGCCCGACAAGGGCCATGAACACCGGGATGAGCGGCAGGGTGAGGGCGATCGTGCCGGCGGCGACGAGGTCTGCGGGCGCGATGCGGGCGAGCACGATGACCGGCACGAGCGCGGCGAGGACCAGCTGCGGCAGGTACCGCGCGAAGTAGGCGTCCAAGGCGTCCAGCCCGCGGGTGGCGAGGACGGCGACCTTGCCGCTGTCGCCGGCGGCGCCCGGGCCGAGCGCCGCGACGTGGGCGAGCAGCCGCGACCGCAGCTGCCGCTTCACGGCCGCCGACGAGCGGGCCGCGGCGACCTCCTGCGCCCAGGCGACCGCCGCCCGCAGCACGACGACGGCGGCCAGCCAGCCGAGGGCCGGCGCGATCCGGGCCACGTCGGCGCCGTGCAGGTACACGGCGGTGATGCCGTCGGCGAGCAGCGTGGCCTGGGCCACGACGAGCGCGGCGAGGGCGACGCCGAGGGCCACGGACAGCATCAGGTAGCCGCGGGTCGCCCGGGCGTGGCGCAGCAGGCGCGGGTCCAGGGGCTTCACGGGTGGGCCGCCGGGATGTGCTCGACCCGCAGCCGCCGGCGGAACACCCAGTAGGTCCACGACTGGTAGCCCAGCACGATCGGGGTGAAGCAGACCGCGACCCAGGTCATGACCTTCAACGTGTACGGCGTGGACGACGCGTTGGTCACGGTGAGGCTGTCGCCGCCGGCGAGCGTGGTCGGCATGACGTCGGGGAAGAGCGTGACGAACAGGGCGGCGACCGCGAGGACCAGGGTCGCCCCGGTGGCGAGGAACGCCCAGCCTTCGCGGCGGGCCCGCACGGCCGGCACCGCACCGATCAGGGCGGCGGCGGCCGCGGCCGACAGGGCCCAGCCCCAGGCGTCGTCGTGGGTCAGCTGGGTCCACAGCAGGAACGACCCGGCGAGGGCCACGGCGGGCAGGCTGAGCCGGAACGCGAGGCGCCCCGCCCTGGCCCGGACGTCGCCGTCGGTCTTCAACGCCAGGAACACCGCGCCGTGCAGCGCGAACAGCGACAGCGTCGTGAGCCCGCCGAGCAGCGCGTAGGGGTTGAGGAGGGTGAGGAACGTGCCGGCGTACTCGTGCTCGGCGTTGATCGGCACGCCGCGGACGATGTTGCCGAACGCGACACCCCACAGCAGCGCCGGGACGAAGCTGCCGGCGATGATGCACAGGTCCCAGCGGTGCCTCCACTGTGGACTGTCGACCTTGCCGCGGTACTCGAAGGCGAGCCCACGCACGATGAGCGCCACGAGGATGACCAGCAGCGGCAGGTAGAAGCCGGAGAAGAGCGTGGCATACCACTCCGGGAAGGCGGCGAACGTCGCACCGCCGGCGACGAGGAGCCAGACCTCGTTGCCGTCCCAGACCGGGCCGATGGTGTTGATGAGCAGGCGCCGCTCGCGCTCGTCGCGGGCGAGGACCGGCAGCAGCATGCCGACGCCGAAGTCGAAGCCTTCCAGGAGGAAGTAGCCGGCCCAGAGTATGGCGATGAGCGCGAACCAGACGGTGGTGAGTTCCATGTCGTCTCCCTCAGTACGCGAACGCCAGCGGACGGTCTTCGTCGTCTTCGTCAGCTATGTCACTGGGTACGACGATTTCGGGTGCTCCGGCCCGGGCGTAGCGCAGCATCAGCATCAGTTCGACGACGGCGAGCGCGCCGTACAGGAGCGTGAAGACGACGAGTGAGGTCGCGACGGTGCTCGCGGCCACCGACGGCGAGACGCTCTGTGAGGTCTTGAAGATGCCGAAGACGGTCCACGGCTGGCGGCCGACCTCGGTGAAGATCCAGCCGAACGAGTTGGCCAGCAGCGGCATCGCGACGGTGGCCACGGCGGCCGTCCACAGCCAGCGCCCCGCGGGCAGCCGGCCCTTTCGGGTGCGCCACAGCGCCACCGCGGCGACGGCCATGGCGAGGACGCCGAAGCCGATCATGAGGCGGAACGACCAGTAGGTGACCGGCACGTAGGGCACGTAGTCGCCCTCGCCGTACCGCTGCGAATACAGCTGCTGGAGGTCGTTGATGCCCTCGACGGAGCCGCCGGGGCTGCCGGTCGCCATGAAGGACAGCAGCGACGGGATGCGCACGCTGGCGACCTCCTCGCGCCCGTCGAGCGAGCCGATGGTGAAGATGGAGAACGAGGCGGGTTCGGAGGTCTGGTACAGCGCCTCCGCGGCGGCCATCTTCATCGGCTGCTGCTCGGTCATCACCCGCGCCTGCAGGTCTCCGGTGAGGAGCACACCGACGCCGGCGACGAGCACGGCCCAGGCGCCGAGGCGCAGCGCCGGCCGGAACACGTCGACCTGGTTGCCGCGGCGCAGGTGCCACGCGCTCACGGCGAGCATGAACGCGCCGCCGGTGAGGAAGCACGCGGTGATGGTGTGCGGGAAGGTGACGAGGGTCGTCGAGTTCGTCAGGACCGCGACGATGTCGGTGAGCTCCGCCCGGCCGCGCTCGGCGTTCACGGTGTACCCGACGGGGTGCTGCATCCAGGAGTTGGCGGCGAGGATGAAGTACGCCGAAAGCATGGTGCCGATCGACGCGAGCCAGATCGCCGCCAGGTGGACGCGCTTCGGCAGCCGGTCCCAGCCGAAGATCCACAGCCCGAGGAACGTCGACTCGAGGAAGAACGCGAGGAGCCCCTCGATGGCCAGGGGCGCGCCGAAGATGTCACCGACGAACCGCGAGTACGCGCTCCAGTTCATGCCGAACTGGAACTCCTGCACGATGCCGGTGACGACCCCCATCGCGAAGTTGATCAGGAACAGCTTCCCCCAGAACTTCGTCGCTCGCAGGTACTCCTGGCGCCCGGTCCGGAACCAGGCGGTCTGCAGTCCGGCGACGAGCGCCGACAGGCCGATGGTGATCGGCACGAAGATGAAGTGGTAGACGGTGGTGATCGCGAACTGCCACCGCGCAAGGTCCAGCGCGTCCATGGCCCGAATTCTCGGGAGCCGGCGCGGGTGACGTCAGGGCCGAACGGCACGTCCGGACGGGACTGTCGGGCCCTCCACCTCCGTGGGGAGGGTCACACGGTGCTCGCGCGCGTTTCGGCCGGCCAGTTGAGGACCTTGGCGCCGAGGACCGCGGCCTGCAGGGTGAAGCGGTGGGTGGGGTCGGCCGCGTCGTAGCCGGTGAGGGCCTTGATGCGGTCCAGCCGGTACGTCACGGTGCGCACCGACACCCGTAGCCGCTTCGCCGATTCGGTGGCGACCCCGCCGGTGGCGAAGTAGACGTCCAGGGTGTCCAGCAGCGGCCGGGCGCCGCCGCGGGCCTGCAGCAGCGGGCTGAGCACGGCGGAGACGAGGTCGATGATGGCGGGTTGGTCGCGCAGCAGGACGCGGTAGACGAGGAGGTCGTGCGCGGTGATGACGGACTTGTCGCCGTGCAGGCGCCCCGCCATGGTCAGTGCCTCACGGGCCTCCTCGTACGAGCGGGCGATGCCGTACAGGCCCGGGTGCGGGCGGCCGACCGCGACCCGCCACGGCCGTCCGTGCCGGAGCCGGTTGAGCTCGCCGTGCATCAGCTCACCCAGGTCACTGTCGCGGCCGGCGGGGACGGCGGTGCCGGCCATGGCCGGTTCGGCCGGGGCGAGGACGACCAGGAGGTTGTCCTTGGTGGCGACGAGGACGTCACGGTCGCCGAGCCGGTCGAAGATGACCGCCTCGAGGGCGCTGATCGCCGTGTCGGTGTCGGGCAGCCGCCGGCCGGGGGCGGCGAGCGCCACCTGGTGCACCCGGGCGAGGTCGAGCCCGAACGGTTCGGCCCGCTCGACCACGCTGCCGAGGTCGGAGTCGCCGCGCAGCAGGTCGTCGACGAGTTCCCGGCGCAGCGCCTCCTCCCGGCGGACGAGGTCCCGGCGCGCGACCGCATAACCCTCGGCGAGGGTCGCGACCGCGTCGTCGATGACGTGCAGCACCGCGGCCGCGGCGGCGCGGACGACCTCGCTGTCGCGAGAGCGCACCACCATCGGCAGGTCCTGCCACAGCCGCCTGGCCGCCGACAGGTACAGCTGCACCACCCGTCCGGCGGAGATGCCCTGCTCCGCCGCCTGCCGCCCGAGCAGGGCCACCGCGTCGAGCTCGGCGCGTCTGGGCCGGCGGCCGCTGACCGCCGCGTCGGCGAGCATCGGCAGGTAGTCGCCGAGCAGCAGCACCGGCACGCCACCGGCGTCGCGGGCGGCGGCGGTGGCGACCTCGGCCAGCCAGGCCTGCTGCGCCTGCGGCGCCTTCGCGCCGGCCGGGTCCTGCCGGCTGCGGTCGGCCATGCCGTGCTCACCTCCCGCCGGCGTCCGGCCGGCGGGTCGCCGGCTCGGCTTCGCGCTTCTCCCGTGGCCGGTCACCGGCAGTGTAGACCCGGCTCCGGCTCGCGCCGCGAGCAGCCGAGGCAGCAGCTGGACGCCGGCTGCCGGATCAGTTGGTCGATACGGATGTCCGCCCCGCAGCCGGTGCACATCCCGTAACGGCCGCGGTCGAGGGCGTGCAGCGCGTGCTCGACGTCGTCGAGCCGGCGCCAGGTGAGGGCGGCCAGCGCCGGCTGCTCGGTGGTGCCGGCGCCGTCGTGCTGCGGCTGGTTGAGCAGACGGAGCTGGGTGCGGTACCGGTCGCGGTGCTCGTGCAGCAGCACCCGCAGCATGTCGAGATCCCGCTGCCTGCCGCGTGTGTCCATCGTGAAACTCCTGGTTCGTGGCCGCCTGGCGCGGCCGGCAGCCGACCGGTCGTGCGGTCCGGCGCCGCCGGCCGGCAGGGTCGGACAGCGGGGTCGGTCAGCGTCCGCGGGCCTGGCAGGGCACGCAGAACCGCGCGTGCGGCAGGATCTCCAGCCGGGCGGCGGGAATCGGGTCACCGCAGCGTTCGCAGCGGCCGTAGCTGCCCGCGGTGAGGCGGGACAGCGCCGCCGAGATCTCCTCGATCGCCTGGCGGGCGGCGGCCGTGCGCGCGCCGATGGTGTCCGGGTCCTCGCCGGCGCTGCCCGGCTCGGTGCCGGCCGCGGCGAGGGCCGCGAGCTCCTCGGTGTGCTGATGCAGCTGGGCCTGCAGCGTCTGCTGCAGCGAACCGGTGTCGACACTCATGCTGGTCTCCCATCAAACCTGTCAGAACATTGCGGTGAAGAACGCGTGGGCCGGTCAGGGCCGGTCAGGGCCGGGCGGCGCCGCGCCGCAGCGCGGCGAGCGCGGCCAGGCCGGCGCCGCGCACCGCGGCCAGGTGCGGCGCGGCCGGACGGCGCACCGGGGTGCCCGCGGCGCCTGCGATGCGCGCCGCCAGCCGTGGCCGGGCCGCGCCGCCACCGACGAGGAGCAGGCCGCCACGCACCGCCGCGGCGACGACCTGGCGGCGGTGGGTGGTCTGCCGGCGCACCCGGCTGACGAGGTCGGCGATGGCGGCGACGACCGCCGAATCGTGGTCCGGCCCACCGGAGCCGTCGTGCAGCCCGATGTCGCACCGCTGGGCCGCGACGATCACGCCACCCTCGAGCACGGCGACCTCGGTCAGGTGCGCGCCGACGTCGGCGACCAGCAGCGGGCCGGGTGCCGCGCCGGCACCGATCGCCGCCGCGCGCACGGAGTCGATGAACAGCAGCCGGGACGGTTCGAACACCTTCGTCAGCAGTTCACGCACGGCCGGCTCCGTCCGCGGGTCGCTGCCCACGGGCCGGCACGCCACGACCACGGCACCGGCGGGCAGCGGCCGTCGCCGGTCCCACGAGACGCCGGACAGCAGGGTCCGCAGCGCCTCCGGGTCGGTGATCCGCCCTCGGGCGACCGGGCCGGACCACGACGTGGTCACCGTCTCCGGGTAGCTGAGCTGCACGACGCCACGGCCTGACGCCCAGATCCTGGCGCCGGCGCTGCCGAGGTCGAGTCCCACGGCCGCGGGCTCGTGCGTGGGGCTCGTCGTGCCGGCGCGGTGCCGGGCATCGCCCGGGCGGATGAGGGCGGCGCTGCCGGTCGGTTGGGTGAACATGGCTCTCCTCTCGGACGCCCGTACGCGGTCCGTGACGGTGGCTGGCTGGTGCGGGCTGCGGATCCGGATACGACCCGGGAAGGGCCGTCGCGGTGACACGCGGGAGGGGTCAGGCGCGTCCGGCTTCGAAGGCCACGGACGCTGTCGCCGGCCCGGCAGTCAGCGGGTGACGGCCGGGGCGCCGGAGCAGCCGGGCGGCGACTGCCGGCGGAAGCGCTCGAGCCCGATGCGTTCCCGCGGCACACGTGGCCAGGTCGGGGCACCGGGCGAGCCGGCCGGCGCGGGGCAGGCAGCGACCGGGAGGGCAGGCAGCCGAACGTACGACGCGCCACTCACCACGATCACCACCCCCTGCGAAGCCGTACCGAATGAATCTCCAGCATCGGCGATCCGCGCATGGCAAACACCAGCATCGGTCGGCAACCTTGACGGCGCCCTGTTTGCCGATCATCGGCAATCTGGCCACCGGGAGATGCCGCACCACTGCGGGGGTGACGACATGGGCGAAGAGCTGTGCTCTATGCGCCGGGCCGTGCGTGAGGTGCGGGAAGACGCGCGGCACCTGGCGTCAGCAGGCCGACGCCGCCGTCGTAGCGGCGGTAGACCAGGGCGCCGCGGCCGCTGCCGGCGTCGGTGAAGAACAGGAACGGCAGCCAACCCTCGGCGAGGCGGGTGGCGGCGGCGTCCGGGGTGAGGACCGGTGTGCGGCGCGAGTTGACCGTCGGCGTGGGCGTGCCGTTCGCGGTGACCGGCCGCATGGTGTGCTGCCGGGCGACGCGGAGGCCGGTCGGGCCGGCACGGTAGACGACGGCGTCCTCGCCCGTGTCCAGTTCGGTGAACAGGCACACGTCGTAGTCCATCGCGGCCAGCATCGACCCGGCCTGGCAGGCCCTGCGCGGCCACAGCGGCACCGTCTTGCGGCGGGTGATCCGGTCCCGGCCGGGCACGGCGAGCGTGCGCCGCTGCGGGTCGGGCCACGGCCACGGCTCCCACGCGGTCTCCAGCCGGGTGATCTGGCGCTCCAGCCGGTCCGCGGCGGCGGCGACGGCGGCCGGCAAGGTCGGGCCGTCGACCTGGATCCGGGCGGGTGCCCCGCCGACGCGGAGGTTCACCTGGATCACGGCCGGGCAACCCGCGTGGGGTCCGCAGGTCAGGCGCAGCCGCGCGGAGCCGGCCGAGCGGTGCCGCGCGACCACTTCCGCGACGGCTGCCCGCGCACGCTCACGGTCGTCCGGGTCGACCGGCCCGCGGCTGCGCACGTCGACGTCACCCGCGGGGACGATCACTGACACGTCGGGCTCCGGCACCGGTACACCTCCTGGATCGGCAACGGCGTCAGTGTCACCGGCCGTCGCGGGGGCCGACAGTGCCGAAGGTCCCGACCTCACCCCACCGGCCGCCACTCCGCCTGGGTCCGAAACCCCACCGGCCGCCGCTCCGCCTGGGTCCGAAACCCCACCGGCCGCCGCTCCGCCTGGGTCCGGAACCTCAGCGGTGGCCGGCCTTCTCGTGCTCGAGCCGGGCGAGCAGCCGGTCCTGGAGCAGGTCCACGGCCTCGTACGGGCCGTCCGCGGACGCCTCGGCGTGCAGGACCCGGCCGTTCACGTCGATCTCCGCGCGGGCGGTGACGGGCCGGGTGGCGGCCGGGTTCGTGATCCGGTCGAGCCGCACCTTGGCGTACAGGACCGGGCGGCCCGTGTGCCCGATCACCGCGGTGACCTTCGCCCGGGCGTACCCGTGCAGCCGGGGCTCCATCCCGGCCTGCATCTGGACCTGAACCTCGACCTCGTCGTGCGTGCGCGACATCGTCTCGTCCTTCCGTACAAGGGCGGGGATTCGACCGCCTGACATCATTTGATCTCCCCCGAGCGGTCGGCTCCAGGGTCTTTGGTCCCGTCACACCGCGGCGCCGCGTGCACGTGGTATCCGGCCCTGGTCAGCAGCCGCGTCACGACGTCACGCACGCCGTCCTCGTCCTCGGCGACCAGGACGGTCGCGCCGCTCGGGTCCGGCGCGGCGACGGCGGGGCGTGGCCGGTCCGGGCACCGGCCGGTGCCCGGCAGCACGATCCGCACGGTGGTCCCCGCGCCCGGCGCCGACTCGGCGGTGAGGTCGCCGCCTGTGACTCCGGAGCGGTATTGAGTGTGTGGCATGCGGCGCCGCGTCCGTGCGGGCCGACTGCCGACGCATGGCCATCGGCCTGCCGGCGGCTGCTGCCCGCCGCCCTTGAACGGCTTCCTGACTGCCGCCGCTGGGCGGTCCGGGACCTTCGGCCCTGCCCGTGCCGGGGCTGGGCGGCGTGCAATGACAGTCACGGTAGGCCGCGGACCTGCAGGGATCATTCGCCGATGCCTCTCGTGGCCAGGTGTAGTGACCGGCACGACGGGCAGGGGATTCGGGACACGCCCGTGCTGCCACGGACGGTCCGGCACCACCTGCGGCTCGAAGCGCCGTGGGGGCGGCAGGCACTGAGGCACTTCGCGGGAAGCGAGGCCGGCGGATGGACATCGACACACGCAACGACGGGCAGGCGATGAACGACGGGCAGGCGATGCAGGAGCTGATGCGCAGCGCCGCCGAGGAGGCCACGCGGGCACCGTCCGTGCTGAACACGCAGCCGTGGCGGTGGGACGTCGGCGAGGACGAGCTCGACCTGCACGCCGACCGGACCCGCCAGCTGCACGCCATCGACCCGGCCGGCCGGCTGCTGGTCCTGAGCTGCGGCGCCGCGCTGCACCACGCCCGGGTCGCGCTGGCGGCAGCCGGCTTCAGCCCGTCGGTGCGGCGCCACCCCGACGCGGGCGACCCGGACCTGCTCGCCCGGGTGCGGATCGGCGAGGTCCGTGCGGTGCGTGCGGAGGACACCGCCGTCGCGGACGCCATGCGACGGCGGCGGACGGACCGGCGGCCCTTCCAGGCGTCCGGGCCGGCGACCGGCGACACGCTGGCCGCGCTGCACCGGGCCGCGGCGGCCGAGGACACGACGCTGCACCGCATCGACGGCGACCAGATCGCATACCTGCGGGCGGCCGAGCACGGCGCGCAGATCATCGAGGCCAAGGACGAGCGGCGCAGGGAGGAACTGCGGGAGTGGACGGAGCACACGGCGGCGCGGGGCGAGGGCGTGCCACCGGAGACCGTCACGGGACCCGTGCCCAGGCCGGTGCCGCTGCGCGACTTCGGGCTCGGCGACCAGGCCACACTGACCCCGGGCACCGGCGACGACCGGTCCGCCGAGTACCTGCTGCTCGCCACGAACACCGACGATCCCGCCGCCTGGCTGCGGGCGGGTGAGGCGGTCAGCGCGGTCTGGCTCACCGCGATCAGTCGCGGGCTGGCGGTCTCGCCGATGAGCGACGCCATCGAGGTGCCGGGCGCGCGCGCCCTGCTGCGGAGCCTCCTGCCGGGCGGCGGCAATCCGCAGCTCGTGCTGCGCGTCGGCACCGATCCCGGGTCACCGCCGCCGGCCAGTCCGCGCCGGCCGATAGGGGACGTCATCGGCGACGGAAGCGAGCCGTGACGACCCGTCGTGGCCGCAGGAAATCGTCAGACGACGCAGGCCGTAACCACCGCGGTAGGGACCCACTGCGCCGGGAAGCCTCGGAGAGCACACCGATGGAGGCGAGGCACGCCGTACGAGCGGCGTGATCCGTGCGGCACGAGGAGCCGGCCGCACGGGACGTCAGCCGCCGTCCGCCTGATGCCGGTCCACCATCAGCTCGCCGAGGACTTCGACGGCCTCGGCGGCGGGCCTCCTCGGCGAATGCGGCGGGAGGGCTCCCGGGCCGGGGATGCCGATCCGGACGCCGATGACGGGATGGGCGACATTGCCGAGCATGCGGCGCAGCAGGTCCCGGGCGCTGCGGACCTCCACGAGGTCGCTCATCGCAGACGTGGCCAGCCGTTCGGCGGTCGCGGCGAGCAGCACGGCGGACAGCGCCTCGCCCGCGACGAGCCAGGCCGCCGGCTCGTCCACATCGGTGACGATCACGCCGTAGGAGGCGGCGCGGTCCACCGGGTCCTCACCGCTGTAGATGCTCGGGCCTTCGTCGACACCGGTGAAGTCGCGGATCGGCACCGGCCGGGCGCCCAGTGCCGCGACGGTGTCCAGCGGCACGCCCACGCCGGCGGCGAGACTCGCCCCGGTCCACCTGGCGAGCTCGGCACGGTACGCCGGGTCGGCCCGCTCAGCGGCGGCGGCGTGACCGGCGGCGACGGCCACCGCGGTGAGATCCTTCGGCCGGACGAGATGCATGTCGGCGCCCGCATGGCGGGCCGCGGCGCGCAGCCGGTCGGCGACGTGCTCCGGCACCGGCTTGACGTCGAACGGCCGCCGGTCGGTCCGCCGGACCTGGATCGCCCGCCGGAGCCGTTGCGCGGTCGACGACCATGGCACAACGCCGGTGTACCGCAGCGTCGCCAGCAGGTCCGGGTCGTCGTCGCGGGGCAGCCGTTCGACGACGACGTCGGCGCCCTCGGCGGCGAGCGCGACGCGGGCGTGGTGCAGCGCGGCCCCGCAGCTGACCGTCAGCAGCCGGCCGTCAGGGTCGATGGGGTCCAGCTGGCGGCGCCGGTCCGCTCGGAGCTTGGCGGTGTCGTGCTCGATGCGCCAGTGCCAGGGCTGGGTGTTCCAGATCGACGGTGCGCGCAGCGCGGTCACGGCCGCACGCGCCAGGATCCGGCTGATCGGCTCCACGTGGATCGGTACGTCGGGATCGATGTGTCGTACCGTTACCATGACGAACTCCTTCCCGGCCTCGCCGTCCAGATCTCGTGCCGCGCCGGTGTCCGGTGCGCACCGCTCACTGCGCGTCGGTCGGCTCCGCCTCCGCCTCCGGGACGATGCCGTGGTAGACGGTGCACGACGGCTTGCATCCGCCGTGGACCATGTCGGCCAGCGCGCGCTCCGCCCCCATGCAGGTGTCCTCGACGTAGTCCAGCTCGAGCTCGCCGGCGAGTTGCCGCGCCCGCTGGCTGGTGATGCCCTCCTGCAACCAGACCGCCCACGCACCGGCCGCGGCCGCCTCCCGGACCAGTTCCTCGGCCTCCTCCGCCGGCCGGAACACCTCGACCACGTCGACATGCTCCGGGATGTCGGCCAGCCGCGCGTATGCGTGCTCGCCGAACAGGACCTCGGCGTGCGGGTTGACCGGGACGATGTGCCAGCCCTGCTCCTGCAGCATCTTCGGCACCCAGTGCGCGGGCTTCTGCGGGTCGCGGGACGCTCCCACCACCGCGATCGTGTGCGCGTCGGCAAGTATCTGCCGTGGTGTACGCATCGGGGTCAGCTCCTCGCTGGTGAACATGATCGGCGACACCTCCACTGTGCCACCGGCTCGGGACGCTGTTCAGGGCCGGACGCCCCGCTCCGCGCGAGGACCGGCCCGGGCGGGCGCCGCGAGCGTCACGCTGCGGCCGGATGCGCGGCACGCGGCTCGGGGGCGACGTGCTCCCGGACGGTGCCGTGCGCGATGAGCGCGGGACAGGCCATGCCGCGCAGCACCCGGTGCAGCACCGAATGGCTCGGTGGCTCGAAGGGATCCGCCCGGCAACTGGTGCCCAGCACCATCAGCGTCGCCCACTGCGACGCGAGGATCAGGGCCTCGACCGGGTCGCCGGGCTCGCTGCGCAGCTCCATCTCGACGAGAGGGTGCCGCTCGCGCCACGGCTCGGCGGCCGCCACGAGCGCCTGGTGGACCGCACACTCATCGCTGCTCAGGTCCGGCCCGTGGTGCCGGCCCTCCTCGTGGTGCCGGCCGTGCAGCCACAGCCCGGGATGCTGCCAGACCTGGATGACGACGAGTCGCTGCCCGCGCCCGGCGGCCTCCTCGAACGCGAGGCCGAGCGCACGGCCGGCGGAGTCCGACCCGTCGTAGCCGGCCACCACCGGGCCCTCCTGCGGCAGGACCGTGAACGGATCGGCCCAGCGTCGTGCCGCATGGACCGCGAGCACCGGGCACTCAGCCTCCACGCAGAGCTCGTCACACACCGAGCCGAGCGGATGGGCCATGTTGTTGCCGCAACCGTGGCTCGCCACGACGACCAGCCGAGCCTGCCGCGTGTAACGGCGCAGCACCTCGGCCGGGGCGCCGGTCGCCGTCACCCCGGTCGCGCACACGCCGGGCCGCCATCGCACCGCCTCGTCCGCCGCGCGACCGGCGAGGTCGGCGCTGCCCGGCGGCACGTCATCCGCCGGCACGGCCGGGTCGATCGCGTGGACGACGATCAGCTCCCGGTTGTTCCGGCAGGCCTCGTCCGCCGCCCACCGCAGCGCGCCGACGCTGTCGGCCGAACCGTCGACACCGACCACTACGGGTCCGAACCGGTAGCCCAATGTCGTCTCCCCTCCACGCCCCCGGACGTGTGCGTCCGGAGCAGGGTGGAATGCCGCGCCTCCCGGGTGGGCCCCGCCGATGCCGCAGTCGCGTCCGCCGGCACCCGCACCACGTGCGCCTGGGTCCAGCATGATCGCACCGAAGTGGCCGGTGCCAGCACGTCGGCACGAATCATCCACATCAGGTGATCGACGCCGCGAGCGCGGTCGATCCGGGAGGGTACGGGTAGGCAGGACCCCGGGGGGTCGATGGGCTGACCACCGGCACGAACTCCGCGAGCGGTCCAGGTCGTCACGGCGGCGTGCGCGCCCACCACCGCGGTGTGACGCCGCCGTCTCCGGTGCCGGCCTACGGTGACCTTGCCGGCCTACAGCACCGTGGAGGCATCAGATGACACTGGCGACCGTGGCCCGGGCGATCGGCCGGGAATCCGTGCACCACTCCCGATGGAGCGACCTGTCCACCCGCGACCGGACGTCGATCGTGCTGGGGGCGGCCGCGGAGCTCACGCTCACCGCGATCGCCGCCGCCGACCTGTACCGGCGCCCGGCATCGCAGATCCAGGGGCCGAAGGCGCTGTGGTGGCCCGCGCTCGCGATCCAGCCGGCGGGCCCGCTGCTGTACCTCCTCGCCGGCAGGCGGCGGGACGAGCCCGACACCCGCCGGCGCCGGCGGCACTGACCCACGGCCCGCCGGACACCCGCCCGGGGTGTCAGGACGGCGGCTCGTCGTCGGCAGGAGGGCGCACCCGGGCGTCCGGGCCCGGGAAGAACAGCGCCTCATGGCCCGTGTCCAGCCAGCGCACCCTGTACGGCGGCGTGTGATCGGCGTGGCCGACCTCCGTGATGACACCGATCCGCCGGGTGTCACCGAGGTGGGTGCCCTCGACGATCAGCCGGTCTCCGATGTTCGCCTGCATGATCCGTTCCTCCTCCGCTCGTCCCGCGAGCGGTCCCCGCGGGTCGGGTCTCTGCCTCTCGATCAACGGTGCGCCGCGCGCCGGGCCGGTGCCAGGGGTCTTCGGCCCTTCCGTGCCCCCGCGAACAGCACAGCATCCGCCGAAGACGGCGACGGCGTCGTGCAGATCGTCCCCGAGCGCGTGGCGGTCCGGGCCGTGTTGCCCCGGCGGGCAGGACAATCTCGCGTGCCGCCGGCCGGTCGGCGCGGTAAGGCTTGAGGTACGACACCCGCTGCCTGGCACAAGGGCCACGACGAGCGGAATGCCCCGGACGGCGACTCGGGCCGCCAGGTTCGCCATCACCAAGATGGTCACCGCGCCGGGCTCTTCCCGCGGCGGGTGTCGTTTCGCGCCGGCGACCCGGAGGTCGGGAGCGAAGCGCCCGCGCACCCGTGGAAGGAGTCGCGTGATGGAGCAGAAGCATGACGTCGTCGTCGGCGTGGACGGCTCACCGGAGAGCCTGGCGGCCGTGGACTGGGCCGCGTGGGACGCCGCGCGGCGTGGCCGCCGGCTGCACATCATCCACGCGTGCGCGGGGCCCGTGGCCGATCTGCCGCTCGACGCCCGCCAGACACCCGCGCTGGACGAGATCGTCCGGCACGCCGCCGAGACCGTCGTCGACATCGCCGTGGCCCGCGCGCGCACCGTCACGTCCCAGTTGCCGATCACCACCGCGACGCCGTTCGAGCACGCGGGCGTCGCGCTGATCGACGCTTCGGGGTGGGCCGGCACCGTCGTCGTCGGCAGCCGCGGCCTGGGCGGGTTCAGCGGCCTGCTGCTGGGATCCGTCGGCGTGCAGCTGGCCGCGCACGCCGCCGGCCCGGTCGTCGTGGTCCGCCGGGGCGACCCCACCGACGCCGGCGAGGCGGGCGAGGCGGGCCGCGTCGTCGTCGGTGTCGACGGGTCCGGCGACACCGAGCACACGTTGCGGTTCGCGTTCGAGCAGGCCTCGTACCGCGAGGCCGGGCTGACCGCGGTGCACACCTACGTCTGGCCGCACGCCACCGGCCCCGGCGCCATGCTGCCGCTCGTCTACGACGCCGACGACCTGTTCGACGACGAGCGGCGGGCGCTGATGGAGATGATCGGCGGCTGGGCCGACAAGTACCCGGACGTCGACGTGCGCCACTGCACGGTGCGCGGAAATCCCGCGCCGGTCCTCAAGCGCCTGTCCCACGGCGCGGAGCTGATGGTCGTCGGCTCGCGCGGCCGCGGCGGGTTCACCGGGCTGCTGCTGGGCTCGGTCAGCCAGGCGTTGATCCACCACGCCGCCTGCCCGGTCGCGGTGGTGCGGTAGTCCAGCCACACGGTGCCGGCACCCGGCCGGCGATCAGGCC
This sequence comes from Dactylosporangium sp. NPDC000521, assembly GCF_042898305.1. Lineage (NCBI taxonomy): Bacteria > Bacillati > Actinomycetota > Actinomycetes > Micromonosporales > Micromonosporaceae > Dactylosporangium > Dactylosporangium sp. NPDC000521. Next base: position 69,024 of record NZ_JBIAYW010000035.1, read on the forward strand.
GGCGGGACCAGGACGGCGGCGCCGCGGACCCGGTCGGCGGCCAGGTCGGCGAGGGCCGAGTCCGCCGCCTGCAGCGGGTACCGCGTGATGCTCACCCGCAGTGGATGCTCCTGTGCGAACGCCAGGAAGTCGCGGCCGTCCTGGCGGGTGTTGGCGGTGACGCTGCGCAGCGTCCGTTCCTGGAACAGGTGGTCGGCGTACCGCAGGACCGGGATGTCGGTGAGGTGGATGCCGGCCACCGCGAGCGTGCCGCCACGGTCGAGCGCCGACAGCGCGACCGGCACCAGGTCACCCACCGGGGCGAACAGGATCGCGGCGTCCAGCGGCTCCGGCGGTGCGCCGGCGGCATCGCCCGCGGACGCGGCCCCGAGCCGCAGGGCCAGCTGCTGCGCCTGCGCCGAGCGGGTCAGCACGTGGACCCTCGCACCCTGCGCGATCGCGACCTGCGCCGCCAGGTGCGCCGACGCGCCGAACCCGTACAGGCCCAGACGGCCTCCCGGCGGGAGCTCCGCCCGGCGCAGCGCGCGGAAGCCGATGATCCCGGCACACAGCAGCGGGGCGGCGTGAACGTCGTCGTAGCGCGGCGGCAGCCGGTAGACGAACGCCGCCGGCGCCACACAGTGCTCGGCGAAGCCCCCGTCGGCGTGCCAGCCGGTGTACCTCGAGAACGGGCACAGGTTCTCCGACCCGGCGCGGCAGTAGGCGCAGGCACCGCAGGTGTGGCGCAGCCACGCCACCCCCACCCGCTCCCCCAGCCGCAGGTCACCGGCGTCCGGTCCCAGCTGCTCGACGTCACCGACGACCTCGTGGCCGGGCACCACCCCGGGCCGCGTCGGCGGGAGGTCGCCTTCGGCCAGGTGCAGGTCGGTGCGGCAGACCGCGCACGCGCGGACCCGCACGAGGACCTCGCCCGGCCCCGGCTCCGGCACCGGCACCGAATCCATCCGCAGTGGATGGTGCCGGACGGGGCCCGGCCGCTCGACCCGCCACGCTGTCATCCGTCGCACCCGGCCTTCCTGCCCCGCCTGGGCGCCGACCATGCACGCGCCGTGGCCCACGGGCCGGTCCACCCGGGCGGGACCTGCGGCCCGTGCCGCCGACCCCCCGTGGACGTGGCCGGCCACGCACACGGCGCGGATGGTTGGTGGTGGGGACGACGGGATTCCCGCCGGACGGCAGGAGGGTCCACGATGACGAAGCACACCCTCGTCTGCTACGACGGCTCCGCCGCCGCGAACGCCGCGCTGCAGGCCGGCACGCGGCTGCTGCCGGACGCGTACGCCTGGATCGCGTACCTGTGGACACCGCCGTTCGCCGAGGAAACGCTCCGCCGGCGGTTGTGGGCCGGCAGGGACCAGATCGACGCGTTCGTCGAGGCGCTGCGCGGCGAGGGGGCGTGGCGGGCCGATCAGGTCGTCGCCACCGGGGTCACGCTCGCCCGGACCGCCGGCTGGCGCGCCGAGCCCCTCGCCCGGCCCGCCGAGGGCGGCGAGGGGTTCGAGCTGGCCAGAACCGCCGCCGCCCTGGAGCCTGACGTGGTCCTCATCGGCTCGCGTGGCCTCGGCGGCGTCCGCGCGGTCCTCGGCAGCGTCTCCGACGTCCTCGTGCACTACAGCCCGAAACCGGTGCTGGTCGTGCCGCACCCCATGCGCATGCGGGACGCCGCGGCGATCGCCGGCGGGCCGGTCGTCGTCGGCTGGGACGGCTCGCCGGGTGCCGCGGCAGCGGTCGTGGCCGCCGACCGGCTGCTGCCGGAGCGGGAGGTGGTGCTCGTGTCGGTGCACGACAGGGCCGAGGAGCGGCCGTCGGCACCGCCGCCGGACGGGAGCCGGTCCGTCAACCCGGTCCTGGTCCGGCCGGGAGGCGGGACACCGGGCCGCGCCGTCGCCGAAGCCCTCGGTCGGTACGCGTCGGACCGGTCGGCGGCACTGCTCGTCGTCGGCTCGCGGGGGCGTTCGGCGGCGCAGGAGATCATGCTCGGCAGCGTGGCGATGGCCACCCTGCACCAAGCCCACCGGCCGGTGCTGGTCGTGCCGAGGTCCCACGGTGAGCCGGCCGGCACATCGGCGGCGCACGGCTGACGCCGCCGGCCGCCTGAGGCACCGCATCCAGCCGCCCGGCGCCGACCTGGAGTCGGATCGTCCCGAAGGAGGATCGCGATGGACGCGCAGCGGATCGTCGTCGGATACGACGGATCGGCCGAGGCCCGGGCCGCCGTCGACTGGGCCCTGGCCGAGGCCGAACGGTCCGGGTCTGCCCTGCACGTCGTCCACGCCTTCCAGGTCGCCTGGCCCGGCGCGGAGTACAACGAACCGGTCCAGGAGATGGCCGACGAGGCCCAGGAGCACGGCGACGCACTGATCACCGAGATCGTGGAGCAGCTCCACGGGCTCGGCACCGGCGTCCAGGTCACCGGCGCGGCGGTCCACGCCGCGCCCGCACCGACCCTGATCGACCTCGGTGACGCGGGCGCCCGCCTGCTCGTGGTCGGCAACCGGGGCGGCGGCGGGCTCGGCCACCTGCTGATCGGGTCGGTCAGCCAGCAGGTCGCCACGCACGCGCGCGCCCCGGTCGTCGTGGTGCGCGGCCAGGTCGCGGCCGGCGGCCCGGTCGTGGTCGGCGTCGACGGCTCCCCCAGCTCCGACGCCGCGCTCGGCGCCGCGTTCGAGGCGGCCCGGCTGCGCGGCACCGGCGTGCTCGCCGTCCGTGCCTACGTGCCACCCGTGTTCACAGCCCTGCCGTACAGCACGATCGAGACGACGGAACGCCAACTGCTGGAGGCGGCGGTGGCAGGCTGGAGGGCGGAGTACCCGGCTGTCGCGCTGGAAACCCGGCTCGTCAACGGCCGGACGGCCCACGCGCTGCTGGACGCCTCCGCCACCGCCCAACTGGTCGCCGTCGGCAGCCGCGGGCACGGCGGGTTCGCCGGCCTGCTCCTCGGCTCCGTCGGCCAGCACCTGATGCACCACGCCGCGTGCCCGGTGCTGATCGTCCACGCGCCGGCCGGCTCCTGACACCGGCGGCGCGCCACCGACCCGCGGTCAGCCGCGGACCAGCTCGGCGGCGGTGCGCAGCTGCTCGACCGGCGCCGGGCGGGCCAGGTGGTACCCCTGCGCGTACCGGCAACCGAGGCCCACGAGCTCGTCGAGCTGCGCGGCGTCCTCGACGCCCTCGGCGACGACCCGCAGGCCGAGGGTGTGCCCGAGCTGCACCACGGCGGCGAGCAGGCCCCGGTGGCGGTCGCTGCCGACGAGCCCTTCCAGGAACGACCGGTCGATCTTCAGCACGTCGGCGGGGATGTCCCGGAGGTAGCCCAGCGACGAGTACCCGGTGCCGAAGTCGTCGATGGCGATGCGCACGCCGGTCGACCGCAGCCGCTCCAGCCGCGGCGCGGTGCCCGCGACGTCGCGCATGAGGGTGGTCTCGGTGACCTCCAGGACCAGCGCCTCGGGGCGCAGGCCCGTCTCGCGCAGCGTCCGGGCGACGAGGTCCGGCAGTTCGGGGCTGTCCAGCAGCGCGGCGGAGATGTTGACGGTGATCCAGTCGGGGGCGCCCGCGGCGTCGTCCTGCCACGCGCGCAGGGTCAGGCAGCTCTCCCGCAGCATCCACCGGTCGATGTCGGTGATGAGTCCGGCGCTCTCGGCGAGGGGCAGGAACGTGCCCGGCGGTCGCAGCCCGGCCTTCGGGTCCTGCCACCGTACGAGCGCCTCGACGCCCTCGGTGTGGCCGGCGAGCGTCTCGACGATCGGCTGCAGGTACAGGCGCAGCTCCCCGCGCTCGATGGCCGCCCTCAGCCGGCGCTCCTGGTCGAGCTGGTCGACGATGCGGGCGTGCATGTCGGCCTGGAAGTCCACGCAGCGCGCCTTGCCCTGCTCCTTGGCGGCGTACATCGCCAGGTCGGCGTTGCGGACCACCTCGTCCGCGCCGGCGTGCCGGGAGGCGTCCCAGACGGCGCCGATGCTCGCGGTGACCGTCACCTCGCGCCCGCCGAGCAGGAACGGCTCGCTCATCGACCGGAGCAGCCGCTCCGGCAGCCGCGCGACGACGGTCCCGCCGGCCGGCTCGATGAGGATGCCGAACTCGTCGCCGCCGAACCGGGCGACGGTGTCGCCGGGGCGCACGGCGGCGCGCAGCCGGTCGGCGGCGATCCGCAGCAGCTGGTCGCCGGCGCTGTGGCCGAGGCTGTCGTTGACGCGTTTGAACCCGTCGAGGTCGACGAACAGCACCCCGACCGGCCCCTGCCCGGCCGAGCCGCGGGCCATCGCCTGGTCGAGGCGGTCGTTGAACAACGCCCGGTTGGGCAGGCCGGTGAGCCCGTCGTGCAGCGCCTGGTGGCGCAGCTCGTGCTCCAGCGCGCGCTGGCGGGTCACGTCCCGCAGCAGCAGCACCGCTCCGGCGCGCCGGCCGTCCTTCATGATGGGGCTGATGGTGCAGGACACCCGGGCCGACGACCCGTCCGGAGCCGGCATGTCCCGCTCCCGTACGGTGTCGGCGCGGCCCTCGCCCAGCGGGGGGTCGACGTCGGGGAGCACGGTGGCGGCGGGCCGGCCGAGCAGCCCGTCGACGCCGAGGCCGGTGAGCCGTCCCGCCGCGGCGTTGGCGAACGTGATGCGGTCGTGCTCGTCGACGCCGCAGATGCCCTCGGCCGCGCTGGCCAGGATGGCGTCGGTGTACTCCTTGGCGAGGATCTCGCGGGCGGAGCGTTCGAGCTCGGCGGCCATGTCGTTGAAGGCCCGGCCGAGCTGGTGGATCTCGTCGCGGCCGCCGGCCGGCACCCGCCGCTCGTAGCCGCCGTCGCGCACGTCGCGCACCGCCGCGGTCAGCGTCGCGACCCGCCGCGTCACCGACGATGCGAGGAGCCCGCCGACCAGGAGCACGAGCAGCACACCGGCGCCGCAGACGGTGGCGATCGTCAGCTGCGCCCGGCCGGTGGTGGCGACCATCTCGTCGTAGAGGGGTGTGTACTCGAGGATCACCGCGCCGAGCGTCACGTCGTCGCGGCCGACGAGCGGGACGACGACCTGTTTGATGCCGTCCGGGTGGTCGTCGCTGACGTCGACGAAGGTCCGTGGCACCCGGTCGCGGATCGTGGCGCCGACCTGGTCCTCGGTGTCGTGGTCGAACGTGGTGCCGATGTGCGCCGGGACCGTGTCGCCGAGCACCACCTGCCGGTGGTCGACGACGACGATGTCGCGGCCCTGCAGCTCGCTCAGCCGCCGCAGGTAGGCGTCGAGCCACTCCGGCTCGTCGTACAGCGGGCCGGGGTCCTCCCCGTCGGAGTCGGCGGCGAGCCCGAACGCGACGTCCCTGGCCACCCCGAACGCGACGTGCTCGGCCTCGGTGATCGCCGCACGCTGCGCGGACCCGACGTCGACCTGCCAGGCCACCACCCCGACGAGCGCCACCAGGAACGCGACCAGCAGGTACCCACCGACCAGCTTGCGCCGCAGGGTCACCGCATCCTCCCGGAGTCAGTCGTCAACCGCACTATCGGCTGCCGGGCCCCAGGTCTGAAGACTGACGCGGTCCGCCATGGATGTGCGCCGCGCGCATACCGCCCAACCGGGCGGTAACGGCACGCGCAGGCACGGATTTCATGGGCGGTGGCAGTCCCGCGGGCTACCGTTGGAACGGCCACGCCTTCACCCAGCACAGGTTCGCAGGCAAGTCCGCCACGGCCCCGGCACCCGCCTCGTTCGAGATCGACGCGATCGCCCTGACCGCGGCGGCGCGGGACTGGAGGAGATCATGACCACCACCAAGCACTGGACGGTCGACCTGTCCATCGGTGAGACCGAGGGACGCACGTATGCCGAGGCGCGGCTGCATGCCGACGGCGGCGGCCACCAGCTCGGTATCGGCAAGGCCCGGCTCAACCCCGCCGACGAGAACGTGCCGGAGATCGGTGACGAGCTCGCCGTCGCCCGCGCGCTCAACGACCTCGGCCACCAGCTGCTGCTCGCGGCGGCAGCCGACATCCAGGCCATCACGGACGAGCGGGTGCAGCTGCCGGCCTGACCGCGCCTGACCCGTCCACACCTGCCGGCCGGGATCCATCCGGCCGGGCGGGGCGACGCCGTCCAGCATTCGACCCGGGCGCTCGCTTGGAGGCCCGGGTCGGGGGTGCGGGTGCGGACGGCGGTCAGGCGCTGACGAGCCCCTCGTCTGCGGTCTTCGCGGCCGGCTCCGGGACCGCGAAGCCCTTGGTCCCCGGGGTCGCGGCGGCGTGGACGAGACCGGCGGCGCCGAGCAGGGCCAGCAGGCCGGCCGCGAAGTAGGCGACGAGCGCGGCCTGGCCGGCCTTGACGCCGAACTCGCTGAAGCCGTACGAGGTGAGCAGCAGCCCACGCAGGGTCTCGCCCTTGAACACCGTCTCGCGGGCCGTGTTGGCGTCGGTCAGCTGCTGCTGCAGGTCGGCGACGGCCGGGTCGTCCTTCGGCAGCGCGGCGATCTTCGCCTTCAGGTCGGCCTGGACGTCGCCCATCTGGGCGTAGGTCTTGCCGCCCGCGATCGTCTTGAGGTGCAGGCCGATGAACTCGTTGGCGTAGCACTCCGCCTGCTTGCCGGTGGTCAGCCGCTGACCGGCGTACTCGACCAGGCAGGCCGACTGCTTCTCCTCCGCCGTCAGGGTCCCCGCGGGCTTGAAGGTGATCTGTTGCTGGCCGAGCTGGTCCTTGACGTAGTCGTTGGCGAAGTTCGCGTTGCTGGTCAGCACCAGGCCGGCGACCAGCAGCAGTCCGGCCAGGACGACGAGGCCGAGACCGACGAGGATGTCGAGCGTCTTGCGCTTCATGGCGTGCCCTCCAGGGCTTGGAAACTGCCTCGATGTGATGACCTCAGCTTGTTGCAGGGCACCGATCCGCCACAGAGCACAACCACCCCCATCGACGGGACCTACGTCCCGGGGTACCGCGGGACCTCCGGCGGCGGCGCACGCTTCAGGGGCTGGTTTCATGCCGAAGGGCTGGGGTAGCCCGGGACTTTCGGCCTGCCGGGGCGGGCCGTCTCCGGGTGACACTTGGCCCATGATTCGGGTGTATCTGCTCGACGACCACGAGGTGGTCCGTTTCGGGCTGCGGGAGATGCTGGAGCGGGAGGGCGACATCGAGGTCGTCGGCGAGTCCGG
>NZ_JBIAYW010000036.1:0-73318 GCF_042898305.1 Dactylosporangium sp. NPDC000521
ACCCGGCACGGCACCCGCTGGTCAGACCGGGACCGTCCCGCCGCAAGGCAGGACTATCGATCGTGCGCTCACTACAGCGCACTGAAAGGTAACGGCAGGGGTCAGGTCACGGGGGCGGATGTGACTGGCGGTCTTGCCGCGGAGTGCGGTTTCCAGCCGGTCGCGGGCGTCGGTGTGGGTGGCGATGCGTTCGTTGAGGACTGCCAGGCGGTCCAGCGCGACGCGCAGGCCGGCGGGTGAGGGTGGCGCGGCGGCGACATCGCCGTCCAGGCAGGGCAGGAACACGCGCACGTCGTCGAGGGTGAGTCCGGCGGCCAGCAGGTGGCGGATGTTGCGGACCCGCACCGCGGCTTGCTCGTCGTAGCTGCGGTAGCCGTTGGCGGCTCGTTCGGAGGAGATCAGCCCGGCCTGTTCGTAGTGGCGCAGGGCCCGGGCGGTCGTTCCTGTCGCCTTGGCCAGCTCACCGATCCGCACGCTGTCTCCTCCCGGGTCACTCCTGTCACGCCACGACCGCTCCGCCGTCGATCGGCAGCACCACTCCGGTGACGAAGGATGCCGCTGGTGCGGCCAGCTGGGTGATCGCCCAGGCTACCTCCTCGGGGCGGCCGATCCGGGCCAGTGGGGTGTGCGCCAGTTGCCACTGCCGGACTGCGGCCGACTGCTGCGGCGTCAGGCCCTGGTGCTCGCCGATGGGGGTGTCGACCGCGCCCGGGGCGACCGCGACCACCCGGATCCCGCGGGGTGCCAACTCGACCGCCCAGCTGCGGGTCAACGTCTCCAGCGCGGTCTTGGTCGCGGCGTAGACCGAGTTGCCGGGCCAGGCCCGCTGCCCCACCGCCGTGCTGACGTTGACGATCACCCCGGCCGAGGCCTCCAGCAGCGGCAGCGTGGCCTGGGTCAACAGGATCGGCGCGACGAGGTTGGTGGCGATCTGCGGTGCGATCAGCTGTGGGGTCAGTGCGCCGAGGGCGCCGCCGCGCACGATGCCGGCGTTGTTGACCAGCACGTCCAATCGGCCGTATGCCTGCGACACCGCCAGGGCGATCTGCTCGGGGCCGTCCTCCGCGGTGATGTCGACGGGCAGCGGCGTGATCCGGTGGTGCCCGGCCGCGGTCTCCTTGAGCGGTTCGCTTCGCCGTCCGATCGCGACCACGTGGGCGCCCTCGGCGGCGAAGGCGCGGGCGGTGGCCCGGCCGATGCCGGTGCCGGTGCCGGCGCCGGTGACGGCGACGATGCTGTCGCTTCGCGGTGCGGTGCTGTCCATGCCGGTCATCGTGCAACGCTGCCGCCTGCGGCAAGGTCAACCTCTCGCCGGGAAGAGTGCATGCGGCGCCAGGGGCGGACCCGGCCAGGTGCGCGCATCCGGGCTGCGTCGGACCGATCACCCGACAGGTGGGTCGCGTTCATGCACGGCGCGGGCGGGCAGGGTCCGCGCTGGGGCCGGGTGCCGGCGGTGCCATCGGTGCGCTACCGCTCCGCACCTGGCCGCAACTCACCTGTCGGGTGATCGGTCCGATGTCAGGGAGCGTCGGAGGTCGGCGGTCGAACGGGCACGAGGGGGAGCTTCATGGCGAAGGACGAGAAGGACAAGGCGGCGGAGGATGCCCCCAAGAAGGGCGGCAAGAAGAAGCTCATCATGATCCTCGCGATCGTCCTGGTCGCGCTCGCCGGCGGTGGCGCCGGTGGGTACTTCATGTTCGCGCCGAAGAAGGCGGAGGCCGAGGTCCTCGTGGCCGGTGCCGTCGTGCCGCTGGACGCGGTCACGATCAACCTCGCCGACGGGCACTACCTGAAGCTGAAGATGACGCTGCAGGCGACCGACAAGGCGGCCGAGGCCCCGGACGGCAGCAAGGCGCTCGACGCCGCGATCTCGCTGTTCAGCAACATGGACTCCAAGGAGCTGCTGACCAACGAGGGCCGCGAGAAGTACAAGACGCAGCTCAAGGAGAGGGTCGTCAAGGCCTACACGGTCGACAAGGAGAAGGAGGTCATGGACGTGTACTACACCACGTTCGTGATCCAGTAGTCAGTGCGGGGCCCGGGCGGTCCGGCTCAGGCGGACGGCCGGCGGAGCGTGAGGTACGGCACAGCGCCCGGCTCGGGCTCGTAGCGGTCGACCTCGGCGAAGCCGCGCGCCTCCGCGAACCGGACACCGCCGGCGTTCGCCGCCCAGACCACCGTTTCGACCGCGGGGGCGGCGTGGCCGGCGGCCTGACGCATCGCCCGCTCGTACAGCGCCGAACCCAGCCCACGCCCCCGCCACCGGGGCAGGACCCGGACGATCACCGTGGACGCCCCGCCGTCGGCCTCGGGCGGGCGGACGGTGGTGCAGCCGACGAGCACGTCACCGTCGTAGGCGACCTCCAGCAGATACCTGCCGACGCGTTCGCGCGCCTCGTCCGCCGACATCGCGGCGTCCGGCACGACCGTGTTGTGCACCAGCCGCCAGTCCTCGAGCGTGGCGTCGTCGGTGACCGGTCCGATCCGCAGGCTCGACATGGCGTGACCATACGACAGCGGCGCCCGGCACGATGGCCGGGCGCCGCTGAAGCGCTTCGCGTGAAGACTTACAGAGCCCGACGGCCCCGACCGGCGAAGCCGGCAACCAGCGCCACACCGACGGCGGCGAGCAGCACCTGCACGACGAGCTCGCCCCAGTCGACGCCGGGCGTGTCGGTCGCGATGCCGATCGCGTTGGCCAGGACCGTGCCCAGCAGCGCGGCGACGACGCCGACGACCATGGTCAGCAGGATCGACATGTGCTGCCGGCCCGGGACCACGAGCCGCCCGAGCGCACCCACGATCAGACCGACGATCAGCGCGGTGATGATCCCAGTGACGGTCATTGCTCCTCCTGAACTTCGTAGCTTCCTGTGTGCCTCGGCCCTCTCCCGCTCCGCCTCGGCTCTGCTTCAGTGATGCCCGTGGGTTCCTGATCCGAAACCGATCGCACCCGTCCCCGATCGGGGACGGGTAATTCGTTGTACGGCGGGCGGGGCGCCTCCCTACCCTGGGCGGACCATGTCGACCACCAAGCGGCCCGATCCGCGCCTCGCCCGCACCGACGACTCCTGGCTGACCCTTCCCAACCCGCACGGCGTGCCGGTCGAGATCTGCGCGGGACCCGAGGTGCCGATCGAGCCCGCCGCCATCGACGAGCTGCTCACCGTTGTGGAGACGGCGGCCACGCTCGCCGCGATGGGCGCGAGTCTGGACCGGGTCGTGTGCACCCCCGACTTCCACAAGGGCGCCGGGATCCCGATCGGCACCGTCCTGCAGACCACCGGCGCCCTCATCCCGCAGGCGGTCGGCAACGACATCAACTGCGGCATGCGGGTCGAAGCCACGTCGCTGACCGTCGACCGGGTCCGGCCGCACCTGGACCGCCTGGAGCAGCACCTGCGACACCTGTTCTTCGAGGGCGGCCGGCGCATCGGCCTCACCCCCGCCCACCGCGAGGGCCTGCTCCGCGACGGGCTGCCGGGCCTGCTGTCCGCGGGTCTGCTCGGCGACGGGGCCTGGGCACAGGTGTCCCCGGAAGACCTCTCCCCGGACAACCTGCACGCCGCCGGGCACCCCGTCGCGTCCGCCGACGGTTTCCGCGACTGGATCAACAGCGGCGGCTCCGGCGGCGGCACCAGCTACGACAGCATCATCGGCAGCGTCGGCGGCGGCAACCACTTCGCCGAGCTGCAGTACGTCTCGGAGATCCACGACGGCGCGGCCGCCTACGCCTGGGGGCTCGCCCCGGGACGGGTGATGCTGATGGTGCACACGGGGTCGCTGTCCCTGGGCCACCAGGCCAACTCCACCGGCCAGGACCAGGCCCGCGCCCTGTGGCCCCAGGGCATGCCGATGCCGCGCAACCGCATCCTGCCCATGCTGCTGTCCGGCGACGAACGCCGCATCGAGAAGTACCTGACGGCGTTCGCGAACGCGGCCAACTTCGCCATCGGCAACCGCTTCTTCCTGGCCCTGATGATGCGGGCCGGCCTCTCCGCCGTCGCCGGTCAGGTCGATTCGCGCCTGGTGTACGAGTCGCCGCACAACCTCCTGTGGCCCTCCGCCGACGGCACTGTCGTGCACCGCAAGGGCGCCACCCCGGCGGCAGGCCCCGGCGAGCCGGCCCCGTGGGGGGAGCCGGTCATCGTGCCGGGCTCGATGGGTGCCCCCAGCTACCTGCTGCGCGGCCTCGGCAACCCGCGCGCCCTGCAGAGCGCCTGCCACGGCGCCGGCCGCAGCGTCCCGCGCGGCTCCGCCTCCCGCGGCAGCGACGCCGAGCTCGACGCGTTCCTGGAGGAGTTCCGCGTGGTGACCCCGCTGAACCACCGCGACCCGGCCCTCGCCGGCCGCCGCGACATCCTCGACGCCTGGCGCCGCGACCTCAAGCAGGAGGCGCCGTGGGCGTACAAGGAGGTGGGCCCGGTCGTCCGCACCCTGGAGACCGCAGGCGTGGCCATGCCGGTCGCCGAGCTCCGCCCCCTTCTCACCGTCAAGGGCTGACCTCTGGTGCCGCGGGCCACGCCGGGACGTGGCAGGCGGTGCCCGTGAGGTGGCCCGGTCGGGCAGCTCCGCCGGGACGTCGACCGTGATCTGCAGGGCGCCCGGCGGTGGTCAGGCGGTCGAGGCGAGGGACTGCTCGACCCAGCGGCGCAGGACGGTGGCGTTGGCGGCGCCGGACTGGCGGGCGACGACCTTGCCGTCCTTCACGATCATGAGGGTGGGCACGGCGCGGACGTCGAAGCGGCGCGACAGGCCGGGGGCCTTGTCGATGTCGACCTTCACGAGCTTGACCGTGCCGGCGAGCTCGGTGGCGACCTGCTCCAGGGCGGGGCTCACCGCGCGGCACGGGCCGCACCAGGTGGCCCACAGGTCGACGAGGACCGGGGTCGACGAGCGCTCGGCGACCTCGGCGAACGTGTCGTCACCGGCGTCGACGATCCACGGCAGCTTCGCGCCGCAGCTGCCGCAGGCGGGTCGGCCCGACGCCGCCGCCGGGACCCGGTTCCGTTTGCCGCATGCCGTGCACGCCACGATGTTGCCCGCCACCAGTCACTCCCGTTCACTCTGGACGCAGCTCAGACCCCCGCAGGTGCAAGCGCCGCTCGTACCGGCGAAATTCCCGCGACACGCGTCAGGACGTGCGGAGCTTGCGGACGGCGAGGGTCACGGCGCCGGCGGCGAGCAGGACGCCGACGGCGGTGCCCGCCGGGCCGCTGAAGCGGTCGACCTCCTGCCAGCGCTCGGCGAGCATCCAGCCGGCGCCGATGAACAGGGCGTTCCACACGCCCGAGCCGGCGGTGGTCAGCAGCACGAACTTCGGCAGCCGCATCCGCTCGATCCCCGCCGGGATCGACACGAGGCTGCGCAGCACCGGCACGCACCGTGACAGGGCCACGACCCACGAGCCGTGCCGGTGGAAGAGCCTCCGGCCGCGCTCCAGGTCGCGCTGCCCGGCGAGCAGGAACCAGCGGCGCCCCGCGAGCCGGTGCAGCCGCTCGTATCCGAGGCGGGCGCCGAGCCAGTAGAGCAGCAGCGACCCGGCGACGGCCCCGGCGGTCGCGCACAGCCAGACGAGCACCGGGTGCATGGCGCCGGCCCGCGCCCGGAAGCCCGCCAGCGGCAGGATCAGCTCCGACGGGATCGGCGGGACCAGGGTCTCCAGGGCGATGAGCAGCCCGACCCCGACGGGGCCCAGCTGATCGATGACGGCGAAGATCCAGTCTGTCATCGCATGGAGCCTACCCGCGGGCAGGCTCAGACGCTGGTCGCCATGGGGCCGCCGAGCCAGGCGACGGCGTCGGTGAGGGCGGCGACCGGGTCGACGTCGGTGCCGCGGCTGTCCGCATACGCGCGGTGCAGGTTGGGCACGAGCCGCTCCGCGTCGGCCCAGCCGGCGAACTCGCCGAGGTCGCAGCCGCGGGCGGCCTCGAGCGGGGTCAGCCCGGCCCGCATGCCCGCGTCGGCGGTGTCGAGGACGAGCCGAAGGTACCGCCGGATCCGGTCGAACACGGGATCGATGTCGGCGGCGGTGAGCAGCGGCCCGTGCCCCGGGACGAGATGGTCGGGCCCGAACGAGGCGAGCCAGTCCAGGGCCGCGATCGCGCCGGTGACGGAGCCCATGAACACCAGCGGGGTGAGGCCGTTGAAGACGAGGTCGCCGGCGAAGAGGACCCGCTCCTCGGGCAGCCACGCGACGAGGTCGCCGGTCGTGTGCGCGGGCCCGCCGGGGTGCACGACGTCGACCCGGCGCTGTCCGATGTGGACGGTGAGCCGGTCCTGCACGGTGATGTCGGGGAGCCTGCGGGTGACGGCGCCCCAGTCGGGGACGGGCTGCCACAGCGGCGGGCAGCCGTCGATGACCGGGTCGACGCGCAGCCCTTCGCGCATGAGCTCGTGGCCGACGATGACGGTGGCGGCGGGCAGGAGGCTGTTGCCATAGGTGTGGTCGCCGTGCAGGTGCGTGTTGACGGCGAGGCGGACCGTGCCGCCGGCGGTCGCGTCGTGCACGGCGGCGAGGAAGCGCCTGGTGCGGGCCTCGGTCGCGCAGGTGTCGACCAGCAGGACCTGGTCACCACCGGCGACGACGCCGGCGTTGTTGAGCCACCACGTGCCGTCGGCCTGGACCCACGCGTGCACCCCGGGCACGACCTCGTGCAGCGACATGCCCCGCAGCGTACCCCCCGGCCGCAGGCGACCGTTGTCAAGGCCGCCGGCGCAGCGGGATGTCGCCGGGGGTGATGAGGCCGAGCCTGACCAGGTCGAAGTCCAGGTCGCGCTCCCACTCGACGCGCGGCGCGACGAGCTGGCCGCCACTCTGCGCGAACGTCAGGTGCGCGGCCCCACCGGCCGAGCCCAGGAACAGGCCCGGGCGGCGGCTGGCGCCGAACCCGCCGAGCGTCTCCAGGCGCCGCGGGCGCTGCCCGTCGACGAGCGCCGCGGCCCAGCGCCAGGGGGCGGCGTTCGCCATGAGGGCGGTCGCGTTGGTGGTCCACTTGTCGGTCCACTCCCGCAGCCGGAAGCTCTCCGGCAGCCCCTGCAGCACGCGCGCGGTGGCCCGGTCGGTGGTGACGCCGCACATGTCCAGGACGTCCAGGGCGTGGCCGGCCAGCAGCGCGTCGACGACCGCGCCGGCGTCGGCGAACGCGCCCCACAGCTCGTCGACGCCGGTGGCGGGGGACTGCCAGTACTGCGGCATCCGGTCCCAGCGGTGATACGCCGACGCGCCCGCGACCCGCGTGAGGCCCGCCCGCAGGCCGCCGCCGGGGACCACGCCGACCGTGAGCCAGATGCCCTTGCCCGCCGGTTTCGCCGGCGGCACGACCTCCCGCAGCAGCACCTGGACGCGACCGGCGAGCCGGCCGCCGGTCCGGTCGCGCGGGAACCACCACCGGATCCCGGGCAGGAACAGCCCGGCGACGGTCTCGTCGAGGTCCTCCGCCTGCCGCTCCGACAGCACCGGCAGCAGCGCCGGGTCGAGTGCCACGTCGACGGGGACCCGGCCGCTGGTCAGCTTCGACGTCGCCAGGCGCTGCAGCCGGGCGCGGCGGCGGCCCTCGGCCTCGACCGCGGGGACGACGGACCAGGTCGCCTCCCACTGCGCCCAGTCCTCGACGGCGGCGACGACGTCCTCGGGGAACACCGAGTGGAACTGGCCGGACGGCACCGCGAGCGGGTCGCCGTGCTCCAGCGGCCGCGCGTCGCCCGGGCGGCGCTCGTAGAACGCGGCGGTGAACCCGAGCACGGCCGTCGGGTCCGGCAGGGCCCGCACCTGCTCCCAGTCGCCGACGCGGTCGCCGGGCCGGATGTCGGCGACGGTCACGACCGCGTAGGCCTCGTCGCCCGGCATCCGCACCCAGGCGCCCGGCTCCACCGGACTCGCCGACCATTGGCGCGGCGCCTGGCGGACCACCGGCTCCAGGCCGGACCGGCGCAACGCGTCGACCGCTGCGGTCAGGGACGTCTCCACGGGGAACACCATAAGGTGAGATCATGGACGAGCTGCAGGGGAGCTTGGCGGGGCCGGTCGCCCGTGGCGCGGTGCCCGGCCTGGTGGCCGCGGTCGCCGGCGCGGACGGGCCGGTCCGGATCGAGGTGCTGGGCACGACGTCGACCGGGCCGGACGCGGTGCCGATGCGCCGTGACACCCCCGTCCGGCTGACGTCGGTGACGAAGCCGATCGTCGCGGCGGCCGCGATGACGCTGGTCGAGGACGGGCTGCTCGCCCTCGACGAGCCCGTCGACCGGCTGCTGCCGGAGCTCGCCGGCCCGCGGGTGCTGCGCCGCCCCGACGGCGACGTCGACGACACGGTGCCGGCGCGGCGGGCGATCACCGTCGAGGACGTGCTCACCTACCGCATGGGTCACGGGCTGCTGCTCGACCCGGCGGCCGACCCGCCGATCAACCCGCCGGTGCCGGTCGTCCGGGCCGCCGACGCGCTCGACCTGGCCATCGTCCGGCCCGACCCGCGGACCCCGCACGACGTCGACGAGTGGATGCGCCGGTTCGCCACCCTGCCGCTGCTGTTCCAGCCGGGGGAGCGCTGGGCGTACAGCACCAGCGGCCACGTCCTCGGGGTGCTGGTCGCGCGGGCGGCCGGGATGCGGCTGGGCGACGCGCTGCGCGAGCGGCTGTTCGAACCGCTCGGCATGACCTCCACCGGCTTCTCGCTGCCGCCGGAGCGGGCCGCCGAGCTGCCGGCCGTGTACTTCCAGGGCGTCCGGCAGACGGACGTGGCGACCGCGGCGGCCTGGACCCGCGAGCCGGCGTTCCCCGACGGCGCCGCCGGGCTGGCGTCCACTGTGGACGACATGGTGGCGTTCGGCCGGCACCTGCTGCGTGGCGGCCCGGCGCTGCGGGCGATGACGGTGAACCACCTGACACCGGCCCAGATCGAGGGCGGCGGGATGCTGCTCGGCGGGCACGGCTGGGGGTACGGCATGGCGGTCCACGCCGACGGCACCTACGGCTGGGACGGCGGCTACGGCACGTCGTGGAGCAACAGCCCGGCGACCGGCACGGTGCGGGTCCTGCTGACCCAGGTGTCCGACGTGCTCTTCGACGGCACGGTGCAGGAGTTCACGCGCCGCGCGGTGTCCGCGCCTCCATCGGGGGGCTGAGCTTCTCGGCGGCCCTGGCACGCTGTGCGGTGGCCGGCCGCCCGGACTTGAGGCGCGCCGCGCCGGAGGGTGGGGTCGCTTGCGGCGTGCCGTTTGCCCGTGGGGTCTGCGCGCCGTTGGCCGGTGCCGGGTTCGACGGGCCGCGGGCCAGGCGTTTGCGGGCGCGGTTGCCGCACGGGTCGGCGGAGCACCAGCGGCGGGTGCCGGTGTGCGACGCGTCCAGGAACAGCGCGCCGCACGACGGGTCGGCGCACGCCCGCACCCGCGCGGCGGCGGGCGACGTGACCAGGTCGAGGGCGTCGCGGGCGACCAGCGCCAGGGTGGCCGTGACCGGGTCGGCGGCCTGCCAGCGCGGCACCCCACCGGCGTCGAGGAACGGCACCGGCACCGACCGGGCCGCGGCGTCGTTGACCGCGTCCCGCACCTGGGCGGGCACCCCGGCCGCACCGGCCACGACCAGCGCGTGGACCGCCTCGCGGAGGCGCCGCGCGCCGGCGACGATCGGCGCGGGCACGCTGCTGCCGGCCGGCGGCGCGACCGGGCCGAACTGCCGGACCCACGCCGCGAGCGCCGGGCCGTCGGGCAGGTCCTCGACCGGCGTGCCGCTGGCGCGGTCGCGCAGCGTGTGGACGAAGTCCAGACACAGCCGTCCTGTGCCCTGGCGAAAGGACATTGACGCAGCATAGCCGGTACAGTGCGGCCCGTGACTGTGACCGGGCCGGGGTACACGTGGCGGGGCGCGTTCACCGACGCTGAGGTGGAGTCGCTGCACGCCGAGGGCTTCGGCCACCCGCCGACCGGCAGCGCGTGGTGGGCCCGGGTCAACCGGCACAGCCTCGGCTGGGTCTGCGCCCGCGCGGAAGGCCGGCTGGTCGGGTTCGTCAACGTGGCCTGGGACGGCGCGTCCCACGCGTTCGTGCTCGACACCGTCGTCTCGTCCGCCGGCCGGCGCCGCGGCGTCGGCACGGGCCTCGTCGCCGCGGCCGTCCAGGGTGCCCGCGCCGGCGGCTGCGAGTGGCTCCACGTCGACTTCGAGGACCACCTGCGCGGCTTCTACCTGGCGTCGTGCGGCTTCACCCCGACCGGTGCCGGCCTCATCAAACTTTGAGCGGGGTTGCGGGCGCTGCCCGTACACCTGCAGAATGGACGACATGATCCGCACTCACCGGAAGGGCGCGTCCGCCCTCGCGCGTTGACCGCCACGGCGCGGCGTGCCGCCGCTGCCCCCACCCTCCGCCAGTCCGCCGCCCGTGAAACCCGGGTCCTCGAGCTGTGGCATCGCGCGGAGCCGATCCGCGACGAGTGGCTCGAAGCAGCCCGGTCCACCGGCCCGGCCGACCGGGCGACCACCGAACACCTCATCGCCGGCATCTACCGCCGGCAGCACCGGCGCGTGCCGGTGTTCCGCTGGGTCGCCTCGCCACGACAGGCGCTACCCCTGCTCACCGGGCTGCCGACGCACGAGGTCCTGCAGTCCTGGGTCCGCGACCGGCGTCCACGAGGGACACCACCGGTCGCCGGCGACATCGCCGCCGGCCTGGCCCGCCTGCGCGGCGCGCTCGACGACGCCGTCGAGCACACCGAGCTGACCGCGGCGGCGGCGAAGAAGCCGTGGCCGGTCCTCCCGCCGCGACAGGCCCTGCAGGCAGGGGTCCCGCTGCTGGAGGTCCTGCACCGGTCGCTGCACGAGCCCCTTGCCGCCGGCCTCACCTGGCCGGTGCGGTCCGCCCTGAGTCCACACAGGACGGTGCCGGTCTGCTGGTACGGCCAGCAGGACGCGACCTGGATCGGCTTCTACGACACGATCCGTAAGCTGGGCCTCGCCAGGTTCCGCCCGCACGACGACGCGCACCTCGACGAGTGGGCCGCCCTGGCCCGCGCCGCCGGCTGGTGGTGGCCCGGCGACGACCTGTGCGTCCTCGTCGAACGCCCTTCGCAGGTCGCCCCACGCCGCGTCGGCTACCGCGACGGCACCACCATTACCTGGTGACGCCGCTCAACGTCACCTGGTGACGCTGCTCAACGTCACCTGGTGACGCCGCTCAACCGAGGCTGAGCCCGTGCTCCTGCAGGGCCTCCTGCAGGAGCCGCAGCGCCTTCGGTCCGACGCCGTGCAACCCGGCCAGCCGCACACGGGGGACGCCGGCCACGTCACGCAGTGACGTGTACCCGGCGTCGTGCAGCGCCCGGGTCGCCGGCGCGCCGATCTTCGGCAGCGTGTCGAGGTCGGGTTTCGCGGTCATTCGGGTTCATCCAGGGTCATTCAGCGTCATCCCGGGTCATCCAGGGTCATTCGGGGAGCTCGACGCCCGACAGGGAGGCGCAGGCGGCGAGGAGGCCGTCCTGGACGGACCGGTCGTACGCGGCCGGGTTGGCCTTCAGGCCGGCGCGGCGCTTGAAGTAGCGGCCGGTGACCGTCGCGGCCGGGTCGTCGGAGGTCGCCAGCCAGACCTGGGTCTCGGCGCCCTCCGGCAGCCCGTCGGTGGCGTTGGGGCCGCCGAGCTTCGTGCGGATCCAGCCCGGGTCGACGGCGTTGCTGCGCACCTGCGGCCACAGCCGCGCGACCGCGAACGCGAGCGCCACGTCGTGCAGTTTCGAGTCGCTGTACGCCTGCATGCCGTGCCATGGTTTGCGCTCGTACTGCAGGTCGTCGAGGTCGGCGACCCCGACCGACTCCAGGCCGGAGGTGAGGTAGACCAGGCGCGACGGCTTCGGCATGAGCGCGGTCAGCACGTACGGCGCGAGCACGTTCACCTGGAACGTCCGCTCCAGGCCGTCGCCGGTGGTGCGCCGCTCGTCCTGCCCGCCGATGCCCGCGTTGTGCACGACCACGTCGAACTGCCCGGCGTCCCGCCCGAGGGCCTTCGTCTCCGCCAAGGACGCGAGGTCCCCGACGACCACCGGCACGCCCGGCAGCCCGGCCGCCGCGGCCCGCTCCGCGCTGCGCGCGTGCAGCACCACCTCGTGCCCGAGCCGCAGCAACTGCTCCGCGGTCTCCAGCCCGATCCCGTCCGTCGACCCTGTCACCAGTACCCGTGCCATACCCGACATTCTAGGATCGGCCGATGGCTGACTTCGTCCGGCGGTACTTCCGCGGACCTCACCTGGTGTGGGCGAAGGCGACCAGGCTCGTCGCCGACGACGACCGCGGCCTGCTGCTGTGGCTGCCCGCAGGCGCCGAGTTCGCGTGCCGGGTCGACGCGGACGGACGGCCGCTGCGGGCCGCGCCGACGGTGGACGCCTACGGCGCGGCGCCGCTCGCGACCCGGACGTGGCGCGGCTACGACGTCCTGTTGCTGCACCCGCCCGGCGCCGCGCACTCGGTGTGGTGGTTCTTCGCCGGCGGCGAGTTCGCCGGCTGGTACGTGAACCTTGAGTCCCCGGCGGTCCGCCGCGACGGCGGGATCGACGTCGTCGACCACCATCTCGACATCGAGGTGGCTCCCGACCGGCGCTGGCGGTGGAAGGATGAGGACAAGTTCACCGCCTGCATCGGCCGCCCTGGCTTCTGGAGCGCCGAGCAGGCCGCGGTGATCCGGGCCGAGGGTGAGCGGGTCGCCGCGGCCGTCGACGCGGGACGGTTCCCGTTCGACGGGACGTGGTGCGACTTCAGCCCGGGCGAGTGGCCGCTGCCGCAGCTACCCGCGGAAGGTGCGGCGGAGGTCGGCGACCCACTCGGACGGTAGCTCCCAGGGGATGAAGTGGCCGCCGCGGTCGTGGGCGGTGACGTTGACATGGTGGTACCAGGGGGCGCGGTCGCTGGCGAGGAACTGGTCGACGCGCTGCTGGGTGGTGGTGACGCCGGGTGGGTTCTCGTGGCCGACGAAGGTGATTCCGGTGGGGGCCTCGACGACCGGCCGCCGGTCGTGTGAGGGCTGCCACGGGTAGCGGTTGTTGTTGGCGTACGTGCGGATCGAGCTCCCGATCGACCCGCCGGCCCAGATGATGGTCGCGTGGGTGAGCAGGTCGTCCTTGGAGAACACGGTCTCGATGTCGCCGCCGTTGTCTGACCACGCGGTCCAGCGGCGCAGCACCCAGGCGAGCATGCCGGCGGGTGAGTCGTTGAGCGCGTAGGCGAGCGTGTCGGGGTCCAGGACGTGCACGGCGAGGTGCACCGCGAAGCGCCGGTCGAGAGCCAGGATCCGCTCGTACACCTCCGGCGGCAGGCCATCGGGGATCGGCCTGCCGCCGGAGAAGTCCCACGCCCGGTCGCCGGTGAAGAAGTCCAGCCTCAGCGCGGAGCCGATGTGGATGCCGTGCAGGTGGCCGGCGTACTTGTGGCCGAGCTGCCCGGTGACGAGCGCCCCGACGTCGCAGCCGGCCGCAGCGTACCGGTCGTGGCCGAGGACGCCGGTCATCAGCTGGTGCCAGACGTCGGCGATCTTCCAGAAGTTCATGTCGGGGTGCCCGGTCAGCGGGGTGGAGAACCCGAACCCCGGCAGCGACGGCACGATGACGTCGAACGCCTCGGCCGGGTCGCCGCCGTGCGCCGCGGGGTCGGCGAGCGCGTCGACGACCTTCGACCAGTGCCAGAACGTCCACGGCCAGCCGTGCGACAGGATCAGCGGCGTCGGCTCGGGTCCGGTGCCGGGCCGGCGCATGAAGTGCACGGGCACGCCGCCGACGTCGACGCGGTAGTGCTCGTAGGCGTTGATGGCCCGTTCGGCGGCGCGCCAGTCGTACCCGTCGGCCCAGTACTCGACGAGCGCCCGCAACTGGCCGGGCGGCACGCCGTAGAACCCGTCGTCGTTGCCGGTCTGCACCGGCCAGCGGGTGGCCTTGAGCCGGGCCGTGAGGTCGTCGAGGACCCCGTCGGGCACGTGGATCGGCTGCGGGATCAGGTTCATGACGCTCCCAGCGAGATGATGCGGGCGAGGGCGGGCATGGCACGGGCGATCGCGTCCTGCTCGCCGGCGTCGAGCCCGGCGATGAGCTCGGCGAGCCGGTCGACCCGGCTCTGGTGCCGCGACCGCACGATGTCGGCGCCCGCGTCGGTCAGCGTGACGAGGACCGCCCGCCCGTCGGTCGGGTCCGGCCGCCGCCGCACGAGGCCGTCCTCCTCCAGCCGCTGCACGAGGCTGGTGATGCCGGGCTGGGTGAGCTGCTCCGTCGCCGTCAGCGCGGTCAGCCGCATCGGCCCGCGCCGCGACAGCGTGTGCACCACCGACAGCGCGCTGAACCCGAGCCGCTGCACCATCGGCAGCCGGATGAACAGGGTGTTGAAGTCCTCGATGAGCGTCGTCAGCTCGTCGACCTGTGCCGTCTCCATCCGATGAACTGTATCGAGAATCTATATAAAAATTCAATGTGTCAATCATGCGGGGTGTGGAGGCACATACGCTCACCGGATAGCTCCGCCGCGGCCGTGGCCTCGGCCTGCGCCGCGCGCTGTCCGGCGGTGGCACGGAGCCGGCGAGGCGGTCCACGGCTGCTGTGACGACGACCCGCGCGAGGACCGTTCGTCGACGAGGCCGCCGACGACTGTGAGGAGCGCGTCCGCGAGTACACCGGCGCAACGGCGTGGCCATGGACGTAATGCCTATCGTACCGGTAGGATTCGATGGGATGGACCGGTGGGGTGGTCGCGCGGGGATACTGGTGCCGGCGCTGCTGTTCGTGGCGGCGATGGTGGCGCTGTTCCAGCGGTGGGAGGTGGTGTTCTGGGTGTGCGCCGGAGCGACGGTGCTCACCCAGTACGCCACCATTCACCGCGACTGAGCCGGTCCGCTACGGCGCTGACGAGCGGATGCCCGGCGACGTGACCACGTGACCCGGGGACGGTGTGCCGCCGTCCCCCGAGAGCGCGGCAGGGCTCGGCGAAAGCGAATGCGAAAGCGATCGCGAAGGCGACGGCGACGGCGGGGACGACGTCGGTGGCGACGTCGGGTCGTAGGAGCCGGACGGCGATGGCGGCACCACGGTCGGCGGCTGCTGCGGGTCCGAGGCGGCCGGACGCAGTGTGACGATCACGACGGCCACCAGCAACAGGATCGCGGCCACCCAGGCGGCCCGCTGCAGGAGTATGAACGCCGGGCCGCGCGCCGGCAGTGCGGTCGGGGGGACCGCCGGGCGTAGCCGCTCCGGGGTGACTCGGGCCGCCTGTGCGGCGAGGGTCGAGCGCAGGCGTCGCTCAAGGTCGGCGTTCATCGTGGTGCCTCCGACAGTGCGGCACGCAGGATCGTCAGCGCCCGGTTGGCCGTCGACTTCACGGTGCCGGGCGACACGTGCAGCACCTCGGCGATCTCCCTCTCGGACAGCTCCGACCAGTACCGCAGCACGACCACCTGGCGCTGCCGGACGGTCAGTCGGGCCAGCGCCGCGAGCACCTGCTGGTCCTCCTCCGGCAGCAGGGCCTCGTCCTCCGCGGCGGGCGCGGGTGACTGTGGCGGTGGCACGTAGGCGCGGGCACTGCGGCGCCGGCGCAGGACCGACCGTGCCGCGTTCATCACCCCCGCCGTGAGGTACGCGTGCGGGTCGGCGATCGCGCGCAGGTCCGCCCCGTGCCGCTGGTACAGCGCCGCGAACACGTCCTGCACGACGTCCTCGGCGGTGGGCAGGTCGTCGACCATGAGGACGGCCAGCCGCACCAGGCTGAGCCGCCGCGCGTGGTACAGCTCGTTGATCGCCGGCGGGCCGTCCCGGTGCGGGGTGCCCCGGGAAACGGACGCGCCGGACAGCACCGAGCGCAGCACGCGCAGCAGCGGCCAGGGCAGGCGGATCGTGAGCGTCATGGGGCTCGCAGGTCAGGGGGCAGGCAGGCGACGATACCGCGGTGGCGCACCGGGGTCACCGCAGCGGCGACGGCGACGGCAAGACCGACGACGACCGCGGCACCGGTGACGGTGCGGCCGACGACGGCACCGGCGACGGCACGGGTGACAGCGAGGCGGACGGCGACCGCGGCACGGGTGACGGCACGGCGGACGACGACGGCACCGGTGACGGTGTGGCCGGCGACGGCTCCGGCGAGGACGCGGCCGCCGACGTCACTAGTGACGGCGCCACCGGCGACGGCGACGGAGCGTCGTCGGCGAACGCGACGGCAGACACGGCGCCGATCGTGGCGACAGCGGCCGCGCACACGACGTATGCAGCGGAACGAACCTTCAGGCGCATCGCGGAACTCCAGTGGACGAGGTACGGCTCTCGCTGCGATAGACGCACGACGCCACTGGAGGTTGGCTCCGCGATGGTGACCTGGGTCACATCCTCTGACGAGGGGCTACGACCAGGTGGTCGCCGACCAGTCGTCGCTGGACCAGGTGCGGCCCGACCAGGTGCCCGCGGACCAGGTGCGCCCCGACCATGTGCGGCCGGTCCACGCGGGATCGGTCCACGTCGCGCCGGTCGCCCACGGGGTCGCGGACCAGGTCGCCGGGGCCCACGTCTTCGACGCCCACGACGTGCTGGTCCAGCCGTCGCCGGCGATCTTGAAGCCCATCCACGTGCCGCCGGACCAGGAGGACTGGGTGGCGGCCTTCGCGGCCCACTGAGGTGCGGCCAGCGGGCCCCAGACGGAGCGTTCGCCGGACAGCGGGGTGTTGTCGAGGACGACATGGCTGGTGCCGCGGGACTTCTCGAACGTGCCGTTGCCGCTGGACGTGTTCCACGTCGGCTTCGCGACGGCGGTGCCGGTGCGGGCGAGCGCGCCGTTGACGTTGAGCTCCAGCAGGCCCATGGTGCCGGCCTTGCCGTTCGGCAGGTAGGTGCCGCCCTTGATCAGCCACTCCTTCACCTGGTCAGGGGTGGCGGCCGGCTGGGCCTGCAGCACGAGGGCCGCCGCCGCGGAGACGACCGCGGTCGCCTGCGAGGTGCCGCTGCCCTTGAACAGGGTGGTGCCGACGCGCGCGGACGGGTAGGTGTCGTCGATGTTGGAGCCGGGGTCGCGCAGCGACGCGATCGACGTGCCCGGCGCCAGCAGGTCGACCTGGTTGCCGCCGGTCGACAGGTTCGTGAACGTGGCGAGCGTGTCGTCCTTGGTGGCGTTGGTACCGTTCGTCGTGGTCGCCCCGACGGCGAGGACCCACTCGTCCATGGCGGGGTTGGTGAGCTTGGTCGTGTCGTTGCCGTTGTTGCCGGCGGCGGCGACGACCACGATGCCCGCCTGCCACGCCTTCTCCACCGCGAACTGCAGCGGGTCGGTCCAGTTCGGCGGGTTGCCGCCGGAGCCGTAGGACAGGTTGATGACGCGGATCGGGTTGGCGGGGTCGTCGTTGCGGTGCTTCACGACCCAGTCGACGGCGGCGATCATCTGGGTCACGTCGACCGCGCCCCGGGCCGTGCCGATCTTGATCGACGTGAGCTTCGCCTGCGGCGCGAGGCCCTTCGTCCCCGACGTTGTGTCGTCGCCGACGATGATGCCGGCCATGTGGGTGCCGTGCCCGTAGGTGTCGAGGTAGCGCAGGTTCGCCGCCTGCGACTCGAACGACAGGTCGGGGCCGTTGACGACCTGTGCCGCCGGCAGGCCCGGCACGGGCGCGACGCCGGTGTCGATGAGCGCGACGCCGACGCCCTTGCCGGTCAGTGCCGCGGCCGCCCCGGTGTCGGCGCCGATGATGGAGCGCACCTGGGCGAGGGTGGTCGCCGGGGCGCTGGTGTCGGCCGTCGAGGCCCAGGAGCTGGACCAGCCCGCGGTCGCGGCGGCCGGCGCCGCGGTGGTGCCGGCCGTCAGCGCGACCGGGAGGGCCAGCGCGCCGGCCGTCAGGGCCAGCATGGTTCGTCTGCGGGTCACCAAGGTGCGCGCTCCAATCACTTCGGCGGTCGCGTTCACGATCGCCGTCCCGAAGCGGTCCTGTCACCGGCGGACGTCGCGTTTCGCCCGGTCACCCGACACGGTCTGCCCGACCCGCGTCCGACCGGCGGGTCGTGTTCGCGGGAAACCCTCAGGTCGCCCGCCGGGCTGCCGAAGCGTTACCGTCCTGCGGGTGGACGAGGTTGTTTCCCTGGCGAGCGAGCTGATCCGGTTCGACACCACCAACACCGGCTCGCCGGACGGCACCGGCGGTGAGCGGCTCGCCGCCGAGTACGTGGCGGAGCGGCTCGAGGACGCGGGCTACGAGACGACGTACGTCGAGTCGGGCGCGCCGGGCCGCGGCAACGTGTTCGCCCGCCTGCCCGGCCGCGACCCGTCCCGCGGCGCGCTCATGGTGCACAGTCACCTGGACGTCGTGCCGGCGGACGCGTCGGAGTGGTCGGTGCACCCGTTCTCCGGCGAGGTGTCCGGCGGGTACGTGTGGGGTCGCGGCG
The DNA here is from genome assembly GCF_042898305.1 of Dactylosporangium sp. NPDC000521. NCBI lineage: Bacteria > Bacillati > Actinomycetota > Actinomycetes > Micromonosporales > Micromonosporaceae > Dactylosporangium > Dactylosporangium sp. NPDC000521. The sequence goes on from NZ_JBIAYW010000036.1 coordinate 18,367, forward strand.
CCGTCGACATGAAGCACCTGGCGGCGATGAGCCTCGCCGTCGCCCGCCGGTTCCGCCGCGACGGGGTCGTCCCGCCGCGGGACCTCGTCTTCGCGTACCTCGCGGACGAGGAGGCCGGCGGGGTGCACGGCGCCGGCTGGCTCGTCACGCACCGGCCCGACCTCTTCGACGGGGTCACCGAGGCGGTCAGCGAGGTCGGCGGCTTCTCCCTCACCGTGGCCGACGGGGTCCGCGCGTACCTCGTCGAAACCGCGGAGAAGGGCGTCGGCTGGCTCAGGCTGTCCACCCGCGGCACCCCCGGCCACGGCTCGCTGCTGCACGCCGACAACGCCGTCGCCAAGCTCGCCGCCGCTGTCGCCCGGCTCGACGCGCACGAGTTCCCGCTCGTGCTGACCCCGCCGGTGCGCGACTTCCTCGCCGGGGTGAGCGCGCTGACGGGTGTCCCGTTCTCCGAGGACGACCCGGCGGCGGTGCTCGGCCGGCTCGGGTCCGTCGCCCGCATGATCGGCGCGTCGCTGCGGGACACGGCGAACGTCACCATGTTCAACGCCGGCTACAAGGACAACGTGGTCCCGTCGACCGCGTCCGCCATCTTCGACTGCCGGATGCTGCCGGGCCGCGAGGAGGCGTTCCTGAGCGAGGTCGACGCCGTCGTCGGCCCCGGTGTCAGCCGCGAGTGGAAGAGCATGCCGCCCGTGTCGACCACGTTCGACGGCACCCTGGTCGACGCGATGACCGCCGCGCTGGTCGCCGAGGACCCTGACGCGCGCCTGCTGCCGTACATGCTGTCGGCCGGCACCGACGCGAAGTCCTTCCAGCGCCTCGGCATCCGCAACCTCGGCTTCGCCCCGCTCCGCCTGCCGCCGGACCTCGACTTCACCGCCCTCTTCCACGGCCTCGACGAGCGTGTCCCGGTCGACGGCCTCCTCTTCGGCACCCGCGTCCTGGACCGCTTCCTGCGAATGTGCTGACCGCGGCTGGGTAGTGTGGCCGCATGTCGGTCCTGATCGCGTTCAGTGTCACCCCGCTCGGCTCGGGTGAGGAGGTCGGTGCCCTGGTGGCGGAGGCCGTGCGTGTCGTGCGGGCATCGGGCCTGCCCAACCGGACCGACGCGATGTTCACCACCGTCGAGGGCGAGACCTGGGACGAGGCGATGGCCGTCGTCAAGGCCGCCGTCGAGGCAGTCCACGCCAGATCCCCCCGCACCTCCACCGTCATCAAGATCGACTGGCGCGACGGCGTGACCGGCGCCCTCGACAAGAAGGTCGCCAGCGTCGAGCACCACCTCGCCGGCCTCGACTGACGCGTCCGGCCCCGCTATGCGGGGGAGTCCGCGAGGTCGCGGAGGGTACTGATGACCGGGCCCGGCCAGGTAGGGTCGGTGTCCTTGTGCTCGATGGTGCGCACCACGCGCATGCCGACCGCGGCGGCGCCGGCCAGCTCGCCGTCCGCGCCGTCGCCGACGTACACGCAGTCGGCCGGCTCGGCGCCGAGCGCGGCGGCCGCGGCCAGGTAGATGCGCGGGTCGGGCTTGCCGACGCCGAGGACGCTGGAGAAGACGGCGACATCGAAGCGGGCGGCGAGCGCGCACGCCGGCCACGCCTCGGCGGCCTCCGAGGTGGCGTTGCTCACCAGCGCCAGGCGGGCCCCGCCGACCCGCAGCGCGTCCAGGGCTTCCAGGGTCGCCGGGGCGACGGCGTCCAGGACCCGCCGCGCGAGGGCCCGGCGGTGCGCGGCGGCGCGGGCGACGGCGTCATCGGCGGGGGAGACGCCGAGCCGGCCGGCCAGGATGCGGATCGTCTCCTCGACGCTCCAGCGGGTGAGCCGCTCGTCCCAGGTGTCGCGGTACGCCTGCCGCAGCGCCGCCGGGTCGACGCCCACCATCTCGGCCATCTCGCCGACGACCCGGTCCCGCTCGCCGTCGGCGCCGTCGACCAGCGTGTGGAAGAGGTCGAACACCAGGAACCGGGGCAGCATGCCAGGCACGCTAACAGCAGCCGTGACCGGGGATCGCCGCAGCCGTGTGAATCGATGCACGTTCCCTTGAACGGCGCGCCGGCGGGCGGTTGGCTCGGCGGATGGGGCGGATCACGTACGACGACAGGGAAGCGGCGGCGTTCGAGGCGAACCGGCACCTGAGCGAGGCGAGCCTGGACGCGTGGCGGGAGGCGGTCGGGCGGCACGTCTCGCCGCGGCCCGGGCAGCGGCTGCTGGACCTCGGCTCCGGCACGGGCAGCTGGGCGCGGACGTTCACGCAGTGGTTCCCCGGCGTCGAGGTGCTGGCGGTGGAGCCGTCGGCGGCGATGCGGGCCCGGTCGCTGCACCTGCCGGTGGTCGACGGCCACGCCGCGCGGGTGCCGATCGGGGACGGGGCCGTCGACGCGGCCTGGATGTCGACGGTGATCCATCACGTGCCCGACCTGGCGGCCGCGGCGCGGGAGCTGCGGCGGGTCCTGCGCCCGGGTGCGCCGCTGCTGATCCGGTCGGTGTTCGCCGGCCGGCACGACGGGCTCGCGCTGGTCCGGTGCTTCCCCGAGGCGGCGGAGGTGCTGGACACGTACCCGAGCGTGACGGACGTCGAAGCGGCGTTCCGGGACGGGTTCCGCACGGTCGCCCTCGAACGGGTCCCGCAGATCACGGCGCCGTCGTGGCGGGAGGCGGCACAGGCCCTGCGCCGCGACGCGCACACCCCGCTGAAGCTGATCAGCGACGAGGCCTACGCGGCGGGCCTGGCCCGCCTGCGGCGGTTCGCGGAGACCGAGCCCGGCCCGGTCGTCGACGCGCTCGACCTGCTCGTGCTGGCGTAGCCCAGCAGTAGCGCCACCGCGCGGTGGCGGACGCTTGCGGGGGCCGAGCCCGGCGTGGTTGTCGACGGGCTCGGCCCCCGCGCTGGCGTAGCCCGGCAGCCGCGCCACCGCGCGGTGACGGACGTTCGCGGGGACCGAGTCCTTGTCGGCGGGCTCGACCTGCTCGTGCTGGCTCAGTCCAGCAGCCGCGCCACCGCGCGCGCCGCGCGGGCCGGAGCGGACGGGTCGCGGCGCAGGCGGTGCGCGGCGTGCAGGGCCAGCATGATGCCGGTCAGCTCGAAGACGACCTGCTCGGCGTCCTGCGCCACCTCGCCGTGCGCCTGCCGCGCCTGGTGCAGCAGCTCGCGGTGCCAGCGGTCGGCGGCGCCCGCGACCGCGTCGCGGACGGGGCCGGGCCGGTCGTCGAACTCGGGCCCGGCCGCCATGAAGAAGCAGCCGCCCGGCGGCCGGTCACCGGTCAGGTACCGCAGCCAGGACCCCGCGACGGCGCGCAGCCGCGGCAGCCCGGCCGGGGTCGCGGCCACGGGCTCCCACACGTCGCGCCAGAACTCGTCGGCGGCCAGCTCGACGACGGCGAGCTGGAGGGATTCCTTGTCGCCGAAGTGGCCGAGCACGCCGGACTTGCTCATGCCGAGGTCCGTGGCGAGCCGGCCGATCGTGAGCCCCTCGAGGCCCTCGACGGAGGCGACGTCGACGCCGTGCCGGATGATGCCGGCCCGCGTCTGGCGGGCCTCGGCGAGGGTTCGGCGGGGACTCATCACACCACTATAGCGTCCGACCGTTCGGACGCTATTCTCTGCCGATGCGACTGCTCCGATTGCTGTTCTCGCTCCTGTACCGCCCGCGCGTCGAAGGGCTCGACCACCTGCCGGGCCGGGGCGCGGTCATCGTCGCCGCCAACCACCTGTCCTTCTACGACAGCGTCGTCATCCCGCTGGTCGTCCCGCGCCGCGTCGTGTTCCTCGCGAAGGCCGAGTACTTCGAGCGCGGCCGGCTGCGCCGCTGGTGGTTCCGCGCGACCGGGGCGGTCCCGGTCCGCCGGGGTGACGGCCGGGCCGCGCAGGGCGCGCTCGACGCGGCCGTGGACGTCCTCGCGGGCGGCGGTGCCTTCGGCATCTACCCCGAGGGCACCAGGTCGCGGGACGGCCGCCTGTACCGTGGCCGCACCGGCGTCGCGTGGCTGGCTCTCACCACGGGTGCGCCGGTCGTCCCGGTCGCCCTGGCGGGCACGGGTGCGCTGCCCCGCCGGTCGCGGATCACCGTGCGCTTCGGCGAGCCGCTGCACTGCGCGGGCCTGCCCGGCGACCCCCGCGCCCGCCGCGCCGTCACCGACGAGATCATGGCCGCGATCGGCGCCCTCTCCGGCCAGGACCGCGCCGACCGTTACAACGCCCACCCGGGCGGCACGGGCACGCCATCGGCGGCCGGCCGGTAGCGCGCGTGGACCGCCGCTGTGCTGGGTCGCACAGTGCGAGGTGGCAGGACGACAGCGTGCGCTCGCGGCCCAGGCTCAGCAGCCCTTGAGGATCAGGCGGAGCGAGCGGCGCGCGTGCACACACCACACCGCGACCAGCTCCCGCGCCACCTCGGCCCGGGACTGCGGGGGGTCCTGCACGCTCCAGCTGCTGATCACCACCATGCGTCCAAGTGTGGCCGGACCGGATTGCCGGACGGTAGCCGGCGCGGAGGTCGCCGGGGTGCGTCTGGTCACGTCGCCGGTGACGAACACGTCGCCTGCGACGAACAATTGGGAGATGGCACGTTTCAGCGTCACGGTCGACGTCGCCGCACCCGCCGGGCGGGTGTGGGCGGCGCTGGTCGACTGGCACCGGCACGGCGACTGGGCGCCGCTGACGTCGGTGCGGGTCCTGACACCGCGCCCCGACGGGATCGGTGCCACGTTCGTCGCGCGCTCCGGCATCGGCCCGGTCGGGTTCGACGACCCGATGACCGTGGCGGTGTGGCGCCCGCCGGCAGGCGACGAGCCCGGCGACGAGCCCGGCCGGTGCGACATCGACAAGTCCGGCCGGGTGGTCCACGGCACGGCGGCGTTCGACGTGATCCCGCTGTCCGGCGGCCGCACCCGGGTCGTCTGGCACGAGGACGTGACGGTCGCACCACACGCGCTGTCCAGGCGGTTCCCGGTCATCGTGACGACGGTCGGCAGGATCGGGTTCCGCCGGGCGCTGCGCGCCATGGCCCGCGAGGTCGAGCGCTCGCCGGTGCCCCGTCAGTAGCGGAACGTGCGGACCAGGTCCGTCAGCTCGGTGGACATGCGGGCCAGGTCGGCGGTCGCCTGCTCCGACTCGGTCACGCCGGTGCTGGTCAGCCGCGCCGCCTCGGCGACACCCGTGATGTTCCGGGCGATCTCGCCGGTGCCGGCGGCCGCCTCCGTCACGCTGCGGCTCATCTCCGACGTGGTCGCGGTCTGCTCCTCCACGGCGGACGCGATCGTGGTCTGGAAGTCGCTGATCCGCGCGATGACCGAGGACACCTGCTCGATCGCGGCGACCGCCCCGCTGGTGTCGTCCTGGATCGCCTGCACGCGCCGCGAGATGTCCTCCGTGGCCCGGGCCGTCTCCTGCGCCAGGTCCTTGACCTCCGAGGCGACGACCGCGAAGCCCTTGCCGGCCTCGCCCGCGCGGGCCGCCTCGATCGTCGCGTTCAGGGCCAGGAGGTTCGTCTGCTCGGCGATCGACGTGATGACCTTGATGACGTTGCCGATCTCCGCGGACGAGTCGCCGAGCCGGCTCATCGTCGCCGACGTCTGCTCGGTGATCTGGACGGCCTCGTTGGCGACCCGGGCGGCCTCGCTGGCGTTCTGCGCGATCTCGCGGATCGACGCGCCCATCTGCTCGCTGCCCGCCGACACGGTGTCGACGCTGCGCGACACCTCCTCCGCGGCGGCGGCGACCGTCTGCGCCTGCGCCGAGGTCTGCACGGCCGACGAGGCGATCTTCGTCGCCACGCCCGACATCCGCTCCGACGCCCCGGCGAGCCGGCCCGCGGACCCGTCGATCGTCGACACCGTCTGCCGCAGCCGTGCCGTCGCCGTGTCCAGCGCCCGGCCCATCAGCCCCGGCTCGTCCCGCGACGTCAGCCCGGTCGTGCGGGTCAGGTCCCCTTCGGCGAGCCCTTCACAGACCGCCTTCACCCGCTGCAGCGACCGCACGATCCCGCGTGCCACGAACAGCCCCAGCGCGAGCGCGCCGATCATCCCGATCCCGAGCAGCGCGATCGCCGTCGTCCGGCTCGACTCGTAGGAGTTGCGTGCCGCCTTCGCCGAGGCGGCCGCCGCGCTCGCCTCCGCGTTCTCCAGCGAGTCCAGGTCCTTGTTGATGATCGTGAACACCGGCGCCACCTGCGTGTTCCGCACGTCCAGCCACGCCGCCATGTCGCCCTTCATACCGTTCGGCATCTGGACCGTCTGCCCGATCTGGACGAACTTGTCCCAGCTCGCCTGCAGCTCGTCGACGGTCGCCGGGTCGCCCGCCGCCCCGCTGTTCCGGTACGCCGTCAGCGCCGCGGTGAACTTGCCGACGTCGTCGGTGAAGTCCTGCTCGTACTGCGTCTGGTTGGCCGGGTCCCCGTGCGAGATGGCGTGGTTGGCCAGGTCGAGCCGGGTCTGCGCCGCCGCCAGCCGGATCTGGGCGACCGCGCTCGTGTGCGCCACGTTCTCCCGATAGATCTGCTGGGCGGCGTCGCTCGAGTCCCCGAGCGCCGACACCGCGAGCACCCCGTTGACCAGCGCCACCAGCACCGCGACCAGTACAGCCGCGACAATCCTGACGTTCACACTCAGATTACGCAGAGCCACGCTTCTACGTTAGGGCGAGACACCCACCGCGAATGAGACTTCCTCAGATTCGCATCGCCGCGAGTCCGTGAACCGTGCCCACCGTTGCCCCTGGCGGGCGTTTTCGGCACGGGTGCGGTCGGAGTGCGCCGTTCACGGCCCGTGCCTGGCGGCCGATGGTCGCACGTGTCCCCGAATGTGTACCGCGCCGCCGCCGCCCTGGCGCTGCTGTCGGCGCCCGCGGTCGCGTTCGGCGGCGACGAGTTCGCCGTCGTGCTGCCCGGTGCCGCCGCGGAGGACGCGGTACGACTGGCGCGGCGCCTCCTCCGCGACGTGTGCCTGCCGGTCGAGCACGAAGGCCGCTGGTACTCCGTCGGCACCAGCATCGGCATCGCCGACTCGTCCTCCGCCGGGCCGTCGGCCCTGCTGCGGGCCGCGGACACCGCGATGTACGAGGCGAAGCATCTCGGCCGCGGGCAGTGGGTCCTGGCGGGCTGACCGGGCCTCGCGCTCAGGCGCCGGGCACGCCGTCGACCAGGAGCACCACGCCCTCGGTGGCGGCGACCCGGTCCTTGGAGATCTCCTGGTACTCCGGTGAGCGCGCCCACCGCTCGAACGCGGCTCGGTCCTCGAAGGCCATCAGGATCAGCTTGTCGTGCGGCCACGCGCCCTCGACGACGGTGGCCCGCTCGTCGGCGGCGAGGAGCCGGCCGCCGTACTGCTTGAGGACGGGCATGAACTGGGCGACGTACCGCTCGTACCGCGGCCGGTCGTGAACGGAGATCTGGGCGATGGCGAAGACTGTCACATGGTCATCTCATCGGCCCGCGACCGCGTCCGCGCTCACTCTGTCGGCAAGGTGACCGCCAGCAGTGCCCCGCCGTCCGGGGTCAGCGCGTAGTCGAGCCGTTCGACGCGCTCGTCGTACACCGCCAGCCGCACCGCCGCTTCGTGGTGGACGCCGGGGGCCTCGCCGCCGAGCCGGTGCCAGCGCAGCGCTGGATTCTCCGCCGGCACCGAGCGTGCCGGGCCGACCGCGCACAGCGCCGCCAGCAGGACCATCGGCGACATGTCGGCGACCGCCAGGGTCGCGTCGTCGTCCATGGCTGCGGCCACCTCGGCCGGGTCTGGCAGCAGCAGGTCCGGGTCGATGACCGGACGCCAGCCTTCCGCGGCGACCTCCAGCGCGAACGCGCGCGCCGCCGCGACGACGTGCTCGGGCGCCCCGAGCTCCTCGAACGCCGCCACCCGTGCCACCGCCCGCGCGAGCGTCGCGTCGACGACGGACCCTTGCTCCATCAGCGCCGCGACGAGGCCCGGCAGTCGCTCGCGGACGAAGCGGTCCAGGGCCTCGGTCCGGGGCGGGCCCGGCTCGACCGACCCGCCGGTGACGACCCATCGTTGCGCCATCGCCTCCCGTACGGCGGCGTCGAGCGCCACGACCTCGGCCACGTCGACGGGGAAGACGTGTGCGCCCGGCGGGAACACCCCGTGCACCAGGCCCGAGGCGTCGACGCAGAACGTCTCGCCGCTCCACGTCACGCGTATGGCTCCGGCGGCGCAGCAGGGCCGCTGCGGTACAGCTGAAACAACGGCATCGGGCTCGGCACCCCCAGATTGTTCCATTGTGGACGGGCAGGCTCGCTTTGAAGTCCTACCGGAACAGAGTAGGCGCGCGGGCGGGCGGGGTGTCCTGCCGCGACCGGCGAATCTTGCTCAGCAACCGTCCGGCAACGCCGATGTAGCGGGTGGATCGGGTGGTGCGCCCGTGGCGACAGTGTGATGGGGGACCAGATGGGCATGTTCGCCGACCTCGGCATCGTGCAGAAGATCGGGGTGCTGTGCGCCGCCGGTGTCGTCATCTCGGCGACGACCGGTGGCGTCGGGATCGTCGCGCAGGTGACGCTCGCGAAGCAGGCCGAGATCGTGCGCGACCTGCAGGAGGCCAGCGGGCTCATGCACCACCTGGACACGCGCGAGGCGGAGCTCAAGGTCGACGCGTACCGGGCGATCGCGGAGCAGGACATCGCACCGATCATCGAGGATCTGCCCGGCGACCTGGCCTCGGTCACCGACACCATCACAGAGCTGGACGCGTTGTCGTTGCCGGATGATGTACGGGCGGCAGTCGACGACATCAAGGCCGACGCCATCGCGTTCAACGAGTTCATCGACACGTTCGTGCGGGACGCCCAGAAGGATCAGGCCTCGGTGCAAGCGCGGGAGCCCGAGATCGCCGAGCGCAACCACGCGGTCGACGACAAGCTCGGCGCCCTGCAGGACAGCATCGACGCGCACGTGGCGGAGGAGCGCGACACGATGCAGGCGGCGCAGACCACGGCCCGGTGGGCGACGGTCGGCGTGATCCTGGTCGGGGTGGTGTTCCTGCTGCTGCTGTCGGTGCCGGTCATCCGGGCCATCGGCGGGCCGGTCCGCCGGGTCAGGGCGGTCCTCGAGGCGCTCGCCGAGGGCGACCTCACCCGCCGGGCCGAGATCAAGGGCCGGGACGAGATCGGCCAGATGGCCTCGCACCTCGACGCCGCCCTGGACAGCATCAGCGGGTCGATCCGGGAGGTCAGCGCCAGCTCCGACACGCTCGCCGCCGCGTCGCAGCGCCTGTCGCAGGTCAGCGAAGGCATCTCGGGCGCGGCCGAGACGTCCAGCCGCGAGATGCACGGCGCCTCGGACGCGTCGAGCGAGGTGTCCCGGCACGTCAACGCGATCGCGGCTGGCGCGGAGGAGATGGGCGTCTCGATCCAGGAGATCGCCCGCAACGCCGCGAACGCCGCCGGGGTCGCCGGCGGCGCGGTCCGCGAGGCCGCCGCCGCGAACGACAAGGTCGACCGGCTCGCCGCCTCGTCCGACGAGATCGGCTCGGTGCTGAAGCTGATCACGTCGATCGCCGAGCAGACGAACCTGCTCGCGCTCAACGCGACCATCGAGGCCGCCCGGGCCGGCGAGTCTGGCAAGGGCTTCGCCGTCGTCGCCAACGAGGTCAAGGAGCTCGCGCAGGAGACCGCGAAGGCGACCGAGGACATCCACCAGCGGGTCACCGCGATCCAGGCCGACACCGCCGCCGCGGCCGAGGCCATCCGGAGGATGGGCGACGTCGTCGAGGAGATCAACCAGTACCAGGCGACGATCGCCTCCGCCGTCGAGGAGCAGTCGGCGACGACCGCGGAGATGAGCCGCTCGGTCGCGGAGGCGGCCACCGGCGCGGACACGATCGCCGGCAGCATCTCCGGCGTCGCCACCGCCGCGGCCACCACCACCCGCGGCGTCGCCGAGGCCCAGGGCGCCGCCGCCGGCCTGGCCCAGATGTCCCAGGACCTCCGCCGGCTGGTCGGCCGCTTCCGCCTGTAACCCGGAAGCGGGTCGCATGTATCTGGGCGGCACCCCGCGCTCTCTTGTCGTCGGAGGGACGAGTCACGGAGGTCGCGATGCCGTTCAACCTTGAGGGCGCCGGGGACTGGTACCGGCTGGCGGGGCTGCCCGAGCCGCACCACAGCGACCCGCCGCTGCTCGTCGCGTCCGGCGGGGACCTCGCCGCGGCGGTCGCCTGGTGCAACGCGCGGCTCGCCGACCTCGGCTCCGGGTGGCGGGTGGCGCCGGAGGACGGACCGGCCACGCGCCCCGTCGTGACGCCGCTGGTGGTCCGGCGGCCCGAGCCGCCGTCGCCGGACGAACCCGTGCTGGCCGTCAGTGACGTACTGGCGCTGCTGAAGCTCCGGACCGGGCCATCGCCGTGGCCCGGTCCGGTCCTGGCCGTGGGGTCGTTCGGGTTCGACAACCCGGGGCCGAAGCCCGGCGCGGTACGGCAGACGGGCCCGCTGCCCGAGCTGGCCGCGCTCGTCGGCGGGCCGCTGGGCCGGATCCCGGTCACGACCTTCCTGCCGCCGCCGGCCCGCCGCCCGCTGTCGGCGCTGCCCGGCGGGCGGCGGCCCGTGGTCGCGCTGCTGGACACCGCGCTGGACCCGCACGCGCCCGGCCGGCCCGCGCCGTGGCTGGGCGATCCGGACCCGGGCCCGGACGGTGTCTGGGCCGACGCCGGCCAGTACGGCTGGCAGCGTGGTCCGGCCCGCCTCCGGCCGCCGGAGACCGCCGCGTTCCGCAGCATGCCGAAGTGCTTCGGGCACGGCACGTTCTCCGCCGGGCTGATCCGCCAGGTCGCCCCGGACGCGCGGATCCTGTCCGTCCCCGTGGTCGACGACGACGGCACGACCCACATCGACCAGCTCATCAACGCGCTCGGCTGGCTGCACGACCAGCTGACCGCCGACCCCACGTTCGTCGACGTCGTGTGCTGCCCCATCACCATCACCGCCAACCTGCCCGACGACGCCCTCGTGCTCGGCTGGCTGCGGGCGGTGCTCGGCGCGCTCGGCGGGGCGGGCGTGCCGGTCGTGGTGCCCGCGGGCAACGACGGCTCGCCGGTGCCGACGTTCCCGGGGGCGTTCACGGCGTACTCGACCGCCGGCACGCCGGACGTCCCGGTGGTCACCGTCGGCGCGCTGAACCCGGACGGCAGCGACGCGTACTACAGCAACCACGGCGACTGGGTGCAGGTCCGCCGGCAGGGCTCGGCGCTGATCAGCCTGATGCCGGCGTGGGACGGCGACGAGCAGCCACCGGTCCGCGGCACGGCGGGCATCGGCGTCGACCCTGACGCCTTCCGCGGCTGGGCCCGCTGGAGCGGCACGTCCTTCGCCTGTGCGCTGCGCGCCGGTGAGCTCGCCGCCCGATGAACACCCACGTGGAGGAGGCACGGGCCGACCGGTACACGCGACTCGCCGGCTGCCTGGAACGCGCCCGCGGCGGCGACCGAGAGGCCCTCAGGGAGGTCGTCGTCGAGCTGAACCCGACGCTGTGGCACGTCGCGAGGGCCGCCGGCCTGCCGCCCGACGAGGCCGAGGACGTGGTGCAGGCGACGTGGCTGGCGTTGCTGCGCCACCTGGACGGCATCCGCTCACCGCAGTCGCTGACCGGCTGGCTCGTCTCGACGACCCGCCACGGCGCCTGGCGAGCCCGCCGGCGCCTGCTCGGCAAGGCGACCGGCGACCCCGACGCACTCGTCGAGCTGGAGGACCCGGCGCCCGGGCCGGTCGAACAGGTCCTCACGGACCAGCGGGACCGGATCCTGCTGCGGCACTTCGCGAAGCTGCCGGAGCGCTGCCGGCGGCTGCTGCGCATCGTCGCCACCGTCCACCGCCCCGACTACACCGAGGTCGGCGAGGCGCTGCTGATGCCGCGCGGCTCGATCGGCCCGACCCGCGGCCGCTGCCTCAACAAGCTGCGCGACCTCCTCCTCGCCGACGCCGCCTGGGACCCGACATGGACGAACTGAACCTCCTGCGCCTGCTCGCCGGCGCCTTCGACCGTACTGACCCGCCCCCGCCCGGCCTCGACGAGCGGGTCATGTTCGCCCTCGAGGCCGACGCCGTCGACACGGAGATGGCCTGGCTGGATCGCGAGGTCCTGACCGGCTCCGGCGCGCGGGCCAGCGAGCACAGCCGCACCATCACGTTCGACTCCGCCAGCCTCACCGTGATGATCTCCGTCGTCGAGCGGGCCGACGGCCGGATCCGCCTCGACGGCTGGCTCGCCCCGCCCGGCCCGCTGCGGGTCGAGCTACGCGTCGCCGCCCGCCCCGACAGCGTCGTGGAGGCGGGCCCCGACGGCCGGTTCGTCTTCGACAACGTCCCGCGCGGCCTCGCCCAGCTGCTCGTCCAGCCCCCGTCCGGCCCGACGGTCGTGACCCCGGCGCTCGCCCTGTGAGCACGTCAGACGTGACGCGGTCCGCCACGACCGGCGCCGCCGGCCGCCGTGCCTCCCGCACCGTCCCGCCGGCCGCATCACCACCGGCCGTGCCCGCGTCGGCTGTGCCCGGTTCGGTCGTGTCCGGGCCGGTCGTGCCCGTGTCGGCTGTGCCTGGTTCGGTCGTGTCCGGGCCGGTCGTGTCCACGTCGGCTGTGCCCGGTTCGGTCGTGTCCGGGCCGGTCGTGCCGGCGTCGGCGTTGTCACCGGCGGGTGTGCCGGCGGGGGCGCGTGGCCGTGGGCGGTCCGCCGTCGTCGTGGAGCGGGCCGCGGCGCTGCACGACCGGGGGCAGCGGGTCACCGCCGACATGCGTCCCGTCCAGGGTGCCAAGCTGCTGCGCGAGGGCCTGCGCCTCCTCGACCGGCTCCCCGCGGCGGACCAGGCCGGTGCCGCGACCGTCCGGGCGCGGCTGCTGGCGACGCTCGGCTATGCGGAGGTCGACCAGGGCCGCGTCGACGCCGGCCTGCGCCTGCTCGACGAGGCGGAAAAGCTGCTGCCACCGGACGGCCGCGGCGCCGTGTACGGCCAGCGTGGCGTCGTCCTCAGCCGCCTCGGCCGCGACGAGGAGGCGCTGCGGCAGTTCGACGCGGCCGTCACCGCCCTGCGGTCCGGCAGCGAACCGGAGGCGCTCGCCCGCGCCCTGTACAACCGCGGCAACGTCCACATGGGACTGGCCCGGATGCGCGCGGCCCGCAACGACTTCCAGCGTGCCGTCCGCGTCGCCGAGCGGGCCGGCTTCGACCGCATCATCCCGATGGCCAGGCACAGCCTCGGCTACCTCGACTACCTCAACGGCAACATCCCCGCCGCGCTCGCCGTCTACCGGGAGGTGGCTCCGCGGTACCAGCTGAGCAAACCCGGCATGCTGCCGATCCTCGCACTGGACAGGGCGCGGGCGCTCACGGCCGCCGGGCTCTTCCGCGACGCCGAGCAGGAGCTGGTCTGGGCCGTCGCGCAGTTCCGGCGGCGGCGGACCGGCCAGGACTACGCGGAGGCGCAGCTCGCCCGCGCCGAGGCCGCCCTCCTGCGCGGTGACCCGGCCGCCGCCCGCGGCCTGGCGAGCGTCGCGAGGGCCGCGTTCCTGCGCCGCGACAACCACCGCTGGGCCGCGCTGTCGCTGCTGCTCGTCCTGCGCGCCGAGCAGGCGGCGGGCCGCTCCGGTCTCGCCGACCGCGCGTCGGAGCTGGCGTCCACATTGGACGAGCTGGGCCTGCGGGAGGACGCGACCATCGGGCGCCTCGTCGCGGCCCGCTCGGCGCGGACCGTCCCACCCGAGCCGCCGCGCTCCGGCCGCCTCGACGCGCGCCTGCTGTGGCACCTCACCCGCAGTGAGCTCGCCAGTACGTCCGCCGCAGATGGCACGTCTGTGGCCGGCGCGTCCGCCATGGCCGGCAGTTCCGCGGCCGGCACGTCTCTGGTCGGCACGTCTGTCGTGGCGGGCGCGTCTGTCGTGGCGGGCGCGTCTGTCGTGGCGGGCGCGTCTGTCGGGGCCGCCGCTCGGTATTGCGAGGCGGGCCTCCGTGAGCTGCAGCGGCACCGCGCCCGGTTCGGCTGCCTCGACCTGCAGACGAGCACCTCGGCGCACGGTCGCGACCTGGCCGCCGCGGGTCTGGCAGCGGCGGTCCGCGACGGCACGCCACGCGACATCTACCGTTGGTCCGAACTCGCCCGCGCCCAGGCGATGCTCCTGCCGCCGGTACGCCCGCCTGCCGACCCTGCCGCAGCCGCCGCCCTGGAGGAGCTCCGCCAGGTCCGCGCCGTCCTCCGCCAGGCGGAGCTGGAGGGCAGCGTGCGCTCGCCCGCTCGAGACCGGACGGGCCGCGCGCTGGCCACCCTGCGGCAGCGGGAGGCAGCCCTGCTGCGCACGATCCGCGAGCAGTCCTGGACCGTGACCGGCCCGGGCACGGCGACCCGGCCCGCATCGTTCACCGCCGTCCGCGCCGCCCTGGGCACCACCGCCATGGTCGCCTACCTCCGCGACGGCCCGCGCCTGCTCGCACTGACCATTGTGGACGGTAACGCCACCGTCGTCACGCTCGGCTCCTACGCCGCGGCCGCCGAGGCGCTGCTGCGCCTGCGCGCCGACCTCGACGCCGCTGCGGGCCGGTCGCTGCCGCCGAGGATGGCCGCCGCCCTGTCGACCGCCACCACCGGCGACGCCGCCAACCTGGCCGGCATCCTGCTCACCCCCGTCCTCGACCGCATCGCCGACCGCGACCTCGTGGCCGTGCCAACGGGCGCCCTCGTGACCGTCCCGTGGGCGATGCTGCCCGGCTGCACCGGCCGCCCCGTCACCGTCGCACTGTCCGCCACCACCTGGCTCGCCGCCCGCTCCCGCCTGTCCCGCACCACACCAGCCACGGCGCCGCTCACAGTGCCCGGCCACGACCGCACCGAGGCCGAGGCTCATGCGATCACTGCCCTGACCCGCGCCGCGACCATGCTGCCCGCCGCTCCCGGCGTTGCCGCCGCTGCCGCCGCTTCTGCCGCTGGCGCTCCCGCCACTTCCGGCGCTGCTGGAGCTGCCGCCGCGGCGCTGCTCGCGTGGCCCGGCGACGACCGCGCCGAGGCCGAGGGCCATGCGATCGCCGCTCTGGCCGGCGCCGCGACCGTGCTGCCCGGCTCGGGCGGCGTCCACGCCGCGGTGCTGCCCGGCTCGGCCACCCGCTCCGCAGCTCTGCCCGGCTCGGCTGCTGCCTGCGCCGCGACCGTGCTGCCCAGCCCGGCTGCCGCCCGCGCGGTGGTGCTGCTCGCAGGGCCCGGGAACGACCGCGCCGAGGCAGAGATCCACGTGATCGCCGCTCTGTCCCGCGCCGCGACCGTCCTCACCGGCGCGGCCGCCACCCCCGCCGCCGCACTGTCCGCCATGGACGGCGCCGACATCGCCCACATCGCCGCGCACGGCCACCACGAGCCCGACAACCCGCTCTTCTCCGCCCTCGACCTCGCCGGCGGCCCGCTCATGGGTTACGACCTCCAACGCCTGGCCAACCCTCCGACGATGGTCGTCCTGTCCGCCTGCGACCTCGGCCAGTCCGAGGTCCGCCCCGGCGACGAGACCCTCGGTATGGCCGCCGCCCTCCTCGCCACCGGCACCGCCACGGTCGTCGCCAGCACCAGCCGCGTCGGCGACGACACCGCCATGGCCACGATGACCGCGTTCCACAGCCACATCCACGCCGGCGCCGACGCCGCGACCGCCCTCGCCGCCGCCACCCAGGACCACCCCAGCCCCTTCGTCTGTCTCGGCGCCGCCTGAGCTGCGCCCCCGACCCACCTCGCCCGGCATCAACAGACGCCCCCGGCTCCAGCCGACGTCTTCAAAATGAACGCCTGGTTGCGCAGCGTGGCCGGGACAGCGCGGCAGCCTCACGTGCCGAACGGCATGTTCTCGGCGTCATGGACGAGCAACGCCACCTGCACGCGATTGTTCAGCTCCAGCTTCGACAGCAGCCGCGACACGTGCCCCTTCGCGGTCGGCACGCTCATGCCGAGCTCGGCGCCGATCTCCGCGTTGGTCAGCCCCCGGCCGAGCGCGACCGCCACCTCCCGCTCCCGCTCGGTCAGCCCGGCGAGCCGCGCCCGCGCCCTGTCCCGCCGCGGCCCGGCATGCGGGTCCGCGACATGGTCGATGAGCCGCCGGATGACCGTGGGGGAGAGGATCGCGCCGCCTCCGGCGACGGTCCGGACCGCCTCGATGATGTCCCGCGGCGGCGTGTCCTTCAGCAGAAACCCACTCGCCCCGCCCCGCAACGCCTCGAGCACATACTCATCCGCGTCGAACGTCGTCAACACCACCACCTGCGGCGCCCCCACCCGCCCCCGAATCCGCTGCGTGGCGACCAGCCCGTCGACGCGAGGCATGCGGATGTCCATGAGCATGACGTCAGGCCAGTGTGCATCGGCGACGTTGACGGCCTCCGCACCATCGCCTGCCTCCGCCACCACCTCGATGTCGGCCGAACCACCCATCAGGATGCGCAACCCCGCCCGCACGAGCGGATCGTCGTCCACGATCGCCAGCCGAATCGGCCGATCCACCCGCCCCGACCCACTCGGCTGTCCGGCCCCACTCTGCTGTCCGGCCCCGCCCGGCTGTCCGGCCCCGCCTGGCTGTCCGGCCCCGCCCGGCTGTCCGGCCCCGCCTGGCTGTCCGGCCCCGCCTGGCTGTCCGAGCCCGCCTGGCTGTCCGGCCCCGCCGGGCTGTCCGAGCCCACTCGGCTGTCTGACCCCGCCCGGCTGCCTGAGCCCGTCCGGCTGGCCGCTCCCGTTCGGCTGGGCCGGGGTCACGGCGGCCATGGGAGCCAGGCCTGGAGGCGGAACGTGTCGCGGTCGGCCACATGCTCGACCCTGCCGCCCGCGAGAGCGACGCGCTCGCGAAGGCCGACGAGCCCCAGACCCGAGCCCGGAATCGGCGAACGGTGCCCCTGGGACAGGGCGTTGGTGACCGTGACCCGCAGCTCCGCGCCGGCGGCGCCGTCGAGGAGCACCTGCACGTCACAGCCCGGGGCGTGCTTGCGGGCATTCGTCAGGCCCTCTTGCACGAACCGGTACACGGTCCGCCCGAGCATCACGGCCGGGCCGTCCGCCGGTACCGTCGACGTGAAGCCGACCGTCATGCCCGAAGCGCGGGCCGTGTCGACGAGGTCGGGCAGGTCGCCGAGGCCGGGCTGCGGCGGCTCTGGCCGGTCCCGCAGGATCCCGAACACCGTGCGCAGTTCCTGCAGCGCCTCGTGCGCGCTGCCCCGGATCGCGCCGGCGGCGAGCGCCGTCTCCTCCGGCCGTGCGTCGGTGCGCACCTCGAGCGCTCCTGCGTGCAGGCTGATCAGCGACAGCCGGTGGGCGAGGACGTCGTGCATCTCCCGGGCGATCCGTGTGCGCTCGGTCAGCCGCGCCTGCTCGACCCGCAGGTGCTGCTCGGCCTCGAGGCGCGTCGCATGGTCCCGCAGTGACTGGGTCAGCCGCCGGTGCGCCCGCACGAACAACCCCCACCCGACGGCCGCGGCCGTGACCACGGACCGCATCAGGATGTCGACCCACAAGGGGATTGGCGGGTCGTCCTGCAGCAGGAAGTACACGGCGCCGGTGGCCACGTTGGCCGCGCCGAGCCACAGCACGATCGCCGCCCGATGCCGGACCGCGACCGTGAACAGGGCCACGGTGATCGCTCCGGTCGCCATGACCGACACCGCCCCGAACGGCAGCAGCGCCAGCGCCACCGCGCGCGGATGCCGCCGCCGCACCACCAGCGTGAGGACGCACAGCACGCCGATGCCCACGTCGACCTGCCACGGGATTGCCGCCCCGGGCTTGGTCGCGTCGCCGAGCGGCACCATCAACGCCCCATACGCCGTGGCCAGCCCGACCGCGATCGCGTCAGCCACCCGATCACGCCGGCGCGTCGACATGGCATCCCCGGGCTCGGGGACGAGCAGTGCGAACAGCAGCGCCGACATGCACGCAGCCTACGAGCGATCCCGGCCGCGGCGGCACCTACCAAAGTCGGGTATCGGTCCCCATAATTTGGCCGATGCGCCGCCGAGCCGCCCGCGCCAGAGTTGGCCTCAGACCGAAACGGAGGCGACCCGATGTGGCGGCAAACACTCACCGCGATCCGGCGATGCATGGGGACAAGGCGCCGGCGCTGGCTGCTCGCGGCCACCCTGCTGATGGGCGCGGCAACGGCGTTCGGTGTGGCTGACCGCACCTTCGCCGGGCTCAGCGGCGCGACGCAGAGCCTGATGTCGGCCACCGTGCCGTTGCTCGGCATCCTGCTCGTCCACGACCTGCGCCACTCGGACCTCCGCGCCCGCCTGGCTCCGACGCTCCTTGCCGCCGTTGTGGTGGCGGGCGGCGTCGGCGTGCTCGGCGTGCTGTTCTGCGCGGCGGGCCTGGCGTTCAAGGCGTCGGCAGGCGCGTGGGACCACGCGGCGACCATCGCGGTCGGCGGTGTGCTGGTGCAGATCCTCGCCCAGCTGGTCGGCACCGGCATGGGGCTGCTGCTGCGCTCGCCGTGGGCCGCGTTCCCCGCCACGTTCCTGCCGTTCGCGGTGTGGCTCGCGTTGAGTCCAGTTGTCGAGTGGCGTTGGCTCACACCGTACGAGACGGCGCGGCACCTCTTATCGGGTCAGATGAGCACGCAGGCCTGGCTGCAGTGGCTGGCTGTCCTGCTGATCTGGGGCGTGGCGCTCAACGTGTTCGGTGCGGTGCGGCATGCCGGGCGTAGCCACCCAGGAGAAGCCAGCGACGGTGTGGGCGCGACCGGCGCGGCCTGAGTCCTGGTATTCGGGGTCCTGGCGACCTGGAGTCCTGGCGGTCTGGAGTCTTGGCGGCCGCTCGGCGGGGCGTGGCACGTGCACCGGGTCGCCGTCCCTGGAGGCATGGCGGCCTGGAGTCCCTGGGGTTCGAAGTCCTGGCGGCCTGGAGTCCCTGGGCTCGGAGTCCTGAGTCGTGGAGTCGTGGAGTCGTGGAGTCGTGGCGTCGTGGAGTCGGAGGATCCCGCACCTGCGGAGTTGCGGAGTGGCCCGGACAGCGTTGGGGTGTGCAGGCCGGCGACGCTGCCGGTGCCGGCCGGTTGAGCGATGGCTATGGCGCTACGTTCAGGAAGCGCTTGGCCAGGCGGGTGCAGGCGGCCCGCAGCTCTGCGGGGCCGATGACCTGGACGTCGGCGTCGAACCTGGCGACCGAGGCGGCGAGGCTCATCCACGACCACGACTCGAGCGTCAGCCGGCACCGGTCGGGTCCGAGCTCCTCGACGGCGCCGTCGGGGGTGTACTGCGCGACCGTCGTGGCTGGCAGGTCCAGGACCACCATGCCTCGGCAGGTGTTGCCGTGGAAGGTGCTGGTCACGTATGCGGCGACGTCACCGCCGGGCACCACCCGTGGCGTGAACCGCGGACCGTTGGGTGTGCGCAGGGCGATCCGGTCGGCGCGGAAGATCCGCCAGTCCTGCCGGTCGAGGTCCCAGCCGACCAGGTACCACCGTCCGTCGCGGGTCACGACGTGGTGCGGCTCGACCCGGCGCGTGCCCCGCTCAGCGTAGTCGAACCGCAGGACCTCCCGCGCATGCGCGGCGGCGCTGAGCGCCACGAGCACGTCCCCGCGGACCGTCGCCTCGCGGGAAGCGGACCCTAGCGCCGGGGGCGGAGCCGAGGTCGAGGTGGAAGGGGAAGCTGAAACGGAAGCCGAAGGGGAAGCGGGAGCTGGCGCCGGGACGGAAGCGGCAGCCGAAGGGGAACCGGAAGCCGGCGCCGAAGAGGAAGCCGGCGCCGAAGGGGAAGCCGGAACTGAAGCGGAAGCCGGAGCCGAGGGGGAAGCCGGAACTGAAGGGGAAGCGGGAACTGAAGGGGAAGCGGGAACTGAAGGGAAAGCGGGAGCGGAAGGGGAAGCTGGAGCGGAAGCTGAAGCCACGGCGGAGGCTGGAGTCGGGGCGGAAACTGAGGTGGAAGCGGAATAGGGCAGCCGTGCGATGGCGGTGACCTGCAGGGCGTCGATCCGGTGTCGTAGGCGCGCCGGCATGACCTGGCGGACGGTGTGCAGTGCGCGCGCCGCGGCTTCGCCGGTGCCGTTGCCGGGAGTGGTCGCGGCGACCTGCAGCGCGATGCTCAGCGCGACGGCCTGCTCGTCGTCGAACAGCAGCGGCGGCAGCTCGGTGCCGGCGCCGAGCCGGTAGCCGCCGTCGGGGCCCTTGAGCGCCGCGATCGGGTAGCCGAGCTCCCGCAGCCGGTCCACGTCCCGGCGCACCGTCCGCAGGCTGACCTCGAGCCGCTCGGCGAGCAGCAGTCCCGGCCAGTCCCGCCGGGTCTGCAGCAGCGACAGCAGGGCGAGCAGGCGAGCGGAGGTCTTCGGCATGAGCTCCATCTTGCCCGCAGTAGGTGCCACAACCTGGCACCTACCTCTGACAGCCTCGGGTCTCACAGCCGAACACACGAGGAGCTACCATGAGCATCACCACGACCACGCACCTGAACTTCCGCGGCGAGGCCCGGCAGGCGCTGGAGTTCTACCAGTCCGCTTTCGGCGGCGAGATCGTCCTCGTTCCCCACGCCGACGACGTGGAGCACGTCATGTGGGGGCAGGTCCGGGCGGACAACGGCTTCCACGTCATGGCCTACGACGTGCCCGCCGCCCTGTCGTACGACGCCGGCGACAAGGCCGTCTTCGTCTCGGTCCGCGGCACCGACGCCGACGAGATCACCACCTATTGGAAGGCCCTGTCGAGCGGCGCGACGATCGTCCAGGATCTCGCGCCGTCCGGCTGGTCCCCGCTGTACGGCATGCTCAAGGACCGCTTCGGCGTCACCTGGGTCCTTGACGTGGCCTGACCCGCAACCGAGGTCCGCCGGCACGCCTGCCCGTGCCGGCGGCCATACGGAACGGAGCCGTATGCGCCCGAGCCTGTTCACCGTCGACCTGCCGGGCCCCGGCCGGGTCAGTACGATGGCGAAACCGCGCGGCGGGGACTGGCTCGCGGACGAGATGACCGCCCTGCGCGCGGCCGGCGTGAGTGTGCTGGTCTGCGCGCTCACCGCCGAGGAACTGGCCGAGGTCGGCCTCGTCGACGAGCCCCGGGTAGCCCGCGACGCCGGCCTGGAGTTCGTGGCGGTGCCGATCCCGGACCGTGGCGTCCCAGCGCCCGGATCGGTCCTGCCCGACCTGCGGCGCCTCGCCGGTCTGGTCCGCGCCGGTCAGCACGTGGTGACGCACTGCCGGTTCGGGATCGGGCGCTCGGCCATGCTCGCCGCCGGCATCCTGGCTCTCAACGACGTCCCGCCCGCGCTGGCGTGGCAGCGTCTCGAAGACGCGCGCGGGCTGCCCGTCCCCGATACCCCTGACCAGCGGACCTGGCCGGACGCGCTGCTGGCAGTGAGCGGGCGACGGTGACGGGCGGGCTGACCGTCGGCACGGTGCTGCACCGCACGGACAAGTCGCTCGTGACCGCCGGCACGTTCAACGGGGTGCCGGTGGTCGTGAAGACGATCACGACGGACGACGCGTACTGGATGGAGCGGCGGCGGGAGCTGGCCGCCTACCGGTGGTTCGGGGAGCCGGAGGTGCTGTGGGCGGCCACCTGAAAAGCCGGCCACCTGAAGAACCGGCCGCCTGAGAACCCGGCCACCTGAAGCGGTCGCCTGAAAAGCCGGCCACCTGCAACGGTCACGTGCGGGCGCGGGCGCGCAGATGCGAGAGGATCTCGACGACGGCCGGCGGGACGCGGAGCTGGCGGCGGTGCAGGGCGGCCATGGTGACGACCGTGGTGTCGCCGCGCAGGGGCCTGGTGACGATGAGGCCGGCGCGTTCGAGCGGGTCGCCGTGCACGCTGTAGTCGGGCAGGACGGTGAGGCCGATGCCCTCGGCGACCATCATCTTGCCCATCTCCGCGCCGTCGGTGGAGTGCCAGCGGGCCGGCAGGTCGGCGCCGAAGAGGCGGTGGGCGAAGCGGTACATGAGGTAGCCCGCGCGCATGGCGACGAAGCGCTCCCCGCGCAGGTCGTCGACGCTGACGTCGGTGCCCGCGGCGAGGGGGTGGCCGGCGGGCAGGACGGCGGCGGGGCGGCCGGTGAGCAGCGGGGTCGCCTCCAGGTCGGGTGGCACGTCGTCGCCGTCGAGGAGGTTGACCAGGCCCAGGTCGAGGGTGCCCTCGGCGAGTGACACGTGGATCTCGTCCTGCTGCAGGTTGCGGACCTCGACCACGGCGGCGCTGTCGGCGGCCTGGAAGGCGCGCACGGCGGGCAGGACGAGCGCGGCGGTGCCGGCGTTGACGGTGCCGATGCGCAGCATCCGCCGGGTGGTGCGCTGGTCGCCGGCGGCGGCCTTGAGCCGGTCCACGGCCTCCAGGACGTCGACGATCGGCTGCAGCAGCTCCTGACCCGCGGCGCTGATCCGGGCGCCCGAGCGCCGCCGGTCCAGCAACCTCACGCCCAGCTCGTGTTCGAGCTTGCGGATCGCCTCGCTCAGGGCGGGCTGTGACACGTGCAGCTCCTCGCTGGCCCGGCGCAGCGAGCCGTGCCGCGTCACGGCGGCGAGGTATGTGAGCTGCTCGATCCGCATTAGCCCTCCAAGTTTCAACAGGGGGATCGGCAACGCCTTCCACCCGGGGTCTTGCGCGTCAATACCCTACTAAGTCTATAGTATTTACCGAGAAACAAGGAGATACGCATGCCCCAGCGACCCCTGCATTTCGCTGCCTTCGTGATGAACACCACCGGCCACATCATCCAGGGCACCTGGCGCCGGCCGACCGCGCGCCAGGCCGACTTCAACAGCCTTGATCTGTGGGTCGACCTCGCCAGGACCCTGGAGCGCGGCACGTTCGACGCGATCTTCTTCGCCGACGTGGTCGGGCTGTACGCGCCGTACCGTGGCGACGAACGCAAATACGTCGAGGCCGGCCTGCAGGTGCCGAGCAACGACCCCTCGGTCCTCGCCAGCGCCATCGCCTACGCGACCAAGCACCTCGGGATCGCCTTCACCGCGTCGATCCTGCAGGAGCACCCGTTCAACTTCGCCCGCCGCATCTCCACGCTCGACCATGCCAGCAAGGGCCGCGTCGCCTGGAACATCGTCACGAACTACCTGCCCAACGCGTCGCGCAACTTCGGCCTCGAAGGGCTGACGAAGCACGACGAGCGCTACGCGTGGGCCGACGAGTACGTCGACGTCACCTACAAGCTGTGGGAAGGCTCGTGGGAGGACGACGCGCTCGTCCAGGACCGCGAGACCGGCATCCACGCCGACTACGACAAGATCCACCGGATCGACCACGAGGGCCCCCGGTACAAGGTGGAAGGCCCGCACCTGGTGAGCCCGTCGCCGCAGCGCACGCCGCTGCTCTTCCAGGCCGGCGCGTCGGAGGCGGGCCGCACGTTCGCCGCGAAGAACGCCGAGGCTGTGTTCATCGTCGCGCCGAGCGTCGAGGCGGCCGCCCGCGACACCGCCGACATCCGCGCCCGCGCCGTCCAGCACGGCCGCTCGCCGCACGACCTGAAGTTCTTCCAGGGCCTGCACTTCGTCGTCGGCTCCAACGAGGAGGAGGCGAAGCGCCGCAGCGCCGAGCTCGACGAGTGGATCGACTACGACGGCCAGCTGTCGCACATGTCCGGCTCCATCGGCATCGCAGCCTAGATGGTGAACCTTGCGATGACGCGCGGGAAGACGCCCATCCGCCTTGGCGGCGGATGGGCTTAACCTGCCCTGCTCCGCAGGAGTTCCGTTTCCTCCCCGGCCTGAAGACCGGAGTATCCACGGAAGGAATCCGATGACCGACCTCAAGTTCCACTGGTTCCTGCCCACCAACGGCGGCGACGGCCGGCAGGTCGTCGGCGGCGGCCACGGCACCCCCGCCGGCGCCGCCGGCCGCCCGGCCTCCGTGCCGTACCTCGGCCAGATCGCGCGCTCCGCCGAGCAGCTCGGCTTCGAGGCGGCGCTCACCCCCACCGGGGCGTGGTGCGAGGACGCCTGGATCACCACCGCCATGCTGGCGAGCGTGTCGGAGCGGCTGAAGTTCCTGGTCGCGTTCCGCCCCGGCCTCACCTCGCCGTTCCTCGCCGCGCAGATGGCCGGCACCTTCCAGAACCTCTCCGGCGGCCGGCTGCTGCTCAACGTCGTCACCGGCGGCGAGAGTCACGAGCAGCGCATGTACGGCGACTTCCTGGACAAGGACGCCCGCTACGAGCGCTGCGGCGAGTTCCTGTCGATCGTCCGCGACCTGTGGTCCGGCAAGCCCGTCACCTTCGAGGGCCGGCACTTCCAGCTGTCCGACGCGGTGCTCGCGCAGATCCCCTCGCCGCTGCCGCAGGTGTACTTCGGCGGCTCGTCCCCGGCCGCCCTCGACGTCGCGGCCCGCCACGTCGACGTCTACCTCACCTGGGGCGAGCCACCGGCGGCCGTGGCCGCGAAGGTCGCCCGGGTCCGCGACCTGGCCGCCGCGGAGGGCCGGGAGCTGGCCTACGGCCTGCGGGTGCACACCATCGCCCGGGACACCGCCGAGGAGGCGTGGGCGGAGGCCGACCGGCTGCTCGCCGGCATCTCCGAGGAGCAGATCCGGCAGGTCCAGGACGGGCTGCGCCGCAGCGAGTCCGAGGGGCAGCGGCGGATGCTCGACCTCAACGGCGGCACCAAGGACGGCCTGGAGATCCACCCCAACCTGTGGGCGGGCGTCGGGCTCGTCCGCGGCGGCGCCGGCACCGCGCTCGTCGGCAGCCACCGGCAGATCGCCGACCTCATCGAGGAGTACGTGTCGGCCGGCATCACCGAGTTCGTGCTGTCCGGGTACCCGCACCTGGAGGAGGCGTACCGCTTCGGCGAAGGCGTCCTGCCCGAGCTGGCCGCCCGCGGTCTCTGGCGGCACCCCGCGCCACCTGCCGGGGCGACCGCTTCCGTGCCGTTCGGCGGGGCGGTGACCCGGTGAGCACGCTGCGGACCAACCAGGACCTCGACCCGGCCCGCCTGCGCGAGGTCTTCGGCATCTTCCCCAGCGGCGTCGTGGCCGTCGCGGCGCTGGTCGACGATGTGCCCGTCGGCCTGGCGGCGAGCTCGTTCACGTCGGTGTCGCTGGATCCGCCGCTGGTGTCGTTCTGCATCGCGAACACCTCGAAGACCTGGCCCGACCTGCGCCGCGCCGCCCACCTGGGCGTCACGATCCTCGCCGACCACCACTCCGCCGTCGCCCGGCAGCTCGCCGGCGCCGTCGACCGGCGCTTCGACGGCCTGCCCGTCACCGCCACCGCCGACGGCGCCCTCATCCTCGACGACGGCCTCGCCCACTTCGACACCACGATCTACAACGAGGTCCCCGCCGGCGACCACACCATCGTCCTGCTGCGGCTCAGCGCCGCCGGCCGGTCGGCCCTGCCCGACCCGTCGCCGCTCGTCTTCCACCGCAGCAGGTTCGGGCGTCTGGGCTTCTGAGCCGCGGCGCTCGAGGTGGCGCACGACGTCGGTGAGCTGGGGGTCGCCGACGCCGTGCACCCACGCGGCGAGCCGGTCGTGCTCCGCGGCGGGCAGCCAGCCGTGCCGGATGCCGCAGCCGGACCCGCGACATCGGGCCGTCCTGTCACTCCGGGACGTGCCGTGCGGGGGCGCGGCGGCGGCCGGTGCTGATCCTCTCCACGTGGCCGCAGTAGCACTCGAGAGCGAGCAGGACGCCGGTGTCGGTGTTGCGCAGGGCGCGGATGCGGCGCTCGGACAGCAGGACGCGGGACCCGTGGGTGGGGCAGTCGATGACGAACATGGTCTCAGCGTGCGCCCGGTGGCGTGATCACAACAGTGGCAGATCTGCGCGCGATCGCAGATTTTCTGCCATCATGGCGGCATGCATCATCCGTTCCGCAATGTCGCCGCGTACGTCCACCACGGCACCGGCGCGTTCGGGGCCGGGATCGTGAGCGAGATCTTCGGCTACGACCGCACGTCCCGGGGGCTGCCCGGGTTCGACTTCGCGGTCTGCACCGAGGAGCCGGGGCCGGTCGCCACCGATACCGGCCTCAAGCTGATGGTGGAGCACGGACTCGACCGGCTCGCCCAGGCCGACCTCGTCCTCGTCAGCTCGTGGGAGCACTTCGACGTCGCGCCGTCGCCGGCGGTGCTGGAGGCGATGAGGTCCGCGTACGAGCGAGGCGCGACCATCGCGGGCCACTGCACCGGCGCCTTCGTCCTGGCGTGCGCGGGCCTGCTCGAGGGCCGGCGGGCGACGACGCACTGGCGCTGGGCGGAGGCGATGGCGGCGCGCTTCCCCGACGTGCGGCTGATGCCCGAGGTGCTGTACGTCGACGAGGGGCGCATCGTCACCGGCGCGGGCGCGGCCGCCGGCGTGGACATGTGCCTGTACCTGCTGCGCCGCGAATACGGCGCGGCGGTCGCGAACGCCATCGCCCGGGACATGGTGCTGCCGCCGCACCGGGACGGCGGGCAGGCGCAGTACGTGGCGGCGGCGGTGCCGGCCGACTGCGACGACGAACGCCTCGGCGCGGTCCTCGGCTGGGCCCGGGAGAACCTCGACTCCCCGCTGACCGTCGAGGTCCTGGCCGCGCGGGCACTGATGAGCCAGCGCTCCTTCGCCCGCCGGTTCGCCGCCGCGACCGGGTCGACGCCGCACGCCTGGGTGCTGTCCCAGCGGCTGCACCGGGCCGAGGAGCTCCTGGAGACCGCCGACCTGCCGATCGAGGAGGTCGCCCGCCGCGTCGGCTTCGGCACCGCCGCCACCCTGCGCGAGCAGTTCGTGCGCCGACGCGGCGTCCCGCCCCGCGAGTACCGCAAGGCGTTCGCCTCCTGACTCCTCCTGCTCACGGCCGCACGGCTCACGCGGGCGGTCGTACGCGGGCGCTGAGGACGAGCAGCCACACCGCGTACGTCAGGAACAGCAGCCGAGGCGGCAACCCTTCCGGCGGGATCACGACCGACAGGGCCCAGTGCCCGGCCAGCCCGGCGAGCGGCAGCCAGGCCACCCGCCCCGGCACCGTGCCCTTGAGCAGCACCGCCGCGACGGGCAGCAGCACCAGCGCGCTCAGCCCGCAGACGACGTGCACGGTGCCGACCACCGAGAGCTCGGCCAGCGGCGTCACCACGGGATCGGCGACGAACACCCCCACTCCGGCCGTGCCCAGCGCACAGATACCGAGGACACCGAGCCCGGCCGCCCCGCTCCGCCCACGCACCGCCGGCCGGACCGCCACGAACAAGCACCCGTAGCTCCCCGCCGCGCACAGGAACGCCAGCACCGTCACCCACCCGAGCCGTCCGATCGCGTACTCGCTGACCGGCCGGCGCACCGGATCGATCTCCGGCCGCACGAGGACCGCCACCAGCAACAGCACCTGGTAGACGACGATCGCCACCGCCGAAACCCTGGCCGCCACCACCGCTTTCGCCACCCTCACAGCTGTCTCCCAACGCCGACGATCCGCACACCACGAACGTCGGAGCCGCCGCCGACAGCCGGACACGTTCTACGCTCCGGTGCATGATCGATCTCGCCGCGCGGTTCGCCCGGCTGGCCGCCGAACACGAGCACCGTCGGAGCGCGGCCCACGACCGGGTCGTGCACTGGGACTGGTACACCTGGCCCGGTCTGGACCCTCGCCCGCTGCACTTCGAGCGCGATCTGCTCCGCCCCGGCCGCCGGTTGGACGCCCGGCCGCCGCTGAACCAGAGCGTCCTGCGGATCGGGTTCGACGCCGAAGGCCGCGTCGCGGTCACCGACGAGCACAGCGGCTTCCTGCGCGGCCGCCGCACCTCCGAGACGTTCACGCACCATGACGGCGACGTCGTCGAGTCGGCGCACTTCGACAACGGCGGGCGCCCCGTCTTCCTGCACGAGTACCGCTTCGTGGACGGCCTGATGCGCTCGGCCGACATGGTGACCCGCCACGGGCACGAACGGGAGACCTACGAGTACACGGACGGGCGCGTCACCCGCGTCGAGATCTCGCACAACGGGCGGCCGCGGGCGCGGCTGGCGGCCGAGCACGACGCGGACGGGCTGGTCCGCATCGTCGAGGCCGCGCACCTGCGCAAGCCGGCGGAAGTGCGCTACGAGCGGCCACCCGCCGGGTTCGACCTCGCCGTGGCGTGCCGGACCATCGAGGACGCGCTCGTCGCCGCGATCCCACCGACCGTCGCGCGGCTTCCGCTCGACGGCGCCGCGGACTGTGTCGCGCTGAGCTACTTCCTGGCCGAGACGCTGAACATCGTTGTCCACGCGGCGACGGCCGACGAGCGCGCGGCGCTCGCGGCGACCTACGACGCCGACGCCGCCTGGTCCGCGGAGGACTTCGAGGCCAACACGCCCGTCGACACCGACATCGACGGCATCCGGATGGTCCGGCAGGAGCTGGCGCTGCGCAACGCCGACGACCCGGGCTCCGGCACCGAACTGGCCCGGCGGCTGCTGTGCGCCGTCGCCGCCCGGCTCAACCACCGCGACTGGTCGGACACCCTGCCGGTCACCGACGACTTCGTGGTGTACCCGGTCGATCTCGAACTGGAGTACCTGCATCAGAACCTGACCGACTGCGTGCCCCCGGCCCGCCTCGCCCACCTGCGTGAACGTCTCCGACTCGGCGGGACCACAGTCGACTGAGCATCAGGTGGTGATCTCGCCCTCCCAGAGCTTGAGCGTCAGCGGCCGGCCGTCGAGGTCCAGGCTGAGGCCGGTCGGCTCGTCGAATTCATCGCGGAGCAGTTCCAGGTGGGTGAGCGTTCGGGACATGACCGATGCGAACGGCGGCTCGGCTGACGCGTCCCGCGGCAACCATCGTCCGCCGTCGTAGTCGTAGTCGTAGCGATCGCGCCAGCCGTCGTCACCGGCGCTGGTTTCCGTGAGGCGTAGGGCCCAGTCGCTCCTGCCTTCGAGCACGAGGCCGCGGCCGTCGTCGAACACGAGCTTCACCGGCCCGACATTGACCTCGACGGGGTCGCCCGGCCAGTGCCAGGCCAGGCGCACGATGTGCACGGGCCTGCGACCGACCGGCGGGTCCATGTCCGGCTTAGGCGCGGAGCAGGGCCTCGGCGATGAAGAGGTCCTGCAGGGCGATGCCGGAGGAGTCGAAGACGGTGATCTCGTCGGGGGAGCGGCGGCCGGGGGCGCGGCCCGCGAGGACGTCGCCGATGGCGGTCACCGACAGGGTGCCCTCGGCGACGAGCGCGGCGACGTGCTGCAGCTCGCCGATGCGGACGGACTGGGAGGGCAGGTCGCAGAAGAGGCGGGCGGTGGTCAGCAGCGCGGGCGGGAGCTCCTGCTTGCCGGCGGCGTCGGAGCCCATGCTGGCCACGTGCGTGCCGGGCCGGACCCAGGCGGCGTCGAACAGGGGCGCCGTGGCGGTCGTGGCGGTGACGATGATGTCCGCGGCCGCGCAGGCCTCCTCAGCGGGAGCGAGCGTGCCGGTGAGGCCGCGGGCGGCGAGCCGGGACAGGAACTCCTCGCCATGTGCGGCACTGCGGGCGGCCACGAGGACCGTCGAGATGGGCCGCACGCGTGCGAGGGCCAGACACTCGTAGAGCGCCTGGTGCCCCGTTCCGAAGATGGCGAGTGTACGGGCATCGTCCCGCGCCAGCACGGAGGCGGCGACCGCGTCCGCGGCGGCGGTGCGGTAGGCGTTCACGACGCCCGCCTCGACGACCGCCTCGATGCGGCCGACGGACTGGTCGAAGAGCAGCACGACCGAGTTGTGCCTGGGCTGGCCCAGCGCGGTGTTGCCGGGCCAGTAGCTGCCGACCTTGACGCCGGCCAGCGAGGCGGACGCGCCGGACTTGACCGTGAACCGGTTCGCCGGGTCGGAGCCGTGGCAGGCGACGGCGGGGAAGACCGACGCCTGCGGGCCGGCGGCGGCGATCAGGGCCGAGCGCACGGCGGTGAACGCCAACTCCTCGGTGACGAGCGCGGCCGACTCGGCCTCGGGCAGGAACCGCATCGTGGTCACCATCCTCTGATTCGGGGCCACACGGCCTCGACGGCGCGGGAGCCCGGCCGGACCACGTGGTAGTGGTCGTGCTGCGCGGCGGTGGCGCAGGCGTGGTTGGGCAGGATCCGCACCCGGGAGCCGACCGGCAGGGAGGGCAGCGCGGCGGAGCTGCCGGGGCGGACGGCGAGGATGCCGTGCTCCTGGCTGGCGACGGTCATCAGCAGGTCGTCGTAGAGGGTGCCGTCGAGGTCGGCGACCAGCCCGTACCCCTGGTCGACGCGCTGGCGGGCGGTGCCGCGGTCCCGGGACATCGCCATCCAGCCGCCGTCGGTGAGGATCCAGCCCTTGTCGGGGCGGTGGCCGATGACGGTGGCGACCACCGTCATCGCCAGGTCCGACGGCGTGCACACGCCGATGCCGGCCATCACGAGGTCGAAGAAGAGGAAGTTGCCGGCCCGGACCTCGGTGACGCCGGTGAGGTCGGTCGCGAAGTGCGCGGTCGGGGTGGAGCCGACGCTCACCACCGGCGCCTCGAACCCGGCGGCACGCAGGAGCGCGGCGGCCCGCACCGCACAGTCACGCTCGTGCGATGCGGCCTCGCGGAGCGCGGCGTCACCGGCGGCGAAGTACGACTCGCCGGCGTGGGTCAGCACCCCGCGCGGCACGGCACCGCGCGCGGCGAGGGTGCGCGCGATGTCCGGCAGGGCCGGGCCGGTGGGCTGGACGCCGCCGCGGTGGCCGTCGCAGTCGACCTCGATCAGCGCGGGGACCCCGGCGGGCAGCGCGGCGGCCTGCTCGACGCTGTCGAGCAGCACGGTCAGGTCGACGCCCCGCTCCCGCAGCGCGGTCACCCGGGGCAGCTTGTGCGGCGCGATGCCGACGGCGTACAGGATGTCGCGGTACCCGGCGTCGGCGAACGCGGAAGCCTCGGCGAGCGTCGACACGGTGATCGGGACGGGCCGCCCGTCGCCGAGCATCGCCGCGAGGTCGACGGACTTCGTCGTCTTGACGTGCGCCCGCAGCGGCACGCCGAGCCCGGCGAGATGCTTGCTCAGGCGGTCGACGTTCGCCCGCACCACCTCCGCGTCGACCGCCAGGAACGGTGTCTGCGCGTCATCAAGCGTCAAGGGTGCTCCTCCGGCTCTCGGCGAGGTCGGCGTAGGCCGCGGACCGGGAGACCCCGAGCCGCGCGGCGACCCGGGGCACGGCGTTGCGGACGGCGAAGACGCCGCGCCGGTCCAGCGCGCGCAGGAGCGCGAGCCGTTCGGGCCGCGTCAGCGCCGCCACCGGCCTTCCCCGTGCCAGCTCCTCCGCTCGTACCAACGCGTCGACGACATCGTCGAAGTCGTCGCTGAACGTGGTGGCCGGCAGCTGCGCGGCCGCCGCGCCGGCCAGGGCGGTGAGCAGGTCGCCGGCCTGGCGCAGCGCCGTGACGTCGACGTTGACGCAGAGGGCGCCGAAGACGTGGCCGGCGCCGTCGCGCAGCGGCATGGTCGAGGACTTGACGATCCGGCCGTCGGGGGCGCGGGTGACGTAGTTGACGTCGTTGGTGGCGGCGTCGCCCTGGGCGAGCACGGCCAGGCCGATCTCGCTGATCGCGCCGCCGGCCTTGCGGCCGGTCACCGAGCCGGCCACCGCGACGACCGACTGCTCGCCCCGCCGGTAGTCGTGCAGCACGACCTCACACGTCGGCCCGAACGTCGCGGCCAGCCCGTCGATGACCGGCAGCAGCGCCGCCAGGATCGCGTCCGCTCCTGCATCCACCGGCTCATAGTAGACGTCCAGCTTCTGGACGAAAAGTCCGAGCGCGGGTTTCGATCTCTCGGGGGGTGGGAATGGCGCCACCATGCGTCGTCGCCCACCGTGGTTCGTCATTCGCAAGCAGCGCCGGCAGGGCGCGGGCGTAGGGTGACCGACGTGGACTCCGAAGACCGGATCGCGCTCTTCCTCGACTACGAGAACCTGGCGCTTGGCGCCCGGGATCACCTCGGCGGCATGACGTTCGACTTCCGGCCGATCGCCGACGCCCTCGCCGAGCGTGGACGGGTGGTGGTCCGCAGGGCGTACGCGGACTGGTCGTACTTCGACGAGGACCGCCGGATGCTGACCCGCTCGCACGTCGAGCTGATCGAGATGCCGCAGCGGATGGGCGCCTCGCGCAAGAACGCCGCGGACATCAAGATGGCGGTCGACGCGATGGAGCTGGCGTTCGAGCGCGACTACATCTCGACGTTCGTGCTGTGCACCGGCGACAGCGACTTCACCCCGCTCGTCGACAAGCTGCGCGGGCTCAACAAGCGGGTCATCGGCGTCGGCGTCGAGAAGTCCACGTCGGCGCTGCTGCCACCGGCGTGCGACGAGTTCCTGTACTACGACCGTCTCGAGGGCGTGGACGCGCGCTCGACCCGGACCCGCGGCGGTGGCCGGCCGGCGCGCCCCGCCGACGTCGAGCACCGCCGGGCCGACGCGAAGCCGGCGCCTGAGCCGGCCCCAGAACCGACCCCCGAGCCCGAGCCCGAGGTCGGCGACGTCGACGAACTCGCGGTGATCGTGGCGCAGACCGTCGCGGGCCTGCAGGGCAGCTCCGGCGGTGAGGTCACCGCCTCGACGCTGAAGCGGACCCTGCTGCGCAAGGACCCGACGTTCAGCGAGTCCGACTACGGGTTCCGCGCGTTCGGGGAGCTGCTGCGCCACCTCGCCGATCGCAATGTGATCGAGCTCGCCGACGGTCGCGCCAAGGGTGACCCCGAGGTGGCGCTGCCCGAGCACGGCGACCAGGAGGCCGGGTTCGCGCTGCTGCGGGCCGTGGTGCTCGAGGCCGGCGAGGGCGGCGCGGCCCTGTCGGGGCTGAAGAACCAGGTCCGGCGGGTCCGGCCGGACTTCAGCGAGAA
Source organism: Dactylosporangium sp. NPDC000521 (assembly GCF_042898305.1). Taxonomy (NCBI): domain Bacteria; kingdom Bacillati; phylum Actinomycetota; class Actinomycetes; order Micromonosporales; family Micromonosporaceae; genus Dactylosporangium; species Dactylosporangium sp. NPDC000521. Next base: position 51,075 of record NZ_JBIAYW010000036.1, read on the forward strand.
GAAGCTCGGCTACCGCACGTTCCTGCAGTTCTGCAAAGCCGCCGCGACCGGCGGCGCGGTCCAGCTGCGCTGGAACCCCGAGGCGGACGACTACCTGGTCACCGCATCAAGTTAGCGCGCACATAGGCGGCGGTCTGGGCATTGACGCGATGGCATGTGAGCGATAACAATCGTCGCCACCCGCCTATAGACATGGACACCAGCAGATGAAGCATGCGGTCCGGCTCTTCGCGCTCCTCGTCCTGCTCGCCGCCTACGCCACCACCGTCGCGCAGCCCGCCCGGGCGGCGGTGACCGGCACGCAGGTGCCGGTGCCGCCACCGCCGATGGGCTGGGCCTCGTGGAACACGTTCGCCGCGAAGATCAACTTCAACGTCATCAAGGCGCAGGCCGACGCCCTCGTCTCGTCCGGCCTGGCCGCCGCCGGCTACAAGTACGTCAACATCGACGAGGGCTGGTGGCAGGGGACCCGGGACGCCGCCGGCAACATCACCGTCGACACCGCCGAGTGGCCCGGCGGCATGGCCGCGATCGCCGACTACCTGCACGGCAAGGGGCTCAAGGCCGGCATCTACACCGACGCCGGCCGCGACGGCTGCGGCTACTACTACCCGACCGGCCGCCCGGCGGCGCCCGGCAGCGGCAGCGAGGGCCACTACGCGCAGGACATGCTGCAGTTCTCCCGCTGGGGGTTCGACTTCGTCAAGGTCGACTGGTGCGGCGGCAGCGCCGAAGGGCTCGACCCGCAGAGCACGTACCGCGCGATCAGCGCCGCCGTCACCAGCGCCGCCGCCACCACCGGCCGCCCGCTCGTGCTGTCCATCTGCAACTGGGGCGTGCAGAGCCCGTGGAACTGGGCGCCCGGCATGGGCGCGATGTGGCGCACCAGCACCGACATCATCTACTACGGCCAGACCGCCACCCAGGCGATGGTCCTCAACAACTTCGACCAGGGCCTGCACCCCGCCGCCCAGCACACCGGGTACTACAACGACCCCGACATGATGATCGCCGGCATGCCCGGCCTGACCGCCGCGCAGAACCGCACCCACATGGGCCTGTGGGCGATCTCCGGCGCGCCCCTGCTCATCGGCGACGACCTCGCCACGATGGACGCCACGACGAGGGCGACGCTCGGCAACGCCGAGGTGATCGCGGTCGACCAGGACCCGCGCGGACTGCAGGGCGTCAAGGTCTCCGATTCGCAGGGGCGGCAGGTGTACGGGAAGGTGCTCGCAGGCTCCGGGCGACGCGCCGTGCTGCTGCTCAACCGGGCCGCCACGGCCGCGGCGATGACGGTCCGCTGGACGGACCTGGGCCTTGCCGCGACCTCCGCCTCGGTCCGCGACCTGTGGTCCGCGCAGAACGCCGGGAGCTTCACCTCCTCGTACACCATGAACGTCCCGGCGAACGACGCCGTGCTGCTGACCGTCACCGGCACCGAGGCCGCCGCGACCACCTACGAGGCCGAGGCGACCGGGAACACCCGCACGGGCGCGACGGTCGTCGCCTGCGCCGGCTGCTCGGGCGGCGCCAAGGTCGGTGGCGTCGGCAACGGCGGCACCCTGCGCTTCAACGCCGTCGCCGCGCCGTCCGCGGGCCTCGCCGTGGCGACCATCGCGTACACCAACGGCGACGCCGCCACGCGCACGGCGACGCTGCAGGTCAACGGGCAGCCGCCGACGGTCGTCGCGTTCCCGCCGACCGGGTCGTGGACCACCGCCGGCACCGTCTCCGTCATCGTGCAGCTGACCGCCGGCTCGGCCAGCACGCTCACGTTCTCCAACGCCGCCGCCTGGGCGCCGGACCTGGACGCGATCGAGGTCCGCCAGCTGGCGGCGGCGCCCGCGACGGTGCGCGTCCAGGGCGTGCAGTCCGGCCGGTGCCTGGACGTCAACAACTCCAGCACCACCAACGGCGTGCAGCTGCAGCTGTGGGACTGCAACGGGCAGGGCAACCAGGCCTGGACCCTGACGCCGGGCCGGCAGCTGACGGTGTACGGCACCAAGTGCCTGGACGCCTACAACAGCGGCACCGCGAACGGCACCGCCGTCGTCATCTGGGACTGCAACGGCCAGGCGAACCAGCAGTGGAACGTCAACGCCGACGGCACCATCAGCAGCGCGCAGTCCGGCCTGTGCCTGGACGCCAGCAACCGGGGCACCGCCAACGGCACGAAGATCATCCTGTGGGCGTGCGGCACGGGCACGAACCAGCGGTGGACCCTGTCGTAGGGTCGATGGTTCACGCACCGGCCGAGGGGTAGTAGCCGCCCCGAGGAGGTGTTACGTGGCCGCATCGGAGGACCACTGGCCGTGGCGGGCGGCCGTGGCGGACCTGCTCCAGCGCGACCGGCTCGCCCAGCCGGACCAGCTGGCCACCGTGGTCGCCGCCGCGGCCGCGCCGCTCGGGCTGGACGTCTGGCTGTACCTGGTCGACCAGGAGCAGCGGATCCTGCTGCCGGTGCCGCGGCCGCCCGCGGTGTCGCCGCCGCCGCTCCCCGTCGAGTCCACCGCGGCCGGACAGGTGTTCATGTCGGTCCGGCCGCGGTCGTCCACGGTGGACGGGCGGGCACGGCTGTGGATGCCGCTGCTGGACGGCACGGAGCGGCTCGGCGTGCTGGAGTTCGTGCCCGCCGGCGGGTCCGTCGACGATCCTGAGCTGCTGTCCGGCTGCGACCTGTTCGGCCAGCTCGTCGGGCACCTCGTGGCGACGAAGATTCCCTACGGCGACGCGCTGCTGCAGGTGCGCCGGCAGCAGCGGATGTCCGAGGCGTCGGAGCTGCTGTGGCGCCTGCTGCCGCCGCTGACGTTCGCCTGCGACCGGGCGACCGTCGCCGCCGTCCTCGAGCCCTGCTACCAGGTCGGCGGCGACGCGTTCGACTACGCGGTCAACGGGGGGACGCTGTTCCTCGCGATCTTCGACACCGCCGGCCACGAGCTACGGGCCGGGCTCGGCACCGCCGTGGTCATGTCCGCGATCCGCGCCGCCCGCCGCGGCGGCGACGGCATCGCCGCGATGGCCCTCGCCGCCGATCGGGCGCTCGAGGAGCACCTGCCGGAGCTGCGGTTCACCACCGGGGTCCTCGCCGAGCTCGACCTGGACTCCGGCCGGCTGCGGTATGTCAACGCAGGCCACCCGCCGCCGCTGCTCATCCGCAAGGGCAAGGTGCTCCGCAGCCTCGGCGGCGGCAAGCGGCTCCCGCTCGGCCTCGGCGAGGCGACGATCGAAGGCCTGGTCGAGGTCGCCGAGGAGCTGCTCGAACCCGGGGACCGGCTGCTGCTGTACACCGACGGCGCCACCGAGGCGTTCGGCCGCGACGGCCGGCTGTTCGGCGTCGAGGGGCTCGTGGACCTCGTCGAACGCGACACCGACGACCTGGCGGCGCCCGAGACGCTGCGCCGGCTCTGCCACACCGCGCTGACGCACTACGAAGGCACCCCGACCGACGACGTGACGCTGCTGCTGGTGGAGTGGGCCGAGGACGCCGCACGGCGGATGCTTCCCCTCGCCATGCGGCCGGGGTCGCCGTGACCGGCACCGCGGAGCTGTGCCCACCGCTGCCGGCGGCGCTGCAGGTCGAGATCACGTCGGCCTGCAACCTGCGGTGCGCCATGTGCCTGGTCCGGTACCGGCCACCCGTCAACAAGATCAGCGGGGCGATGCCGCCGGCGATGTTCACCCGGCTCGTCGACGACCTGCCCGACCTGCGGCAGCTGACCCTGCAGGGCCTCGGCGAGCCGCTGCTCGCACCGGACCTGCTGCCGATGATCCACCACGCGAAGGCGCGGCGTCCGGGTCGGGTTCAACTCCAACGCGACCCTGCTCAACGCCGCCCGGGCGGCGGAGCTGGTCGACTCGGGCCTCGACTGGCTGCACGTCTCGCTCGACGGCGCGGACGCCGGCACGTTCGAGGCGATCCGCGACGGCGCGGCCTTCGACACCGTGGTCACGAACCTCGCCGGCCTCGTCGCCGCCAAACGGGCGGCCGGCACCGCCACCCCGTGGATCCGTGTCGTGTTCGTGGCGATGCGCCGCAACGTCGCGCAGCTGCCGCGCCTGGTCGAGCTGCTGGGGCGCGTCGGCGTGGCGGAGCTGCGGGTGCAGAACCTGTCGCACACGTTCGGCGACACCGACCCGGCCGGCGCCTACCGCGAGATCCGCGACTACGCCGCCGCCGAGGCGCTGTGGACCGGCGCCGACCGGGCGGCGGCCGACGCCGCGTTCGCCGAGGCCCGCCGGGCGGCGGCGGAGACCGGCGTGGTGCTGCGCCTGCCGGGCACCGGCGCGCATGCCGGCGGCTGCACGTGGCCCTGGGACGCCGCGTACGTGACGAGTCAGGGAGTGGTGCAGCCGTGCTGCATGGTGATGGGCGACGACCGGGTCGCGCTCGGCCGCCTCGACGAGCAGTCGTTCCCCGAGATCTGGACCGGCCCCGCCTACCGCGAGTTCCGGCGCCGGCTGGCCGGCGACGACCCGCCCGAGGTGTGTGCCGGCTGCGCCCTGTACCAGGGCACATTCTGACAATTCGTACCCGGTTCGCGTGTCACCCCGTGTGGGTGGGGTAGCCGATGAACATGCGTACTGACAATTTCCCGAGCCCGGTTTCCGACCCCGAGGCCCTGGGGCTTCCCGGTACCGCCGACTACGACTCCACCGCGAGGGACGACGTCGACACCGGCCGGGTCGCAGACGGCCCGGACCCCGCGCAGCTGCCGCTGGACCGCGACGACCAGCCGCTCGGGCTCGACCACGCCGACCCGGAGTCGCTGGACGACAAGCTCGACCGCGAGCTGCCCGACACGTCGTTGCAGGAGGTCGGTCCCCGGCCCGACGCCACCGCATCGCCGATCGCCGCCGAGTCGTTCGACCCCGACGCGACCGGCGAGACGCTGGACGTCGTCGACCAGGACACCGCGCTGGACGACGCCCCGGTCGAGCCCAACCTCGACTCGCCGGTCTCGATGTACGACACGGGCATCGGCGGCCGCGACGGCACCGTCGGCCGGCTCGTCGAGCCCGACGAGGGCATCGGCGAGGACACCGAGAAGGACGCGATCGCCTTCGACGCCGGCGCCGCGGGCGGCGGGCCCACGGCCGAGGAGTTGGCCGTGCACGAGATCCCGGAGGGGTGACCCATGGACGCGTCGGCGACATTCATCGGCAACGCGACGGTGCTGCTGCGACTCGGCGCGTTCACGCTGCTGACCGACCCCAACTTCCTGCATGCCGGGCAGCGCGCGTACCTCGGCTACGGCATGTGGTCGAAGCGCCGCCTCGAGCCGGCGCTGGGCATCGAGGAACTCCCGCCGCTCGACGGGGTCGTGCTGTCGCACCTGCACGGTGACCACTTCGACCGGGTCGCCCGGCGCGGACTGCCCCGCGACCTGCCGTTCGTGACGACCCGCCAGGCCCAGCGCCGCCTGTCCAAGTGGCGCTTCACCGAAGCGGTCGGCCTGGCCACGTGGGAGGGCGTCACCTGGCAGCGCGGCGGCGAGGAGCTGCGGATCACCGCCGTCCCCGCGCAGCACGGCCCGGCCGGCGTGCACCTGGCGCTGCCGGAGACGATGGGCACCGTCATCGACTGGTCGCGCGACGGGCAGCGGCGGCTGCGGCTCTACGTCACCGGCGACACGCTCTTCCGCCGGTCGGTGCTGGGGAAGATCCCCGAACGCTTCGGCGACATCGACGCGGCCCTCGTGCACCTGGGCGGCACCCGCATCCTCGGCGTGCTGGTCACCATGGACGCCCGCGACGGGGTCGCGCTGTCGCGCCTGATCCGCCCGCGCAGCATCCTGCCGATCCACTACGAGGACTACACCGTCATGCGCGACCCGCTGCACCACTTCGAGCGGCTCGCCGACGGCCTTCCGGTACGCACCATGTCCCGCGGCGAGACGGTCGACCTGACCGCCGTGTCCGCGATCCAGTGAGGGGGGAATCGCCATGACCATCCAGCCCGACCCGTTCCTCGAGTTCCTCGACGACGACCAGCCGCCGGAGCCGGCCACGGACTCGGATGCGATGTCGCTGGAGGGCCGCGAGCGCCCCCGCGACGAGGACGTGACGACCGACGAGACGGCCCCCGAACCGCCCGACTGAGACGAGACGGCCTCCGAACCGCCCGACTGAAAGGTGCCCGCCGTGACCGATGCGACGCCGCACAACCTGGAAGCCCTGCCGGACGACGAGTCGGGGGACTTCTCCGAAGAACATCAGGACACCACCTTCGCCGACGAGACCGCCGGCGGCCCCGAGCACGCCGAGGAGCCGGAAAGCCCGGACGGCCGCGCCGGCATGGACTGACTCCGGGCGGGGTACCGGGAGCCGGTGAACCGCGACGAGCTCCGCTGGTGCCTGGCCGCGCCCCGGCCCGCCGCGGGGTTCCGCAGCCGCATGGTCGACGTGCTCGGCCTGCGGCTGCACGTCCGCTCGCGCACCGGCCACGACCCGGCGGAGCCGCGGTGGCTGCTGCTGCACGGTCTCGCGGTGTCGCACCGGTACCTGATGCCGACCGCGACCGCCTTCGAGCACGGCGACGTGCTGGTGCCGGACCTGCCGGGCTTCGGCCTGTCCCAGCGCCCGCCCACGACGTTCGGCCCGGGCCGCCACGCCGACGTGGTCGCCGCGCTGCTGGACGTCTCCGGCGTCAGCGGCGCGTGCGTGCTGGGCAACTCCTTCGGCTGTCAGGTCGCCGCCGAGCTGGCCGTCCGCCGCCCGGACCTCGTCGCGCTGCTCGTCCTCGTCGGCCCGACCGTTGACCCCGCCGCCCCGACCGCCGCCGGCCAGGCCCGCCGCTGGCTGCGGGACCTGCTCCGCGAGGACCCGCGGCAGGCCAGGATCCTGGCCGCCGACCTCCGCGACGCGGGCCCCCAGCGGGTCGCGGCCACGCTGCGGCACAGCGTCCGCCACCACATCGAGGACGTCCTGCCGCACGTGGCGGCGCCGGTGCTTTTCCTGCGCGGCGAGCACGACCCGATCGCCCCGCCCCGCTGGCTCACCACGGCCACCGCGATCACTCCCGATGCCATCGCGGCGCCGGTGCCGTGGGCCGCCCACAACGCCGTCACCACCGCCGGCCCGGCCGTCGCCGCGTACGCCACCGCATTCGCCGAGCAGGTCCGGCTGCGCGCGACCCGGTAGGCGTCACTCCGCCGCGTCGACCACGAGCTCCGCCGCCTTCGGCTCCCGCCCGTCCTGAACGGACCCCCGCTGCTGCTCGTCCCGCCGCGCCGGCGGCGTCGACGGCGGTGCCGACCCCGGCCGCCGGGGTGTCTGCTGCTGCGCCATGCCATCTCCAAGCGTCACGGAGCGTTCCTCTGCCCTCACTCACCACCCGGGACCGCGGTCAAACATCGCCGTCCGCCCCGACCAGCCCGGCCAGCGCCCTCCGCACCCCGTCGTCGGCCGCCGCGACCGCGCTCCACACGGCGGTGCCGCCGACCACCGCCACGGCGACCCTCGCCTGGCCCCCGAACCGGTACACCGCGTCGCACCCCTGGTTCATCGCCCACCCGTACGTCACCGGCAGTGTGGTGAGCCTGCCCTTGAGCGCTTCGAGGGCACCGGCCGGCAGGGGGTGATCGAAGCCGGCCGCCACCTCACCGGCCCACAGCACCGCATCCCACGCCTGCGCGAAGGCGTAGTCGGAGAACGCCGCGGCATACCGGCTCCGCGTCGTGCAGGCGTCGTCGTCCGGGTCGACCAGGTACACCGGCGGATCGCCGTATGCCGCCTCGACCTCCACGACCCACCGGCAGCAGTGCTGGCCGTCGGTCTCCAGCAGCAGGTGTCCGCCGTCGAGGAACCGTCCGACGGCTGGGCTCCCGAAATCCCTCGCCGTGGTGACCAGGTTCGAACTGACCGCCGCGAGGCGCCGGTCCCCGCCGAGCAGGAACCACTCCCGGACCGCCGCCGGCAGCGCCCCTCCGATCCACCGCTCCAGCACCGCCACCTCGTCCGGCGCCCCCGCCGGCTCCCCGCGCTCACCGAGCGCCTCGTCGTTCCAGCCCACGGCCAGATCACACCAAGCCGTGCGGGAGTTCGGTGAGGCGGCGGTCCAGGAAGCGGCGCTCAGGGCCGTCGTCGGTGAGGGCCCGCGCGCGGAGGTAGGCGGCGCGTGCCTCCGCGGTGCGGCCGAGGCGGCGCAGCAGCTCGGCCCTGGTCGAGTGCAGGTAGCGGAAGTCGTCCAGGCCGAGGGTGTCGACGATGCGCAGGCCGGCCAGTGGGCCCTCGGTCTCGGCGACGGCGATGGCACGGTTCAGCTCGACGACCGGTGAGGCGGTCAGGCGGGCGAGCTCGCCGTACAGGGCGGCGATCTGCGGCCAGTCGCACGGTGTCTCGGCGTGCAGGGCCGCGATCGCGCCCTGCAGGACGTAGGGGCCGCGGCCGCCCAGGGCGATCGCCCGGTCGAGCACGGCGCGGCCCTGGGCGATCTGTGCGGTGTTCCACCGGGTCGGGTCCTGGTCCTCCAGCAGCACCAGCTCGCCGTCGTGGAAGCGGGTCTCGCGGCGGGAGTCGTGCAGCAGCATCATCGCCAGCAGGCCGTGCACCTCGGGGTCGCCGGGCAGCAGCTCGGTCAGCGCGCGGCCCAGCCAGATCGCCTCGGCGGCGAGCTCGTCGCGGCCGCCGTAGCCCTCGTTGAAGATCAGGTACACGACGGTAAGCACCGCGTCGAGCCGCTCCCGGAGCAGGTGGTCCGGCGGGATGCGGAACGGGATCCCGGCCGCCTTGATCTTGCGTTTGGCGCGGACCAGGCGCTGCGCCATGGTGCGCTCCGGCACGAGCAGGGCGCGGGCGATCTCGCCGGTGGTCAGGCCGCCGAGGGTCCGCAGGGTGAGCGCGACCTGGGCCTCGACCGCGAGCGCCGGGTGGCAGCAGGTGAAGATGAGCTCCAGGCGCTCGTCGGGGACCGCGGTCATCTCCACCTCCTGGGTGGCGGCGAGCAGCGCCAGCCGGGGCACGAGCGCCCGCTCGCGGCGGATGTGGTCGGTGGCGCGGTTCCGTGCCGTGCGGATCAGCCAGGCGCGCGGGTTGGCCGGCACGCCGTCGCGCGGCCAGTGGTCCGCGGCGATGGCGAACGCCTCCTGCGCGGCGTCCTCGGCGAGGTCGAAGTCGCCGAGGACGCCGATGAGGGTGGCCAGGACGCGCCCCCACTCGGCACGGAAGATCCCGTCGAGTGGCGTCACCAATACACTGCCGATGGCCGGATCTCCACGGCGCCGCCGTAGCGGGCCGCCGGGACGCGGGCGGCCACCTCGATGGCCGCGTCGAGGTCGTCGGCCTCGAGGATGAACACGCCCCCGATGGCCTCCTTCATCCCGGCGAACGGGCCGTCGGTCGTCAGGGTCCTGCCGCCCTCCACCCGCACGGTGGTCGCGTGCTCGGCGAGGCCCAGCGGTGGCACGGCGGTGACCCCGGGGGTCCGGTTGATCGCCTGGTAGTCGGCGTAGACCTGCTGCTGCTCCTTCTCGGTGAGCGCAGCCTGCCGCTCGAGCGCCGGGCCTTGGTAGATGAGCATGACGTACTGCATCGCTGCCTCCTCGTCGGGTTTCCAGACTGGCAGTAAGACGAACGGCGGGCCACGAGATCGACAGCCCCCGGGAGGCGAACGTCGTATCGTTCGGCCCGGCTACCACAAGTGTGCGAATCGCTACGCAATGTGATTGTCCGGGCCGTGATGGGGGAATCATGAGGTGGTGAGTGGGGCACCTGACTACGGATTCCTGCGGCTGGGCACGATCATGTCGCCGGACCTGGACGATCCGATGGAGTTCTGGGGCGCGTTCAACCCGGCGGTCGCGCAGGCCCCGGACGGCCGCTGGGTCCTGCTGGCGCGGGTCACCGCCGAGGGCAACGTGTCCCGGCTGCGGCGGGCGGAGATCGTGGTCGAGGACGGCGTGCCGGTGGGGGTGCGCCGCGACGGGATCGCGCTGGGGCCGGACGAGGCGTGGGAGCGCGGCGGCGGACGCGGCGGCGTCGAGGACCCCCGGCTGACCTGGGTCGACCGGCTCGGCCTGTACGTCCTGGCGTACACGGCGCAAGGGCCCTACGGCGCCCGGCCGGCGCTCGCGGTGTCGAAGGACCTCCGGGAGTGGCGGCGGCTCGGGCCGCTGCACTTCGCGTACGACGCCGGCCTGGCGCACGACCTGAACATGTTCCCCAACAAGGACGTCGTCATGTTCCCCGAGCCGGTGCGCGCGCCCGACGGCACGAGCGCGTTCGGGTTCCTGCACCGTCCCATGTGGAGCGAGGAGCTGGGCCTGCCGGTCGGGGTGGACGACCCGAGGCACGGCATCTGGGTGTCGTTCGTGCCGGTCGACGACGTCGTGGCGGACCTGGGGACGTTCGTGCGGCTCGGGCAGCACCGCCCGGTGGCGTTGCCGCAGTACCCGTTCGAGGCGTTCAAGATCGGGGCGGGGGCGCCGCCCGTGCGGGTGCCCGAAGGCTGGCTGGTCGTGCACCACGGCGTCAGCGAGCACGCCATCGACGGGCCGGTGCCGAGGCTCGACTACGCCGCGGGCGCGATGATCCTCGACGCCGACGACGTCACCCGCGTCCGCTACCGCACCACCGAGCCGCTCCTCGCCCCGCAGACCCGCGAGGAGCAGGCCGGCATCGACCGGCACATCGTGTTCCCGAGCGCGCTGGCGTGCATCGGGGAGCGGCAGTACCTGTTCTACGGCATCGCCGACCGGCATGTCGGCGTCGCCCGTCTGGAGCGCGGCGCCTCGGGCGCCTGGGTCGCGGCGGAAGCGGACCAGGGGGGTCAGGCGGCGGTGACGCGGACGGTCTCCAGTGTCGTGTCGGCGGGGTCGGGCAGGACCATCCCGGCGGCCAGCCCGGTGCGCAGGTAGTCCAGCAGCTCCTGCGTGATCCGCTCGCCCGGGACGATCGCGGGGATGCCCGGCGGGTACGGCGTGATCTGCTCGGCGCACACCCGCCCGGCGGCCTTCCCGACCGGGACGGTCTCGGTGGGGCCGAAGAACGCGTCGCGGGGCAGCTGCACGGGCTCCAGGTCGAAGTCCGCCGGCGGCGGCAGGTGCACGGGCTTCGGCGTGGGCAGCGACGGGGCCGCCTCGACCAGGGCGGCCATCGCGTCGACGAGCCGGTCGGCGCTTGCGGCGTCGTCGGCCATCGACAGCGTGGCCTCGACCCGGCGGTGGTCGGACAGGCCCATGTCGACGCGGCAGTGCTCGCGCAGCCAGTCGGCGGCCTGATAGCCGCTGATGCCGAGGTCGCTGACGTCCATGAGGACGTGCATCGGGTCGAGGTCGTGGCTGGCCTCGGCGGCGACGAGCTCGTCGCGCAGCACGTGCACGCCGTCGAGCTCGGCGAGCCGGGCCCGGACGTCCTCGGTGAGCTTCAGGGCGTCGCCGAGGAGCTGGTCGCCGCGCTCGACCATCTGGCGGCGCCAGCCGTCGATGCCGGCGTAGACGATCACGCTGGCGCTGGTGGTCATCAGCAGGTCCGCGCAGGCGAAGAGGTGGCTCGGGTCCACCAGGTCGCCCTGGGTGTGGAAGACCGAGCCCTGCTCGAAGCCCATGCCCATCTTGTGGACGCTGACCACGCAGATGTCGGCGCCGGCGTCCATCGCCCAGGTCGGCAGGTCCTCGTGGAAGGGCAGGTGCGCGCCCCACGCCTCGTCGACGATGAGCGGCTTGCCGCGGCGGTGGCAGATCTCGGCGAGCGCCTCGAGGTCGGCGCACGTGCCGTACGGCGTCGGGCTCACGACCAGCGCGCCGGCCGCGTCAGGGTGCTGCCGCCACGCCTCCTCCAGCTGCTCCGGCGACGGCGGGTGCGCGATGTGCAGGCGCTCGTCGTAGCGGACGTGGATCCAGCGCGGCTCGACGCCGGTGAAGACGAGCCCGGCGACGATCGACTTGTGCACGTCGCGGCTCAGCAGCAGCTGGCCCTTGCCGCCCGCGACCGCGAGCATGGACGCCTTCACGGACAGGGAGCTGCCCGCCGTGGAGAAGAAGGCCTTCTCGGCGCTGACTGCGTCGGCCATCAGCTCCTGGGCCCGTGACAGGTAGCCGTTCGAGGACGACCGGTCGTCCAGGCCCGCCGATGCCAGCACGTCCGCGCGGAACGTGGCGGCGCCGAGGATGTCCCGGGCGCGCGGGTCGGTGCCGCGGCCCTGGCGGTGCCCGGGCGGGGTGGCTAGCTGATGGCGTGCCGAACATCTTTGGCGCTCTTTAGGCAGCTATGATGGTGTGGTGAACCTCAAGGAGTGGGCGGCGTCCACCGGCATCGCGTACATCACCGCTCGGCGGCAGTACGCGGCCGGAACGCTGCCTGTTCCCACGTACCGAATCGGTCGCCTGATCATGGTCGGGGAGCCGGTCACCGGCGCGTTGGCAGAGGTTGGGCAGACGGTGGTGTACGCCCGAGTGTCGTCGGCCGATCAGAAGGCGGATTTGGATCGGCAGGTCGCCCGAGTGACCGTGTGGGCCACCGGTCAGAGGCTGCCCGTTGACCGGGTGGTGACCGAGGTTGGCTCCGTGCTGAACGGGCAACGCAAAAGGTTCCTAGCCCTGCTACGCGACCCCGCCGTGTCGACGATCGTCGTCGAGCACCGGGACCGGTTCGCCCGGTTCGGCGCCGAGTACGTTGAGGCGGCCCTGTCCGCACAGGGCCGCCGCCTGCTGGTGGTTGACCCGGCTGAGGTCGACGACGACCTGGTGCGCGATGTGACGGAGATCCTGACGTCGCTGTGTGCGCGGCTATACGGCCGTTGTGCCGCGGCGAACCGTGCCCGCCGCGCGGTCGAAGCCGCCACCGAGGACCCGGCGTGAAGACGATCCAGGCATATCGGTACGCGCTCGACCTCAACCCCGGCCAGGAACGCGACGTGCTCGCGCACGCCGGAGCGGCCCGGGTCGCCCACAACTGGGCTCTCGCCCGGGTGAAAGCGGTGATGGATCAGCGCGCCGCGGAGCGCACCTACGGCGTGCCGGACGAGCTTCTGACCCCGTCGCTGTCGTGGTCGTTGCCCGCGCTGCGCAAGGCATGGAACTCCGCAAAACCACAGGTTGCGCCGTGGTGGGGCGAGGTGTCCAAAGAGGCGTTCAACACCGGCTTGGACGCCCTGGCCCGCGGCTTGAAGAACTGGACCGACTCACGCACCGGCAAACGAGCAGGCCGCCCGGTCGGTTTCCCCCGGTTCAAGTCCCGCCGACGCGCCACACCCGGCGTGCGGTTCACCACCGGCGCGATTCGCATGGAGCCGGACCGCATGCACGTGGTGTTGCCCCGGCTGGGCCGCCTGAAGCTGCACGAGTCGGCCCGCAAACTCGCCCGCCGCCTCGACAACGGCACCGCCCGGATCATGTCCGCAACCGTGCGGCGTGACGGCGGCCGGTGGCACGTCGCGTTCACCGTCGAAGTCGAACGCGCCGAACGAGTGCCGGCCCGACCGGACTCCGTGGTCGGTGTCGACGTCGGGATCAAACACCTCGCGGTGCTGTCCACTGGCGAGATGGTGCCCAACCCGCGCCACATGGCCACCGCGCAGGCCCGGCTCCGGGCGCTTGGCCGGGCGTTGTCGCGTAAGACCGGCCCGGACCGGCGAACCGGGCGACGCCCGTCGAAACGCTGGGAACGCGCCGCGGCTCGGCTCGGCCGCGCCCATGCCCGGGTGGCCAACCTGCGCCGTGACGGCTTGCACAAGCTCACCACCCGCCTCGCCACCACCCACGGCACCGTCGTGGTCGAAGACCTCAACGTGACCGGGATGCTCGCCAACCGGCGGCTTGCCCGGCACATCGCCGACGCCGGGTTCGCGGAGATCCGCCGCCAACTGGCGTATAAGACCGGATGGAACGGCGGCCGACTCCTGATCGCCGACCGCTGGTATCCGTCCTCCAAGACCTGCTCGGGTTGCGGCGCAGCGAAAGCCAAGCTGTCCCTGGCCGTGCGCGAATACCACTGCGAGGCGTGCGGCCTGGTCATCGACCGGGACTGCAACGCCTCACTGAACCTGGCCGCGCTCGCGGCTGAGTTCAGCACCACCGGGAGTGGCCCGGTGGCAGGACGTGGAGCCGACCAGAAGACCCGCATCCGCGGGCAGGTGGCCGTGAAGCGTCAACCCGGCACGGCATCAATCGGTCAGACCGGGACCGTCCCGCCGCAAGGTGGGACTACCAACCGTGTGCTCACTAAAGCGCACTGAGAGGTAACGGTGAACCCGTACCGGTCCTGGCGGTGGTAGTCCGCGAGGGCGTCGAGCAGGGGCGCTTCGCTGTGTTCCATCTTGAACGTTCGCACCTTGCCCGCTTACCGCGCCGAGGGCCGGGTGAAACGCGGTACCGCCGGCCGGGTGAGGCAGCCGCAGGAGGTGAACGCCGAGGCGTCGAGGGACGCCCACGTCCGGAACGGGGCGGGCGGGCCGCCAGCACCTGCTCACTGCGGCGAGGGCTCCGTGGACGCGACAGCGTCTGCGGGATGGGACTGCGTGACGATCTCATCGACCTGCGCCGGGACCTGCGCCGGCACCCGGAGATCGGCCTGCACCTGCCGCGCACCCGGCGGAAGGTGCTCGCCGCCCTCGAAGGGCTGCCGCTGGAGGTGACCACCGGCACCGCGCTGCCGTCGGTCACGGCGATGCTGCGCGGCGGCGGCCGGCCCGGCGGTGAGCGCGGCCCGCGAGCCGGCGCCCCCGACCTCGCCGGTCGCGCTGCCGGCGCCATCGACGACCTCATCGGCGACGCCCCGTGCCGATAGCGGCCCGGTGACCCGGTGATGGCGGTCACCTACGTCGACGCCGCCTACCTGCGCCACCTCCATGCTGTGCTGAACGAACTTCAGCGCACCACCTCCACCAACCACACGGCGCGGCAAGTTGGAGCGGTCACGACGCTACCGGCCAGCGGTGTCTGGGAGCGGCCTGGTGCGGCAGCGCGTCGATGGCCGGGGTATGGCGCTCGTCGCCGGTCGCCTCGCGCAGCACCACGAGGGCCCGACCGCGGGCCAGGTCGCAGCCCAGCCGGCGCAGCGTGTGGGCGGCACCGGCCAGCTCTGCCGCGCCGTCGCGGTTGCCGGTGCGCAGCGGTGCCGGCGCAGCGGCAGTGTCGGCGACCGCCGCGGTCTGCCGGTAGTCGGACGCCCGCGGCTTGTGGTGGGCATCGGTGCTCACCGAACGACGAGGTTTCGACCCCGTGTCGCAGACCCGCTGTTCGAGCACCGCCGTGCGTCTCGCCTACACGCGGTTCGGCCATCACTCGACCGGGCGGCCCTCGAACCGGGCGGCGTCGGGCCGCGACGGTTGCGCCGGTCGCATCGAGCACAGTCGGTGTCGCTGGGTGTGACAACCGGGTCACACGGTCAAGATTCGATGCGTAAAGATGTGTCTATGTCTTCGCGTTCTGGGGTCGTCGTGGCCGTGGACATCGGTGCGGCCCGGATGAAGGTCGCGTACGCGGGACCGGACGGTGTCGTGCACCTCATCCGCTTCGACGGAGAGAGCTGGGCGCCGTCGGGCGTGCTGGTGGAGCAGGACGGCAGCCTGGTGACCGGCTCGGTCGCGGTCCGTCGGGCGGTGCACCGCCCGGAGGGCCTCGTCGCGGATCCGATGGGCCGGCTGACCGCGGACACGGTGGACGCCGGTGGGGTCGTGATCGAGACCGCGGAGCTGGTGGCGGCGCTGCTACGGGTGGCGCTAGGAGCTGCTGCACAGGCCGCCGGTTCGCCGCTCGCCCTGGTGCGGGTCGTGACCGCCGGCTCGTGGGGTCCACGCCGGCGGGCGGCGCTGCGCACTGCGCTGCAGCGGGTGGGGGCGGGTGACGCGGAGCTCGTGGCCGCGCCGGTCGCGGTGGGCTGGCACCTGCTCGCCGGGGGTGCCGAGCTGACGGAGCAGGCCTTCGTCGTCTGCGACCTGGGTGCCGGGTTCACCGCGACGGTGCTGTCCAGGACCGGTGGCGGATTCGACGTCCTCGCCAGTGTCGACGCCGCGGACGGGGGTGGTAACGCGCTGGACACGGCGGTCGCGGAGTTCCTGGCGCCGTCCGGCGGGGCCACGGAGCTGCTGCAACCGGCGAGGCTGGCGAAGGAGGCGCTGTCGGTGACCCAGACGGTGCTGGTTCCGGGTCCGTCGGGGGAGCAGATCGTGTTCGGGTTGCCGCAGCTGCGGCAGGCGGCCGCCGGGGTCGTGGACGCGGCTGTCGCCGCGACGGTACAGGCGGTCGAGGCCGCTGACGTGGACCGCGAGCACCTGGGGCTGCTGGTGTGTGTCGGTGGGGGAGCGCGGCTGCCGGTTGTCGCGGATGCGTTCGGCGACGCGGTCGGCGTCCGCCCGGTGACGGTCCCGCAGCCGGAGGTGGCGGCGGTCCTCGGCGCGGTCCAGCTGCCGGTGCCGGCAGCGGACACCACGGTGGCGTCGAGCGTCTGGGACGCGACCGGTGCGGTTTTGGCCGCGGTCGCGTCGGTGGTGTTGTTCGCCCAGTTCATGGCGGGCGCATACCGGTACGGGCCGCAACATTCGATCGAGGACGGTGCGCTGCTCGCGCACTGGGGCGGGCTGTGCCTGGCGGCGGTCCTCGCCGTCGTCGCGACCGCGGTCGGCGCGTCCTGGCTGCACGGCGCGCGGCGGGGGCAACCGGCTGACGAGCGGCTGCGGCGCCGGCTGTACGGGGTGCAGCTGGCGGTGTCCGTGGTACCCGGACTCGCGGTCTGCGTCACGTACGTGATCATCGCGGTCGGCCACTTCGAGGCGCCGGCGTGGCCGCTGCTGCGGTGGTCGGTGCTGGCCGCGACACCTGTTGCCGTCACCGTCGCCGCGGCCGGGCTGACGGTGGTCGTGCGGCCGCTGCTGGTGGAGCAGGCGTGGACGCAGTGGTTCCGGTTGCCGCTGGCGGTGATCGTCCTCGCGGGTGCCGGCGGGTTTCTGATCGGGTACGACGTGGCGGCTCCGCCGTACGAGCTGCGGCCGTTGCTGTGGTGGCTGGAGCAGTTCCGGCCCGACGTTAGAGAGTCGATGACCCCGATCGGCCGGGCCGGTGCCGCATGTCTGGGTGTCGCGGCGGCGCTGGTGGTGGCCCGCCGGGTCTGGACCCGGGCGCTGGCGGCGGTGCCGCTGGCGTTGCTGGCCGCGACGACGGTGGAGGACCGGTCGACCGGGCTGATCGCGGCGACGTTCGGTGTCGTGGTCGCGGGGTGGTGGTTGCGGCGGACCGTGGCGGCCGTCGGCGGCGCAGCGCTGCGGGAACCGAAGCCCGCCGGCAGCGGCGTGGGTGAGACGGTGGCCGCGGGGCAGGCCCGGTGAGGGGTGTCGGGCGGCTGGTGCTGCGTGCCGCCGCCGGCGTGGTTGTGGTCCTGCTCGTGGTGGCGGGGATGCCGTGGCTGCTGCTGTCGCTGACCCGGCTGTTGCTGTCCGACCCGCCGGACGTCGCGCAACTGGTGGCGGAGCCGTTGTCGGCGGCGACCGTGGTCCTGCTCGTCGTCGCCTGCGCGTGGGCGTTCTGGGGCTGGCTGGTGGTCGGCGCGGTCCTCGAGGCCGTGGACCGGCTCCGCCGCCCCGGCCGGGTGCGGTCGCGTGCCCCGGCGCCGCTGTACACGTCGGTCAGCGCCGTGGTCGGGACGGTCGCGCTGCTGCTCGAAGGGGCGGCCGTCCAACCGGCCAACGATGACACACTCGTCGCGACGTCGACCCACGACGGCGGCATCGCCCGCCAGCACGCCGAGGCGCCGGCACGGCAGCGTGGCATCGAGGTGGCCGGTGCCGGCTGGCTCCCGGCGCCGGCGGCAGCCGCGGGTGCGGTGGCCGCCCTGATCTGGGTGCAGCGCCGCCGCCAGTACCAGCCGCAGACACCGGGCGGGGCGCACCGTGACGATCCAGAGCTGACGCCGCTGCCGGTACCGTCCGATATGGAAGGACGGGTCGTCGTCGGCGTGGCGGCGGGCGGATGGCTGGATCTGGCGGACCTTCCCGGTGAGGGAGTGCACCTCTCCGGTGCCGGGGCGGTGAGCGCGCTGCGCGGGATGGTGGTCTCCGTGCTGGCCGCTGCAGCGACCGCGTCCGCTCGCGGCCCGGCCGTGGTGATCTCGTCCGGTGATCTACGGATGCTGATCGGTGGTGCAGTGGCCGCGGTGCCCGGCCTGAACGTCGTCGACGACCAGGGCACGGCGGCAACGGTCGGGGCGGTACTCGCTGCGGCGGGTCAGCCGGTACTGCTCGTGCGCGGCGGGAGCCAGCGACATGACGGGCCCACCCCGGCCGGGATGACCGTCGTGTCGCTAGACGCCGCGTTGTCGCTGCCCTCGTGGGAGGTTCGCGCCGACGGCACCGTCGCGGCTGCGGACGTGCGGCTCGCGGTGCTCAACGCCGCCGCAGCGGCCGTCGTCCTCACCGGACTGCGGCAGGCCACGCCGAACTCAGCCCCGGTTCCCGTGCAGGATCCCGTCGCACCGCCCGCCGAACCGCGGCGCCTGTCCGTCGGCGTGCTCGGGCCGGTCCGCGTGGAGTGCGCCGACGGTGACGCGGTATCACCGGTGAGTGTGCGGCGTTCCGCCGGCATGCACCTGTTGGTGCTGCTCGCCGTGCACCGCGACGGCGCCACCGGCGACGACCTCGCCGCCGCGCTCTGGCCCGACCTGCCCACGCGTCCCGCCCGGCGGTTCGCGACCACCCTGTCGGAGCTGCGGCAACAGCTGCAGCAGGCGACCGGCGCCGACGTCGTCGAACGGTCCAACGTGCTCACCGGCGGCAGCCGGTACCGGCTGGATCCCGCGGCCGTGGACGTCGACCTGTGGCGGTTCCACGACCTGCTCGACACCGCGGCGAGCGTCGCCACGCCCGCCGAACGCCGGGCACTGCTGCGGCAGGCCGCGGACCTCGACCGCGGTGAGCTCGCCGAAGGACTGACCGCAGCCTGGCTGCAGCCGGTACGCGAAGCCACCGCCCGGCACCGCATCGACATCCTCACCTACCTGGCCGGCGCCGAACCGGACCACGGCACCGCCCTCGCGCTGCTGCACCGGGCGCTGCGCGTCGCTCCCGGCAACGAGGCGATCGTGCGAGCCGTGCTGCGCCGCCACGCCGCCGCCGGCGACCTCGAGGGCGTGCACCGTGCGTACACCACCCTGCTCGACCAACGGCCGGCGGACGACGACGCGCCCGAACCGGCCACGGCGCAGCTGTACGAGGAGCTCACCACCACGGACCCCGGCGTGCCCGCAACCAGCGGCGCACCAGAACGGACCCCACGATGACCGGTACACCGACCGCTCCGCCGGTGCTCGTCGACTACGACACGACCGGCTACCCGATGCTGCCGGCCACACCGCCCGTCCCTCGGGTGCTGCGGCCCGCGGGCGGCGGCGGTTCACCCGGTCCCCGCCGTGCCCGGCTGAGCGTCCGGTCGGTGGCGGCCGCGGTCGCAGTCCTGCTGGTCGCGGCCGTCGCGGTCCGCTGCTCGGGGATCGGGCCGACCGAGTCACCGGAAAGCCTCGTCCGGGCACTGTTCGCCGCACTCACCGCGCACGACGGGCAACGCGTCGACAGCCTCGGCTGGTGCGAGCGGAGCCCGTTGTGCAGCACGCCCGGCCTCACCACCGGCTACCAGGCGCCGGAGAACGTCACCATCCTGTCCAGCACCGCCCTCGGCCGCGACCAGCACCAGGTCAAGGTCCGGTACACGGTCGGCGGTACGTCCGCTGAAGAGTCGGTCGGGCTGACCCGGCACCGCAGCGGGATGCTCGGGCACCGGTGGGGCATCAGCGAGCTGCCCGGTGCCCGGCTGACCGTGCGTGCCGAGGCCTTCGACGAGGTCCACGTCGCCGGCGTGACCGTCCGGCCGAACATGACCGAGCGGTCCACTACCGCGGCCGAGCCGGGGTGGTTCGCACCGCCCGGCGCATACACGGTCGCCGTTGACGCCGCTGTCCCGTTCGCCGCGACCACGGTGATCGTCGTCGTCGCAGGCGGCGTCGACCCGCCGACGGCGGTCATCACCCCGACGCTGAGCCCGGACGTGCAGCCGGCGATCGAGCAGCAGATCCAGGACCGGATCGTGCAGTGCGGCAAGCAGCAGGAGTTCCACCCGTACCCGCCGCAGTGGCGGACGTTCCAGCAGACGTGCCCGTTCGCGCACGACCCGCAGTCGCCGTTCACGAAGCCGCCCGTGTGGACGGTCGAGCGGCTGCCGACGATCATGCTGCGCGTCGACGACCGCGCCGTCGTGAGCGTCAAGACGACGTCACCGGGGATCGCGACCGTCCGGTACCAGTGGAGCCTCGACGTCCTGGAGCCCCGCCAGTGGACCGACGCGAGCAAGACGGTCGAGTTCACCGTCGACGGGAGGGTCGGCGTCGCGGACAACGCACCCACCTGGATCGGGTAAGCCCCCGCCCGTGTGACCTCGTGTGACCTCGTGTGGCCGCGTGTGACCGTGTGTGATCCCGTGTGACCTGCGGATCCGTTCCGCCCGCCGGGCGGTTGGCTGACGCTTGCCGGGAAGGTCCTGAGGTCCACAGGTCACCCGGTGCGTGCCGCCGGCGATGGAGGTCCCGATGCATCCAGCCCGCATCCCGTCGCGGCTCCGGTCGCTCCACGCGCTCTCCCGGGTGCTGCTCGGCGGGCTGACGGTGATCGTCGGCGTGGCGGGCCTCGCGGTCCTGCCGTATCCGCTGTGGCTGATGACCCGCGCCTGCTGGGACAGCATCGACTGGGCCGAGACACTCGACCAGCCGCTCAACGGCCCGCTGCTGATCCTTGCCGCGGTCGGCGCCGGCTGGGCGGTGTGGGGTTGGCTGCTGTACGCGACGGCCGCCGACATCGCCGCTGCGCTCCAGGGCCGCGCACCGCTGCGGCTGCCGGTCCCGCTGCACCGGGCGGTCACCGCTGCCGCCGGCCTGCTGGGTGCGTTGCTGCAGCCGGCCGCCGCCGCAGCCGCAACTACGCCCGCGTCGACCGCCGCCGTGCAGGCCGACGACGCCGCGGCCTCGCCGGTGACCACCGCAGCGCCGGTCATGATCGAGACTCCGGCGTCCGCCGCCGCGCCCGTCACGGTCGAGACCCCGGCGCCGCAGCCGGTGATCTACGTCGTGCGGCGAGGCGACGCCCTGTCCCGGATCGCGCGGAACGAGCTCGGCGACGCGAACCGCTGGCCGGAGATCTACACCCTCAACCGCGGCACCCGGTTCACCGACGTCGGCGGCACCCTCACCAACCCCGACGTCATCTACCCGGGTTGGCGGCTGAAGATGCCGCTCCCGGCCGTGACGCCACCGCCGGCTACCACCGTGCAGCCACCCGCCTCGACCGGCAGCGCGCCACCTGCCGCCACCGCACCACCGACGCCCGCGCCATCTATGTCCGCGCCGTCCACCGTCGCGTCACCTACGCCGTCCGTCCCCTCGAGCGCCGCGCCGGCGACCGCCGCCTCGAGCCAACGGCTTACTGACCTGCTGCCGTGGCTCGCGCTGATCCTCACGCCGGTCGTCGCCGTGCTGCTGCGCCGACGCCGCCACCCGGGCACAAGGCCGGCCCGCGCCCGCACTCCGAAGAGCAGGACCGCACCGGCCGAGCCAGTCGCCGCCGCAACGGCTGCACCTGGTGACCGACCCGAGGCAGCCGCAGCGCCAGAAGCCCGCACCCCCGCGGAACGGCACGAGATCGCCCGTCGACTCGTCGACGACCCCGCCACCCGCGTGATCATCCCTCGGGCCACGTTGCAGCACCTCAGACCCGACCAGACGGCACCCTCCGACGCGGCGGCACTCACCGTCACCACGACCGTCGACGAGGCCATCATCGCCGTCGAAGCAGAGATGCTGCGCCGGGCCCGCCTCGTCGCCGAACACGACGCCGACGACTACGCCGACATCCGCGACGTCGAAGACCTCACGCCCATCGTCCTCGTGACCCAAGCCGACCCGGAACAACGCACCCGGATCGCGGCCACCGTCGAGCCCGCCGGCCAGTACGACATCCAAGCGGTCATCGTCGACGCGCCGCGCCCCACCACGCTCAGCTGGCAGTCCGCACGCGTACCTGAGCGAGCACCTGCGCCGGCCGACGCCGCCCGTCGCCAGGTTCCCACCGAGTCCACTCCCGCCGACGCCGACGAACCGGCATCGGAGATGGTGCGGGTGCAGGTCATCGGCGACGTGCGCGTGCTCGACCGGCGCGGCCAGCCGGTACCCGGACTCCGCGGCCGTGCCAAGGACCTACTCACCTACCTGGCCCTCCACCGCGCCGGCGCGGAGCTCTCCGACATCATGGAAGCGCTGTGGCCCGACGCCACCAT
>NZ_JBIAYW010000037.1:0-73179 GCF_042898305.1 Dactylosporangium sp. NPDC000521
TCAACCAGTACCAGTCGACCATCGCCGCCGCCGTGGAGGAGCAGACCGCCACGACGGGCGAGATGAGCCGGAACGTCACCTTGGCCGCGACCGGCACCAACGAGATCGCCGACAACATCAACGGCGTCGCCGAGGCCTCCCAGACGGCCGCGGCCAGCATCACCGAGACCCAGGCCGCCAGCCAGGAACTGGCCCGCACGGCGGCCCACCTGCAGCAACTCGTGTCGCAGTTCCGCTTCTGAGTCGAGCCGGCGGCCCGGCGGACGGGGCACGGCTCCGTCTGCGGATCGCGGAACGGCCCAACGCAACATCCATCCCTGAGTGACTACGCGATCCGAGCCGAGGTCCGCCGTCGTGGCATCACGGTTCGGATCGCCCGCAAGGGCGTCGAGTCCTCCCAGCGACTGGGCCGGCACCGATGGGTCGTCGAGTCGTGCCTGTCCTGATTCACCAACAACCGCCGACTGGCCCGCCGCGCACTTCCAAGCCTTCGCCGACCTTGCAGCCATCCTCATCTGCCACCGCCGACTCACCAAAATCACCAACTGAGACACCCCTCAGTCGCGGAGGACGGTCAGGGGGACCTGAACGGCGATCGCCGTGCCGGCCGGGCCCGAGGTGTACGCGCGGCCGACCGGGGCGGCGCCGCGGACCTGGCTGGAGGTCAGGCGGGCGCCGATGGCGTCGCCCTCGGTGACGGCCCTGGGGGGACAGGAGCAGGCCGCGGCGGGAGCGGCGGGCGGCGGTGAGCCAGGCGCCCAGGCCGATCGAGAGGGCGCTGGCGGCACCGGCGCAGACGATGGACTGGCCGTGGTCGCGGCCCGAGGTGGCGACGGCCCCGAGGACCTTGTCGGCGGCGGGGGTGGCGAGCAGGTCGGCGCCGTCCACCAGGACCACCGCCGGACCGCGCAGATCGGTGAGCGCCGCCTGCACGGCGTCGTTGGCCGGGTCCGGGTCGGTGAAGAGACGGACCTGGGCGTGCCTGGCGAGGGCGTGCAGTGGCGACTCGCGCGGCGTGAACACGATCAGGCCGGTACCGCCGGCCAGCAGCGACACCGCGAGGGTGGCCAGGGCGTTGCTGCGGCCGGTGCCGGGTGCGCCGCCGACGTAGAACGCCGACGTCGTGGCGAGGTCGACGCCGACCGCGGTGCCGTCGTCGCCGCCGACACCGAGCAGCCCCACATCGGGCGGCGCAGGGATGCGGGGACCTGCTCGTAAGCGTCGGTGAAGGCGATGGACGCGGGCAGGCCGGCGACGGTGAACGGTCGTTTCTGCGCGGGGGTGCCGGCCGCGGCCCCGATCCTGCGCAGGGCGGTGGCCTGGGCCTGGCCGTCCCATACCGTCGTGCGCAGCAGTCGCTGCATTCGCTGCGGCCCGTCGTGTCCAGCCTGCTCCGCCAGCCACCAGCAGTTCTTGCGCTCCACCGGCGACAGCAGCCCCAGCACCAGATCCCGGGTGGTCCGACGGGGCTCCACCCGACCGAGCCGGGCGGCGATGCAATCGAGGGCCTCGTCGAGCACCACCTGCAAACCAGCAGGCTCTACGCTGTGGCCCGCGGCCACTACCGGATCATTGGTTGTCAGCACAACATTCGATGATCAGGCGGCGGCCGTCCCACGTCAGGCCGACCTGCCGGTCGGCTTTGGAGAGCGACATGAAGCCAGACGAACGGGTCGACGTCAGTTTTCGTATCCTCGACGGCGCGGACGCCGGCGAACTGCTACCGGCCGGCACCAACGCGGATGACATCCGGCAAGCACCGGAGTGGGAAGTCCGCGAAAGGTGGATGCTGGGCGCAGTGACGCTGCAGGTCGGGAACCTCCTCGTGGAGGCCGAGCAGATGCCCTTGCTCGACTTCGGGCTCTCCCTGGAGTTCGCACTGCGCGACCTCGCCTTGCACGGACGATCCGACTTGTCCTTTCCAGACCGGTCCCTGCTGATCCGTTTCACCCGCGACGGGGACCTTGTCAGCGTGACCCACTGGCAGCCGACAGGGCCCCGAGAGTGGCGGGCGACAACTACCGGGTCCGCCACCTACGTGCAACTGGCCGCCGCCGCGGCTCGGTTTCTGCGCGCGGCGCTCGACCTGTGCACTCAGGCGTGTCCCGACCTGTTGCTGAACAATGAGATCGAGCGCCTCTACCGGCACGCCGCAGTACGCGAAATCGGCGAAGCGCAGTTCATCCGCCACACGCAGATGATGCGGCGCCGACTCCAGTAACCGCCGTCGGACCCACTCGCCCATCACCGCCTACCACCTCGTAACACGGAGGCCGCGCCGATCATGGCCTTCTGCGAGGTGCCACGTCGGTGTCAGCGTCTATCGGCCATCTCGATGTCAGCGGATTTGCCACTCATGTCAGCCATGATCATTGCGTAGTGGGCGGCGGTGGCCGCGACCAGCCTTGAGGCGTCCCTATCGAAAGGGTGGACTGGCTCGGGCGGTCGCGGCATCGCACACAGCTTGAGGTGCCGAGTATCGGCGGAGGCTGGTGTGCCACGCCGCGACTGTCACGGCCGCGGTGTTAGCTGCCCCATTCAGCGCGGAGGATCTCCCATGTTGGGGTGATGAGCTGTGTGAGAGCCGTAGCCGCACGATCTTGCGTAACTGCCTGACGTTGAATCGCGCGTACCTGCAGCTCGTTCGGTGGGCTACTGGCTCCGCCGCGGTGATCTCATGATCCTCTGGCACTGCAGCGGGGACGATCTGCTCGCCGATCCCCCGCGAGTGTTCGTAGTGGGCCTTCAAGGGACTCGACACCCCGGCCGGCCAGCTGCTCGGCCTCCATGACCAGCTCCGCCAGGCGCAGTTTGTGGAGGCCGCCGCGGTGTCGTTCATCGCCGCCGCGAACTCAGCGGTCCCCGGATATCAGGCCCCCCCAATCTGGCATGGGGCACCCGCAGCGACACGTGGTGAGGCCACCCGCTTGAGCGCCGCCCGGCTGACCCGTGGCGTGCTCCTGCCCTGCCGCGCGCCCCGAGGTGAGACGACCGTGCGGGCGCGCCCAGGTGCCGCGCCCGCACAGCGGATCCGGCCTTAGAAGAATTCAATCTGTCCCTTTGCGCCAGGTTTGATGTGCACGCCCGAACCGAGCCTGGTGCAGTAGGCGTACGACCATCCCGAGCCGACGACCACCGGGCCGTACGCGTATACGTTGATCGAGCAGAGAACCTTGGCACGGTAACGGGTGTTGGAGTCGCCGCCGACACAGCGGGTGCCGTAGGTGTTGGCGTCCTGCCAGTGGATCGGCCCGCAGAACGCCGCGCTGGCCTGGCTCGACGCCTGGGCCGGCGTGACCGCGAAGCTGAGGGCGAGGGCGGTGCCGAGCGCGACACCCGCGAGGGCCTTTTGCATCGTACACACAGAGATTCTCCTATCGGCCGCACTCCGTCGCGGATCCCGACGGAATCCGGCGGAGACGAGGTTGACGTGGCATCTCGGAGCTTCGATGCGTGACCTTGCAGAAATCTGCACTGAACCTTGCATCTGCCGGCTGGCGACGGCGGCTTTCTTGCGTACAGGCGTTCGGTCGCCGACTTGGGCGTCGCGAAGGTGTGACAGGGCGATGGCTAGGCGCCGACGCCAGGCAGGTGTGCTCGCCGACGATTACACCGTCCCCGTTGTGGGGTCACACCGGAACCGGTGTGACGCCGCACGACGACACCGTCCCAACTACGACCACGGAGCGGGCACCGTGCGGCGAGCGGTCGCCAGTCGATCCACTCGGGAGGTCACGGGCGACTGTGCGAGAGTTGCCCGTTCGCTTCTTCTGAACCGCTCGCCCCGTCAGCATGCCGCGCCCGCCCCTTTGGGGCGGAGCGGAGGCGCGGACGATTTGCGACAGCACGGCCAGGGTAGACGGGAGATTGATCAAGAGGGCGGGTCGATCGATGGGGCCGAGATCCGTGAGCGGTTGGTGGCCCCTGGCTCTGGCGCTGCTGGCGGGTTGGGTTGGGTGGGGCGGGTGGCGGCGACGGTCTTGACGATCTGGTAGACGCCGGCAGTGAGCCGGACCGCGACGATCGCGCCGGCGATCCCGGCGGTGAGGCCGCCGACGGTCACCGCGATCAGGACCACGGCGGGGTGGAGCCGCAGCGCCCGGCCCACGATCAGTGGCACGAGGAGGATGCCTTCAACCTGTTGTACGACGATCACGGCGGCCAGGACGAGGAGCGGCTGACATTCGGGGGGTAGCCGCTGGCCCGATGCGTACTCTTCCGCCGTGACCGATTCCCTCGACCTCGAGCCCGGCTCGAAGAGCGGCGACGAGGCGCACGAGCCGGCGGACCAGGCGGTAGACCTGCAGTCGGTTGAGCCGGCTTCCGTTCCGACGGACGAAGAGCGCATCGCTCGTCGGCCGGCGGGCAGCGCGGTCGGCAGTCCGCCGGGCATGCAGGTAGTCGTCGATCGCTTGGTCGAGCTCCTCAGGTACGGCTCGCCGACGGCGCTGATTGCCCTTACCGCGCAAGATCACCTCTGCTGTTGTTCGCCGTGGTACGTTCTGCGGCTTTCTGTCTGGTGGTCGTCGTGGAGGTAGGTCCTGCGATGTCGATGCAAGACGAGCCAGGCCGCGTTCGAGCGGGCCCGCACGATCCTCATCCAGGCGTTCCCGGCCACGCCGCGGTTCCCGTCCTCGGTCGGCGAGTGGGAGGCCGACCCGGCGCGGCTGCTCGTGCAGTTCCAGCAGCTCGCGAACGTCATCATGCTGTGCAGCCTGCCGATCGCGGGCTGCAGCCTGGCCGGCGGCATGAGCGACAGGAAGCGTCCGTCCAGCTTGCTGCGCCTCACCGGGGTACAGCTGAACACCCTGCGCGGCGTGGTGGCGCTGGAGACCGTCGTGCCGCTCGTCCTGGTGGCGACGGTTGCGATCGGCATGGGCCTGATGGCCGCGCACCTGTTCCTGCGCGCACAGCTCGACTACTCGCTGCTGGCCCCGCCGCCGTCGTTCTACGCGATGGTCGCCGGCGGCCTGGTGGTGTCGCTGGCGATCATCGCCTCGACGCTGCCGCTGCTGCGCCGGCTCACGGGCCCGGAGACGGCACGCAACGAGTAGTGGTTACCAGACGTCACCGTCGCGCCAGTCACACGCCAGCAGTCCCGTCGGGTCGAGGTCTGTCGACCCGACGGGCAGCACGAACGTGCTGTCGTCGTCGTCCGGCGTGCGGGTGAGCCCGTCGGGGGCCAGCACCGCGGTCGGCCCCTGCCACGGGATCCACCCGCGCGCCTCGTAGAACCCGTACGCGGCCTCCGAGGCGGACAGCGCCCCGAGGTCGTAGGCCGCACGGACGATCCGCTCCACCTCCGCCATCGCGCCCGCCCCGTGCCCCTGCCCCCGCGGCTCGGCGGCGACGGCCTCGACGTACCCGGCCCGCAGGGCCCTGGCCCGGTGGAGGAGCCGCCGCTGCACGAGGGCGGCGTGCCCGACGATCGCGCCGTCGACCTCGACGAGCACGTGCAGCCCGCCGAGCGAATGCTCCCAGTCCTCGTCCCCGAAGCCCCCACCGAACGCCCGGTCGAGCAGGGCCCTGATCTCGCTGCGCTCGCCGTCCGTCAGTTCCGCCGTGTGTACCACCCGCATCGATCGAGGCTAGCGCGTGGCGAGCGGGGCGGCGCCGAACGAGACGGAGAAGCGTTTGCACCAGATGCTGACGCTGCGGTACTGCATGAGGTCGGCCTCCGCCGGGATGGGGTAGGTCTGGTTACCCCGGTTGCCCTTGAGCTTGCCCAGTTCGAGCCATTGCCCGTCGTCGAAGACCGTCCAGCCCTGGCGGCCCTCGACGACCGCCTGGTCGGTGAGCCACACCCGCAGGTCGGGGCCGTCGGAGGTGTCGAGGCCGGCGATCTCCGGCCGGGTCGTGCCGTCGGCGAGCCTGACGATCCTTGCTGTGCCCTGGGTGTCGTGTTCGTGGGTGATGAAGCTGCCCTCGGCCACGACGACCGGCCCTGCTGGTGGCCCGGTTGCCGGGCCGGCGGTCGGGCCGCTCGTTGTCGCGCTTGCCGGTGGTGTCGACGGCACCGACAGGGCCTCATTGACCGTCGTATTGGTCAGCAGGCGCTACGGCGCGAACCAGTACAGGCCGAACCCCACCGCCACCGCGAGCACCACGGCCCCGGCGATCAGCACGCGTCGTCTCATGCTGTCGAGTGAACCGGTCACCCCGCCGGCTCGCCAGATGCCGGGACCTTACCGGCCGCTTACGATCGCCGCGGCTGGGTATTCGACGGTCCCGTGACGACAACCACGATGCTTGAGACGTATCCGCAGCCCATCGACGTGGACCGCGAGATCCTTGCGGTCGGGATCGACACCATCGTCGAGTGTGGCCTGACCTGTACCGCGTGCGCCGACGCCTGCCTCGGGGAGGAGTCGGTCGACCGCCTGGCCCGGTGCATCCGGCTCGACCTCGACTGCGCCGACGTCTGCGCGGTCACCGCCCGCATGCTCTCCCGGCACACCGGCGCCGACGCCGCGGTGATCCAGGCCCAGGTCCAGGCGTGCGCCGCCGCCTGCCGGGCCTGCGCCGACGAGTGCACCCACCACGCGGCCATGCACCAGCACTGCCGCCTCTGCGCCGAGGCGTGCCGGCGCGCCGAGCAGGCCTGCCGCGACCTGCTGACCGTCCTGATGTGAGGGTTGCTGCTGAGGCCCCGCCCAGGACGACGGGCCTCAGCAGCTTCCACGAACGCCTCCGGATCGTCCACCCAGCAACGGATCCGCTCGATCTCGCCGTCGGTGTCGATTTCGACGTTGGTCTGGCCGGACATGATGAGGTTCAGGGTCGCCCCGTCGAGCTGCCGCCGCTTGTTCTCGCTGTGGTACCGCTTGCTCGCCCGAACCGCCGTGATCCGCTCCCACGGCCCGAACTCCTCCAGGAAGAGCACGGGCGCAGGCGGATCCCGTCGTCGTCAACGGTGTGGGTGACCCAAGGTACAGGCTGCGCCACATCATCCCCTCGTAGGCAAGGATGTTCTTCACAGCGCTCCCTGATCCTGTCGAGAATGTCCTTGAGCCCGCTGGTGAGCCCCTCGAACCGCTCCCGCGGCATCCCCTCGAACAGCAGCTCGGTGAACTCCACCTGCTCTGCCTCCAGCCGCTCGACGAGCTCGGTCCCTCGTCGCGTCAGGCGGACCAGGGTCGCCCGCCGGTCACTGGGGTGGGCGGTCCGCTGCACCAGCCCGGCCTGCTCCAACCCGTCGACCAGCCCGGTGATGTTCCGCGGCGTCACGCCGCGCGCCTCGGCAAGCTCCCGCTGGGTCATGGCCCCGCCCTGCCACAGCCGCCGCGGCCGTCATCACCACGGTGAGCTCCATGGCTCCAGGCCGAGGACGCGGCGCAGGTGCTACGGGGTGGCGCCATTCGGCCGTAGCGGCGCCAGCTCGTGCAGCTGGCGCCGGTGAGGACAAGACGGCTGAGAACGCGATGACGGTGCGGACCCGAACACTGGCGATGCATGGCGTCGGCATTGCCGTCGCCGCTGCGCCAGGTCGGCGGACTCCGTCGGCCTGACGAAATGGATGCCTGTGTTACGACGAGCCACGTGTTCGCTGCTACCGCCAGGCGCAGGTGATGCTGTGGTGCGGCGGGGCGGCGAACAGCCATCGCGCCACCAACCGGCCGACCGCTGCGCGTCGTGCCGCAGCGAACAGCTGGCCGGCAGCCGGTGACCGGGTTGTGCCGCTACCGAACATCCCGGCGGTGCCGGCAGGGCCGGACGACGTGTTCCGGGATCGGGTTGCAGGACCTCGCCGGGCGGACCGGGTGTCCATCGACCGGTGGACACCCGGTTCCACGTACCGGTTGTTCCGCCGGGCCCGGCCGGCGCCGCATGCTCGAGCCATGAGCGCGGTGAGGGTACGCGGTCTGCACAAGCGGTACGGTGCGCACACCGCGGTGGACGGCATCGACCTGGACATCGAGGACGGCGAGTGTGTGGCGCTGCTGGGCCCCAACGGCGCCGGCAAGACCACAACCGTGGAGATCCTCGAAGGGTACCGGTGCCGGGACGCGGGCGAGGTGTTCGTGCTCGGCGCGGACCCGCAGCGGGCCGGCCCGCACTGGCGGGAGCAGATCGGCATCGTGCCGCATCAGGCGGCCGACCTGGCCGAGGCGACCGTCGCCGAGGCGGTACGCCACTTCGCGCAGTACTACCGCCGCCCCCGCAAGCCCAGCGAGGTGATCGATCTGGTCGGCCTCACCGACCGGGCGGGCAGCCGGCTGCGTCACCTGTCCGGCGGCCAGCGGCGGCGGGTCGACGTGGCGATCGGCATCGTCGGCAACCCGCGGCTGCTGTTCCTCGACGAGCCGACCACCGGCTTCGATCCCGAGGCACGCCGGCAGTTCTGGGGACTCCTGCGGGAACTCGCCGCCGGGGGCACCACGATCCTGCTCACCACCCACAACCTCGACGAGGCCGAGCGGCTGGCCGACCGGGTCGCGGTACTGGCCGGCGGCCGGCTGGTCGCCACCGGCACCCCCTCCTCGCTGGGTGGCCGGGAGACCGGGCGGGCGCGCGTGACGTGGCTGCACGGCGAGCAGTACAGCGACAACCCGGCCGCCCTGGTCGCCGACCTGGCCTCCCGGTACGGCGGCCCGGTGCCCGGCCTGACCGTCACCCGCCCGTCCCTCGAAGACGTGTACCTCGACCTGATCGGAGCCCGGCCGTGTCCCGACTGATCTGGCTGAGCCTGGTACGCGGCGGCTTGGAGGTCAAGCTGTTCTTCCGCGAGCGGGACGCGGTCGCGTTCACCTTCGCCCTGCCCGTGGTGCTGCTCGCCCTGCTCGGCTCGGCCTTCGGTCACCGGGTGCCGGGGGAGCCGGTGACCACGGCCCAGTTCTTCGCGGCCGGGATGATCGCCGGCGGGGTCGGCTCGACCACGTTCCTGAGCCTCGGCGTCGGCATCGCCAACGACCGCTACGACGGCACCCTCAAGCGCCTGCGTGGCACGCCGATCCCGCCGGCGGCGTACTTCATCGGCCGGGCCGTGCTCGCGTTCGTGGTCACCCTCGCCGAGGTGGCGCTGCTGCTCCTGGTCGGCCGGCTCGCCTTCGGGGTGCCGATCCCGGCCACGCCGGGCCGGTGGTTCACGTTCGTGTGGCTGATGCTGCTCGGCGTCACCGCGTGCGCGCTGCTCGGTGTCGCGGCCAGCGCCGTGCCCCGCTCGGCGCGCAGCGCTGGCGCGGTGCTGAACCTGCCGTACCTGGTGCTCCAGTTCGTGTCCGGCATCTTCATCGTGCCGGTCACCACGCTGCCCCGGCCGTTGCAACTGCTGGGCGCGGCGTTCCCGCTCAAGTGGCTCGCCCAGGGCTTCCGCTCGGTGTTCCTGCCCGACGCGCTGGCGGCGCACGAGCCGGCGCACACGTGGGAGCATGGGCGCACGGCCCTGGTCCTGGCCGCCTGGTGTGTCGGAGGTCTGCTGCTGTGTCTGCGAACATTCCGGTGGACCACCCGGACGGACGCGTGAACCCGGCGGAGGAGCCGGTATCGGCGCGGCTGTGGCACTGGTACGGCGGGCTGGTACTCGGATTCACCTCGGTGATGGTGCTCACCGGTGGTCGGCCGGTACCCCGGGCGCTCGGCGCGGTGGCGCTGCTGGCCGCGCTCGCCGCCGGGTACGCCGCAGTAGGCCGCCGGCTCGTGCCGGTCGGGCGCGGTACCCGCGCCGCGGCGGCGTTCCTGGGTCTGGTGTTCGCCGCGTTCGTCCCGGCGGTGGTGCTCGCGCCGGAGGCGGCGTACCTGCTGTGGGCCGTGTGTCCGCTCGCGTTCCAGCTGCTGCGCCTGGCCCCGGCGGTGTGCGCGGTGAGCTTGTTCAACGCTGTACCGGTGGTCTGCGACGCGCTGCGCCACCATGATCTCGCCGGTGCCGTACGCGCTCAGGGTCCGCCGGCCCTCGGCGCGCTCGCGTTCGGGTTCGTCATCTCCGCGTGGATCGACCAGATCGTGCGCCAGAGCGAGGACCGGGCCGAGCTCATCGCGGAACTGCGCGCGACCCGGGCGGAGGTGGCGCGGCTGTCGCACGAGGCCGGTATGGTCGCGGAGCGGCAGCGGCTGGCCGCCGACCTGCACGACACCGTCGCGCAGGGACTGTCCAGTGTGGTCATGCTGATCCAGGCCGCCGGTGCGGGCACTGGCGCGGCGGCCCCGCAGGAGGGCGCTTCCGGGCGGCGGCACCTGGACCTGGCCGAGCGTACCGCCCGCGAGTGCCTCGCCGAGACCCGCGCGCTGGTCGGCGCGCTGACCCCGGCACCGCTGTCGGGCGCCTCGCTCGGCGACGCGATCAGCCGGCTGGTCCGCCGGTTCGACGAGGAGACCGGCGTGCAGGGTCAGTGGCGGCTGTCCGGGCCGGCGCGCCCGCTGCCGGTGGGTACCGAGGTGGTGGTGCTGCGCGCGGTGCAGGAGGCGCTGGCCAACGTACGCAAGCACGCCGCGGCGACCCGGGCGGCGGTCTGCCTCACGTACCGGCCGGACGAGGTGGAGCTGGAGGTCACCGACGACGGCTGCGGCCTGCCGCCGGACCCGATGGCGCGCGGGTACGGGCTGCGTGGCATGAGCACCCGGGTGGCGCAGGCGGGCGGGCGGCTGCGCCTGGACGAGGGCGCCGGTACCCGGCTGCGGGTGGTGATCCCGGCGTGATCCGGGTGCTGCTCGTCGACGACCACCCGGTGGTCCGCTCCGGGGTGCGCGGCATGCTCGACGGCGAGCCGGACATCGCGGTGGTGGGCGAGGCCGGCAGCGCGGCCGAGGCGCTGGCCGCGGTCCTCGCGGCCGGCCCGGACGTGGTGCTGATGGACCTGCGGATGCCCGGCGGCGACGGGGCGGACGCGACCGCGCGGGTACTCGCCGAGGCGCCCGGTACCCGCGTGCTCGTCCTGACCACGTACGACACCGACACGGACATCCTGCGCGCGGTGGAGGCGGGCGCGATCGGATACCTGCTCAAGGACGCGTCCCGTGCCGACCTGCTCGGCGCGATCCGGTCGGCTTCGCGCGGCGAGACGGTCCTCGCGCCGGCGGTGGCCACCCGCCTGCTGCACCAGGTACGCCAGCCAGCGCCCACCCCGCTGTCGGCCCGGGAACTGGACGTGCTCCGGCTCGTCGCACGCGGACAGTCCAACGTGGACATCGCCCGTTCGCTGTTCATCAGCGAGGCGACGGTGAAGACGCACCTGCTGCGCACGTTCGCCAAGCTCGGCGTCTCCGACCGCACCGCGGCGGTCACCACCGCGATCGCGGCCGGCCTGCTGGAGTCGCCGCGCCGCGGACCGGACTGATCCGCGGCCGGCCCGCCCACGCTCGGCGGGGGACCGGGCCGGCATCGTCGTGGCAACCGTCGCCGGGCTGGTGTTCGTGTGCGTCTGTGCACCGTGCCCGTCGTCGATCAGTACGACGACGGCGTGGGCGATCACGGTGAGGCGCGGTCGTCGGGTGCACCCCGGTGCTGTCCCGCGGCGCGGCCGGCCGCGATGACGGCGCCGCCGATGCTGCTACCGATGGTCGGGCGGTTGGTGTGCCCGCTGGGAGCCTCATCGGTGCGGCTGGGCGGAAAGAGCCCGCTCGGCTGCTGAAACTGGCGTGGATGAGCGGTCACACCTCACTCGGCCGCCGGTGCCTGCGCGGGGACCGCCTCCAGTACCCGGTCCAGGCGGATGGGCAGGCTCCTCTGCCGTCTGCCGGTGGCATGCCAGACGGCGTTGGCGATCGCCG
Source organism: Dactylosporangium sp. NPDC000521 (assembly GCF_042898305.1). Lineage (NCBI taxonomy): Bacteria > Bacillati > Actinomycetota > Actinomycetes > Micromonosporales > Micromonosporaceae > Dactylosporangium > Dactylosporangium sp. NPDC000521. The sequence continues at coordinate 11,704 of NZ_JBIAYW010000037.1, forward strand.
CCGCGGTGCCGGCCGTGCCGATCTCGCCGAGGCCGTTGAATCCGGATGGGTCCTGCGGTTCGTAGTCGGCCACGAAGTCGGCTTCGATGTCGGGCACGTCGGCGTGCGCGGCGATGTGGTAGCCGGCGAAGTCGGCGTTGACCTGCCGGCCGGTTCCCGGGTCCCGGACACTCTCCTCGTGCAGGGCCATGGACAAGCCCATGATCATCCCGCCGACCACCTGGCTGCGGGCCAGCATCGGGTTGATCACCCGGCCTACCGCGAACATCCCGAGCAACCGGCGTACCCGTACCTCGCCGGTGGCCGGGTCGACGGTCACTTCTGCGAAGACGGCGCTGAAGGTCTGCCGTTCCCGGGCCGGCTGGTAGTCGATCAATGCTGAGGTGTCCGTCGTCGCGGTCACCGGGCGTGCCGGGTCGTCCAGACTCTCTCGCAGCTTGTTGGCGGCCTCGATGATGGCGAACGACCAGGAGGTCGTTCCGCGGGAGCCGCCCGCGCCCCACGCCATGCCGAGGTCGCTGTCACCGATCCGGATCCGGATCTGCTCCGGGCCGACCCCGAGCGCGTCGGCGGCGACCGCGGTCAGGGCGGTACGGGTGCCGGTGCCGATGTCACTCGCGTCGATTCCGACCGTGAACGTGCCGTCGGTCTCCGCAGTGATTGAGGCGGTCGACGGGAACACTCCGGCGCTGAACGAGGTGGCGGCCATGCCGCTGCCGATCAGCAGCGGACCTTCACGCCGGGTCCGGGGGTGCCGGTCGCGCGCCGCCCAGCCGAACCGGCGTGCGCCCTCCTGCAGGCAGGAGATCAGACGCCGGCTGCTGAACGGGCGGCCCGAGACGGGGGCCGCGGTGGGCTGGTTGCGCAGGCGCAGTTCGAGCGGGTCGAGGCCCAGCCGTTCGGCAACCTCGTCCATGGCGGACTCCAGAGCGAACGAGCCGGGTGTCGCACCTGGCCCCCGCATCGAGGCCGGCGGCAGGACGTCGAGGGGTACGGCGGTGAGCTGCGTGCGGATCGCCGGTGCCGCGTACAGGATCTTGGCCTGCTCGGTGCACCACTCGATGTACTCCGCGAGCGGGGAGAGGGCGTACGCCGCCCGGTGGTGGACGGCGCGCAGGCGGCCGTCGGCGTCGGCGCCGATGCGGACCTGCTGGTCGGTCGGCGGCCGCGACGCGGTCGCCTCGAAGACCTGTTCCCGGGTCAGGGTGACCCGCACGGGACGCCCGAATCGCTCGCCGGCCATCGCGGCGAGGATCACCTGCGGGCCACACAGTCCTTTGCCGCCGAAGCCGCCGCCGACATGCTCGGAGCGGACATGCACCCGGTCCCGGTCGATGGACCACAACGCGGCCAGTACCTGGGACACACTGAACGCACCTTGGTTGGAGTCCACGGCGTACAGGTGACCGTTCTCCCACCACGCTGTTGCGGCGTGGGGTTCCATGGCGCTGTGGCACTCCTCCGGCGTGCGGTAGCGCTCGTCGACGACCACCGCGGAGGCGGCCAGTTCCGCGTCCACGTCGCCGGTGTCCGCCTCCGGCCCGAACGCGGTCGACGCCGGACGGGCAGCCGGATGGTCGAGGTGGAAGCCCACGTCGTGCGGCTGCACCTCGTAGTCGACCCGGACGGCCCCGGCCGCGGCCCGGGCCTGCTCGAGGGTCTCCGCCAGCACGAGGGCGATCGGCCGGCCCGCGTACGGGATCACGTCGTCCTGCAGGAGTTGCAGGCTGCCGTCGGGACCGAAGTAGTTGCCGGCCTCAGGGTTGAGGCGGGGCGCGTCGCGGTGGTCGAGCACACCCAGCACGCCGGGCATGCCGAGCGCGGCGGAGGTGTCGATGGCGCGCAGGCGTCCCCGGGATACGGTGGCCGTCACGATCCAGCCGTGGGCCAGGCCCGGCATGGGCACGTCGGCGGCATAGCGGGCGGTGCCGGTGACCTTGAGCGGCCCCTCGATCCGGGGGCGCGGCGTACCGACGGCACCGGTGATCGGTTTGCCGCTCATCGCTCGATCTCCGTTCCGGCCAGCTCGCTGAGCAGGGCTTCGATGAGGTTGTGGGCCAGGGCCACCTTGTATGCGTTGTCGCGTAGCGGTTCCGCGGCTGTCAGTTCCGACTCGGCGGCGAGCCGGAACCGGCTGGCGGTGGCGGGTCCGTCCCGCAGGAAGGCCTCGGCTGCGCGGGCGCGCCAGGGCCGGGACGCCACGCCGCCGAGGGCGATCCGCACGTCGCGCACCAGACCGTCGTGGACATCGAGGGCGGCGGCGACAGAGACCGTCGCGAAGGCGTACGACGCCCGCTCGCGCACCTTGCGGTACCGCGACCGCCGGGCGACCGCGGACCCGGGCAGGGCGACCGCGGTGATCAGCGCGCCGGGCGGCAACGCCGTCTCGCGGTCCGGGCGGTCACCGACCGGCAGGTAGAACCGTGACAGGGGGATCTCACCGGGGCCGTTCAGAGTCTCGTAGTGCACCACCGCGTCGAAGGCGGCCAGCGCCACCGCCATGTCCGAGGGGTGCGTCGCCACGCAGTGCTCGGACCGGCCCAGGATCGCGTGGTTGTGGTGCTCCCCGGCGATCGCGGGACAGCCGCTGCCGGGAACGCGCTTGTTGCACGGCTGTGCGAGATCGGCGAAGTAGGGACACCGGGTGCGCTGCAGGAGATTGCCGCCCACCGTAGCCATGTTCCGGAGCTGCCCCGACGCGCCGGCCAGGACAGCCTGGGTCAGCGCCGGATACCGACGCCGTACCTCGGGATGGGCGGCAGCGTCGCTGTTGGTCGTGGTCGCACCGAGGACAAGTCCACCGTCCGGTGTCTCGCGGACACCGTCCAGCGGGAGATGCCGGACGTCCACCAGCCGTGCCGGCGTCTCGACCCCGCCCTTCATCAGGTCGACGAGGTTGGTGCCACCGCCCAGGTAGCGGGCGCCGGCGTGCTCCGCGACCGCCATGAGCGCCTCGCGGACCTGGACCGCGCGCTGGTACGCGAACTCCCTCATCGGGCCGCCTCCCCGCGGGCGGCGGTCTCGAGCACCGCGCGCACGATCGCCGGATACGCACCACAGCGGCACAGGTTGCCGCTCATCCGCTCGCGCACCTCCGCGGTGTCCAGCTCGCGCGCCGGGCCGTCCGGCGAGACGTCGGCGGTGACCGCACTGGGCCAGCCGGCCGCGTGCTCGGCCAGCATCCCGACAGCCGAGCAGATCTGCCCGGGAGTGCAGTACCCGCACTGGAAACCGTCGAGCCGGATGAAGTCCTGCTGGATCGGACCCAGGGCACCGTCGCCGGCAATGCCTTCGACGGTGGTCACGGCGGCGCCCTCGGCGGCGACCGCCAGCGTCAGACAGGACACCACCCGCCGGCCGTCGAGCAGCACCGTGCAGGCGCCGCACTGGCCGTGGTCGCAGCCCTTCTTCGGCCCGGTCCGGCCGAGGTTCTCCCGTAGCGCGTCGAGCAGCGTCCTGCGATTGTCCACAGTGAGCTTGTGATCGGTGCCGTTCACGTGCAGCGTGATATCGCTGATGAAGGTTCCGGTCATCGCGTTTCCTCTCGCCGTCCGCGGCGAAGGTGCGTTGCCGCGATCAATTGATTCAAGCAGTCACCGAGCGGCAGATCTTGTCCGTTGATCGCGGATGCTTGCCTATTCCTGCTCGGCAACCTGTCGCGCGTGCCGGGTCGCCTCGACGACGATCAGCACGGTCAGGACGGCGACCAGGCCGGCCAGCCCGGCCATCGGGGGCAGGACCACGGCAGCCGGAACGGCCGCGAGCAGGACGCCGGCCGTCACCAGCCGGGGCACGCTCAGCGCACCGTGCATGCGGTACGCGAACAGCAGATGCCCACCGACGTGGAGCGCCACGCCACCGAAGAGCGCCCACCAACAGCGGCAGCCAGGTGATGGTGATCTGGTACCGCAGCCCGGCGTCACCGGTCGAGGCCACGGCGTAGACCGTGAGATGCACCGCCCGGACGAGCAGGTAGGCGCACACCAGCACCAGCGGGCCGGGCAGGCCGCCGGGCGCGTCGTGCCACGCCTCGGGGATGGCCAGGGCGACCACGAACATGGCCGCCATCGCGACGACCATGCCCGCCCGCAGCGGACCCTGGTCGGCCCGTGAGTAGTTGCCCAGCCAGGTGTAGCCGGACCAGGTCCCCCACAGCAGCGCGAGCACCAGCAACCCCTGCAACACGCCGTCAACGGTGTGCTCGTGGGCAAGATAGGCGGTGACCTGCGTCGTGGCGAAGACGTAGACCAGGTCGAAGAACAGCTCGAACGGTGTCGCCCGGTGATCCTCGCCGGCCGGCCGCACAGTCCGCGGGGCTTTGTGCCGCGTCATGGCCACGTCTCCTTTCTGCGTCGCTGTCAGGCGGAGACCAGGGCCTGCTGCTGTGCCGGTACCCGGGGCCGTCGGCAGAAGTAGACAAAGGCCGGCGGCACGTTGGCCCATACCGTCCGTCCGGCCACGACCTCGTCGAATCGGGTGCCCAGGGACCGACGCAGCCGGCGGGCAGGCGGGGCCCAGCGGGCGAGCGTGTAGGCGAAGGTGGTGAACGCGCCGTCGGGGCTGAGGGTGTCGGTGACCGCGCTCAGCAGGTCGTCCTGCTGCCCGCCGGCGAACGCCGCCCACGGCAGCCCACTCACGATCACGTCCGCGTGCCGGTGACCGCGTTCGGCCAGCACCTCGCGGAGGTTGCGGGCGTCGGCGACGGCGACGTCGAGTTGCGGGTACCGGGTGGTCAGCAGGCCCGCGAACCGTTCGTTGACCTCGACGGCGATATGGTGCCCGCGACCGGCGAGCCGCCGCTGGACGGCGTCGGTGAACGCGCCGGTGCCGGGGCCGAGCTCGACGACCACCGGGTCGCCGGTGCGCGGCACGGGCGAGGTGATGAGATCGGCCAGTGGCACGCCACTCGGGGCGACGGCGGCGACGGTGAACGGGTCGCGCAGAAACTCGCGCAGGAACGTGGCACGGTGCTCGGAGGTCATCGCACGCCCCCTTGCCCGGCGTCGCGCGCAACCGACGCCGCGTCCGCCGGCGTCAGGATCCGGGAGAGCCATTCGGTGCGGGTACGGCGCGCCGCCACCGAGAGCCGCGCGTGCGGGTACAGCGCGTCGAAGCCGTGGCAGCCGCCGGCCCAGACGTGCAGCTCGGCCTGGCCGCCGGCGGCCCAAATCCGGGTGGCGTAGGCGACGTCCTCGTCGCGGAAGACCTCCGCCGTGCCCGCGTCGACGTAGGTGGCGGGCAGGCCGGACAGGTCGTCGGCGAGTGCCGGGGAGACGTAGCCGGGCACGGCGTCGGGATCGAGGCCGCCGAGGACCGACCGCCAGCCGAACTCGTTCATCTCGCGGGTCCAGACGCCCGGCCCGCCGGCGTACTGCCGGCTGGAGACGGTGTTGTTGCGGTGATCGAGCATGGGGCAGATCAGTATCTGGGCGGCCAGCGCCGGGGTGCCGCGGTCGCGTGCCATCAGAGTGACTCCGGCGGTGAGGCCACCGCCGGCGCTGGCCCCGGCCACGACGATGCGGGCCGGATCGATGCCGAGATCGTCGGCGTGCTCGGCGACCCAGAGCAGGCCGCGGTAGCAGTCGTCGACGAGGCTCGTGCCAGTGACTTCGGGTGCCAGCCGGTACTCCACGGAGATCACGACGGCGCCGAACGCTTCGAGCCAGTCCAGCGGGATGTCGATCTGGGAGAAGCGGTCACCCATGACCATGCCGCCACCGTGCATCCAGTACACGCAGGGTGCGCCGGTCGGACGACCGGCACCGGCCGGGCTGAAGATCGACAGTGCGAGTTGAGTACCGTCCGGACCGGCGATGCCGACCTCGTGCCGATCGACGGCGCGGCCCGCGAGGGCGAGTTCGACGGGAACCGACGAGAACGGGCGGATCTGGGCGAGAACCTCTGTGTCGAGTTCCGCTAGGAGCGGCATGTCGGCCAGGAGCCTGCCCAACTCGGGGTCGAAGGGGGGACGTTGCTGAGTCATGGTGGAGTCCTGTCGCTGTGGGTTGGTCGAGGGAGGGTCGGGTGCTCAGATCGCTGCCTTGCCGCCGACCGGTACCTCGTCGGTGTACTGCGACTCGCCGGCCAGCAGCGGCTGGAGCTTCGCCACCAGGTCCTGGGCCTCGGCGGTGGCGAAGAACCTGCTGTGCGCCTCCGGAGTGGTCCAGCCCTCGGTGACGTGGACGACGTCGGGGTTGCCGGCCGAGCGGCCGACCAGGAAGACAACGCAGTCGTCGTTGTCCAGCGACGGTGCGTCGAGCAGGAAGTTGACCAGTTCGTCGCCCCGGCCGGGCTGCGCGGTCATGGTGGCGTGGAAGCCGTGGTTGATGGTCATCGGGCATCTCCTCGATTGGTTCCGCTTGTCACAGCTCCACTCTCGGAGCGCCAGGGCGGACCTTCGTCAGTCATCTGACTGCGAGAAATCCGGCGGACGCGGCCGGTGACCTAACACGTCCCGCCGTGCGGCCGGCCACCGGTTTCCGCCGTGGGGCCGCGGGTACCGCGAGCGCGGCCGCGGCAACCCCGGATTCGCGGTTGCCGGGGCCGCTCAGCGGGGCGGACAGGCCGGGTGAACCCCGGGACTTAAGTCATCTGACAGATGCACTGCGGCGTGCCGTGCTCGAACATCGAAGCCGTGACGACGCCTTCAGGACGGGAACGCCCCGGATCGCAGCCGGCCGCGCTGCGCATGCGTGAGGTCCGCGACCGCGCGTTGTTCGACCTGGAAGACGGGCCGGTGACGCCGTCGAACCGCGCCGAACTGACGGCGACCACGCGGCTGCTCAACGGGCTGCTGGCCAGTCTGATCGTGTCCTCGTTGCAGTACGAGCAGCACGCTCAGGCCGTCACGGCGCCCTCCGCGCGCCCCCTCGCGGACTTCCTCTGCACCTGCGCCGACCGGGACCGCGGCAGCGCGCGACTCCTCGCGGCGCGGATCGGGCACCTCGGCGCTGTCGGCGAGTACGATCCGCAGCACCTGAGCGCCCGGTCCCGGATCGCCTTCCGCGCGTTCCCCGACGGCGACCTCACCGGCATCGTGACGCAGAACCTCGTCGGCGTTCGGATCCTCGTCCAAACACTGCAAGAGGCAGTGCGCTGGGTGGGCGACGACGATCCCACCACCCGGCGGTTGCTGGAGCGGCTGCTGGAGGACAAGGAGAACCAGGCGGGCCAGCTCAGCGCCCAGTCTTCCCATCAGCCGGCGGCGAAAGGGCGTCCCTGAGCCCGGCGCGTGAGGTGACGCCGAGCTTGGGAAAGATCCGGTACAGGTGGGCGCCGATCGTGCGGTGCGAGAGGTACAGCCGTTCGGCGATCTGCTTGTTGGTCAGGCCGCTCGCCGCCAGCTGGGCGATCTGGCGTTCTTGTGCCGTCAGGGCGGTCAGCTCACCCGCCGGCTGCTGGACTGGCCGGTGCCCGGCGGCCCGCAACTCGGCCCGGGTGCGTGCGAGCCACGGCTCGGCCGCCATGGCGGCGAAGCCGTTGCACGCGGCGAGCAGATGCCGGCGAGCCTGCGCCGATGACCTGGTGCGGCGCAGCCTCTCGCCGAACGACAGTCGGACCCGGGAGACGTCGAACAGCCAGCGCTCGGCGGTGGGCTCAGCCAGCAGCGCCTCCAGGCGGGTCATCGGCTCGTCGCCGTCGAGGACCAGCGCCTCGGCGCCCGCCTGGATCAGGGCCATCCGCGCCGACAACGCCCCCACGTCCGCGGCCCGCATCGCCTCGACGTGTGCCCTGGCCTCGACCGTGCGCCCGGTCCGCACCGCCGCCTCGACCAGGTCGAACATGACCCAGGTGCAGTGCGGCACGTGCGTGGCCAGGACGCCGGGCGGGCTCATGGCGGCGGCGTGCCGGAAGGCGGCTTCGTAGTCTCCCTGTCCCAACGCGGCCAGTGAGCGCGGTTGATGGGCGAAGAGGGCCGCGGCGGACACGCCGCGAGGCAGTGCCCAGTGAGTGATCTCGTCGGCGAGCGTGTAGGCCTCGTCGAAACGGCCCCGGCCGGCGGCGACGAGCGCCCGGTTGTACCGGAAGTACCACGCGAAGAACGGGAAGCCACTGGTGTCACAGATCCGTTGCCCTTCCAGGGCGAGTTCCTCGTCCTCGTCCCACCGGCCGACCAGGAAGTCGTCCAGGCACAGATGCATCAGGGCGCCGAGGTGCCGGCGGGGCGGCCCACCGTCGCGTCCCTGCCGGACGAGGCGCCAGGAGGACTCGCGGCAGTCGCCCAGCCGGTCCAGATAGACCGAGGCTGTGCCGATCCGCATGATGCGGGTGGGGTCCACCTCGTCGGTGAGCGACCGCAGGATCGCGTCGATCCGCGGCAGCGCCGCCGCACCGGTGCGTACCGGATCGGGGAAGGTCTCACTGACCAGCGCGAGGACCTCCGGCGGCTCAGGCCGCAGTCTGCGCAGCACCCGGAAGTAGGACTCCCAGTAGTCCGTCGTGCTGCCGTACCAGCTCACCAGCAGCAGGGTGTGCATGGCCTCGATCAGCGCCGGATCGTCGGCCCGGTAGCCGTGGTCGCCGACCTCGATGGCCCCGACCAGGAGCCGGTGCGCGGTGTTGACGTCGCCGTCGCCGTTGAGCATGAGGAAGGCAGCCGCGTTGGCCACGTGCAGGGAGCCGGCCGCGTCCGGGGCCGCCCGCCGGGCATCGCGGAGCAACGACTCGGCGTCGTCGGCGCCGCTGGCCTCCGCACCGATGTACGCGGCCTCACCGAGCCGCCGCCCCCGTCCCGCGCTCGTCGTGCTCAGCTCCGCGGCGCGGATCAGGGCGGCGATCGCGGCGAGCGCGTCCCCGCGCAGCATCACCCGGTGCGCCGCGTCCTCCAACAGTTCCGCCACCATCTCGTCCGGGCCGGCAGCGGCCGCCGCCAGGTGCCACGCGCGGCGTTCCTGGTCGTCGGTCAGGGCGCCGGCGAGGGCGGCGTGCGCCTTGCGGCGCTCCTCGTGGGTGGACGTCGCCACGACGGCCGACCGGATCAGCGGATGCCGGAACGCGATCCGCGCCGTGGCGTCGTCCACGCGGACCAACTGCTCCCGTTCCGCCGGAGCCAGGTCGGCCAGGCTGACCCCGTCGGGCAGGGCGGCCCTGAGCACCCGGACATCGCCGGTACTCTCGAAGGTGGCGAGCAGCAGCAGCTGCCGAGTGGGTTCCGGCAGGCCCACGAGGCGCGCGGCGAAGATTCCTTGAAGCCGCTCACTGAGCGGGATCACCTCCGGTTGCGTCACCGCGCGCCGCGCGGCGCCCAGCAACGTGGCGGGCAGTTCGATCAGGGCGAGCGGGTTACCCTGCGCGAGGTCCAGCAGCCGGTGCCGGACCCGCGCCGGCATCTCTGGATGGTTGGCAGCGACCAGCTGCCCGGCCGCCTGGCTGTCCAGCGGCTCGACGACCTGCTCGGACAGGCCGCGCCGGTCGAGGAAGCTCGTCGTCCCCACCCTGGCCGACGCCAGCAGGCCGGCGCGGTGGCCCTCCAGCCGCCGGGTGATGAAGCCCAGGACCACGGCGCTCGCCCGGTCGATCCAGTGCACGTCGTCGACCAGCAGGACGATCGGCACGTCGGCGGCCAGCTCGGTGATGAGCAGCAGCGCGGCGTTGCAGACCAGGAGTACGTCCGGCGGTGTACCGGCGCCGAACCCGAGCGCCACCGACAGCGCCTCGCGCGGACCAGGCGGAAGGCGCTCGAGGTCCGGGTGTACGGGCAGGAGCAACTGGTTGAGACAGGCGTAGCTGACGTCGGCCTCGAACTCGGAACCGGAAGCGCGCAGCACCCGCATCCCCCGGGCGCCGGCGAGCTCCGCCGCGGCGGACATCAGGGCGGACTTGCCGACGCCTGGATCGCCGCAGATCAGGCGCGCGTCGCCGTGCTGCCGTACGCCTTCGAGGAAGCTGGCGAGCCGTTCGAGTTCAGCATGGCGTCCGAAGAGTCCAATGGTGGCCACACGTACCTCACGCGCTCTTGATGTCCGTTACCCGCTCGGCCGGCCTGGTGGCGCACGCGACCGCAAGCATGTGTCGGCACGCTATACCGGCCGGTCGATGATCTGGAAACTCCGGTCCGGTCGCAGGCAGGATCGGGCAAGAGTTCGCGAGCTTTGATCAACAGTCGTCCGGTCAGGCGGACGTGGCGGTCCGGGCAGGTGCGTGCAGCACGGCGGCGTCGCGGCTCGGCGGCGCGCCGAACTGCCGGCGGTACTCGCGGCTGAACTGTGCGGGGCTCTCGTAACCGACGTGCCGGCTGATCGCGGCGATGTCGCCAGGGTCCGCGACCAGCAGCAGCCGGGCACGCTGCAGCCGGATCTGCTTCTGGAACTGGATGGGGCTCATCGCGGTGACGGCATGGAAGTTGCGGTGGAACGCGGAGACGCTCATGCCCGCCTGCTGAGCCACCTCCTGCACCCGGAAGGGCTGCGCATGATGATCGCGGATCCACTGCACGGCCCGGGCGATGTGGCTGAGGCTGCTGTCGGGCAGGCCGAACTGACGCACGATGGCGCCGTGTTCACCGGTGATCAGCCGCCAGATGATCTCACGCTTGATCAGGGGTGCGAGCACGCTGATGTCGCGCGGACGGTCGAGCAGGCGCAGCAGCCGGACGAACGCCTCGACCAGTTCGGCGGGGGCGGTGCTGACGGCCAGCCCGGGCGGGGCGGCGCGACCTATGTCCGGCAGGTCACCCGGAGCTGCCTGCAACAGCAGCTCGGCGATGGCGGACGGGTGCAGGTCCAACCCGACACCGAGCCCGGGCAGCTCAGGACTGGCCTTCGCGAAGTAGGCGGTCACGGGCATGTCGACCGATGCGACGAGGTACTGCCCGGCGTGGTAGTCGTACACGCGGTCGCCCAGCGCGAAGCGCTTCGTGCCTTGGCCGACGAGGGCCACGACCTTGCCGTACGTGGTCGGTACCGGCGGGTGCGGCCGGTCAGCCCGGAAGATGCGGACCTCCCCGATACTTGTGCTCAGGTCGGGTCGAGCATGGCGGGCAAGGAGTTCGCGCAACTCTTCGAGGGGCATGGTCCCGATTGAAGCACTCGATCGTGGCCGGTACCGGTGCGAGCCAGGTGTTCCAAAACCTCATGGAGGATTGCGACCTGCATACCGTGCTGCGCTGTCCCCGCGGTACCTTCTCGCCCTACACCGCGGGCACTGAAGATCCTTCGGGAATTGCGCGGGGCTGTTCGTCGTCGCGTAAACCGCCCACCGGCCGGCGCGGGCCGCACCGGCCGGTGAAGGCGCCGTGCCGTCAGGTGACGAACAGTCTTTGGGTGAGGATGGCGAAGTCGCAGTCCATGGCGACGATCTCGGCGTGGTCGTACTCGTCGGTGTTGTTGACCCGCAGGGTGTGCGGCTCTCCGGTGAACGGCAGTTCGTCGGTCGCGGCGTCGAACAACTCCACCGGGCCGCCGTCCTGATCGGTCGTGGCGCATGAGGCGCCCTCGAACAGGCGCATCGTCGTCTTCGTTCGGACCCGGCCGGTCACGTCCAGGTTGGCGGTGAACTCGCCTTTGATGCGGACCTCGTCCACGCACAGGTCGAAGCCGCCGCCGGTGGTGACGCCGGCGGTGGGACCGACGGTCATCGGGCCGCTGGTGAACGGGAACGTGCCGGTGTCGTCTGGGTCTGGACCGTCCTGGTCGTGGATGAACAGGCTGAACTGCACGTTGAGGGTGCGGACCGGGAAGGCGTGCGCCGCAGTGGCGGGACCGACCAGGGTCGCTGCCGCGGCGGCGAGGGCGACGCCAGCGATCCGCAACGCTCGGGTGATGGACATGAGTGATGCTCCTCCGTGGCTGGACCGGCCGCGCAACGCGCTCGTCGCTGTGCATGACCGGTTCTGTGACAGAGAAAGAAGACCCCGACAAGGCGGTGGAGGTCTGCGTCGTACGACGCAGACCGGCTATGGCCGCCATCACAGATCGTGACTGTATTCGTGCTCCCGGTGCAAGCACGACGGTTGTCGGCGTCCGCCGAAACCCGATTCCGCCACCCGTGTCGTGAGTCTGTACGCCCCCGGCGCCCGGCCGATCCACAAGGGCCGCATCGACCGGCCAGTCGAGTTCGGCTACAACGCCCAGGTCGTCGACAACGCAGACGGAATCGTCCTGGACCACACGGTCGAGGAAGGCAACCCAGCCGACGCGCCGCAACTCGAACCAGCGATCCGCCGCATCCAACTCCGCGCCAGTGTTTCGGCGCTTTGGCGTTGCACACAGGTGGGTTGCTCGTCGACGACGGTTGGCTGAGGGTGCTCGGCGGCGGCGATGAGGCTGGCCTGCCGTCACTGGCGCGGGCCAACGGCTTGCCCGGCGATGGTCGGTCGCCCGCTTCGCTCGTGGTGGGTCATGATGTCCTCGACGATGCCCTCGCCGCGGTGCTGGCGTTTACCGACGATACACATCGCAGCGAAGCGCTCGCAGGCATCGCACCACACCTCGGCGCCACACGCATGGATCACGCGGTCAGAGCCGCAACCGATCTCCCCGATCCGCAGCTGCGCGTCGAAACCCTCGTCGCGATCCTGCCGCACCTACCACCCAGCCGGCAGCCCGCCGTGGCGCACACCGCGCTCCTCACCACGGCAGCAATCGACCCGTTCGAGGACCGGACCGACCTCCTGCTCCGCCTGGCCTGCGCCCTCCCACCCGCGCACCGCGCACCGGTGCTGAGCCGGGCGATCACCACGACAGCGGCCCTGCTGGTCGCGGACCGACCTGGACTACAGGCAGGCGGCTAGCGTCCGAAGCCTCGGTGCCCGACCTGGATCAGCTGAGCACCCATCGACACGAGTACGCACGGAGGCTCCCAGCGTTGCGTACGAAGCGTGACGGTCACCGCCGAGCGCAGCGCCAGACCAGCGGCATGTGAGGGCGTTGGCCGCCCAGGAGCGGTCTTGATGTGAAGGGTCGTACGAGGGAGGGTCACGGCGCTGGTCGGGTCCGATCCGATGCGGGATTGGGCGGTCGGTATGGACGGCGCAGATCGGCCGCCCACGCTCGTGTATTGACGTGGCACCGCCTCATGACAACAACGCCGGCCTACTCGTCGTCGTCCGGCAACGGCGGCGAGTCTGCGATCCGCCACAGGTGGAAGAGGTACTCCTCTTCGGCGTCGCGCCGGGCGGTGAGATGGACGCGATAGACGGCAGGCTCGCCGGGCAGGTCGATGCCGAGCCGGTCCTCCGCCTCGACGGCGGCGTCGATGCAGTACCGCCCGCTGGGAAAGTCCAGGTCGGCGAACCAGACCACACCGGCGTCTTCGGTGGCGGCATCCCAGATCTCGACGGTCACCGGAACCCGGCCGACCTCCGCGACGGTGGTGACAGCGACCATGCCATACGCCCAGCCGACGGAGTCCGCGATCGCCGCGACGATCGCCTCGTTGAAATTCGAGCTGTCGTCGCAGTCCGGGTCGTGCAGCACGAACATCCGGTACGTCGGATGCACGAGCATCCTCCGCCGGACCAGCGGGTTCGCCACCCGGGCAGCCTACCGGGACGGAGAGACCCACCGTCCCGGCGGCCGACCCGGGCGAGCAGCGGGTGCAGCGGCGCGCGCTACCGGTTGAACTGGAACCAGTTGAGGTTGACGAAGTCGGCGCCCGCGGTACCGGTGAACGTGATGAAGACGGTGTGGACGCCGGTGGCCGTGCCGGTCAGGTTGGTGGTGGTGCTGGTCCAGGCCTGCCAGCCGCCGGTGGTGGTGACCGGGACGCTGGCGATCATCGGGCCGGTGGTGGTGTCCAGGCGGTACTGGATGGTGCCGCTGCCCGCATCGGACGCCAGCCGTGTCGTCACCGACGCCGCGGCCGGGGTGCCGAAGTCCACGTTCGTGTAGCCGAGCCAGTCGCCGGGCGTGATGTAGCCGACGTTCTGGCCGCCGCCGGTGTCGGTGGTGGTCTCGGTCTGGGTGCCGGACTGGCTGCTGAAGCCCTCCGCTTGCCGGACGCTGTAGGCGTTGGGGAGGCCGCCGCCGGCGGTGAACTGCAGCCAGTTGAGGTTGACGAAGTCGGTGCCCGCGGTGCCGGTGAAGGTGAGGTACAGCCGGTGCACGCCGGTGACCGCGCCGGTCAGGTTGGTGGTGGTGCTGGTCCAGGCCTGCCAGCCGCCGGTGGTGGTGACCGGGACGCTGGCGATGATCGGGCCGGTGGCGGAGTCCAGGCGGTACTGGATGGTGCCGCTGCCCGCGCCGGAGGCCAGCCGCGTCGTGACCGAGGCCGGCGACGCCGCGCCGAAGTCGAGGTCGTAGGCGAGCGTGTCGCCGGGCGCGATGTAGCCGACGTTCTGGCCGCCGCCGGTGTCGGTGGTGGTCTCGGTCTGCGTACCGGACTGCGCGTTGTAGCTCTCGGCCTGGATCTGGGTGTACGCGCTGCGTGTCGTCGGCTGCGTGCCCCACGGTACCTGCGGCGAGCTGTAGAAGTTGATCCCCTGGACCGTCCACCGTGGACCCTGGGCGCCGAGCCGTACCTTGAAGGTGTCCCAGTCGCGCGCCGACTGCGGCGACCACGCAAGCTCGGCGAGTGCGGGCAGCCGCGGGAACGCCATGAACTCGATGCCGGCCAGGTTGGTGATCGTCTCGGTCCACATCGGAGCTTCGACGCCGAGGATCGCGCTGGCCGGAACGCCTGCGAGGTAGGCGCCCGGGTCCCAGTTGTAGGCGGTCTGCACCTCGATCAGGCCGGCCCACGTCTGGCCGAGCGGGGTCGAGTTGGTGTACTTCATGTCGAGGTACGCCTTGTTCGCCGGCGACAGCAGGATCTTGTCGCCCTTGCTCACCGCCGCGCTCAGGTCAGCGTCCGATGTGGAGGTTCCCCAGTACTGCGCGACCCGGTTCGCCGTGTGGGCGGCCTGCCCGATCTGGTGCCAGCCGACGACGGTCTTGCCGGCCGCGCCGACGAAGGGCTGCACGCGGTTCATGAACGTGGTGTAGTCCGCCGGCGGAGTGCTCGACGCTTCGTCGCCGCCGATGTGCAGGTACGGCCCGGGGGTGAGGGCGGCGAGCTCGTTGAGCACCTGCTGCACGAACGTGTAGGTGACCTCCTTGCCGACGCACAGCGAGCTGAAGCCGACGCTCGTGCCGGTGTAGAGCGGCGGGGCCGTGTTGTTGCAGTTGAGCTGCGCGTAGGAGGCGAGCGCGGCGTTGGTGTGCCCCGGCATGTCGATCTCGGGCACGACGGTGATCTGCCGCGACGCCGCGTAGGAGACCAGGTCGGAGTACTGCGCCTTGGTGTAGTAGCCGCCCGCGCCGCCGCCGACCTGGGTGCTGCCGCCTACGGTCGCCAGCTGCGGCCAGGCGTCGATCACGATGCGCCAGCCCTGGTCGTCGGAGAGATGCAGGTGCAAAGTGTTGATCTTGTACTGCGCGATCTCGTCGATGTACCGCTTCACCACGTCGGGGGCGAAGAAGTGCCGGGACACGTCGAGCATCGCGCCGCGGTACCCGTACCGCGGGAAGTCGACGATCCGGCCGCCG
The DNA here is from genome assembly GCF_042898305.1 of Dactylosporangium sp. NPDC000521. Classification (NCBI taxonomy): domain Bacteria; kingdom Bacillati; phylum Actinomycetota; class Actinomycetes; order Micromonosporales; family Micromonosporaceae; genus Dactylosporangium; species Dactylosporangium sp. NPDC000521. The sequence continues at coordinate 27,168 of NZ_JBIAYW010000037.1, forward strand.
GTGACCGCCCACGGTCCACTCTGGACGGTCCGCGCCTCGACGGTCGCCGGCAGCAGCTGCCGCAGCGTCTGTACTCCGTGAAACAGCCCCGCCGTGGTCTGCGCGCGGAGCGTGACGGCGGCGGCGGTCACGTCGAGCTGATAGCCCTCGGCGCCCACGCTGGGGTCGGCGCCGGACAGCAGCAGCGCGATGCCGCTCGCCGGCGTGCCGGTCGTGGTGGAGACCGGCAGCGCGTAACCGGTCGACGGGCGGAGGATGCCGGCGAGGTAGTCGCCGATGTCGGTGGCGCCGGCTGTGGTCTGGATCGCGGCGTTCGACGGCAGCGTGTAGGTCACGCCGGCCGCGGGCTGCACCGACACCGGTGCGGGTACGACGTCGGAGAGACTCACCGCGGCGCTGGCCGGGGAGCCCGCCAGCACCCAGGCGGCGCCGGCGGCGACGGTCGCGACGGCCACGGCGGAGGCCAGCAGCAGGCTGCGCGGGGAACTGTGCACGGCATCCTCCGGCGAAACTGTTAAGTTACCTGCTAATTTGACGGCAGGCTATGTCTTGAACGGGAGGGGTGTCAAGGGCCTCAGTCGTCGGGGCGGTCCTCCGGAACCCCTCGTCGGACCGGAAGGACTGCGGCTGCGAACCGGCCGACCTCCATGAATGTCCTCGCGGAAGGTCACCGTCTGATTCCCGTACGTCTTTAAGCCAAACTTAAGCCGGAAAAGCGTAATCGAGTGGGGTCCGCGACCGGGCCAGCAGTGCTGGGAAGGCGCATTTCTAAGAGTTCCTTTGCGACTTGAAGTAAGCCTCTGAGCTGCCGTAACTTGCTGACCGCACGGATTCCACGACGTCAGCCCAGGACGGCGGAGACAGACGTATGCGCAACTATTCCCAGAACCCGCGAGGAAGACGCCGGGCCCGCAACATCCTCATCGCCGCGACAGTCGTGTCGGCGGTCGGTGTGAGCGGGGCCTACCTGGCGACCGCGAACGCCGACGAGACAGCGCCCGGCAGGATCGAGGCGGAGAACTGGTCGGCCCAGAACGGGGCACGGACCGAGAACACCGCCGACAGCGGCGGCGGCAAGAACGTCGGGTGGCTCGCCGCCGGCGACTGGCTGCAGTACGACAACGTGACCGTCGGCGCCCAGGTGAGCGCCCGGATCGCGGCGAACAACCGGGCCGGCGGCTCGATCGAGCTGCACCTCGGCTCGCCGTCGGGCGAGGTCGTCGCGACGTTCCCGGTCGCGTACACCGGCGGCTGGCAGAAGTGGACGACCGTCAACGCCACCGCGGCGCGCGTCCCGTCCGGCCCGCAGACCCTGGTCGCCGTGATGAGAAGCGACCAGAAGAGCGACTTCGTGAACGTCAACTGGTTCGCGCTCGGCTCTGGCACGCGCCCGCCGGCGACCGCCACGGTCGCGCCGCCGCCGAGCAGCGCCGCCCCGACAGGCGGCACCTCGCCCGGCACCTCACCGACCGGCTCCGCCCCGGCCGGCGGCTGGGTCGACGTCGACCAGGCCAAGTGGCAGGCGGAGCTGGCCGCATTCAACCAGCTCAAGCAGCTGCCGGTGCCGGCGGGCACCACCCGGGTCGCGGAGTTCCACACGGACTGCGCGGTGTCGAACGAGGCCAAGGACGACCCGATCGTGCTGCCCGGCCTGCCCGGCGCGTCGCACATGCACACGTTCTTCGGCCCGACCGTCGACGCCACCACCAAGCCGGCCGATCTTTTCGCCCGCAAGACCAACTGCAACGCCCCGGGCGACAACAGCGCCTACTGGGTGCCCCAGCTGCTCAAGAACGGGCAGCCGGTCAAGATGAAGAGCTTCCGGGTGTACTACGGCTCGCGGCTGCCCGACCCGTCGGCGACAGTGCCGTTCCCGCCCGGCCTGGTCATGGTCCACGGCGACGCCAAGCGTCAGGTCGCCACACAGAAGGGCGCCCTGGGCCAGTTCTGGTGCGCCGGCAGCGCCGAGACCGGCCGCAGCGCCGACGGCAACTGGCCGGTCTGCGCCCCCGGCGGCAACCTCATCTTCCAGCTGACCTTCCAGGACTGCTGGGACGGCAAGCACATCGACTCGCCTGATCACAAGTCGCACATGGGCGGTGCGAAGAACGGCAAGTGCCAGGGCGACTACCCGGTCGCCATCCCGAACTTGTCGTTCATGGTGAACTACGAGTCCCTCGGCGGCGACGGCCTCGCGCTGTCATCAGGGATGGCCTCGTCGATGCACGGCGACTTCATGAACGCCTGGAAGCCGGAGAACCTCGGCCCCCTCGTGAAGGTCTGCCTCAACGCGAAGGCGAAGTGCGGCACCACCCCGTCCTTCACCGGCGGCTGACCTCGTCCCTCCGAACGGCCCCGCCCCGGTGGCGGGGCCGTTCCTCTTGCCCAGTGAGGTTCGTGTGCGTACCGCGGCGAAGCTCTTCGCGGCGTCCAGCCTGGCCGTCGCGACCGTGCTGTGGGTGCTCGGCCTGCCCACGTCCGCGCCAGGGCTGGCCGCCGCCGGCCGCCTCGCCGCGCTGTGGTCCACCGCCCTGCTGCTGTTGCAGGTGCTCGGCACGGCCCGCATCCCGTGGCTGGAACGCGCTTTCGGCCAGGACACACTCGGCCGCTGGCACCGCTGGACGGGCACCGCGTCCTTCGCGCTGCTGTTCGCCCACGTGGTGCTGGCGCTCGCGTCGCACGTCGAGCGCGCCGGGCACCTGTGGGCGTTCCTCACCGGGTACCGCGGCATGGTCCCCGCGACCTTCGGCCTGATCGCCGTCGTGCTGGTGGTGGCGGCGACGTCGCTGCGTCCGGTCCGCCGCCGCCTGCGCTACGCCACGTGGCATCTGCTGCACCTGTACGCGTACGCCGGCATCGCCCTCGCGGTGCCGCACGAGCTGTGGCTGGGCAGCGACTTCGGCACGCCGCTCGCGTCGGTGTTCTGGTGGACGATGTACGGCGCGGCCGCCGGCTCGACCGTCGTGTTCCGCCTCGGGATGCCGGTGTGGCGGACGCTGCGCCACCGCCTGCGCGTCGACCGGGTCGTCGAGGAGGCCCCCGGCCTGGTCTCGGTCTACCTGCGTGGTCGCCGCCTGGACCGCCTTCCCGCCCGCGCGGGCCAGTTCTTCGTCTGGCGCTTCCTGGACGGCGAGGGCGGCTGGCGCGGCAACCCGTACTCCCTGTCCGGCCCGCCCCGCGCCGACCGCCTCCGCATCACCGTGAAGACGGTCGGCGAGGCCACGGCCCGGGTCGCCAGACCCGTGGACCGACGCCGTCCTGCGCGCCGCCCGCCGCGTCGGAGTCCCCGCCCCGCGCCTGCACCGCGAGCGCTTCGCCTGGTGACGGCCCGCCTCGCAGTGCTGATCGGTTGCAGTACCGCTGACGGCCGGAGCGGTCCGCGCCGCGCTCGGGGCGTCGTGCCGGCGGCCGACGGGCCGGACAACGGTCGCGGACGCGCGCCGTACCGGCGCTGCTGCCGTTCACAGACGATGGATGCCCACGTGGACGTGGTCGGCGTGGTCGATGCGGGCGCCCCACAGGATCTGCACGCGGAACTGCGCTCCGTCGACCTTGACCACGAACGAGTCGTAGCTGTTCGGCTGCCAGAAGTGGCTTCCCATCGCGCGGGCCAGGGCGCGGGCCTCGTCCTCGCCGGAGGAGGTCGGATAGTCGATCGCGTAGGAGGATCTGCTGCCGACGAAGTGGTCCGAGGTGGCGGGGCCGGGGACGGAGTCGGTTGGTCGCTTCTGCGACCCGGCCGTGAGGCCCTCCTTGCGCAGGAACGGCGTCACGAACTGGTCGAAGATCGACTTGCTGCCTCCCCAGGCGTGTCCGAGCTTGACGTTCGACAACCCGTGCGGCCGGGGCGTGGACGGTGACGATGCCGGAGACGTCGGGAGGTGCCGCCGGGTGGGGGCGCTGTCCCGTCGGTACAGGTCGCGGAGGAGGTGGGCGACGCTCTTGCGGGTACCGGCGCCGTGCCGTGCGGCCAGCGAGGCGATCAGGCGCTCGACCCCACGTCGTTCGTGCCGGTTGTCGCTGTCGGCGCGCAGTGCCCGGTCGCGTGCCTCCAGGAGGTACCCGACGTCGCGGCTCAGGTAGCCCGGGACGAGCCTGAGTCCGTGCTGGCCGTCGAGGACGTCGGCGAGGGCGGCGTGCAGGCGCCTGCCGGTCGCCGGGTCGGCGAACCGCATCCGGTGGACGTCGGCGCCGGCGCGCTTCGTGCGGTGGTACACCGAGTCGACGGTCGCCAGGTTGTCGGTGAACTGCCGGGCGAGCCGGGACAGCAGCGGCGGGTCGATGACGATGCGGCCGTGCTCGCCGGCGATGTTGCGCGGCACCTGCCAGGGTCGCATCGGAAGGACCGCGCCACCGCCACCGCCACGCCGGCCGCCGGCCGCCGGCAGGCCGGCCCGGTGCAGCACCCGCTGCACGTACGCCGACGTCGGCAGGTACCCGTCGCTGAGCCGGTTGAGGTAGGACGGGTCGTGCGCGACCCGGCGGGCGGTGCCCTCGCCCGCGTGCCAGGCCACGGCCACCAGGTCCCAGCGGCCGAACTCCCGGTGGTAGGACGACATGAGCTGCGCTGCCTTCTGGTCCTGGACGGCCGGCGGGGCGCTCCTCGCGGTCGGGTAGCCCTTGAAGTTGTTCCAGGTCGAGTCGATGAACTGGTACGCGCCGCTCGCGCGGCCGTACGGGGTCGGCGGGCCGGCGACGTGGTAGTCGCCGCCGGACTCGACCGAGCGGATCGCGGCCATGAACCGGCTCAGGGCACTCGGCATGAGGCACTCCAGGACAGTAGGTGGTCGAGGGCTTCGCGGATGTCGCCGGGGTCGGCCGGGGCGACCCGATGGCGTCCACTGTGGATGGTGGTGACCTGCCAGCCGGTCCCGTCGCCGGCGACGAGCCACCGCAGTTCGTCGGCGACGAACCGGCCCGTTGCCGGGTCGTGGTGGGCGACCCGGACCGCGGCGGCGAACCGCCGCCCGGTGATCGCGCGCAGCCACCTCGTCGCCGGCCCCGCCGGAACCTCGGCGCGGCACAGGACGTCCAGCGCGGCGCCGTCCGCGCCGGCGGCCACCAGATCGTCGGCTTCCGCCAAGGCGTCGGAATCGACGTCGAAGCCCGTCGTCCCGGCGTGGGCGTCGGGCAACAGCAGCAGCCGCGGCAGGACCGCCGCCGGCGACCCGTCGAGGAGCTCGACGTCCACGAGCCCGTCGTGACGGCCGGCCAGGACGGTGGTGGACGTGTCACCGGCGGCCGCGTACCAGCGCCGGGTTCCGGCCTTGTCGGCGTCGATCTCCACGGCGGTTCGTGGCCCGGTCAGCGGTTCGAGGACCCCGGCGAGCGGCTCCTCGCCGGGCAGGAGTCCACGCGCGGCGGCGCCTCGTACCGCCGCCAGGTCGATGCGCATGTCCGCGTCGTCGTCGTCGGTGACGTCCGCGGGCAGCCAGTAGCCGGCGAGCCGGGCGAGGGCGCGCAGCTCGTCGAGCGTGAGCACCAGCCGGGTCGGCGCGGTGTGGACCGTCATGGTGCCGGGGTCCCGCCTGTCTGGGCGGTGGCGAGCCGGTCGCGTTGCTCGTCGGCGGCCAGCCGGGCGAGCCGTGCGGTGTCGCGGAGCCGGTCGGCGGCGTGCGCGAGGTGGTGCTGCCGGTGCCGGCCGTCGAGGTGGGCGCGGAAGCGGTCGGCGACGAGTCCCTCCCACCCGCCGCGGGTGTCCTGGACGGCCTGCCGGAGTTCGTCGCGGACCCGGTCCAGCTCGCCGGCGTGCCGGTCGAGCGCGGTGGCGAGGTCGTCGAGTTCGTGGGGTGGGGTGAGCGCCATGTCAGCCTCGGTTCGAGCGGGCGGGGACGGGTTCGAGGAGGAGGAGGAGGTGCCGGAGCCAGGCGGTGATGTGGTCGACGGGTTCGGCGATCAGCGCGTCGTCGTGAACCTCGACAGTCCACAGTGGACCTGTGTCGGCGGCGAGCAGCACGGCTGAGGCGGCGTGGTATGTGCCGTCGCCGGCGCCGCCGAACGGTGTGACCCGGGCGGCGTATCGGCAGCCGGCGACGGCGTGCGTGAACGGCGTCGCGGGGCCCTGGCCGACGCGCCGGCGCAGTTCGGTCCGGGTCAGCCGTTCCGCGCCGTGGCCGCAGGGTGGCCGGGTCGGGGCGGCGAGCAGCTGCCGCACGGCGGTGGGCAGGTCGGTGGGGGAGTACCGCAGCCGGTGGTCGCCGTCGGTGGTGGCCTCGTGCAGCACGACCGCGCCGCGGCCACGGGACACCAGCGTCATCGTCGACGCGCCCGGTGTGCGCACCCGGACACCGACGACCAGGTCGGGGTCGAGGACGGCGTCCAGGAGGTCCCGGTAGGCGGGGGCGACCTGCCAGCCGCCGGGGTCCGTCCGGACGATCCCACGCATCCGCAGCGCGCCGGTGAGCCGGCGCGCGACCGCCGCCCGGTGCTCCGGCGGGGCGGCGGCGACCAATGTCGGCCCGACCCCGGGGAACCCGGCACCGGCGAGGCCGTAGGCGAGGGCGTCCAGCTCATCGGCGGTGGCGAGCAGTGCCGGCGGTGCGACGGGGCCGTTCACAGGATGCCGCCCACGAAGTCCTTGACCTCGCCGGCCGCGTCGCCGACGGCGTGCACCACGTCGTCGCCGTGCTCGAAGCCGACGAAGTCGACGGCGTCCAGGGCCATCACCGACGCGTCGAACGTGAAGAAGACGGCGGCGTCGACGCCCTTGTCGGCGACGGTACCGGCGACCGGAACGACGTTGAGCACGTCGCTCGCCAGGTGCAACCCGGAGCCGACGGTCGCGGTGGTGTCCCGCAGCACCTCGAGGCCTCCCCGCGCGCCGGTGTGCTTCTGGTTGAACAGCTGACGGCCGTCCTCGAGCAGCAGCGCCGCCGAGCCACCGGGGACCGCCCAGTTCCCGATGCGTCTGAGGCGGCGCAGGCCGTGGCCGTCGCCGGCGAGACGCCGGATCCAGTCGGGTCGCTTCGCGGCCGGCACCCCGGCGCGCCGGGCGGCATGACGCAGCGCGTCGGCGGCGGCCGTTGCGTGCCAGGCGAGCGGGTAGCGCAGCTGCCACAGGGCCCGGTCGACCGCCTTGAAGTGTTTGAGCCCCTGGTAGTAGCGCATCGCCTGCTGCGGCAGCTTCGAACCGGTCACGTCCTCGCCGAACAGGTCGACGCCGGTGCGGGTGATGTTGCCCAGCCGCCGGGCGGCGCCGGCGTCGCGTCCGTACCGTCGGCGCAGCGCGCGGTCGTCCTTGAACGCGTTGGTGACCTTGCCGAGACCGGCCCCGGCCCAGAAGGTGGCGTCGAGCGCGGCGAGCTTGCCGACCGTTGTGGCGAGCCAGCCGGCGTCGGCGCGCAGCCCGCGGGCCGCGGCGTCGAACCGGACCGCGATGCCGCCGGCCACCGCGGCGGCGTCGGCACCGATCCCGGGCAGGTCGGCGACGGCCGCCCGCGCCTCCCGCACCGACCCGGCGGCGTCGTCGAGCGCGTGGGCCGCGCTGCGCAGGGTGCCGGCGAGGCCGTGCAGGTCGTCGAGGTTGAAGACGTACCGGACGACCGGGTTCATGGTTGGACTGCCTTCCACGCGAGGTAGAGGTCGCCGTAGTGCTTCGACATCCGGTCGAGGTCGTCGGCGAGCTCGGTGAGCCGGTCGGCGGCGGCACGGAGGTCCTCGGTCATGTCGCCGGTGCGTTGCTTGAACCGGCTCGCCGACGGGCTTTCGAACGCGGCGCCGGCGGTGCCGCGTCCCACGGCGCGGACGGCCGCCTCGGCGCGGACCGCCGCGGATCGCAGGACCGCCGCCTGGGTGGTGGCCGTCTGCGCGTACTCGGCGTAGCGGGCACCGTCGATGAGAACAGGATCGCGCGGGAGCATGCCCCAAGCGTTGCCGGTGGCGGGGAACCCTTCAATGGGAAGGGTTCCCCGCGACATCGCGCCGCGTGACGGTTACGAGCGCGGCCAGACGTGGCAGAGGGTGAAGTCGTACTGCGAGCCGAAACCACCGGCCACGAAGGCGTTGTACTCGCCGCTGCCAGGCTCGGCCCAAGCCCACGCGGCGGCGCCCGGGTGGAACAGCGCCCGGATCGGCACGGTGCCGGGGATCTGGTCGGCGAAGCAGGCGAACGCCGGCCCGTCCATGACCCAGTTGGCTGGTGTGTTCGGGTTGGCGGAGTAGTAGTAGCCACCCACCTCGCCACAGCCCCGTTCGCAGTGCGACTGGTAGATGAGTGTCAGCCCGGGCATTCCGGCGGCCATTGCGACCGGATAGATCCGCCCGATCGGGCCCTGTGACGAGAAGCCGGCCGGACCGCCGCCGCCCGGCGACAGGAAGTTGCCGCGTCTGGCGCCCGGTGCCTTGAACCGGTTCATCGGCACCGGAGTCCGTGACTGGTAGGTGATCGTGACGGCGGTGCCGACCGGGAGCGCGGCGCCCGGCGGCTGGTCCTGCGCGACGACGACACCGATCGGCGACAGGATCTGGGCGGTGTCGCTGCGGGTGCAGCCCAGCTGCTGTTGCGCGAGGTTCGCGCACGCCTCGTCGGGGCTCATCCCGACCAGGTTCCCCACGCCGCCGTGCACGTAATGGTCGAGGGTCACCGTCGCGCCCGGCGCCAGGCCCGTGCCGGCGGCCGGCTGCTGGGCGATCACCACGTACGCCGGGGTGCCCGGGCCGAGGCTGTGCGGGGCGCAGGTCAGACCCGTGGGGCAGGCCACGTTGGGCGGCTGGCCGACGAGGTTCGGCACCGCGATCATGTCCGGGTAGGTGACGGTGACCGGCGTGCCGGTCGCCGCGGCCGTCCCCGGCGCGGGGCTCTGCGCGGTGACGACGCGGACCTGGCCGCCGTCGGCGGCCAGCCCGCCGACCTGTTCCCGGCAGGTCAGGCTCGCCGCGATCAACGCCCGGCAGGCCTGGCCGGCGGGAAGCTTCGTGACGTCGGGCACCTGCGCGGGCCCACGGTAGAAGACGGTCACCGTGCTGCGCGGGTTGACCCGCGACCCGGCTGGCGGGTCGGTGCCGGTCACCTTGTCGGTGTCGGCCGGGCCGTCCGGCTGGGCCACGAGCCTGCACCGCAGTTGGCGGCTGAGCTGCGCCAGCCGCGCGCATGCGTCGGCGCGGTCGACGCCGACCAGGTTCGGCAGGGTGACCGGCTGCTGCGGTGCCGCGCTCGCCGGGGCCGACGGCTGGGAGCCGCTGGGGCTCGCCGACGGTTTCCCCGAGGGTTTCGGCGACGCTTTCGGTGACGGGCTCGGCTTGGTCGCGTCGGTGAGGTCCGTGGTGGTGGGCCGGCCGTCAGCGTCGAAGGTGATCACCACTGCGGTGTCGTGCGGGTCGTTGACCCAGACGTGATCGTCGCGGCTGAAGACCTGGAACGAGTCGGAGCGGCCGGGGACGGGTTGTTCGGTCTCCACCTTGCCGCTCGCGGTGTGCACGACGATCACGTGCCGGGCGGTGAAGTCCGGGAGGTACACGCGGTCCTTGTGGATGACTGGCGCGCCGAACCGGTGACCGGCACGGCCGGGCAGCGTGATCCGGCGCACGTCCCGTTCGTCGCTGAACTCGCCGAGGACGAGCTCCCCCGTGCGGGGGACGGCGACGGCGACGGTCGCGGCCGCGCCGGGGGCGGCCAGCACCCCGAACGTCGCGTCGAGGTCGAGCATGCGCTTCGGACCGTCCGGGCCGTACATGCCGGCCTGCCCGGTGTGCGGTACGTAGATCACCGGTGCGCCGCCGACGAGGGTCAGCTCGGCGCGCTCGCCGGCGCTGAGCACGCGCTGCCGTGACTTCATCTTGTCCTTGACGATCTCCACGAGCTCGCCGGAGGCGGGTGCGTATCCCCAGGCGGTTCCGGCACCGTCGACCACCGCGCGGTCGACCGGCGGCAGGTCCGTCACCTGGGTCTGCTGCCCGGCGGTGCCGTCGAGCCGGCTGACCGTGCCGCGTTGCGAGTCGAGGAGGTACGCGTCGCCGCCGCCGCTGACCACGGTGAGCTTGCCCTGGGAGTCGGGTCGCTTGTCGACGGTCTTCGGGTCGAGGGTGTCGGTCGGCAGCAGGGTGACCGTGCCGGTGTCGTTGTTGACGACGTACACGACGCCGGGCCGGACCTGCACGACCTCGAGCATCTGCTTGCCGGTCGCCAGCTGCTTGGCGACCACGGCGTCGGCGTCGCGGTTGTCGGCGTTGACGTGCACGACTCTGGTGTCCTTCTGCAGGAACGCCCCACCGTCGCCGTACGCGGCACGCGAGGACCGGTAGCCGACGCCGAGCCCGACCGCGATCACGGCACCGCACAGCACGACGGCCAGGGCGGCGCGGTTGACCCGTTCGCCGGTCGATGACGAGCGGCCCGGTAAGCGCAGCGGCATGGACCTGAGCCGGTCGGTGAAGCCGGACATGGCACTCCCTCGGTTTGTCGGCGTGGCCGAGAATAGCGACGATGCCGGTCAATCGGAGCGGCGGTCGGACGGGAAGGGTTTCCCAACGGATGCGTGTTGAAAGCGGTGGACAGGCTCTGACCTTGGTCGATGAAGATCGGCTGACGTTCGGGCGGGCGAAGGAGTGCACGATCTGCCTGGACCCGGGTGACGCGGCGATCTCGCGGATCGCCGGGACGATCACCAGGGAGGGTTCCGTCTGGTGGTTGACGAACGCGTCGTCCACCCGGCCGTTCGCGGTCGCCGACGAGTACGGCTTCCGCAGTGTCCTGCCGCCGGGCCGGCGGGTCGCGGTCGAGCGGCCGGTCACGGTGCTCGTCGACGGCAGCCTCGCCCAGCACGATCTGCGGCTGACACCGCCGTCCGCGCCACTACCGGCCGGCGGGCCCGTGGCGGAGCCGCTCGCACCGGCCGTGCCGACCGAGGTCGGTGCCGCCGTGGTGATCAGCGCGGCGGACCGCCTGGCGATGGTCGCCCTGTTCGCGGGGTACCTGCGAGAGCCGCCGCACTATGATCCGCACCCCCGCACGTACGCGGCCGCGGCCGCGCGGCTGGACTGGCCGCGCACGACCCTCGTGAAGCGGATCGAATACCTGCGGGCCCGGCTCGACGAGGCCGGTGTGCCCGGCATGACCGGCCACAACGCACTCGTCGGCCTGGCCGAGTATGCGCTGAGCCGGGAGCTGATCACCCGCGACGACCTGCGGCTGCTGCGCTGAGCACCCGCCGGGGTCACCGGGATTGGGGAGCCTTTCCGATGTCGCCGGTGCCGCTGCGGTCCCTACGTTGAGTGGCGAACAGTCCACCAGCGAAGGAGAGTCCCATGTCGGTGATCGGCGGCGAGATCGGGCAGTTGCACACGCTGAACGGCAACTTCGCCCGACAGAGCAGCACGGTCGACAGCCTGCTGCGTGACCTGCGCACCGCACTGGCCAACACGTACTGGCAGGGCGGCGCGTCGGAACGGTTCCGCTCGTCGTGGAGCAGCGAGTACGAGCCGGCGCTGACCCGGCTGTCTGTGGCGCTGCAGGACGCGGCGGACGAGGTGCGCCGGCGTGCCGACGCCCTCGAGCAGGCCGGCGGCTGAACCGGCGACATGCGGATCACGGGCATGGAGCGTGAGGTGCGGGTCGCCGCGGACGGCCGGGAGTTCGCGACGAGGGTCCGGGCCGGGGCACGGGCGACCGTCGAGGATCTCGCGCGGGCCCTGGACTGCGCCGGCCGGCAGCTGTGGCTGGCCGGCCGGCCGCTGCCCGGCACCGCGCGGGTGGCGGACCTGACAGTGCCGATCGGCGCGCTGCTGCGCACCGACGCCGAACCAGGCGGTCCGGATCATGACCGGGACGGGGTCGAGCTGGTCGCTGTCGGCGGGGCGGGTGGCGCGGCGCGGACCGCGCTCCCCGCCGGCAGCACGGTCAGCGTCGGCCGGGCACCCAGCAACGACCTGGTGATCGCCGACCCCGAGGTCAGCCGGGTCCACGCGACGGCGCGGCCCACCGCGACCGGGTTCGAGATCGCCGACGCGGGCTCCCGCAACGGCGTCGCGCACCGCGGGGTGCGGCTCGTCGGCGCTGCTGAGGTCGCGCCCGGCGAGGTGTTCTCCGCTGGTGAGACCGTCCTCACCGTCCGGCCCGTCGATCCGGCCGACGGGCCGGTCGGGCCGGTCGCGGAGGACGGGACGGTCCCGTACAACCGGCCGCCGCGCATCGGCGCACCCGCGGCGGTGGTGCGGCTGAGCGTGCCGCGGCGGCCGGAGCGGCCGCGAGCCGTGCGTTTTCCGCTGCTGGTGATCCTGCTGCCGCTGGTCATCGCCGGGGTCATGTACAAGCTGCTCCCCGGCGCCGGCTACTTCCTGATCTTCCTGGCGCTGTCGCCGGTGCTGATGCTGGCGACGGTGCTGTCCGACCGGCGCAGCGGCCGCAGCGAGCACCGCGCGGCGGTGAAGGAGTACGAACGGGCGCGGGCCGCCCTGGTCACCGATCTCGAGCGGCTCGCCGGCGAACAGGGCCGGGCCGGCCGTGACGCCTGGCCCGACCCGGCCCGCCTGCTGGGGATCGCGAGCGGTCCCGGCCGGCGGCTGTACGAGCGCCGGCCCGCCGACCAGGACTTCCTGCACGTCCGGCTGGGGCTGGGCACCGCGCCGGCACGGGTCGACCTTGACGGTGAGTTCGACATCCCCGCCGTCGAACACCTGCCGTCCACCGTCGACCTGGCGGCGGCGGGTGTGCTCGGGCTGGCCGGTCCCAGGGAAGCGGTCCTCGCCACGACCCGTGCCGTGATCGCGCACCTGGCCACCCTGCACGCCCCGCACGACCTGGGGATCGTGGTGCTGACCGGCACGGACGAGGCACCGGAGTGGGAGTGGGCGACCTGGCTGCCGCACACCGTCCCGCACACCGCCGACCTGGCGTGCCAGCGGATGATCGCCACCGACGCGGACCAGGCCCGGGCGCGGCTGACCGAGCTGCGCCGGATCGTGGCGGCGCGCCGGGCCGAGCGGCAGGCGGCGCTGCGCGCGTCAGTGCCGGCCGGCCGGCGGATGATCGTGGTCGCGGACGGGGCCCGGCGGCTGCGTGGGCTGCCAGAGCTGGCCGAACTGCTCACCGACGGTCCGGATGCAGGGGTGTACGCGATCTGCGTGGACGTCGAGGAGACCGATCTGCCGGCTGAGTGCCGGGCCACTGCCGTGATCAGTTCCCCCTCGGGGACGCGGGCCCGGCTGCGGCACCCCGACGGGCGGGTCCTGGACAACATGCTGCTGGACCGGCTCGGTGCGGCCGACGCCGCCGCGCTGGCGCACGCCCTCGCTCCGTTGCGGGTCCTCGGCGGCCGCTCCGGCGACGACGGGGGACTGCCGGACACCGTGCGCCTGCTCGACCTCGTCGGGCTCGGGCACACACCCACCGCGGAGGCGGTCGCCCGCAGGTGGGCCGCCAGTCCCGGTGGGCGGTCCGCGACCGTGCCGCTGGGGGTCGGTGCCGGCGGACTGTTCAGCATCGACCTGAGCCGGGACGGGCCGCACCTGCTCATCGCCGGCACCAGCGGCGCCGGCAAGTCCGAGCTGCTGCAGACCCTCGTCGCGGGCCTGGCCCTGGTCAACCCGCCGGACGCGCTCGCCGTCGTGCTCGTGGACTACAAGGGCGGCAGCGCGTTCGCCGAGTGCCGGAATCTGCCGCACTGCGCCGGCATGGTCACCGACCTCGACGGGCATCTGGTCGCGCGGGCGCTCGCCTCGCTCAGCGCCGAACTGCGCCGCCGGGAGGCGCTGCTCGCCGAGGTCGAGGCCAAGGACATCGCCGAGTACTGGGCCACGACCGGCAGCCGGCTGCCCCGCCTGGTGATCGTGATCGACGAGTTCGCGTCGCTGGTCGAGGAGGTGCCGGAGTTCGTCGCCGGCGTCGCCGGGATCGGCATGCGCGGGCGCAGCCTCGGCGTCCACGTCGTCCTCGCCACCCAACGACCGGCCGGTGTGGTCAGCGCCGAGCTGCGCGCCAACCTGAACCTCCGGATCTGCCTGCGGGTCACCAGCGCGAGCGAGAGCAGCGACGTCGTGGACGTCCCCGACGCCGTGCGGCTGTCCCGGCACCTGCCGGGCCGGGCCTACCTGCGCGCCGGCCACGGTGACCTGGCGCTGCTGCAGGCGGCGCGGATCGGCGGTCCGCGCTCCGCCGTGGTGGACGCCGACGAGTCGGAGGTCCTCGTGCGGGCCCGGACGGTCGGTTCGCTCGGCCACCAGCCGCCGCCCGCCGCGCCCGCCGACGACGCCGAGACCGACCTGGCGGTCCTCGTCGACGCGATCCGGGGCGCCGCGGAGCACGCGGGACTCGCCGCGCCGGCCAGCCCGTGGCTGCCGCCGCTGCCGCCGGTCGTGGTCGCCGCCGATCTCGCCGATCCCGCCGTGGACGGACTGGTCCGCGTCGCGGTCGGCCTCGCCGACCTGCCGTCGCAGCAGGCGCAGCGACCGTACGTGCTGGACCTCGCGTCGACCGGCCCGGTCCTGGTCGCGGGCATGGCCCGCAGCGGCCGGTCCACGGCGCTGCGGACGATCGCCGCCGGGCTGGCGAGCGCCGCCGGCCCCGCCGACGTCCACCTGTACATCCTCGACCAGGGCAACCACGCCCTGGCCGGGCTCGCCGGGCTGCCGCACTGCGGCGCGTACGTGGACGGCGACGACACCGACCGCACGGCGCGCGTGCTGCGGCTCCTGGACGCCGAGATCGGCCGGCGTCAGCGGCTCCTCGCCGCCGGCGGGCACGCGTCGCTGGCCGAGCAGCGGGCCGGTTCCAGGGACCCGCTGCCGTACCTGGTGCTGATCATCGACCGGTACGAGACATTCCACGCCCGGTTCGCCGAGCTCGACGGTGGCCGGCTCGTCGACGCCGTCGACGCGCTGCTGCGGCGGGGCCCCGCGGCCGGCGTGCTGACCGTCCTGTCCACGGATCGGTCCGGGTTCACCCACCGGCTCGCCGGTGCGGTCGCGACGCGCCTGGTGCTCGCCCACGCCGACCGCGACGACCTCGCCGCGTACGGGATCAACCCGCGGGAGGCGCCGAGCGAGATGCCTCCCGGCCGGGCGATCGCCTGCCCCGGCGGGCAGAGCGTCCAGGTCGCGCTGCTCGACCCGGAACCCGACGGCGCCGCGCAGGTCGCCGCGCTGGACCGGCTCTGCGCGGCGACCCGCCACCGCTGGGACGGCGTGCCCTCCGACGCGCTGCCCCAACGCGTCGACCCGCTCCCGTCGATGATCACGAGCGTCGATGCCGAGGCGCTGCGCAGCGTGCCGCGGGCCGCCGGCGCGGTCACCGTCGGCGTCGGCGGTGACCAGCTCGGCCCGGTCGACGTCGACCTGGCGGAAGCGGGCAACGCGTTCCTGATCTCCGGGCCGCCGCGCTCCGGCCGCAGCGGCGCGCTGCTGCAGGTCGCCCGGTCGCTGGTGGCACGGCCGGTGCCCGTCGTGGCCCTCTGCCCGCGCCGGTCGCCGCTGACCGACCTCGACGGGCTCGCCGCCGCCCTCGCCGGCGCCGAGGACGCCGCAGACCTCGCGCTCGTGCTGCAGGAGGTGGGCACGCCTGTGGCGGTGCTGGTCGACGACGCGGAGCTGCTCGCCGAGGGCCCGGCGGCGCTGACCCTGGAGACGCTGGTAAGAACGGCCCGCGACGCCGGCAGCGTGATCGTCGCCGCCGGCACCACCGACGACCTGCAGCAGCACCGTTACCGGGGCTGGCTGGCGATGCTCCGCCGGGCGCGGACCGGTCTGCTGCTCAACCCACTGTCGCATGTGGACGGCGAACTGTTCGACATCCGGCTGCCGCGCTCGACCGCCGGCGGCTGGCCGGCCGGCCGTGGTCTGCTCGTCGCCCGTGGACAGTACTCGGCGGTACAGGTCCCGGCGGCGTCGAGCACCGAACCCCGTGAGTCGGTGCGATGAGCGGGAGTCGCTATGGTGTGGACACCGCGGTGCTGTCGCGCCGCCCAACCGCTGCGGACCACACCCCCACTGTGGAGATCATGACCGACGATCCGGCGGCTCAGCCGACGCTGCCACCGACGACGCCGTACACCCCGGCCGGGTCGCCCCTGGGCAGCGGTTACCTCCGTGACAGCGTGATCGGCCAGGGCACCAACGGTCGGGTCTGGCGCGGGATCCGCCGCGCGGACGGGCAGCCGGTGGCGATCAAGGTGCTCCGGGAGGAGTACGCGGCGGACCCCGAGGCGGTCGCCCGGTTCCTGCGGGAACGCAACGCGCTGCGGGCCGTCGTCCACCCGAACCTCGTCCGGGTGCTGGACCTCGTCGTCGAAGGCGACACCCTCGCGATCGTGATGGAGCTCGTCGACGGGCTCGACCTGCGCGGCGCGACGAAACGCGGGTTCACGACCGACCGGGCGGTGACCGTGCTCGCCCAGGTCGCCGCGGCACTGGCCACGGTCCACGCCGCCGGCATCGTGCACCGCGACGTGAAGCCGGAGAACGTGCTGATCACCTGGCGCGGTGGCGAGCCGTGGGCCCGGCTCACCGACTTCGGCATCGCGAAGGTCGCCGGCGGCGAGGACCTGACCCAGCAGTCCATGGTCGTCGGCACCCCCGCGTACCTGGCGCCCGAGCTGGCGATGGGCCGGCCCGCGAGCCCGGCCGTCGACGTGTACGCCCTCGGCGTCACCGCGTACGAGCTGCTGGCCGGCCACCGGCCGTTCGCAGGCGACCACCCGATGGCGCTGCTGCGGGCGCACCTGGAGGAGGAGCCGGCCCGCCCCGACGGGCTCGCCGACCCGGTGTGGGCGGTGATCCAGGCCTGCCTGGCCAAGCGGCCCGCCGACCGGCCCGAAGCGGCCGCCCTCGCCGAGCGGTTCGCCGGCCTGCAAGGGCACACCGGGACGTTGCCGCCGGACGCGCCGCCGCCGACCCCGGCCCGGCCGGCCGACGTCGCCTTCCGCGCCGCCGCGCCGGGGTCCGACGCCTCGCCGGGAGCCCCCGCGCCGACCGGCCCGCGGCCCCCGTCAGCCGACCACGACGATCTGCAACCCACCGTCGGGGCGACCCTGCCGGTGCCGGACGCGCCCGCGCCCGAACCGGCCCGGCGGCGCCTGCTGGCGCCGATCCTCGGCCTGCTGACACTGCTGGTCGCGGCGACCGCCGTCGGCCTCTGGACCGGCCGGCCCGACAGCACCGGCATCCCCGCGACGGCCGGGACCAGCAGCGCCGCCGGTCCGGCTAGCCAGCTCTACCCGGTGCCGGTGACCGCCACGTCACCCCAGGCGGGCGTCGTCCGGCTGGACTTCCGCGACGCCTCCAACATCCCCGGCTTCGTCTCGTACGTGATCTTCCGGGACCGCGAGAAGATCGGCGACGCGTCCAAGGACCAGCCGTCGCCGTACCTGGTGCGCGGGCTCGACCCACGGACCGAGTACTGCTACCAGATCTGGGCGCTCGTCATGACCGATGTGCCGCCGCCGCCCGGACCACCACCCCCGTGCCTGGCCGCCACCGGCGGTAAGTGAAGGAGTGCCCCGATGACCCAGGCAAGCGACCCGGCCGGCTACTTCGCCGAGCAGTACACCGCCATCCATCACAACGTCGCTCGTGCGCTCACCGGCAAACCCGACGCCATCCGTCTCGCGCTGACCTGCTTCTTCGCCGGTGGGCACCTGCTCGTCGAGGACGTGCCGGGCGTCGGCAAGACAACCCTCGCCAAGTCGATCGCCGCGTCGATCGACGCCGACTGGCACCGCATCCAGTTCACCCCCGACCTGCTGCCCTCCGACATCACCGGCAGCACCGTCTACGACCAGCACAGCGGCGAGTTCTCCTTCCGGCCCGGCCCGACCTTCGCCCATCTGGTCCTCGCCGACGAGATCAACCGCGCGTCGCCGAAGACGCAGTCGGCGCTGCTGGAGGTGATGGAGGAACGGCAGGTCACCGTCGACGGGCGCAGCTACCCGGTGCCCGTGCCGTTCCTGGTCGTCGCCACCCAGAACCCGGTCGACCTCGAAGGCACCTACCGGCTGCCGGAGGCGCAGCTCGACCGGTTCCTGCTGCGGATCAGCATCGGCTATCCGGATGTCGACGATGAACGTGACCTCCTGCTCGGCCGCTCCCGCACCGGCGCCGCCGGGCGGCTCACCCCCGTCACCACCGTCGAGCAGATCCGCTGGATGATCGAGTACGTCCAGCAGGTGCACGTCGCCGAGCAGATCGCCGACTACGTGGCCCGCATCGCCGCCGCGACCCGCGCCGACCCGCGGCTGCAGCTCGGCGTCAGTCCCCGCGGCAGCCTCGCGCTCCTGCGTGCCGCGCAGTCCTGGGCAGCCGGCGACGGACGCGGCTACGTCGTCCCCGACGACGTCCGGGCCGTCGCGGTCGCCGCGCTCGCCCACCGGCTCCTGGTCCGCCCGCAGGCCGAGATCGAGGGCGTCCACCCCGCCGACATCCTTCGCGACGTCCTCGAAACGCTGCCGGTGCCGGTACCCGAGGCGGCCGGACGCCGATGAGACCCACCGGCACGGGCCTGGCCGTCGGGCTCGGCGGCGGCGCACTGGTCGCGGCGGGCCTGACCGCCGGCCTGCCGACGCTCGCCGGGATCGGCGCCGCCGGGCTGACCCTGATGCTCGGCGCGGCCGCCCTGGTACTCCTACCGGCCCGCCTCGACGTGACCCGTACCGCCACCCGGACCCGGCTGACCGTCGGCGACGCGGTCCGCGCCGACGTCACGGTCGTCAACGCCGGCAGGCTGCCCACCGGCGTCTTCGAGGTCCTCGACTCCTTCGGCGGCGAACCGCAGCGCATCGCGGTGCCGCCGCTGGCACCCGGCGCGCGGTTCGACGACTCGTACGAGATCAGCACCCGCCGCCGCGGCGTCATCGCGCTCGGACCGGTCCGGCTGGACCGCCGCGACCCGCTCGGCCTGGTCCGCCGCGGTGAGCCGCTCGCCCCCGCGCTGTGGATCTGGGTCCACCCGAAGATCCACCCGCTCAAGGCACTGCCGATCGGCGTCGCCGTCGACTTCGAGGGTGAGATGATCGACCGCGCGCAGCACGGCTCGACCGCGTTCGCGTCGCTGCGGGAGTACCGCGCCGGCGACGACTTCCGGCAGATCCACTGGAGGACCACGGCCCGCGTCGGTGACCTCGTCGTGCAGGACCGCGTCGACACCACCGAACCGTCCACCACGGTCCTGCTGGACACGCGCGCGGCGGTGCTGTCACCGGAGCGGTTCGAGGAGGCGGTTGCCTTCGCCGCGTCGGTGGTGTCGGCCGCCGGCCGCGGCGGCCACCCGGTCACGCTGCTGTGCACCACACCGACGGACCCGCCGCCGGTCACCGCGCTCGACCGGCTCGCCGCAGCCGTCCAGGACGGCGGCGACGAAGCCGGACTGCTCGCGATGGTCCGCGGCACGCCCGGCGGCGGGACGATCGTCGTCGTCAGTGGCGAATCGGGCGGGCTCGTCCCGCTCCTGGGGGCGCAGCGGCGACGGCACGCCCGCGTCGTGCTCGTGCAGATCGGCGACTCGACAGGCACGTCGCTGCGCTCCGGGGTCTCGATCATCTCCGCGCCGACCGCCGAGGTGGCCGCGCAGGCGTACACCCGGCTCGGCGGTGGACGGTGACCGCAACGGCGACCCGACCGGCCGGGACCGGACCCGCCGCGAGGAAATCCGGCGCGGCGCTGCCGCGCGCCGGACTGGCCGGACTGCTCGCGTTCGCCCCGGTCGTCGCACTGGCGCCCGCATACGGGCGGACCGGCGTCGAGGCGCTGACCGAACCGGCGTACGCGCTGCCGATGCTCGGCGCCGTCGCGCTCGCGCCGCTGGCGTGTCTGCTCATGACGGCCGCGTCCGGCGCGACCCGGCGCGTCCCGCCGGTCACCAGGCTGACGATCGCGCTCGCCGCGCTCGCCGGGTACGTGTTGCTGATCTTCGGGTTGTCCCCGGCGGAACTCGCCGCCGGCCCGTTCCGGCTGCTGACCAGCATCCCGCCGCTGGACCCGGACGGCGCCGAGCTCGCGGCCTGCACGCTGTTCGCCGGGCTCGTCGCGATCGGCGCGGTCGAACCGGCGCTGCGCCGCACCGCCGCCGGATGGTCACTGATCGCCCCGGTCCTGGGCACCGGCATCGCCGTCCTGCTCGCCGTCCCGGGCCGCCCGGCCACCTGGCTCGCGCCGGCGTTCGTCACTGTCACCGTCGCGCTGCTCGCGCTGACCGCCCGCGAACGCCGACCGGTCTCGGCGGCCTCCGCCGGATTCCGGCTGCTGCCACCGGTCGCCCTGCTGGCGATCGCCGCCATCGGTGCCGCCGGCGCGCTGCTCGCCACACCGCTGCTGACCCTCGCCGGTGACCCGGAACCGGTCGACCTGCGGCTCCTCGCCGACCAGACCGTCCAGCCACGGGAGGGGACCAGCCCGCTCGCCCAGTACCCCGCCCTCAGGTCCGGCAAGCTGACGCTGCGGCTCACCGTCCGGTCGGCGCAGCCCTCGACACGACTTCGGTTCGCGACGCTGGACCGGTTCGACGGGACGTACTGGACGAGCGCCGCCACGTACCGCCGTGCCGGGACCCGCCTGCCGGCCCCCGACCGGGCCGGTGTCACCGTCGAGGACGAGGTGCACGTCGAGGACCCCGGCACGTTCGGCTGGCTCGTCGCGACCGGCCGGCCGGTCCAGGTTTCCGAGACCGGGCTCGGCGTCGACACGCAGACCGGTGACGTCGTCATGCCGGCCGGCCGCCCGGTTCCGCGGCAGTACACGGTCCGCAGCCTGGTGACCGAGCCCGACCCGGCCACGCTCGCCGGTGACACACCCGCCGCGTTCACCGGAGAACGGCCGCCCGCGACGCTCGTCGGTCACGCGACCCGGCTGGCCGGCGCGAACGGTGGATACCCGGCGCTGCGCCGGCTCGCCGATCAGCTCGCGTTCGACGGCGGCTTCTCCGTGAGCTCGTCCGACAGGCCGCCGACCGGCCACGGCCTGTTCCAGATCGACCGGCTGCTGACCAGCCACTCAGGCACCGCCGAACAGTACGCGTCGGCGTACGCGCTGATGGCCCGGGCCCTCGGCTACGACGCCCGGGTCGTCGTCGGCTTCCGCCCGTCGACACCCGGCAAGATCACCGAACGGGACGTCGACGCCTGGGCCGAGGTCCGCTTCGCCGGCGCCGGATGGGTCGGGTTCTACCCGACGCCGGGCTCGCGGCAGCGTGCGCCGGAGCCGCAGCCGGCCGAGCCGGAGGAACCCGCCGAGCCCGCACCCACGACGACCCCGGCACCCCTGACCGCACCCTCCGCTGAATCCACGGCGGCCTCCTCGGCAACCGGCGGACCGATGGCCGGCAACCATCCACAGTGGATCATTACCGGACTGGCGGCCGGCGTCGCCGCCATGCTGCTCGCGGCCCGCCCCATTTCGCGGGGCCTCGTCACACGGCGCAGACGGACCGCGCCCGACCCCCGCCGGCGGATCTACGGCGCCTGGCTGGACGCGCTCGACCGGTACGCCGACGCCGGCCTGACCTGGCCACCGTCCACGACGTCCGGGCAGGTCGCCGACGCGGCGGCGCAGCGCTTCCCCGCCGTCGGCGAGCCGACCCGCAGACTTGCCCGCCTCGCCGACGCCGCCGGGTACGCGGCCTCGCAGCCGACCGCAGGCGATGCTGATCACGCGTGGACGCTCAACGGGGTTGTGCGCGGCGAACTGGCGAAGGCGACCCCCTGGTGGCGCCGGCTGCTGCCGAGGCTCACCCCCGGACCCCGACGGCAGGTTCCGCGGTGACGGGGTGGCGGCGGGTGGGCATGCCCAGCATCGGGTTGGCGACGCCCCAGGCCGCGCCCTTGCAGACCAGCTCCTTGTAGACCGCGGCGAGCCGACCGGTGAGGACCGCGGAGACGGCACGGTCGTCGGCGGTCACGTACTGGATCAGGCCATCCTTGCGGCCCAGCGAGATGCACTGGTTGAAGTAGCGCAGCGGGACGTTCGGCAGCTTCCCGCCGGTCAGGCGCGCCGCGATCGCGTCGGCGGCCTGCCACGCCATCGGGGTGCCGGACGCGCACGACATCCGCAGCGGCTTGTCCCCGGCACCCATGGCGAAGGCGGCGTCGCCCACGGCGTACACCTCCGGATGGGACACCGACCGCATGGTGCCGTCGACGACGATCCGGCCGGTGCCGGTGACCTCCAGGCCGCTCGCCTGCGCGATCGGGTGCACCGCGAACCCGGCGGTCCACACCGTGACCGCGGCCGGGATCGTGCGGCCGTCCGCGGTGACGACGGCGTCGGCCTCGACCCGGGCGACGTCGGCGTGCTCGTGCACGATGATCCCGAGCCGGGCCGCCACCTTCCGCAGGTGCGCGCGGCCCTTGTCCGACAGCCAGTCGCCGAGCTCACCGCGGGCGGCGAGCGCGACCTCGAGGTCCGGACGCGCCTCGGCGATCTCGGTGGCGGCCTCCAGCCCCGTGAGGCCGCCGCCGACGACGACCACGGGCTGCCCGGCGTCGAGGCGGGTCAGGCGGTCCCGCAGCCGCAGCGCGCCGGGGCGGCTGGCGACCTCGTCGGCGTGCTCAGCGGTGCCGGGGACGCCCTGGGCGTTCCAGCCGCTGCCGAGCGCGTAGACGAGGGTGTCGTATCCGAGTTCCTCACCGCCGGCCGTGACGGTCCTGCGCTCCACGTCCACGCCGGTGACCTTGGCGATCCGCAGCTGGACGCCGGTGCCGGCGAGCATCGCGCTGAACGGCCGCGGCTTGAGCGTCTGGCCGGTCGCCAGCTGGTGCATGCGGACCCGTTCGACGAAGTCCGGCTCGGCGTTGACGAGGGTGATCGCGACGTCCTCCCGGCGCAGCCGCTTGGCGAGCCGGCCGGCGGCGATGGCCCCGGCGTACCCGGCGCCCAGAACGATGATGCGGTGCTGCTGCATGTCCCTGCTCCTGTCTGACGGTGTGCCCCTTGAACCGGGCGGCCCGCCGTTTGCTGACAGGAACATGGTGTGAAGCAGCTCACATGCTCACTGGAACGCGGTGAACAGAGGTTTCCCGTGGTCGCCGGCGGCCGCCCAGCGCTCGGTCGCGCGGTCGAGCTTGTCGGGGTTGACCTGGTTGCGCAGCGCCGCGATACCGCCGGCGGTGACCTCCAGGCACATGACCCCCACGACCCGCCCCTCCACGACGGCCACCACGGCCGGCTCCCCGTTGGCGGTCGTGGCGTAGATCTCAGGCGACCCGCCGGCGGCGGCGCGCTTCGCCTCGCCGGGCGCGAACAGCCCCCGCACGAACTTCGCCACCGCGAGGGCACCCTCGAACGCCTTCGCCCGCGCCGGCACCTTCCCGCCGCCGTCACCGATCGAGACGGCGTCCCCGGCGAGCAGCCGCACGAGCGGCTCGGTCCGCCCGCTGGTCGCGGCCGCCAGGAACTCCTCGACGATCCGCCGCGCCGCGGCCTCGTCGATCTCCGTGCGCGCCCGGCCCTCGGCGACGTGCTGCTTGGCCCGGTGGAAGATCTGCTGGCTGGTGGCCTCCGTGATGTCGAGGATCCCGGCGATCTCCCGGTGCGGGTAGTCGAACGCGGCGCGCAGCACGTACACCGCCCGCTCGTTCGGCGTGAGCCGCTCCATCAGCGTGAGCACCGCGTAGGACACCGACTCGCGCTGCTCCACGGTGTCGGCCGGACCGAGCATCGGATCCCCCGCGAGCAGGGGCTCCGGCAGCCACTGCCCCACGTACACCTCGCGGCGCGCCCGCGCCGACGTGAGCTGGTTGAGGCACAGGTTGGTGAGGACCTTCGTCAGCCAGGCCTCGAGCACTTCGATGTGCCCGTGGTCGGCGCCCTGCCAGCGCAGGAACGTCTCCTGCACCGCGTCCTCGGCCTCCGCCGCTGAGCCGAGCATGCGGTAGGCGATGGCCTCCAGCCGCGGCCGGGCCATCTCGAACCGCTCAACGTCTCCAACGGTCAGCACCATGACCACACGGTACGTGCTTCTCGCCGCCGCCATCGCGGCCTGGCGCAGCAACGGTCCGCTGCCGTTCAGCGACACCCTGGACCGCGTGGTCCGCGGCATCGCGGCGGCCGCAAACCCGCCTACTACAGCGCGCCGCCCGGGATGGGGATCCGCACCCACGCGACACGGCCTCGTAACGGCGGTGTGCGTGTAGCGCCGTAGGCTGCGCCGCCATGGACTGGGAGCTGTTCGGGTTCGGGCTGGCGTTTGTCGTGGCGGGCGCGGCCCTCGCGACGAACGTCAGAGGGCTCGCCACGAGGTGTCTGACGATGCCTGCGGACGTGGCCGCGTTGGTCAGCCGGTACCGGCAGGTATCCGCCGACCGGGAACGCGACGCGGTCCGCACCGCGCGGCTCGCCGGCGTCGTGATGACCGTCGTCGGGGTCGGGATGACGGTCAGCGCGTGGTGGCGGTGAGCCGCCCCGCCGAGGCGGTCAAGCAGGCAGAGTGATGCGGAGCATGGCGCGGTCCCGCGCCGCGGGCGACGATGCGTTCGATCAGCATGAGCACGCAGTACGCAGGCCGTACTTGCGCCGGACGAGGGACGGCGAGGCAGGCGGCCGTCGCCGGCGGCCTGGCGTTTACGCGCGGCTGTGGCGGTAACACGTCATTACCGCCCGTCCGGCGTCTTCGCGTGGCGATGCCGGTCAGACGGCGAAGGGGGTGCCGGTGAGGCGCTCGCTGTCGCGCCACAAGGCGGCGCCGACGGCCGGGTCGTCGGCGCCGTGGGGTAGGCGGGCCGGCTTCGGCGTGCCGGAGTCTTGGCGGCGTCCGGCCGGCCCGATGAAGGCGCCGTTCTCGACCGCGGGGTTGGTCGCGGCATAGAGCGAGGGCCAGGCGGCGCCCTCGGGCGAACCCATCGCCAGCCGCCCGAGCATCGGCAGGAGCAGCCGGGCGGCCAGGCCCTGGGAGTGTTGCTGGAGGTTGGTCATGGCGGCGCCGGGGTGGACGGCGACGGCAGTCATCGGGGTGCCGGCCAGCCGGCGGGCGAGTTCGATGGTGAACACGATGTTGGCCCGCTTGGATTTCGCGTAGGCGCCCATCGGCCGGTACCTCCGCTCGCTCATCAGGTCGGTCAGCTCACCGCTGCCCCAGCGGGCGGCGATTGCGCTGACCGTCACCACCCGGGCGGCCGGGGCGACGCGCAGAGCGGGCACGAGCTGGGCGGTGAGGGCGAAGTGGCCCAGGTGATTGGTGCCGAAGGTCATCTCGAATCCGTCGGCGGTGGTCTGCCGCTCGGCGATGTTCATCACGCCGGCGTTGTTGATGAGCAGGTCCAGCGGACCGTGGTCGACGACCCGGGCCGCCGCGGCGCCGATCGACTTGAGGTTGCCGAGATCGAGCACGAGCGTGTCGACCGCGGCCGACGGGACCTCGGCGCGGATCGCTTCGGCGGAGGCCGTGAGCTTGCCGGGATCGCGTCCGGCGAGCACGACGCGGGCGCCGTGAACAGCCAGGACCCGGGCGGTCTGCCAGCCGATTCCGCTGTTGCCGCCGGTGATCAGGGCGACCCGCCCGGCCTGATCGCTGATCGTCGCGGGGTCCAGGTGACCATCACGCCTCCTTCGTAATGAACATTCATTCAGTAGGCATGGAAGATAGAGGGTTCGGAGCGACTTGTCAAATGAATGTTCATTAAGAAGACTGGAGGTATGCGTACACGGGATCCCGAGACCAAGCGCCGCCTGCTGCTGGAGGCGGCGCTGGAGGAGTTCTCCGCCTACGGCGTGGCCGGCGCGCGGGTCGACCGGCTGGCCAAGCGGGCAGGCATCAGCGCCGGGCTGGTCTACTCGTTCTACGAGAACAAGGACGGCCTGTTCGATGCGGTCTTCGACCTGATCGTCGAGCAGACCGTCTCGGCCGTCCCAATCGACGCCGACGATTTGGGGGAGTACGCCGGCCGCCTCTGCGACGCCGGCCTCGCGCACCCCGACGTGTTGCGCTTCGTGGCCTGGTACCAGCTCGAGCGCGGCGACCCGGCCGCCCGGCGAGCTTCCACCACCGCCGCGATGGCCGAGAAGGTCGCCCTGATCGCGCAGGCCCAGAGCCGGGGCGTCGTCACCGACCGCATCGCCCCGGGCGAGATCCTCGCCCTCGTGCTGGCCCTGGCCAACATGTGGCAGCTACGCGAGCCCGAGTTCCTGGACCTGGTCGAGCCGGACCGCCGCCGGGCGGCTGTGGTCGAAGCCGTCCGCCGCCTGACCGCCCCGTGACCGTTGTCCCGAGCGGTCATCGCGGCGACGGATGTGCCGGTCTGGCGCAACCGGTCGAGCAAGTCCCAGTACGCCTCGCTGGCCAGGTACGTGCACCCGAACACCTTCCGGTACCGGCTGCGCCGGGCGGCCGAGGCCGGCCCGCTCGACCTGCACGACCCGGACGCCCGCTTCGCCGCGATGCTGGAGCTGCGCCTCGCCGCCCGCCCGACCGAGTGACGTGCCCCGCACCGCTGGTCCGTCCCCTGCATGGAGCGGTGCAGGTGCCGGGCGGGGGCTCCGTCCGCCGCCCGCGGTGCCGGTCAGGCGACCGCGGCCAGGAGCCGGTCCGGGGCCTCCAGCTGCGGCAGGTGCCCGGCGTCGGGCATGAGCGTGAACCGGGCGCCCGGGATGGCGCCGGCGTACGCGCGGCCGTAGGACGGCGTGGTGATGCCGTCGGACCCGCCCCACACGACCAGCACGGGAAGGTCGACCCCGGCGAGACGGTCCCGCAGCCCCGGGTCGGACATCGACATCCCCGTGTACGCGGCGAGGGCCGCCAGGTCGGGCTTCGGCCGGGCCGGGTCCGGCGGGAAGCGCGCCGGGTCGTGGAACGACAGCTCGGCGAGCCGGGCCGGGGTGAGGCCGGACACGTCGGTGACCGGATGGCCGGGGACGTCCAGGCCGACCGCGTTCACCAGCACCACCCGGCCGACGCGCGGGCTGTGCAGGAGCGCGAGCTCGGCGGCGACCCAGCCGCCGATCGAGTTGCCGACCACCGTCACGCCGCTGAGGTCGAGGCGGTCGAGCAGGGCGGCGTACAGCTCGGCGAGCCCCGCGACGGAGCTGAGCTCCGCGGGCCGCGGCGTGCCCGCGAATCCGGGGTGCGTCGGCACGATCACGCGGGCGTCGCGGGACGCGGCGAGCAGTTCGGCGAAGGGCAGCATCGAGCGCGGGCCGGCGCCGCCGTGCAGGAGCAGGAACGGCTCGGCGCCCGCGCCGAGCTCGAGGAAGGTCACGTCGTCGTTGGTCACCGGCCCAGGATTCGGTCCCGGAGCGGACGGCGGGAGAGGATGGTCCATCGTGGGACCCACACCACCACCCAGCGCCGCTCGCCGCGCCGCTCTGGCGGATTTCCTCCGGACCCGCCGCGCGGCGCGGCGCCCGCAGGACGCCGGCCTGGACCCGGGCCCGGGCCGCCGCCGCACGCCCGGGCTGCGCCGCGAGGAGGTCGCGCAGCTGTCCGGCGTGGGCCTGTCCTGGTACACGTGGCTGGAGCAGGGCCGCGACGTCACCCCGTCGGCGCAGGTGCTGCTCGCGCTGAGCCGCGCCCTCGCGCTCACCCAGTCGGAGCGCGACCACCTGTTCCTGCTCGCCGCCGTGGCCCCGCCGCAGCCCGGGGACGGTCCGGTCGACGAGGAGACGGCCGCGTTCGTCGACGCGCTGCTGCCGCACGTCGCGTTCGTGCTGGACCCGCGGTTCGACGTGGTCGCGCACAACCGGGCCGCCGAGATCATCATGTCGGGGCTGGTCACGCCCCCGGCGGGCGGCCGGCGCAACCTGCTGCTGTGGCTGTTCGACCCGGCGAGCTGGGACACCGGGTCACCGGCGTGGCGGCGGACCGCCCACGCGAACCTGCTCGACTTCCGCAGCGAGCACGCCCGGCACCCCGGCGACCCCGCCTTCCTGTCCCTCGTCGAGGAGCTCACCGCGGGCAGCCCGTCCTTCCGGGACTGGTGGGCTGGGCACGACGTGCAGGTCCTGGAGCCGTCCCGCAAGCGGATCCCGCACCCGGCGCTCGGCGACCTCACGTTCCTGTCGGCCCAGAGCCGCCCCGCCCACGCGCCGTGGCTGCGCCTGCGGATCCTGGTGCCCGCGGACGCCCGTACCCGCGCCGCCGTCAACGCCGCGGCGCCCAGCTGAGGTAGTGGCGCCCGACGTTCCAGGGCTGGATCGACAGCACATCCGCAGCCACCCCGGTCCGGGAGGGCGTCTACGCGCCGTGACCCGCTGAGCGGTCCGGCGGTGGGGGCTCCAACTCCGGACCGTGCTTCCGCGTCGCCGGGTCGGGCTCGGCGCCGATCAGACCGGCGGCGGGTCCCAGCCGCTCGCGGCCGGCGCCGTCTCGGACCCGCGCCGTCGTGCCGCCGCCCGTCCCCGCACGCGGCGACCAGCAACCCCGCCACGCCCCACGGACCACGTCCGTGCGCTTCGCGACACGTGTCCGGCACCACGCACCCACTGGAAGGTTTCAGGGCGAGACGGTGTTCCATCCGCAGCTCACCGGAGGCGCACCACCGCAGAGTCCGCAACAGCCGGTCACGGCGAGCAGCGCGGTGACCCTCGCTGAGCGGGTCGATGGGCTGCTCGATGAGCCGTGCGCTCAAGTAATCGCGTGAGTCTGGCCGTTCATCGACGCCCGTCCGAAGTGGGCACGCTGAAAGATGCGCCGCCCGTCATCCGTCAATAGGTTGACGGCCATGATTCTCCCGACCGAGCCGATCGGAAGCTTTCCACGCCCGTCGGAGCTGCTGGCCGCCATCGCCGATCACGCCGCCGGGCGGATCGGGCAGGCCACTCTGGACGCGCGGTACGACGACGCCGTGCGGGACACCATCGCCACCCTTGAGCGGCTCGGCTCACCTGTGGTCACCGACGGCGAACAGCGCAAGCCGAGCTTCGCGACGTACCCGCTGTCGGGTCTGGACACCCTGGCGCCGGACGGCGCCGTCATCCCATTCGCCGACGGCCATACGCGGCAGCTTCCCCGCCTCACCATGGGGCCGTTCCGCTACGCGACGCGATCGCAGACGTACCTGAGCGCCGCGCGACGGCACGCGAGCGTGCCGGTCAAGCAGGCGGTCATCGCGCCGTCCGCGCTCAGCCTGCTGTATCCGGAGTGCGGTATCGACGGGTACCCCCGAGAGGCGTTCCTCGACGACCTGGTCGACGAGGCGGAGGCCGACATCCGCGGCGCGCTGGACGCCGGCGCTCAGACCGTGCAGCTGGACTTCACCGAGGGCCGGCTTTCGATCAAACTCGACCCCTCCAAGGCCCTGCTGCAGGCTTTCGTGGCCTTGAACAACCGTGTGCTCGAGCGGTTCGCTCCGCAGGAGCGGGCGCGCATCGGTGTGCACACGTGCCCCGGCGGCGACCAGGACTCCACCCACAGCCTTGATGTGGACTACGTCGAGCTGCTGCCCAGCCTCTTCGCGATCGACGCCGGCATCTTCTACGTGCAGCTCGCCGGCGAGCCCGAGCCGGGACGGGTGCTCGCCTCGATCGCTGAGCATTCCCGCCCGCACCAGCGGATCTTCGTCGGCGTGACCGACCCGGTCGACCCAGTGGTGGAGACCGCCGAACAAGTGCGCGACCGCGTGCTACGGGCCGCTGAGTACATCCCGCCCGACCGGCTCGGCACCTGCGACGACTGCGGGTTCGCTCCGTTCGCTGACGACGTGTCCACGTCGCGGGACACGGCGTGGGCCAAGGTACGCGCCCGGGTCGAGGGAACCGCCCTGGCGGCCGAGCAGCTGGCCGGGTGAGGGGCAGGGCCGGCGCCCGGTCCGCACCGCGCGCCGCGTCACGGGCTCATCCGTCACCTGCCGAGAGGGCCTCAGCGCAGGACGGGAACGGCGGCGCTCTCGACGTCCTGGTGGGGCCACCGACCTCCGTCACAGCCACCACGTCCTGACCGAGGGCGCCGGCATCCCGCTCGCGGCATCGTTGACCGGCGGCAACCACAACGGCATCACCGAACTGCTGCCACTGGTCGACGCGACTCCGCCGGTGCGTGGCCGACGAGGCCGGCCACGCCGTCGACCGGCCGAACTCAACTCACTCGAAGGTCATGAACCGCCGTAGCAGTACTTGGCCTTGAGTGGTGTGCCGCCACCGTCATCGGCGCGTCAGCGCAAGACCGGCCAGCCCGGTCAGCACCACCAACGTCCACCACCAGATGCGCGGCGGTACGGCGGAGAACCGCCCCGGCGCGTCCAGGTCCGGCCGCTGCGGCGTTTCCGTGGTGGCGTCGGCGGTGAGCGGGACACCGAGCTGCCAGAGGTGGGCGAGTTGTTGCCAGGTGGCGCGTTCCGTGGCCGGGTCGGCCGGCAGGTCGAGGCGGTGCAGCAGGTCGGCGCGGTAGAGGTCGAACGCGACCCGCACCTGCAGCGCGTACTGCCGGGCGGGCCCGGCGGCGGCGTGCCGCACGGCTGCCGCGAGCAGCGCCGCACCCCAGTACCAGCCGAGGAACAGCCCGGCCGGCGCGTGCCCGGCGGCGAGCGTGATCCCGCCCGCGACGCCCAGCGCGGTGGCGAGGGTGCTCACCACGACGTGCAGCTCCAGGTCGGCCTTCGCGGCCCCGATCGTGGTGACGAACGACGGCGGGAGCAGCGGATACAGCCGCGGCCAGACGATGACGGGGTCGAGCCCGTAGCGCAGCCGCGGATACATCTCGGCCGCCTTGAGCACGTTGCCGACCCGTGTCGGCATGAGCTCCTCGGGCCGTGTCTGCGGCGGGAAGTCGTCGCCGGCCGCGCCGGTCCGGCGGTAGTGGTCGCGGCCCAGCGCGGCGAGCCGCCGGCCGGCCGGGGTCGGCCAGTAGCCCTCGTGCCAGCGGACCAGCGTGCTCGTGTTGGCGGCCAGGAGCCCGGCGAGGATGGCCGTGGCCGCGATCAGGGCGACCACGACGAGCGCCTGGCGCCCGCTGTTCAGCGCGTCCCAGCGCCGCAGCGCCCGCCCGGTGCCGACGCTCACCTGCGCCGCCACGGCCGCCGCCAGAGCGAGGGTGGCGAGCGCGGGCAGCAGCGCGTTGAGCACGAAGCGGCGGTCGAGGAGGCTACCGGCCTTGCCGGTGAGGTCGGGGATCACCCGATGGCCAGCGGGTGCGGCGGCAGCGCCGGGTTCGCGCAGGGCGGCGGCCGGTCGGGGTCGAAGAAGGTGAGGGTGTTGACGTGGCCGCAGCCGGGGTGGGCGCAGCGGACGCGGGCCACGCCGACCTGGGGGTCGCCGTGCAGGCTGCCGTCGGCGTTGCCGCCGTGCGGGCCGCTCATCGTGGTCGGCCGGGCCGCGTAGTCGCCGCCGGCCAGGTACGCGCCGATCGTCTCGACCGGTACCAGGCCGATCGGCTGTCCGGCCTCGGCGAGGGCCACGAAGCGGGCGCCGAGGTCCAGCAGCGTAACCGCGTCGGAGTCGGCGAACTCGGCGAAGGTCAGGTCCGCCGGCACGACCACCACCGGCGTACTGTCGCCGTCGGCCGTGACCGCGCCCAGTACCTCGCCGGCCTCGTCGACGAGCAGGTGGACCTCGGCCTCGTCGGCGTCGACGGCCGCGTCGCGCAGCCTCCGGTTCATCGCCAGTCTCCGACCAGGGCGAACGGCGCCCAGTAGTAGGGATGGTCGTACATCGTGCGCTCGTGGTCCACGGTGGCCGGTCCTCTCGAGGCCGCCCGGGCGCGCGCGGCGGCCCGGCGCAGGCCGCCGTAGCGCGGTGCTTCCGGTCCCGCGGACGCCAGCAGGTCCGTGTAGGCGGCGAGCGCGCCCGCGGCGTCGCCGGCCCGCAGCCGCGCGCCCGCGAGGTCGGCGGCGAGCAGCGCCCGGGCGGTGGCATTCTGCGCCGAACCCGCGTCCGGGGCGGCTTCGAGCTCGGCGATGGCTGCGGTGCAGTACGCGATCACGTCGGCCGCCGTGGTGGCGCGCAGCGCGAGCTGGGCCGTGCGCAGCGCGTCCGCCTTGCCGGCGCCGTTCAGCAGGGCCTGGTAGAACGCGCGCATCAGCAGGCTCGTGGAGAGCTCGTCGACCGACCAGAGCGACACCAGCAGCGAGGCCGCTCCGGCGTAGATGAACGAGCGGGTCAGGCCGATCAGCTCGTCGCCGGGCCGGCGCGCGTTGACACCGCTCTGGCAGGCGCTCAGCGTCACCAGGTCGGCGGGGAGGCTGAGCCGCAGTACCTGCTCGCTGGTGATCAGCGCGTCCTGGGCGAGCATCAGGCCGGAGCGCATGGGCTCGGCGGCGTTGAAGAGCCCGTGGCAGGCGAGGTGGAGCACCCGGGCCGGCTCGCCGGCGGTGAGGCGCTCGGCGGTGGCGTCGTCGCCGAGGTACAGGCTGCTGTGCTCGCCGAAGAGCCGGGCCACGGCTGTGGCCTGCTCGTACGCGTGGACCAGCGGCCGGTCCGGTGGTGCACCGGCGAGGATCCGCACCGCGCGCCCGGCCGGCTGGCGTTTGCGGCGGCAGTAGCGCATGGCCCCGGCGCTCGGCGAGTAGCACACCGGGTGGCGTTCGGCGACGAGGCCGGTGGGCAGTTTCAGGGCGTGCAGCGGCAGGTAGTGCAGCACGTCGTGCGGTACGAACCACACCGTCTCGCCGTCGGGCACGCGCCCGGCGAGCGGCGCGACCAACGCGTCGAACGGCTCGCTCCACGCCGCGGGGTCCGCCCGCCGCAGCGGCTCGCCCTCGCCCTCGGCGCCGAACAGCTCCCCGACGAGGTCGCGCAGGGCCGCCCGCCGCAGGGGCACCTCGATCGTCTCGGGCCGGTCGCGGTCGCCGCGTACCAGGAAGAGCCAGGTTCTGTCGGCGGTGACGAAGTATTCGGCGAGAACGGTCACCGCAGCATCCCCCGCACGTCCTCGAACGTGAGCGGGTCGCCGCGCCGCAGAGCGGCGTACTCGGCCGAGGCGGGGTCGGCCGCGATCCGGTCCCACACGGCGACGAGCCCGTCCCTGGCCTGGCGAAGCTTCTGCAGGCCGGTGATGTCGCGGCGCCCTGCACGCACGGCCTTCAGCCGCTCGTCCGCCGCGCGTTCCTCGGCGGCCAGCTCGGGCGGCAGATGCCCGGCGGCGGGCAGGCCGTCGCCGAGCAACTCCAGCAGCGCGCGGGAGCGGCCGTGCTCGACCAGCTCGAACGCGCGGGTACTCTCCTGCGGGCCGACCGCGGCGAGCAGGTCGACCAGGTCCTCATAGGTGTCCTCGGTGTCACCGCCGAGGTGCATGCGTACCTCGGGGTCGAGCACCTCCAGGCGGGCCTGCTCCTGCAGGTCGAGGGCGGCGGTCAGGTTGCGGATCGCGCGCGGAGGGTCGATGCCGTACAGGGCGCGGCCCAGTCGCTGGCGCACGTTGACCGCGTTGTGCTCGTAGCCGTCGCGCACCAGCAGACCCGCGGCGCGCTCGTACGCGTCGGCCGCGGCGTCGTAGCGCCCGTAGCCCCACTGGCGGGCCGCCCGCTCGGCCAGGGTGCGCGCCGGGCCGTACGCCCAATCGGAGGTGTCGATCGTCGGGATGTACTGGACCTTGCCGCGTTCCCGCTGACGCGGCTGAGGCGTCTTGCGTCCGGCCCACGCGGTGATGAATTGGTAGCCGCGCTGCTGGTACGCCACGAAGGTGTCCCCGGACGCGGGGCCGAGGCCGGCGGCGAGGGACTCGCGCGTGTAGTGCCAGGTGTCGAGCCAGCCGCTGAACGTGTACCGGGCCCGCAGGTCGAGGTCCTGCGCCCGGTCGCTGTCGCCGGAGACCCGGGCCGCCGCGCCGGCGGCGGCGAGGGCCATCCGCCGGATCGTCGGCGTCACCCGCCGGTCGTCGAGGACCGGCGCCAGCGTCGTGAGTGTCTGCGCCGGCCGCCCGAGCCAGAACAGTTGCGCCAGCCCGGCGTCGACGAGGCGCTCGGCCGCGAGATTGGGCAGGCCGTGCCGCAGCAGCAGCTCGGCCGCGGCCTGGTACGCGGCCGCCTCCTCCTCGCGGCGTGACTCCAGGCGGGCGATCGCGGCCTCGCTGGTGAGCAGGTCGGCGCGGGCCAGGTCGAACGCCCGCGCGACGGCCGGGCTGGCGTTGTCGGTGTAGTACTGCATCCGCAGCACCAGCGGCTCGGTCCGGCGCAGCCATTGCCGGGCGGCGCGGCCCGTGCCGGACCACTCGGAGGTGAGCATCTGCAGCCCGGTGTTCGGCGCGCCGGCCGCGGCGAGGCGGGTCTCGGCGGCGAGCGTGTGCAGCAGCGCCAGGTCGGGTGCGCGGTCGCGGCGGGCGATCACGGCGTCGTGCACCCAGGCGTCGAAGTCGTCGATGTGGCCGATGCGCATGTGCCCGAACCGTCCTGCGTCGAGGCGGCGCAGCTCGTGCGCGGGCGACCGGGACCGCCACAGGTTGCGTGCCTGCAAGGGCACGAGGAACAGCGCCAGCCAGCCTGCGAAGCGCAGGAACGCCGGGTCGGCATGGGACACGCCCGCGAGGAACGCGAACAGGCCCTGATCGACCAGTACGAAGACCCAGCTGAGCACAGCGTCGCGCCGGGACGCCCGGATCTCGCGGCGGCGGCGCAGCAGGTCGTTGACCTCGGCGATGAGCACCGGCAAACCGGCGAGCACGACCGCGACGAGCGCCTCGCGGTGGGTCGCCGCGACGTGGTCACGCCACCACGACACGATGGCGCCGCCGATCGGGCCGACCGCCACCAGCGCCGCGGCGGTCCAGCGCAGCAGCGCCGTGAACTGCTGGTCGCGCCGGCTGTACCGGGTCAGCGGGCGTAGCGCGGCCAGCATCCCGAGCATCAGCAGTGACACCAGGCCACCGACGAGCAGCGGTAACGGCTGCCGAGCGAGAACCACCGCGGCCGCTGCCGGGGCGAGCGCGGCCGCATACGCCGCCAGCGACACCAGACGGACCTGCGGCTCGACGCGCGGCGCGATCGCGGCCTTGTTCGACGGCGCAATGGTCAGGTTGCGCAGGAAGGCGTCCGGTCTCCGGCGCCTCGGCGGGAGGTTGGCGGCCGCGGCCGGGACGACCCAGCAGACCAGCAGCAGCCACGGGGAGCCGCCGCTCGCGAACGGCCCGGCAACCGCGAGACCAGCGGCGACGCCCGCCGCCGACCATTTGCTGAGGGCGCCGGCGATAAAGGCGGCGTACGCGACGAGCGCGCACGCGGCGAGGCCGTGCGACACGAACGCGGCCGCGGGGAAGCACCCGGCCGCGCCGAGCACGGCAGAGGACGCGACCACCAGCGTTTTGCGCATCGGCATCGATCTTCCGGACCCGGCGGCAGCGGCGCAACGGTCCGATCGGATCACTGACAGTAGTCACCCGGTCCTCGTTCCGGGCGGGACGATGGCGGCATGCTCAGCGGCCTGCTGTCGTGGCCCGTCGCGATCGGGGTGCTCGCCGCCGGCTGCGTCGAGCTGCGCCGCCGGGTCATCGCTCACCAGCAGCAGGCCCGGACCACCGCGTTCATCCAGGTGCTACCGCGCTCGTGGATCGGCGCCGGCCTGCTGTGGACGCTGCTCGCCTGGCCGCTCTCGTTCCCGCTGCACTGGCTCTCCGCCACGGCCGGCCCGTGGGCGCTCGCCGCGGTCGGCTTCGTGCTCTTCGGGCTGAGCGGGACGCCGGGCGTCGCGCTCGGCGCGGCAGTCTGCTACTCGATCTGGCGACCCGATCCCGACCTGGTCCAGTACTGGGCGGCCCCGATTGTGGCGGGCGCCGTCGTCAACCTCATCAACGTGGGCCCGTCCGCGTGGGGGCCGGTCGCGGTCCGGCTACGCGATGCTTCGCGGCGCGTGGGTGCGGTACGGCCGCCGCGTCCGCACGACTGGTTCTGGCTCGCCGCCGCGACGCTCGCGGCGCTGGCACCGACCGGCTACGTCCTCTGGCACCACCATCCCTTGTGGACCGTGGCCACGATCGCGGTCGGAGTGCAGCTGCTCGTCTGGGTCTTCGACCTGCACGCGCTCATCCGCTCGGTGCGGCGCCGGGCCCGGATGGTCGTGGTGGCCGCGGTCGCCGCCGCCGTGATCCTCGCCCGGTCTCCCTGGACGTTTCCGCTCCCGCACGGCTGGGCGGGCGGCGTGGCCCTGGCCGTGCTCGCGTTCACCGCCTGGGCGGTCCGCCACTACCTGGTCGAGCGGCAGTCCGTACCCTGGAACGGGACGACTCCCGTGCTCCGGCGGCTCTTCGGCTGGCGCCGGATCGTCGCTCTTCTGGCCGGCGCGGTCCGCCTGGCGCTCGGCACCGGCCTCCTCCCGCTCGCCATCGCCGTCACGCAGGGCTCGCCGTCGCTGGTCGAGGCCGCGACCGTGCTCGCGGTCGCCGAGGCGTCGACCCTGCCGCTGCGGCGGCGTGACCTGCACCGGTCGGCCGAGATCGCGTCGATCACCCAGCTCCTGAGCCAAGACCCGCCCTGGCCGTCGGAAGAGCTCGGTGCCTGGCTGCACGACACGTACTTCTCCCGTACGGGCCCCCGCGACCTGGCCATCTACCGGCTGATCACGTTGCTGTGCGAGGCGGCGCAGTGGTCCGCCGCCGGAAACATGATCCACGGACAGGGATTCATGGCCGGGGACATCCGCCTGCGTTTCCCGCTGCGCGGCGAGCGGGCCTTGCGCTGGACCGACCTCGCCGAACAGGCGCTGAGCATGGTGGACGCCGAGGTCGTACCGCGGCTGCTCGACGACGACGGCCCGCTCCCGCGCTGGCAGCACCTGGCTCGTGGCCAGACGGCGGTGACCCGCGCCGGGGTGTGGGCGGTGACCACCCAATGGTTGGTCGCCTACGAGGCCGATCCCTTTTCCGGCAACTGGGTCATGCCGCTCCCGCCGATCGCCGACTCGGACTATCCCGACCTGACGACGAGCCAGGCCACCATGTCCAGCGCCGCCGAACTGCGCCAGGCGTCGGCCGAGTTCACGGCGGCGGGCGCGTCGGTCGCCGCCCGGCTGGCCCGTTTCAACGCCGCCTACCTGCTCGCGTCGGTCGGGGAGCCGCCGCACCGGGTGTTCGCCGAGCTCGGCGACCCCGGCGGCCCCGAGTGGTGGGAGCGGCTGACAGCGGTCATCCGCGCGTCCGTGGCCATGCGCGGCAGCGGCGACATCGTGCTCGGCGAACCCTTCGACGAGGCCCTCTTCACCGCGATCGTGGCCGACGCCGCGGCCGAGCTGGCCGAGTGGCCGCTCGACATGCTGACCGAGCTCCTCAGCACCGTCGAGGTCGCCGACCGGATCGTCCATGCCGCGGCCGCCCAGCGCGTCGGCTTGGGCTTGACTGATGTGACGGACAGGTCGACGTAGTAGCCAGGGCTACCGTCAAGGGCACTCCTTCCCCGTGACAGAGGCAGGGTCGGCGAGGGGAAGTGAGGCGGCCGCGGGCGGCGAGCCGGTCGAGGCGCCCGCTGGCGCGGCTCCACCCCGCGAAAACCGGCCCGCAACCCGCGCGAACAGACCCTCATAATCGCCGTCTCAAGCCCCAACAGGGGACTGTGAAAACGGTGTAACTCCTGATCAAGGAGATGCACCTGACAAGCGAGGCCGTGGATACTGCCGCGGTGGAGAAGCAGGGCCCGCTCGCCGTGCGTGAGGCCCTTGGCCGACAGCGACACCACCAGGTCCTCGACCCCGCCCAGACGGCGCGAGCGCTTCGGCACTTTCGCCGGCGCGAAGCTGCCGTCCCGGTCCCGGGGCACGCTGATATCCACCGACCCGACCTCGGTCAACAGCGTCTTCGTCCGCCACCCGTTGCGGAAGTTGCCGCCATCGCGCCCAGCCGGGCCGTGCTTGTCATGGCCGAGATGGGCATCCATCTCCGCTTCGAGGGCCGCCTCCAGGAACCGTTTCGTCAGCTGCTGCAGCACCCCGCCCCGGCCCAGCAGCTGCACCCCCTGCGCCCGGGCCTGCACCGCCAACCGGGCCACCAACGCCGGGTCCAGGGGCCTCGGCCGTCGCGGCCTGCCGCCCGTCCACCGGCCCAGCCTGCACCGGCACCGTCGCCGACAACTCGTCCACGGCCGCGTCAGCGGTCTTGATCTCGGTAGTCACAGATCCCAAACGATGCCCCTCTTGTTCGAGTTACACCGTTTCAAGGCAGTCCCGTCCCCGGCCGGGCCGTAGCACGGGCCCGCCGGCAGGATGCCGACGGGCCCGGTGGGCCGCTGCCTACGCGAAGAGGACCAAGGGACCCGAATTCACCAGAGTGCTCCCGTTGTAGTTGCGGGCTCGCATGCCGATGGCGTCCCAGTCCAGGGAGTACTCGGGGCCGCACTTGTTGTAGCCCGGGTACTCGTGCCAGGTCGCCGAGGTCCCGTCGCCGTAGTAGATCGTCACCGCAGGGTGGTTCCCGGTCGCGGTGTCACAGATCTTGTAGGTCGCCGTGTCGTCGTAGTAGCAGACCCGGGCCCCGGTGGTTGAGGTGACGAACTGCTCCGAGCCATTGCATGTGTGGGCGGCGGCCAAGGCCGGCTGGCCCACCGCTACCAGCCCGCCCATGACGAGCAGTGCAACACCCGCGACTCGGGTAAGGCTGCGACGAAGGTTCGGCATGATGTGCTCCCATCCGTTTCGGAGGAAATGATCGCGATGCATTTCACTCGATGCGACTGAAGGAACTGTTCACGAATGACTCCGAACGGTTCCGGACGCCCAGGGGCTTCGACGCTTCACTCCCAGTGCCATCCACCGTGGACTATCACCCGGCCCTGCTTTGAGGAACTTTTGCCGTTGAACGCTCAGGCGCGGCTCGTCGCCGGCACGCGGATGGCGAGCACGTCAAGGCGGCTGACCCACTTGGTGACGTGGCGGGCCACGTCCTGGCCGGTCAGGCCGAGATCGGTGAGGACCTCCATCCGCTGCTGACTGCCGCTGCGGCGATCGTCAATGTGGTGTTCATCGGTGCCTCCCCGTGGCCGGTACCAGTGATGGGACAACCATGCGCGATCATGGATGCGCAAAGGTTGAAGAAACCTTGAATCGGCGGCCCCAGCCCGGAGAAGGACGGTCGAGGCGACGTTGGAGTTCCGACTGCTCGGCACCATCGAGGCCGTCCGCGCTGGCGTACCCGTCGCGGTCGGCCCCGCCCGGCAGCGGGGCGTGCTGGCGGCGTTGCTGGCCGACGCCGGCCGGGTGGTACGCACGGGCGACCTCGTCGAGCGGGTGTGGGGCGACGCCCGCCCACGACGGGCGACACCGACCCTCTACAGCTACCTGTCCCGGCTACGAGCCGCCCTCGACGGCGGGCCGGCGCTGATCCGGCGAGCCGGCGGCTACCTGCTGGCGGCCGAGCCGGCCACGGTCGACCTGCACCGCTTCCGCGACCTGTGCACGCGGGCCAGGGCCGCAAGCGACGACCCGGCCGCGGCGGCGCTGTTCGACGAGGCGCTCGGACTGTGGCGGGGCACCGCGTTCGCCGACCTCGACACGCCGTACTTCAACCTGCTACGGGCGACCGCCGAGCGGGAACGGCTGGCCGCCGAGGCGGACCGCGACGACGTCCGGCTGCGCATCGGCCGTGCGGGCGAGGCGCTGGCCGGGCTGTTCGCCCGAGCCGAGGCACACCCGCTCGACGAACGCACCTCCGGGCAGCTCATGCTCGCCCTGTACCGCGTCGGCCGCGCTGCCGACGCTCTCGCCCACTACCGGCTGGCCCGGGCGCGGCTGCGCGAAGAACTGGGCAACGACCCGGGCGAGGCACTGCAACGACTGCACAAGCAACTGCTGGCAGGCACGGTTCCCCCGGTTGTCGTGCCGGCCGTCCCGGCGTCGGCCGGCAACCCGCCCCGGCAGCTGCCGGCACCGCCAGCGGTGTTCGTCGGGCGGGCCGGGGAACTGGCTCAGCTGGACCGGATCGCCACCGCGGATACGATGGGGATCGCGGCCATCGGCGGTATCGGTGGCATCGGCAAGACCTGGCTCGCCCTGCACTGGGCACACCGCAACGCCGAGCGGTTCCCCGATGGGCAGCTCTACGCCGACCTGCGCGGCTTCGACCCGACCGGTGAGCCGGTCCCGGCGACCGTCGCCCTGCGCGGCTTCCTGGAGGCACTCGGCGTCGCACCCGGCGAGATCCCCGACGATCTGGACAACCGGGCGACGCTGTACCGCAGCCTCCTCGCCGGCCGCAGAGTACTCGTGCTGCTCGACAATGCCCGCAGCACCGCCCAGATCGAACCGCTGCTGCCCGGCAGCCCGGCCTGCATGGTCCTGGTCACCGGACGCAGGCAGCTGGCCGGACTGGTCACCACCACGGGCGCCCGGCCCATGACCCTCGACGCACTGCCCAGCGCCGAGGGGCGGGAGCTTCTGATGCGCCACGTCGGCCGGGGCCGGGCAGCGCGAGAGCCCGAGGCCGCCGCCGCGCTCGTCGCCCACTGCGCCGGGCTGCCCCTCGCCACGAGCATCGTCGCGGCCCGGGCCCGCATCCACTCGGCGCTGCCACTGGCCGCGCTCGCCGAGGAGCTCAGCGACCGGGCGGCGCGGCTTGACGCCCTGGACGCCGACGACCTCGGGGCCGACCTACGGGCCGTCTTCGCCGCTTCCTACCAGGCCCTGGAGCCCGCTCTCGCGCGGATCTTCGGGCTGCTGGGCGACGCGCCCGGGCCCGACATCGGCATTCCGGCCGCCGCGGCGCTCACCGGGCAGCCAGCCGGATCGGCCAGGGCCGCGCTGCGCCGGCTCACCGCCGCCCATCTCCTCCAGGAGCATGCGCCCGGCCGGTACCGCATGCACGACCTCGTGCACCTGTACGCCGCCGAGTGCTGCGCCCACGACCAGCCGGCCGAGGTGATCGCCGCAGCCCGGGAGCGGCTCACCAACTGGTACGCCGACACCGCCGTGGCCGCCGACCGCGCACTGGCACCACACCGCACCCCGCTCGACGGCGTCGCCGTCACCCGCTCCTTCACCGACTCCGAGGCCATGGACTGGTTCGCCGCCGAGCACAAGTGTCTCGCCGCGGCCCAGCAGGCGGCGGCCGAGCACGGTTCGCAGGCAGCGGTGTGGCGCCTCGCCTGGGCCCTCGACACCTTCCACTGGCGCGGCGGCCGGCTCGCCGAGCGGGTCGCGACGCTGCGAGCCGCGCTCCCGGCCACCACCGGAGACCCGGCCGCGGCGGCGCTGTGCCACCGGTTGCTGGGTCGCGCACACGTCCCGCTCGGCGGGCACGACCTTGCGCTGCACCACCTGGAGCGGGCTGCGGCGGGCTTCGCAGCGGCCGGAGACGCCGACGGCCAGGCCCAGACACACCTCAACCTGGCGCTGGCCTGGGAACGGGCCGGCGACGATCGGCAGGCACTGCACCACGCTCGGGAGAACCTGCGCATCCGCTCCGGACTGGGCAACCCAGCCCGTGAGGCCGAGGCGCTCAACGCGGCCGGCTGGTACCACGCCCGCGTCCAGGAGTTCGAGCCCGCCGAGCGATACTGCCGGCGGGCACTTTCGCTGAGCCGGGTCCACGGGTTCCGGGAGATCGAGGCGTACACCAGGGACAGCCTCGGGTACATCGCCCACCACAGCTGGCGGCCCGCCGACGCCCTTGAGCACTACCGTGCCGCACTGGACCTGCGCCGGGCGCTCGGCGACACCTACGAGGAAGCCGACACGCTCGTGCACCTCGCCGACGTCCTTCTGACCCTCGGCCGCGACGCCGAGGCGACATCGGCCCGGCGTTCGGCGCTGACGCTCTACGAGAGCCAGGGCCGCACCCGCGAGGCAGCGGCCCTCAAGTCGCTCAGGTTGCGGTAGAGCAGCACGGCCGCGACCCCCGGAACGGGCCGCGGCCACGGCTTCGCATCAGATCCGGTGGCGCCACACCGGCGACTCCATCCTCGTTCGGCTGGCCGGCGTGCTCGGGTTCGGGATCCTGTTCGCGGACGC
Organism: Dactylosporangium sp. NPDC000521; assembly: GCF_042898305.1. Classification (NCBI taxonomy): domain Bacteria; kingdom Bacillati; phylum Actinomycetota; class Actinomycetes; order Micromonosporales; family Micromonosporaceae; genus Dactylosporangium; species Dactylosporangium sp. NPDC000521. The sequence goes on from NZ_JBIAYW010000037.1 coordinate 68,859, forward strand.
GTCCGAGTTGGTCATCGGGTTCGCGGGCGGGCCGACGTTCGACGACGGGATGACGTACGGGTTCGCGCTCACTCGCGTACGGGCTCGTGCGAGAGTTCACGACGTTCTTCCGGCACGCGGAAGCCGATGTTCCGGCCGCCACCGGTGCACTCGGCCTGTTGCGCGGTGATCGCCGCCGAACCGTTGTTGTGTGTCTTGAGCTCGGCCTCCTGGCCGGGTTCATGGGCGGCGATCGTGACGCCCCGGCGGTACCGCGACGGGTTGCCGTCCTGTCGAGCTGGTCGATTTCGGCCTGCAGGTGGTGCAGCTACCCGGCGCGCAGCCGTGCGAGGGCCCGCGGCCTGTGCGCCGCGTCGTCGGTGACGCGGTCTTCGCGTGCCACGCGTGGGGTTGCGACGCCCGGCAGCGACCAGTGCGGGGACCTCAGCGCGGGTCGACCAGTTCGCAGGCACCGAAGGACAGGCATCCACAGCCGGTGCAGGCGCTGAAGTGGGCGCGTTCCCGCTCCAGCCGGGCGATCTGCTGGTCGATGACCTCGCCCCAGCACTGGGAGGCCCGTTGCCAGAATTGGCGGGTCGGGGGCGCGTCCTCGGGCAGGAACGCCAGCACCTCACGGATCTGGGCCAGGCCGATGCCGACGCGCTGCGACGCGCGGACGAACGCGACCCTGCGCAGCGCGACGTCGTCGTAGCGGCGCTGGTTGCCGGCGGTGCGGTGGCTGCGGATGAGGCCCTGCCGCTCGTAGAAGCGCAGCGTCGAGGCGGGCACGCCGGTGCGGCGGGACACATCGCCGATCGGGAGCATTGCCATGGTTTCGGCCGGCATGGGCCAACCCTAGCGCTCTTGACGTGAACCTCGGTTCACTGTTGAGCATGGTCCGCGTGACTGACATCGAGCGGGCCCTGGTGATCGGGGCGACCGGCAACATCGGCCGGCATGTCGTGGAGCTGCTGCGCGGGCGGGGCGTGGCCGTGCGGGGGCTGGCCCGCGACGCCAGCGGGCTGCCGGAAGGCGTCGAGCGCGTCAGCGCCGACGTGCGGGACCTCGACGCCCTGCGCTCCGCGTCGGCGGGCATCGACGCGGTACTGCTGATCTGGCCCTTCATGACCGCCGAAGGCATCGACGGCGTCGCGGGTGTCCTCGGCGACCAAGGGCGACGGGTCGTGTACGTCTCGGCGATGAGCGTGCGCGACGACGCACCGCCGGCGGCCAGCGGCGTGTGGGGCGAGGTCGAGGACGCTGTCCGGCGCAGCGGCGCCGAGTGGACGTTTCTGCGGCCCAGCGGGTTTGCCACCAACACGCTGCAGTGGGCGCCGGCGGTCCGGGCCGGGCGCCCCGTCCGCGCGCCCTACCTGGCGGCAGCGCGATCGTTGATCCACGAGCGGGACATCGCCGAGGCCGCCGTCGTGGTCATGACGGGCGACGGGCACGGCGGGCGGGCGTACCCTCTCACCGGGCCGGCGGCAATCACGCAGGCGGAGCAGGTGCGCCTCATCGGGGTGGCGACGGGGCGGCCGGCGACGGCCGAGGAGTCCGGCCCCGACGAGGCCCGGGCCGAGATGCTGAGCTGGGCGCAGCCGGCCTTCGCCGACGCGGCGCTGGCCTACTGGGCGACGCTCGTCGGCACGCCCGAGCCGGTGACGGACACGGTACGGCAGCTGACCGGATCACCGGCCCGGTCGTTCGCGCAGTGGGCCCGCGACCACGCCGGTGACTTCCGGCCGCCGACAGTCGACGAGGTGGCCCGGCGCTACGTCGAGGCCTTCCGGGCCGGCCGGATGGAGCTCGCGCTGCGGCTGTTCGACCCGGGCGTGGTCCGGGTCGCGCCCGCGGAGACCGGCGGCGCGCACGTGGAGCTGCGCGGGCTGCCGGCCGTCCTGGGCAACGCCGAACGGCTGACCGCTGATCTCGAGATCCACCACGTGCACGCGGATGGCCCGTTCGTCGGCGGAGACCGGTTCGCGGTCCGCTTCACGTTCGACCAGACCCATCGTGCGACGAACCGGCGTACCGATGCCGTGAAGCTCTGCCTGTATACGGTCGCCGACGGGGCCATCGTCCGCGAGGAGGTCCACTACTTCGACCCGCCCCCCATCACCGGCACGGCGTGACGGCGCCCCGGCCGCCCGGCGCAGGTTCACCCGGTTGCCCATCCACCAACGCCGCCGTCGTGTCTGTGTAACCGACGGTGGCAGCGGGCAGCTGTGTCACGCGCGGAAGCGGCGATGACCGTGAGGCCGGTGCGGGAGTCGGGCTACGGGTCCGTATCGACCTTGGCGGCGAGGTCGGCATCAGGTAGGAGTGGACGGCCGACATCCTGTGTCAGCGAGGAGGCGGGCATGAGGGCGGACCGACCGCTTGCGCTCCTGCTGCGGCTGCAGTCCGGCGGCAAGGTGACCGAGCGGGCCCTGGCCGTCGAGCTGGACGTGTCGGTGCGCACCGTGTGCCGCGAACTCGTCGCCGTCGCCCGGGCCGCGGTGCGCACCTTTCTGCAGGCGTTCGGCGGCTGACGGAGTGCAGTGCGCGGCAAAGCGACGCGCTCTGCCGAGAACGGTGTAGCCGGCATCCACGGGGATGCGGCCCGCCTCGACGAGTGGTGGTCGTGTTCGGGCGGTGGCGGCCACGCGGCCACCGGCACGGCGTACGGCACCACCGCCATCGACTTCGGCCTCCTGCTGCTCATCTCAGCGGTCGTGGTCATCGCCGTCCCGGCCGTCGGCACCGTTCTCACCCTCGCCCTCGTCGTTGCCCCGGCCGGCGCCGCCCGGCTCTGGACCGACCGGATCGCCACCATGACCGCCGTCGCCGTGAGCATCGCCGTCGCCAGCACCATCGGCGGGCTGCTGCTGTCCCGCACCTGGGACGTCGCCGCGGGCGCTGCGATCAGCCTGACCGCCACCACCTGTTCTGCCGTCTCGATGCTCGTCGGATCACGCCACAGCCTGCTCGCCCGGTGGCTGCACCGCCGTCACCGAGTCACGGACCGGGCACCTCTTGAGACCGGAGCGTCGGTTGTCACCCAACCCTGACCAGGCCCTCGACCAGCGCCTCGACGCTACGTCTGGCGCGCTGACGCTGGCGCAGTACGACGCCGCCAGCGCGCTGTTCCGTGCGCTCGCCGCACCGATCCGGCTTGCGATCGTCGAGCTGCTCGCGCGGCACGACCAGCCGCACGTCCACCAGATCGTCGACGCAGTCGGCGCCACCCAGACGCTGGTGTCCCAGCACCTGAGGGTGTTGCGCCAGGCGCAGGTCGTGCAACGCCTGCAGGTCGGGCGCGACACCACGTACCAGCTGTCGCACCCGGCGGGCCGATCATCGCCGCTGCCCTGGCCGCCCGCGGCAGCTGAGGCCGCCGCCTCTCCGACGGGATGCGTCTTCCCCTGAAGCAGGTCAAACCGTACTGTGTCGGCAGGCCTGAACCGCGGCCCGGTCCTCCTCGGCGGGAGAATTCGGCGATCGCGGCACCGGGTGCGTGCTGAGCAGGATCGGGTGGTCGCGGCGGACCGTCTCGATGACGGCTGTCATCGTGAGCGAGGAGTCACCGCAGTGAGCAGCAAGACCAAGCGTCGCCCCACCGCCGTTCCGCAACGCCCGCGCACCGGACTGCCCTGGGTGTGGATCGTGCTGGCACTGGCGGTTGGCGCGTTGCTGGGCGGCCCGATCGGCGCGGCGACCGCCGACCCGCGCTCCGACACGCAAGAGGCCATCGACAAGATCAAGGCTGCGGACGCGAAACGCGACGCCGAACAGATCGTGGCCCTGACCGAACAGGCCCGGCATGTCCGCGACGCCCTCGCCCCCGTCCTTGACGGACTCGCCGCCGCTGTCCCGCCCGGCGCTGCTGCTCCTGGACCCGACGCCGCCGCGCAGCAGGTCACCGCATGGCGGACCACCACTGCCAAGGCCGTCGCCGGGTTCGACAACCCACCGTCGGCCGGCACCGGCGTCAACATCGCCCGCGGTGGACTCAGCGCCGCCACCCGTACCCTCCACGAGGCCGTCATCGCCTACGAACAGGCACTCACCGCCCCCGCCTCGTCGAAGCCCGCCCAGCTCGCCCATGCCGGCAAACTTCGCGACGTCGCCGTCGCCACCTGGGCCGTCGGCGGCACCCAACTCGACCAGCTCAACATCGACGCCGGCCACGGCCATGCCCACGTCTTCCTGCCCGCCGTACCGGGACAGGGCGCCATGACCTCCGACGGATCGCGGGAGGGAAAGTAGTTCGACCGCTACGCGCGGGCGGTGTACAACCACGCGTTCAAGCTCACCGGATCCTGGTCGCTGGCCGAGGATGTCACCCAGTCAGCGTTCCTTG